>NZ_JAUZVM010000006.1:0-194781 GCF_031844565.1 Alcaligenes sp. AB3
AGTCCGCCCCAACACCCTGTCCCGGGGCCCCGAGCGGCGTCCTATATAGAGCGGTTAGAACCACATCCACCCCCAAGCAGCCTCCAGAACAAAGGCAAGCGAAGCATTCCTTCTCACTAAACTCTCTATATAGTCATAAAGGCATAGCAGCCTCCCTGACTTGGCCCTACACTAGGCCGAAACAGATATTCCTTTAGCGAAACTAATTATGCATGAAGACATCCTGATTAACGTCACTCCTTTTGAAACCCGTGTTGCCCTGGTCGAGCAAGGTGCTGTCCAGGAAATTCATATCGAGCGCAGCATCCAACGTGGCTATGTGGGGAACGTCTATCTAGGAAAGGTGGCGCGGGTTCTACCCGGCATGCAAAGTGCCTTTATTGATATTGGCCTGGAGCGCGCGGCATTTATCCATGTAGCCGACTTGCGGCAGAACCGTACCGAGCGCAATCAAGGTAGCGCGACTACCCCCATTGAAAAACTCCTGTTCGAAGGCCAGTCTCTATTAGTACAAGTCATCAAGGATCCTTTGGGCACCAAAGGCGCTCGCGTCTCTACGCAGATCAGCATTGCTGGACGCATGCTGGTGTATTTGCCCTTTGATCCGCATATTGGTGTGTCGCAGCGAATTGGTTCGGATGCAGACCGGATCGAGCTACGCGAACGCGTCAGCCGCCTGATGCCCAAGGACGAAAAAGGCGGCTTTATCGTACGGACTCAGGCCGAATGCGCGACAGATGAAGAGATCAGTGCGGATCAGCAATATCTGCGCACTTTATGGACACGCATTCAGGAACGTATCCGCGAGCAAGGCGCCCCTTCCGTTCTCTATACGGACTTGAGCCTGGCACAACGTGTTTTGCGCGATATGGTCACGCCCAACACTCAATCCATCATTGTGGACTCACGCACTGTGGTTCAAGAGATGAAGGAGTGGGCCCAGATTTATACGCCCTCCGTGCTGGAGCGAATTAGTCACCACAAAGGCAGCCGCGCCTTGTTCGATACCGCTCATGTGGATGAAGAGATCAACCGCGCCTTGTCGCGCCGGGTCGATCTGAAGTCTGGCGGTTACTTGATTATCGATCAGACCGAAGCCCTGACTACGGTCGATGTGAATACGGGTGGTTTTGTCGGTGGCCGCAACTTTGACGACACCATCTTCAAGACCAACCTGGAAGCAGCGATTGCCCTGGCTCGCCAACTGCGTCTGCGCAACCTGGGTGGCATTATCATTCTGGACTTTATTGATATGGACGATCCCGCTCACCGGGAGTCTGTCTTGCAGGAGCTGCAAAAAGCACTGGCCAAGGATCGTACTCGCGTGACGATCAATGGCTTTAGCCAGTTAGGCCTGGTGGAGATGACACGCAAACGTACACGTGATTCCCTGGCGCACCAGTTGTGCGAGCCCTGCCCTACTTGCCAGTCGCGTGGTTCCGTGCGCACGGCCCGTACCGTCTGCTATGAAATTCTGCGCGAAGTCTTGCGCGAGGCCAAGCAATTCAACCCCAAGGAATTCCGCATCCTGGCAGCACAGGAAGTAGTGGATCTGTTTCTGGAAGAAGAAAGCCAGCATTTGGCCGTGGCGGGCGACTTTATTGGCAAGCCTATTTCCCTGGAAGTAGACCCGCACTACTCCCAGGAGCAATACGACATTATTTTGCTGTAAATGGTCTGTTTTGGGATTGGCGGGGTAGCCAATCCCCTTCATTCGCCATCGAACGGCAAGGTCTGCGCCCTGCAACCGGGCGTCACTTAATAGTGGCGTGGAGTCAACTGGCTAGTTCAATAGAGCCCATAGCGCAAAGTGCTTTAAGCATTACATGAGTGGCTTGCCCTAATACGCATCAAAAAATACTTCACCACACCCAGCTTAGCCCTCTCTTGCAGCCTGCTCGCGCAGGCATCTACAAGCTCAAGACTTAGCCAAGTAAACAGCATCAAGCGACTGAAAACTAAACTCCAAGCCTATTCCTTGATCTGATGGCGGATGACATGAAAGCCCTCTGACTCCTGGGGCGCTACAAAATAGCGGCTGAACAAATCAAACTGCGCTTCAGTCGTTTCAAAGGGATGATCACCGCTGGCATTACGAGCATGCAAGCGCGCTTTGCACAACTCATCGGCCACATCCAGATAATGCAATTCGTGAGCCACGCTCGCCTGTTCAATCAATTCCCGCGCCCAAGCTCGTGTTGCCAGAGTGTTGGATGGAAAATCCAGCACCACGGGCACTCCGGCCTGGAGCAGACCCACGATGTGCGGAGCCATGGCAGTACGCAGCAGCTCCGAACAACGAGCGTAATCCTCCAAAGAGGCAATTTGACCGGAATACAAACTTGCCAACCAAAAGTCTTCGCTGATCAGCACCGTTCTTGACTGCTCGGACAAGCGCTTGGCAAAGGTGGATTTGCCCGCCGCAATCTTGCCGCAAATCAGATAGAGCATTGCTGCTGTCGTGGCTGTCTGTTTGGTTTGGGACATAGCGGCAAAATCCAACATCATCTCTATTAACGAGAAAAGACTAAAAACAATAAACCCGCTTGAAAAAGCGGGTCAAGAGCAAGACAGAGCTGTCCTGCGAGTGGGGCGCCTCAGGTGGAGAAAGAACCGCCCTGCACCCAGCTTGAGCACTTACTGCGGTGCAACGGGGACAAAGTCGTCCTCGGGCAATTCTTCTTTCGGTGCATCATCCGGATTACACACGCCTGGCGCGCGAATCGAGGTGAAGATCTCCTTGATTTCCTTTTTCACATCCGCGCGGTAGCTATACACCTTGGCATCTACCCAGCCTTTTTGCATCAAGGTCAGATCAACCAGAATGCTTTTATCCCAACCCGCCCCCGGCTCCAGTTCATAACGCAAGGTGCCGTAGCTGGCCTGGCGTTCGTCCATCTTGAAGACGGCTGCTTTGCCACACTCTGCCTGGTGCTTGAACAAGGCACGCTGAATGCCCACAAAGTCTGCATTGATGCGTCGCTCTGTCTTGAAATAGCTGGAACGACGCAAATCCTGTTCTCGCAGTTCCGCACCCTGCTTGGCACATCCTGCCAACACAGCCAGCCCAGCCAGCGCAAGAATGATTTTCTTCATGATGTTCCTTATTGTGCAGCCCCAGGCTGCTTATTCGTTGAACTGAAACTGCATTTGGTAGAAACCGGCATACACGCCGTTACGGGCCAGCAATTCGTCGTGACGACCTTGCTCAATGATCCGCCCTTCGTCCAGCACCAGAATTTGATCTGCATTTTGTACGGTAGACAGACGATGTGCAATCACCAGGGTACTGCGGCCTTTCATCAAGGTTTCCAACGACATCTGAACCTGACGCTCGGACTCGTTATCCAGAGCCGAGGTGGCTTCATCCAGAATCAGGATAGGTGCATTTTTGATCAGGGCACGGGCAATTGCCAGGCGCTGACGTTGACCGCCGGACAGAGCGTTGGCGTTCTCGCCCACCATCGTATCCAGACCTTGTGGCAGACCTTCCACAAACTCGCGCAGATTGGCCGCTTCCAAGGCCTTCCAAATACGTTCCGGCGGAACATCGGCACCTGCGCCATAAGCGACGTTCTGGCCAATTGTCGCCTCAAACAGCACCACATCCTGGCTGACCAGGGAAATCTGGCTGCGCAGGCTGCGCAAGGTCAACTCTTCCGAGGGGATACCGTCCACACGGACTTCTCCGCCGGTAGGAATCAAGAAACGCGGCAGCATATTGGCCAGCGTGGTCTTGCCACTGCCGGACCTACCGACCAAGGCAATGGTCTGGCCAGGCTGCACCGCAAAGCTCACCTCGGACAGAGTATCGCGATGCGCGTTAGGAAAACGGTGAGAAACCGTGTCAAATTCAATATGACCGCGCACAGGCTGCTTGAATTCGCGAGTCCCGGTATCAGGCTCGGGCTCCTGATCGACCAGTTTGAACACGCTTTCTGCCGCTACCAACATGCGCTGCATGGTGCCCGTGATATTGGTCAGACGCTTGATGGGATCAAAAATCTGCCCCAAAGCCGCCATGAAAGCGGCAAAGCTACCAATAGTCAGCGTGCCGGTGTTGGCCTGGTAAAGGGCCACAAAAATCACCCCGGCCACGGCGATGGACACAAACAGCTGGGTAATGGGCGACAAGGCCGCATCCGCGGAAGCCGCGCGCATGGCAAAGCGACGCAAACGTGCGTTCACATACATGAAACGCGTATTTTCACGCTCGTAACCGTCAAACAGCTTGATGACACGTTGAGCATCAATGGCTTCGCTGACCACGCGGGTCAGCTCGGCATTCATGTTTACCGTATCGCGGTTAATGCGGCGCAGGCGGCGCGACACCAGCTTGGCTACAAAGACCGAGGCGGGCATGACCAGAAACACGATAACCGTCAGTTGCCAGGACATGTAGAGCAAGACGCCCAGCAAGGCAATCACCGTCAGGGTCTCGCGCACCACGACAGTGACCACCTCGGTGGCTACCCCGGTCATGGTGCCCGCATCAATGGTGAAACGGTTCAGCAAACGACCCGTATCCCCTTGCTTGAACTCCGAATCGGACAATCCCAGCAAGCGGGAGAACATGTCGCCACGTAAAGTCAGCAACATTTTGTTGGCGATCCAGGCAAACAAGTAGGAGCTGCCATAACTGGTGACGCCACGCACGAACATCAGCCCGATCACCGCCAGGGGTATGGACCACATATAGTCGGGATTGGCACCGGTAAAGCCGTCATCCAGCAATGGCTTCATGATCACTGCCAGCACCGGCTGCGTTGCCGAGGAAATGCTGACCAGGATCAGCGCCAGCACCGCTACCTTCCAATAAGGTAGCAAACGACTGTAAATGCGCTTCCAGAGATCGGATTTGACGGGATCGTGCCCAGCAGGCTTGATTTTGGTTTCTATGGCGTTGGACAACGAGGACACCCTATATACTATCTAATTGTGTTTATTCTAACGCTCATTGCCTGAATCGAGCGTCCCCGCTCTTGTTCGTCCTGCCTAGTTGTCCTGTTCATGTCTGATCCCTCTGCCCTTTACCTGCGATTGCCTAATTGGTTAGGCGATGTATGCATGAGCCTGCCGTGTTTACAGGCCCTGCTGGATACTGGTTTGCCCGTTGTGGTTTGCGCCCGTCCCTGGGCCCGCGAACTGCTGTCAGCCTACCCCTTGCAGGGTTTCATCCCCATGACCAGCCACTGGCACCAGGATGCCAAGGCCATACGCCGCTATCGTCGCCAGCATGGCCACCGCAATGCATACGGCCTGCTGCTGCCCGATTCGCTTAGCAGTGCGCTCAGCTTCAAACTGGCGGGCCTGCCCGCCTGCGGTTACCGGGACGATGGCCGTAGCCTTTTATTACGTTGGCCACTCAATAAGCCGCAAAAGCAGTTGCACGCGGTGCAATCCTGGTTCTATATTGTTCAGCAGGCTTTGGAGCTGTGGAAGTTGAAACCAGCTCCTGAACAAGCCCCAGCCACCCTGGATTTGACGCTTAGCCCCCTGCAACGGCAAGAAGGCGACAACAGTCTGCGCCAAGCCGCCCTGCGCCCCGGTGACTATATTCTGATCGCCCCTACCGCAACGGGACTGCACAAAGGCCGCGTCAAAGTCTGGCCGTATTTCGACCAACTGACCCGCCATCTGCAAGCCCAAGGCAAAACCGTCATTATGTGCCCTCCACCCAACGAGCATGAGGCTGCCCTGCGTAATGCGCCCAGCGCACGCTGCTTGCCGCCCCTGCCTCTGGGGGCGTTCGCACGGCTTTGCCAACAGGCGCAGTGGGTTATTTGCAATGATTCTGGCGTCTCCCATGTCGCAGCAGCCATAAAGGCTCAGCAGCTGACCTTATGTGGTGTTACCAACCCCGAAGACACTGGTCCCTGGTCGCCGCGGGCTATCTGCCTCGGCCGGGATGGCCAATGGCCTACACTCGATGAGGTGGTGCAAGTGCTGGAGTCAGAGCGGGAGCATTCATGAGTCTATCGAGCATTCTGACCAGCCTTGTCATTCCGCTGAATCTGTTTGCCGCCCTATTACTTTTGGCGGTACTGCTTTTTATCCTGCGTCTGCGCAAAACCGCAGCTGCCTTGGCTTTGGCGGGTTTGCTCTGGACCGGTGCCTGGTCCCTGCCCGCCACCAGCCTGTATGCCGGTGGGTATCTGGAAAAAATGTACCCCTACCAGCCCGCTGACCAGGTAACGCAAGCCGATGCCATTGTGGTGCTAGGTGGCCATACCGCCCAAAACCGCAGCAATTGGTTCCTGCCCCAGACCGCACAAAAGACATCGGCACGGGTAGAGCGCGCTGCTGATTTGTATAAAGCAGGTCGTGCTCCCTATATTGTCCTGTCGGGCGCCGCTCTGGATGGAGGGATCAGTGAGGCCAAGGTCATGGCCAATACCCTGAACAACCTGGATGTTCCCCCTTCGGCCACGCTGATGGAAAACGAGAGCCTGACCACCCAGCAAAATGGGGAATACACCGCGCAGCTGCTGAAAGAAAAGCAGGCTAACCAGGTCTTGTTGGTGACCTCTGCCCTGCACATGCCACGCGCCATGGCTATTTTCCGCAAGCAAGGGGTCAATGTGATTGCTGCAGGGGCGGCACCTCAGCTAACCGTTCCCAACAGTCCCGAATTTTCCATATGGAAACCCAATCTGATGGCGCTGCAGTCCAGCCGCTCCATCATCAAGGAATATGTAGGGATTCTGGTGTACTGGTCCCGAGGCTGGGCATGATTTGTCGTTCTGAATGCGGGGCATGCTGTATCGCCCCCTCTATTTCCAGCCCGATTCCCGGCATGCCCCACGGCAAACCCGCTGGTGTGCCCTGTATCCAGCTGGACGAACAACTGCGTTGTCGGATTTTCGGCCAGCCTGAACGCCCTGCCTGTTGCTCGGGCTTGCAAGCCTCGCAGGAAATGTGCGGGGAGAAACGGGAGGACGCCTTGATCTGGCTGACCAGGCTGGAAGCGCTGACCGCCCCGGCCATCAAGAACTAGATGTAAAAAAGAGGTGTTCTGAATTCAAATCAGAACACCTCTTTTATATGTCTTCAATAAGCAGACTGCTACAAGGCCCGCGCTTTCAAATAGGCTTGATACGTATCCAGCGAAAAGCGCTGCGCATCAAAACGCTGTTCTGCGCGATGCCGCGCCCGCTGGCCCACTGTATGCAAACAGTACTTCTGGCACAACATGTCACGCACATGGGCTTCAATGGCCAGCACATCCCCGCAAGGCACCACCCATCCCTCATGCAAGTGCTCAATGCTTTCCGGCAAACCGCCAGCATTGGAAATCAACACGGGCAAGCCCAAGGCCAGGGACTCATAACAAGCGTACGAGGCTGACTCTTTATAGGACAGCACAAAACCCACATCGCATGCGGCCAACACCGAGCGTACATCCTTGACCAATCCAGGAAAGAGCACTTGCTCGGCACAGCCCAGGGCCTGCACTTTTTCGCAGACGGCTGCTGTAGGCGGATCCCCGGCAACCACCACGCGGACGCGCTGTTTCAGCTCTGGCTCCAGACGGGCCAGCGCCTCCACCAGCAACAACCAGCCTTTTTCCAGATCCGTACCACCTACCGAGCCCAACACCAGACAGTCCGGCGCAAGCTCTGCAGCAAAAAGCTTCTGCCGTGCAATCTGCTTTTCCTGCAGGGAAACGGGTCGGTAATGCTCCAGATCCAGGCCGTGATAAATACGCTCGACACTACAGCGACGATAATCAGAATTGGCCAGTTGTCGAGCGACATAATCACTGACAGCAATACAAAGATCTGTCCCGAAGCGTGCCCGCAAACGGTTGCCCATACTGTGAAGGCGGTTGGTATTGTGTTTGGTCCAGATGATGACCGGAGGATTTGCCAAGGTCTTACAAGCGATCATGACGTGGCGATGATCGGTACTGCCATTGCAATGCACGATGTCGAAGGCTTCACGCTGCAAAAAGCGGCGCAGGCTCCAGATCTCTGACAAGGCCGTCCCGATACGGGCGGTATACAGCCCCGGCAATACTCTTACACCGGGTATTTGCGACGCTTCACGGTACAGTCGACCCGTTGCCGGTGCGGCCAGAGTGAACTCACACTGATGGGCCAAACCGCGCAACAAACCCAAAATATACGTGACATGGCCGCCGCCATTACCGTGGTGGATATCAGTGATCAGGACCTTCAAAACTCGCTCCGTCAGCGGCTGTGAATGACAGACAAATACTCAGATCGAGCACCTGCAGGCCACAAAGTGTATCCGCTATTGCGTAAGCTGAACAATGACTGAACAGCAGTTTTGACAATTTAATATCAGTAACAGAGAAAAGCTCGCGTCACCTGCCCTTAATCTTGGCGGCGAAGCAACACTTTTTGATACAGGTCCTGATAGCGAGTTGCGACTGCAGGCCAGCTGAACTGAACCAATAACTCACGCGAGTTCTCGATCAGATTCCTGGCCATGGCCGGATCCTTGCTGATTTTCTCAATCGCATGGGCCAGTTCCTGAGCATCTTCCGGATGGCTGAGCAGCAAGGCGTGATAGCCGCCCTGCACATATTGAGCAAAGCCACACCATGGAGCTGGACTTAGCACAACCGGCAAGCCATAGGACATGGCTTCCAGCGGTGCCATGCCAAAGCTGTCATTCAGGGTGGGATGCACGTAAATATCGGCAGCGCGATAAAAGGGTTCGACATTAGAGGTCTCGCCCTGCAGGATGACGCGATCCTGCATGTTCAGCGTCTGCAGCTGCTGACGCATCTGGTCACGCAGGCCAGGCTTTCCGCCCACTACCAACAGACGGTAATGAGAGGGCAATTTCGCCAGGGCTTCCAGTACCGTGCTCAAGCCTTTGCGCAGAGGATTTCGAGCCACCAGCAGGCAGACGACCTGCTCCTTGGTGAAACCCAAGGACTCACGCACTTTGGCACGCTCTTCCCCTTGCAAATCAGCTTGCGGCAAGGCCACGCCAGGAGCGATAACGGGATAATCGTGCACGCTGCCATAGGCTTGCTGCAATTGTTCGGCAATCAAGCCTGAAACAGCGACAACCGCATGAGGACCAGGCCGCAAACGGCGCTTTTCCAGACCCAGATAGCCCCAGACACGCGGGCTGAAGTAGGAACCCAGTTTTTTAAGCCAGGGCAAGGGTCGCACACGCCAATTGAAACGAACTGGGGTGACATGAACCACTTCCACATCCCCGCACCACCCGTTCATATGCGAATGCACAATATCAAAACCTTGGGCCGTGGCCTTGGCCGCCTTGCGGGCGAACAGAATGCCGCGTATCCAGCCAGGCCAGTGCGACCAATGACGGATAGGCACGTAGGCCAGCTTCAAGTCGCAGCGGCTGTCATATTCACGCGCAAACACGGTGATTTCGTGCTTTTCGGCCAGCTCGCGCATCAGCTCCACCCCGTAGGCCTCGGCACCGCCAAAGCGGTTGCCGAAACGATCAACCACAAAGGCAATGCGCAGACGCTCGGGAATCGCAGCGGGCGTGTCATGGGTATGGTCTGAACTCATGAGCGTGAAACCGTACGGCGTTTGTCTTCCAGGCGTGTCACGCACTTTTGCACAAAGCGCAAAATATTGGTGGAGCGCGAAACCGTGACGCGGGGCAGGTCAAACAAATCATCGTCCGAGCGCGCCAGACCACGATTGGTGGTGGTAGCGTTCAGATAACCTGCCTGACGCACTTGCTCGCGGATAGCCCGATTCTGGTCGCCGTAGGGATAACAAAAGGCACTGACTTCCACTTGCAGCGCTTCTTGCAGCTCTGCTTTGGATTGTGAAATCTGGTAATGGGCGATCTCCGAGGACACATCAGTCAGATGCACATGGTCCAGGGTATGCGAGCCCGCTTCATGGCCGGCATTCACCCAGGCGCGCAGCTCGGGCAAGGACATCAGACCGGAATGCGGTACGCCTTTGGGTTGATCCCAGAAGTTGGAGCCATCCAGATGCCGCGCAACAATGTAATTAGTGGCGGTAAAGCCCAGCTCGTCCAGCACCGGCATGGCATTTTGAAACACGTTACGGTAGCCGTCATCAAAGCTGATTCCCACGACCTTGCCCTGCTTTTCACCGCGCAGATACGGCATCAATTGCGCCATGGACAAACCTTGATAGCCCAAGCGCTTCAGCCACGTCATCTGGCGCCGAAAGTCAGTAGGATGCACGGTCAAGCCACGATACGGCGAACCTTTGGGAGCGGGCACCCCGACCTGGTGGTACATAAGAATCGGAATCATAGGCGGCATTATAAGGGGCTAAACAGACTTCTGACGGGTGTAATACCACAGCTTACTATATCGAAACAGGCTGCCAGAAGCGGCCATGCACGCCAGAATGAAGCCTTGCGGGCCATCCAGAAAACCGCGTCGAACAATATAGTGACGCACAAAGGTCCAGCTGGCATGTCCGGCAATACCTGGCAGGCTGGTGGTTTTGCCCTTGGCCTGCATTTGACGCGCTGCATCCGACGAGTAACGGTTGATCTTGTCGATAAAGATCTCGAGGCTGGCGTAGGGATAATGCAGAAAATGCCCGTCCAGAATCAGGACGGGATGGTCGGTCTGTACGCTTTCATGGACCTTGGCATCGTTAAAACGGGCGGTGCCACGCTTGAACAGACGCAGAACCCGGTCTGGCCACCAACCACTATGGCGCATCCAGCGGCCAGCAAATTCGGACAGACGGGCAATCCGGTAAGCCGTGCCACGCGGTTGGGCCATTTCTTGCTGAATCAGCCGTGCCAGCTCCGGGGTGACGCGCTCATCCGCATCAATGGACAGCACCCACTCGCCCGTGGCCTGATCCAGCGCCCGATTTTTCTGTGGGCCAAAGCCGGGCCAATCCGGGGTGACCGTGACTTTCGCGCCCATGGAGCGGGCAATTTCCACGGTCTGGTCGGTACTGCCCGAATCCACCACAATGATCTCGTCCGCAAAGGCGACCGACTCCAAGCAGGCACGAATATGCGCCTGCTCGTTTTTGGTAATCAGGATAACGGACAGGCGCGTGCCGGAGCCGGTCACAGCGCGCTGCTCTACTTCTGTCGTTGACGACGACGCCATGCTTTCCACCTGTTGAAAATCGGACCAATCACGGGGTGTACTGCGACATTCAGCCTGCGCCCGACCGATACACCCGTCGTATCACGCACGGCGAAGCGATAAATATGCAAAGGATCGCTGCCAGGCTGGTTGGAGCCAAAGGCACGCGTCGTGTACAAATAGCGAAAACCTGCCTGCTGGGCGACCTGCACGTAATCTGGATCAAAATAACCTTGAGGCCAGCAAAGCTGATCGGAGACCGTGCCCATATTGGCCTTCAAGGTCTTGCGGGACTGTTCCAGCTCCCAACGCATCTTGTCATTTTTCTGATCGCGCTGCTCGCTCAAGTCCCAGCGAGTATGCGTATGGGTATGGCTGTGGAACTCGAACACGCCATCAGCCTGCATGGCGTGGATTTCACTCCAGCGCAAAATCACCTCGTCACTGCGTCCTTGCTCGATGCGCGCTTCACACTCGCCGTGCACCGGACACTCGGGCACCTCCTGACCTTGCCCCAGATAAGGGCGTACCGGGCCGTCCTTGATCCAGCTTGTCACCAGGAAAATCACGGCATTGAAGCCATATTTTTTCAGCAAGGGATAGGCGTAGACCCAGTTATCCAGATAACCATCGTCAAAGGTGATCAGCACCGATTTGGGTGGCACGCCCTGCCCTTGCAAATGGCCGACAAACTGTTCGGTTGTCAGACTGGTCCAGCCATGCTTTTTCAACCATTGCAAATGCTGCTCGAAATGCTGGGGACTGGCATTGATCATGCCCCCTTGGGGGGTGACATGGTGATACATCATGACGGGCACAGTGCTTGCCACTTTCATCCCTGAAGCTCCTTTAACCAGCGGTAGTACGCACTCTCCAGGCGGTCGCCCATGGCGACGGGGGTAAAGCGCTCGTCGCTACGACAAAACAGGCGACCAGCGGCCCCCATGTCTTGGCGTCGCTGTGGATTCTGAATCAATTGCTCTATAGCAGTACACCAGGCCTGCTTGTCGTGTAAATCCGCCAGCAAGCCACTTTGGCCTTCCTGCATCATTTCCGGCACACCACCGACACGGCTGCCCACCACGGGAACCCCGGCGCAACCCGCTTCCACAAATGCTGTGCCCGAAGCTTCCATATGAGTCGCCAGGGCAAATACATCCAGATTGGGCAGAATTGAAGGTACATCGGAGCGGGAACCCAGCAAATGAATGCGTTCCAGCAAGCCCAGCTCAGCGATCAGGGCCTGCAATTGCTCATAGCCCGGCGAGCCGCCCCCCACCAGCACCAAATGCACTTGAGGATAGCGATCAAACAAGGGCTGCATGGCGGCGATCAGTTCATGATGGCCTTTTTCGCGCCGCAGTACGGCAACGCAGCCTACCAGCACGGTATCCGGTGCCAAGCCCAACTCGGCACGCAAATCCAGGGCGGGTGCCGAATCAATCACGCTGGGATCAACACAGGGGTAGACCACCTGGACGTGCTCGGGTTTCACACCGCGCTCGATCAAGTGATCGCGCACATAGTCGCTGGGCGTGATTACCCGCTTGGGCACGATGGTGTAAGACATCAAGGAACCCACTTTCTTGGCCAGATGGCGCGTGCGCACAATCAGGGGAGTCCCCGCCAACCGCCCGGCCACACCCGCCAGCATGGTATCGCGACGACTATGGCTGTTCAGCACATCAAACTGGCCTTGACGCAGCACCCGGCGCAATTGGCTCACACCGCGCACGTAATTGGCCGGGCCATCCATCAACAAGGTATGAACAACGAAGCCCTCGTCGCTCAAGCGCTCGGTCAGCTGTGCATGGGGTTGGCAGGCGGCCTCCACCTGATGCCCCCGCTCGCGCAAGATGCGCATGGCGCGCAGGATGTAGTTTTCCTGGCCGCCAAAGCTGGTGGCAGCTTCCGAGTGCAGAATGCGCAAGGGCCTCATCGGTAGCTGATCTCCACCTCGTGCGTGGCATCCCAGTCTTCCAGCTGCTCCAGCAAGGAGTCGGCCAGACGAACACGCCATTGCGGGCCCAACTGCACCACACACTCGTAATCGGGACGCTGCAACTGCACTTCAACCGGCACCCCGCCCTGCTGCTCGGCACGATGGGGCGCCAACAAGGTTTGCAGACGCTGTGCGTCGGCATTATTGTTCAGGCCAATACTCAGGCAACTGGCACGGGCTTCACGGGCCAGCTGCAAGTCGAAAATAGCGTCGGCATTGATACGCAGGCCGCCGGTGTAATCGTCGTTGCTGACCTTGCCCTGGATGATGATCAACTGATCTTCTTTCAGACGCTGGCGGTGCTCTTCAAACAACTCATTGAAGATCGCCACCTCCAGCTGCGCCGAGCCGTCATCCAGCATGGCGTACAGCATCTTGCCACGACGTGTCATGCGTACACGCACGGCTGACAGCACGCCGGCGAACCATTGCGGGCTGCGCGAGGCTTCCAGACGTGCCAACGGTGTTGGTGCGAAACGGCGGACTTCATCGCGCCAGGCGTCAAACAAGTGGCCGCTGAAGTAAAAGCCCAGCGCCGTCTTTTCCTGACGCAAGCGATCCTGCAGGCTCCAGGGGGCAACTTTCGCAACTTCGCCCTCCACAATATCGTTGGAGTCATCAGCAAACAGCGAGGACTGGTTCGCGCTACGTTCGGCCTGTTCGGCAGCTTCCGTAGCCGCCCCGATACTGGCCAGCAAGGCGGCGCGGTTTTCATCAATCGAGTCAAAAGCACCGGCACGCACCAAGGCTTCAATAGTGCGTTTGTTGACTTGATGGCGGTCCACGCGACGGCAGAAGTCAAACAGGCTGGTAAAAGGACCACCTTGCTTGCGAGCGTCCACAATAGCTTCAACGGCGGCCTGACCAGTGCCTTTCACGGCGCCCAGGCCGTAACGCATGGTGCGCGGCGGCAAGCCTTTTTCGGTATAGCTGTCCTTGACCGGCTCAAAGCGGTAGTTGGACGCATTGATATCCGGTGGCAAGACTTCTACACCGTTGGCCAGCGCGTCTTTCCAGAAAATCTGTACCTTGTCGGTATCGTCCATATCGGACAGCAAGGTCGCAGCCAGGAACTCGGCCGGATGGTGAGCCTTCAACCAGGCGGTGTGATAGGCAATCAGCGCGTAAGCAGCGGAGTGACTCTTGTTAAAGCCATAGCCCGCAAACTTTTCCATCAGGTCAAACAGCTTGACCGCCAATTCTGGGTCATGGCCTTTCTTGACCGCCCCTTCCTCGAACAGGACCCGGTGCTTGGCCATTTCCTCGGGCTTTTTCTTGCCCATGGCACGACGCAGCAAGTCGGCACCACCCAGCGAGTAGCCACCGATAATCTGCGAGATCAGCATCACCTGTTCCTGGTAGACAATCACCCCGTAGGTACTGCTCAGGGTGCTCTCCAGATCCGGGTGGAAATAATCCACTTCAGCCCGACCGTGTTTCCGGTTCACGAAGTCCACCACCATGCCCGACTCCAACGGCCCCGGACGATACAGGGCCAGCATGGCGATAATGTCTTCAAAGGTGGAGGGGCGCAGACTGCGCAACAGCTCTTTCATGCCGCGCGATTCCAGCTGGAACACTGCTGTCGTATTCCCTTCGCACAGCAGCTTGTAGGAGGCGTCGTCATCCAATGGCAAGGCCATGATGTCGAACTCGCGCTTGTCTGCATTGAACTGGCGCACGTAGCGCACCGCCCAGTCCAGAATCGTCAGGTTACGCAGGCCCAGAAAGTCGAACTTGACCAGGCCAGCGGCTTCCACGTCGTCCTTGTCGTACTGAGACACGGCGTTGGCATCGGGGCCGGACTGCGCATACAGCGGGCAGAAATCAATCAATTTGCCGGGCGCAATCAGCACGCCCCCGGCGTGCATGCCCACGCTACGGGTCAGGCCTTCCAGGGGGCGGGCCAAGTCGATCAGAGCTTTGACTTCCTCGTCGTTCTCGTAACGCTCGCGAAAGGCGGGCTCGTCGGCCAGCGCGCGCTCCAGCGTCCAGGGATCGGCGGGGTTGAAAGGAATCAGTTTGGACAAGCCATCGCACAGGCTGTAGGGCAGCTCCAGCACGCGGCCTACGTCGCGCACCACCGCTTTCGCACCCAAGGTACCGAATGTGGCGATCTGGCTGACGGCCTGACGACCATATTTCTGTTTAACGTAATCAATAACGCGTTCGCGGTTGTCCTGGCAAAAGTCCACGTCAAAGTCAGGCATGGAAACCCGCTCGGGGTTCAGGAAACGTTCGAACAGCAAGTCATAGCGTAAGGGGTCCAGGTCGGTAATCCCCATGCTGTAGGCCACCAGGGAGCCCGCACCCGAGCCTCGGCCTGGTCCTACGGGCACGCCATTGTGCTTGCCCCAGTTAATGAAGTCCGCCACGATCAGGAAGTAGCCAGGGAACCCCATGGAGATGATGGTGTTGCACTCCCACATCAAGCGCTCTTCGTAGGTCGGGCGTTGCTTCTCGCGCTCCTCGGGGTCGGCATACAACTGCTTCAAGCGGGTTTCCAGACCTTCTTTGGCCTGCTGAATCAGAAAGTCACCCAGTGACATACCTTCGGGTGTGGGGAAGTCGGGCAGATACGGTTTGCCCAGTTCCAGCTCCAGGTTGCAACGCTTGGCAATTTCCAGCGTGTTTTCCAGCGCAACAGGAACGTCCGCAAAACGCTGCTGCATCTCATCCGTGCTGAGAAAGTATTGCTCTTGCGTAAAACGCTTCACGCGCTTGGGATTGGCCAACTGCTCGCCTTCGGCAATACACACCCGCACCTCGTGCGCGCGGAAATCGTCCGGTGCAATAAATTGAATCGGGTGCGTCGCCACCACGGGCAGGTCCAGCTCCGCGGCCAAGCGCATGGCAGCTTGTACATACAGTTCGTCGCCGTCCGCACCGCTGCGTTGCAACTCAATATAGAAAGCACCCGGGAACAGACTGTCCCAGTGGCGGGCGCAATCACGGGCCAATTCCAGATTGCCATCGGCCAGGGCCTGGCCCACATCGCCCATACGTCCACCGGACAGGGCAATCAGGCCACTGCACTCTTTCAGCCAGGCGCGCTGCACTTCTGCTCGCCCCTTGTACTGGTTGCCCAGCCAGGCACGGGTCAGAATGTCACACAGGCTCAGGTAACCAGCCTCGTTTTGCACCAGCAATAACAAGCGCGACGGTTTTTCGCGGTCTTCCTCGTTCTGCAGCCAGATATCACAACCCATGATGGCTTTCAGCCCGGCTTTACGCGCCGAGGTATAGAACTTGATCTGCCCAAACAAGTTGCACAAATCCGTCAAAGCCAGCGCAGGCTGCCCATAGGCCTGCGCTTTTTTGATCATTTCGGGAATACGGGCGATGCCGTCCACCACGGAGAACTCCGAGTGGGATCGCAAATGGACAAAGGAAGGGGTGGTTTCGCTCATGATGGAATTGTACTGAAGCCAATAGACATTGGTGACCCTGAAGCGATGCTCAGGGTGAATAAGGGCAGGCAATATGTTTCGATTGGTTCACATCTCGCTGAACAACAAACGCACAATCACCCGCCCCCTGCCGACCAATACCAAAATAACAAACAATCTAGCGCTGCAAGGCAGCCCAGGCTTTTTCCAGCCGCTTGACCGAGACAGGCATAGGGGTGCGCAGTTCCTGGGCAAACAAGGACACGCGCAATTCCTCCAGCATCCAGCGGAAGTCCCGCAAGCCGCTATCAGTCGCACCTTTCAGCGCCGCGACGGCACGCTGGTACTTCGTCAGCAAGACTGACATATCCTGCATCAAGCGTTGATCGCGAGCCGGGTCGGCACGCAGCTTGTCCACCCGAGTTTGTACGGCTTTCAGGTAGCGCGGCATATGAGCCAGCTGCGCGTACTCATTGCTTTCCAGAAACAAAGTGGGCATCAGGGCATTCAATTGCAGCTGTATGTCTTTCAAAGCCTCGGGGTGTGCTTTGATTTGCGCCAGTTTCTTCTGGGCAGCACTCCATTCATTCAAGATCTGCCCGGCCAGACGCGCCACTTCCTGGGCCACCAGACCCAGACGGCTACGCCCTTCCTGTACACGGGCCTCGAACTCCGCCTGGTTCTTGGGCCAGGGTTCCATCATGCAGGACTGCTCCAGAGCCACATCAATAATCTGGTCACGCAATTGTTCCTGCGTCCCCAGGTTGATGTACAGCATGCTGATGCGGGTCAGATCCGTAATGTTCTTTTCCAGAAAGCGCACCTGCTCGCGCAAAGCCAGGCGGAACAGACGGCGCAAACCCAGTCGGTGTTGACGCTGAGCCTGGGCCGGGTCGTCAAATACATCCAGATCGCAATGGGTTTTCTTGTCAATCAAGGCGGGGTAGCCAATAAAGCTGCGTCCCTTGCGCTTGATTTCCATCAGCTCGGGCAGTTCACCAAAGCTCCAGCTGGTCAGTTGCTCGTGATCCAGCACCTGCGCCACCTGCTCGTCGCTGGCGGCCATCTGCTGGAAGGAGGCCTGCGCCTGACGGCCATGTTCGGCCTTGAGCTGGTCCAGATTTCGGCCGCCCGACAACATGCGACCATGCTCGTCAATCACCCGGAAGTTCATGAACAAGTGCGTCGCCAGCGTTTCCGGCTTGAAATCGCTGCGCTGTGGTCTTTGTTTGACGTGCGCCCACATATCCTGGGAAATCGCGTCCAGCAGGCTCATGCCCGGATCGGCCGCTTTTTCAAACCAGCGCTGGTGAAAGGCGGCGGCGTAATCGGGCAAAGGCACACAATGGCGGCGAATACGCTGTGGCAAGGATTTCAGCAACGCGAGCACTTTTTCTTTCAACATGCCGGGCACCAGCCATTCACAACGCGCGGCGTCGATCTGGTTCAAGGCGAACAAGGGCACACTCAAAGTCACCCCATCGCGCACCGAACCCGGCTCGAAGTGATAATCCAGCGCCATCTTCACACCCTGCCATTCAACGGAGCGCGGAAAGACCTCGGTGGTGATACCCGCTGCGTCGTGCTGCATCAGCTCGTCGCGGTTCAGCTCCAGGCCCTTGGCCTCCTCTTTGGACAAGCCCTTGAACCACTTTTCCAATGTGGCGGTCTGGTACACGTCCTTGGGGATGCGCTGATCGTAAAAGGCGTAGATCAGTTCCTCATCCACCAGAATGTCAGGACGGCGAGATTGGTGCTCCAAACGCTCTACCGCCTGAATTTGCTGACGGTTATGACGCAGGAAAGGCAGGTTGGAATCAATCTCGCCCGGCACCAGAGCCTGGCGCAAGAACAATTCGCGGGCCTGCACCGGATCAATGCGGCCAAAGTGAATGCGACGGCCACTGTAAATCAGCAAGCCGTACAAGGTAGCGCGCTCGTTGGCTACCACTTGGCCAGCTTTCTTCTCCCAACGCGGATCGCCCCAGGTTTTACGCAGCAAATGGGCGCCAACTTTTTCAATCCACTGCGGCTCGATACGCGCCACACAACGGGCAAAGAGTCGCGTGGTTTCCATCAACTCGCCTGCCAGAATCCAGCGGCCTGCTTTCTTGACCAGCTTGGAACCGGGGTGAATCACAAAGCGCAGCTCACGCGTGCCCTGATAGACGCCGGTTTCTTCACTCTTGTAGCCAATATTGCCGATCAGCCCCGTCAGCAAGGCCAGATGCACCTGCTCATAAGTGGCTGCCGAGGGATTGGCGACCCAGCGCTGTTCCTGCACCAGACTGCGCAATTGGGTATGAACATCACGCCACTCCCGAATGCGCAGTGGGGACAACAAAGCCTGTTTGACGCTATTGGCAAACTTGCGCTGCGAGCTTTGTTCCTGCGACAGCTCTTCCAGCCAGTTCCATAGCTTCACATAGGACAGGAACTCGGATTTGTCGTCATTGAAACGGGCATGGGCCTGATTGGCCGCCTCACGTTCGTGCACAGGGCGATCACGCGGATCTTGCACGGACATGGCCGAGGCCACGATCAGCATTTCCGTCAAACAATGATGTTCATGACCGGCCAGAATCATGCGGGCCACACGCGGGTCCACAGGCAGCTTGGCCAGAGAACGACCCACCTTGGTCAGGCGCTGCTGTTCATCCAGCGCACCCAGTTCTTGCAGAATCTGATAGCCATCGGCAATCGCCCGGCCAGTGGGCGGCTCCACAAAGGGGAAGGTTTCCACATCGTCCAGATGCAAGGCCTTCATGCGCAGAATCACCGAGGCCAGCGAGGAACGCAGAATCTCGGGATCCGTAAAGGGGGGGCGGCTCTTGAAGTCCTGTTCGTCATACAGGCGAATACAGATACCGGGGCCAATACGACCGCAACGCCCTGCCCGCTGGCTGGCCGAGGCCTGGCTGATCGCCTCAATACGCAACTGCTCGACCTTGTTGCGCCAGGAATAGCGCTTGATACGGGCCAGACCGCTATCGACCACAAAGCGTATGCCGGGTACGGTCAAGGAGGTTTCGGCCACGTTGGTCGCCAGTACCACACGACGCGCATTGCCTTTGGGGCGAAAAATACGTTCCTGATCCGCCTGCGACAGACGCGCAAACAAAGGCAGGATCACGGTATTGATGGGCTTTTCTTTTTCCAGCGCTTCGGTCGCTTCACGGATTTCGCGCTCGCCGGGCAGGAACACCAGAATATCGCCAGTACCGTGTCGGGCGCATTCCTGCACCGCATCCACAATGCCTTGCATCAGATCCCGCTCTTCCTCGGAGGCAGAGCGGCGTTCCTCGGTATCGACCAAGGACGGGTCCAGAATCGGGCGATACACAATATCGACGGGATACAGACGGCCCGACACTTCGATCACCGGCGCCTTCTTGCCCTTGTGAGCAAAGTGCTGCGCGAAACGCTCGGCATCAATCGTGGCCGAGGTAATGATCAGCTTCAGATCCGGACGCCGTGGCAGCAGCTGCTTTAAAAAGCCCAGCAGGAAGTCAATGTTCAGACTGCGTTCATGGGCTTCGTCAATAATGATGGTGTCGTAGCGACTTAATAAAGGATCGCGCTGGGACTCGGCCAGCAAAATCCCGTCCGTCATCAATTTGATGGCCGAGCGCGGCCCGGTCTTGTCATTAAAGCGGATTTGGTACCCTACCCAGTCACCAATCTCGGATTGCAGCTCCTGGGCAATACGCTTGGCGACCGACGTGGCCGCCAGACGGCGCGGCTGGGTATGGCCAATAATCTTGCCCTGCAGGCCGCGGCCCAGCTCCAGACAGATTTTGGGTAATTGGGTGGTTTTGCCCGAGCCGGTTTCACCACACACAATGACCACCTGATGGTCTTTGATCGCCTGCGCAATTTGGGCCCGTCGGGCGCTGACTGGCAGGTCATCAGGATAAGAAATTGTTGGTAAAGAGTGTGGGTTTTCAGTCAATTCGTCGGACTCATGCATGAAAGGTAGTTTCTGGTACAGACATCATTATAATTTTGGCTTGAAACCATTTGGACGCAAAGATCCCCCGCAATGAACACAGACATTCCCGACTCGTACAACGCCATCGACACCCCTGATGAATCCCAGGCACAATTTGTGCGATGGTTCAGGGAAGTGGCGCCTTATGTACACGATTTTCGTGGCAAGACGTTCGTGGTGGCCTTTGGGGGCGAGCTCATCAACGATGGGTTGCTCTACACCCTGATCCCGGACTTGTCGCTGCTGTCGGCACTGGGCATCAAGCTGGTGCTGGTGCATGGCTCACGCCCCCAGGTCAATGAGCAGCTGCGCCTGAAAGGCGAAACCACGCAATTTGGCCGCGGTACCGAGCCGACCAGTGCGGTCGCTCTGGAATGCGCCAAAGAGGCTGCCGGTGAAATTCGCCTGGATATTGAAGCCGCATTCAGCCAGGGTTTGCCCAACACCCCCATGTCACATGCCCAGATTCGCATTATTTCGGGCAACTTTGTGACCGCGCGTCCTGTGGGGGTCATTGATGGCCTGGACTTCAAACATTCCGGTGCGGTGCGCAAACTTGATGTGGACGCCATGCGCGTCATCCTGAATCAAGGAGCGCTTATTCTACTCTCCCCGCTGGGTTTTTCTCCAACCGGGGAGGCCTTTACCCTGGACATGGAAGATCTGGCGACCAGCACAGCCATCGCCCTGCGCGCTGAAAAACTGATTTTCCTGACGCCGGAGCATATTGGTCACTCCAATAATCTGGATATTGATTCAGAACTGGCCCGTGCCGATGCTGATGGCCTGCTGGCCTCGGGCAAGCTGGACCAGGACTGCTCCACCTTCCTGCGCTATGCCTCGCAAGCCGTCAAGCGCGGTATTGCCCGTGCGCACCTGGTGCCCTACAAGCAGGACGGCAGCATTTTGCTGGAAATCTTCACCCACGACGGGGTGGGCACCATGGTGGTGGAAGACACACTGGATGATTTGCGCCCGGCCAATCTGGACGATGTGGGTGCGATTGTGCAGCTGATTGAACCCCTGGAAATTGATGGCACCCTGGTGCCCCGTGGTCGTTCAGTCATCGAGCGCGAAGTGGAACGCTTCACGGTTCTGGAGCACGACGGCATTATTTACGGCTGCGTTGCCCTGATCCCCTACGAAGAAGAAAGCATGGCCGAGATGGCCTGTCTCATCGTGCACCCGGAATGGCAAGGCTCGGGCGAAGGCGAAATCCTTTTGCGTCATACCGAAGCCAAGGCCCGTGCGGCCGGTTTCAAGCGTCTGTTCGTGCTGACCACCCGCACCTCGCACTGGTTTATCAAGCGCGGTTTTGTACAAGGTGGCGTGTCGGATCTGCCCAAGGGCAAGCAGTCGCATTACAACCGCTCCCGCAACAGCATGGTCTTTATCAAGAAGCTTTAAGCCTTTGCGCTGAACTTCCAAGGTCCTGCCCACTCCAAAAAAAACAGGCAAGGCGATGCCCACGCATCGCCTTGGTGTCATCAAGCCCGGGCATGATGGGCAGCAAATCATTCGCCTGGCACATCAAGCCGCCATCGGGCTGGTTTGACGGCCTTTATGCCCTCAGTACAATACGCCCATTCAAGTATTTGATTAAAAAGGAAAGCATATGGCACGCATGATTCACTGTGTGAAGCTGAAACAGGAAGCCGAGGGCCTGGAGTTTCCCCCCTACCCCGGCGAACTGGGTACCAAGATCTGGCACTCGATCTCCAAACAGGCCTGGGCCAACTGGATGGACGTGCAAACCCGTCTGGTAAACGAGAACCGCCTGAACCTGGCTGACGCCCGTGCCCGCACGTATTTGAAAGAACAGATGGAACAATATCTGTTTGAAGACAAGGACGTGGAAGCGGACGGCTTTACCGCCCCCAGCGCTTAAGTCTTTGCAGAATGCGGATCGCTGAACGGCGGTCCGTTTTCTGAGTACAATTCTGCCCATGGCTACTCTCGCATTCCTCACACTCGCACCGCTTGATTATCGGGGCTCAGCCATGCCGCGCGGACACTTCCATTCCGTCACACCGCCCTAAGCAGGCAACGCGCCGCAAGAGCGCTCCTTTCTTGCATCCCCTACCTCTGACCGGTTCGTAGCACGCTGTTGCTATGGGCTTGTTCGGGTTTGCCTTGTGTTCCGCCTGCTCGCTGACCGAGCCGGGCACACAGGCTTGTTATCTCTGCTTGAGCGCGGTGTATTAATGTTTATTGAAAAAATTCGAACGGAGTGGTTCTCCAACGTTCGGGGTGACTTGCTGGCTGGCCTGGTCGTCGCCCTGGCACTGATCCCCGAGGCAATCGCCTTTTCCATCATTGCAGGCGTGGACCCCAAAGTGGGTCTGTATGCTTCTTTCTCCATTGCCACACTGATTGCCTTTGTCGGCGGTCGACCCGGCATGATTTCGGCGGCCACGGGGGCCATGGCTCTGGTCATGGTGACACTGGTCAAAGAACATGGCCTGGACTACCTGCTGGCGGCCACCATTCTTGCCGGTATATTGCAGATGCTGGCCGGCTTTCTACGCCTGGGTCAGCTCATGCAGTTCGTCTCACGCTCCGTCATCACCGGCTTTGTCAATGCCTTGGCCATCTTGATTTTCATGGCCCAGTTACCGGAACTGACCAATGTCAGTTGGCCGGTTTACGCCATGACAGCGGCGGGACTGCTCATCATCTACGGACTGCCTTATTTCACCAAGGCCGTGCCTTCGCCCTTGGTCGCCATCATTGTGTTGAGCATTGCCTATAGGGTGTTCGAGCTGGATATTCGTACGGTCGGCGATATGGGCGCCTTGCCGGACAGCCTGCCCAGCTTCCTGATTCCCCAGGTCCCGTTTACGTGGGAAACGCTGCAAATCATCCTGCCCTACTCGGCAACCCTGTGTGTGGTGGGCCTGCTGGAATCACTGATGACAGCCACCATCGTGGACGACATGACCGATACCGGCAGCAACAAGGACAAGGAGTGCGTGGGTCAAGGCATCGCCAATATCGCAACAGGCTTTATGGGCGGGATGGCCGGGTGTGCCATGATTGGCCAATCCGTTATCAACGTAAAGTCGGGTGGCCGTGGCCGATTGTCCACGCTGACGGCCGGTGTCGTATTGCTGATACTGGTCGTGTTTCTGGATGAGTGGGTCAGGCAAATCCCCATGGCCGCCCTGGTTGCCGTCATGATCATGGTCTCGATCAGTACCTTTAACTGGGGCTCTGTCAAAGACCTGGTGGTTCACCCCAAAACCTCCAGCGTCGTCATGCTGGCAACGGTTGTGGTAACCGTTGCCACCCACGACTTGGCCAAAGGCGTGCTGACAGGCGTTCTGTTTTCGGGCGTCTTCTTTGCCCACAAGGTCCGCCGTATCTTGCACGTCGTTTCCACCCTTAGCCAGGACGGGCAAACACGTAGCTATCTGGTTTCCGGACAAGTGTTCTTCGCCTCCTCCGAGAACTTCACCTCGCAGTTTGATTACCAGGAAAAAGTCCCTTATATCTGCATCGATGTCAGCCAGACACGCTTTTGGGATTTGACCTCGGTCGACGCGCTGGACCGGGTGGTGCTGAAACTGCGCCGTGGTGGCAGTCAAGTTGACGTTCATGGGCTGGATGCCAGCACCAGTCCCTTGGTCAAACAATTCGCCTCTTACCTGAAAATATCGTAACCAAATGAAACCCGGCACAACGTTTTGACACCGAATGGTCAAAAATCAAAAGAAATGGGAATTTTCAACAGTTATTCCTGGCTCCAGGGAAGAGAATCACGGCTGGCCTTGATGCACTCGTGGGGTGCGCGTAGGCAAGCTTAGCTCTTGCAGCTAAACGGGTTCCCTATCCCTTGCCTCTTTCTGAGCAGCCCGGCACACGCATGATGTGGTGCCGCGCAGCCGCTTACTTGCTTTACCCACAGGAAAAGAAGTTCATGAGCCGCCTAGACATACCCGTGATTGATCACTGCTCCACCCACTTGCGCTTGTGGCTGGTCAATCTGAGCTACTTGCAGGCTTTGTATGGCGCGGACTTTCACGCTTTTGTTCTGGATACCGTGCAGCGAAGGCTGCTCGATTGCGGTCTGAAAGCGGACGAGGTCTTTATTCAAGGCGATTTTGTGCTGATTGCCCTGGGCCAGTTGGGCAGGCAAAACCGTTTCCAGCGCGCCCATCCCAATACCCTGGCCCAACTGCTGGGGGCCGCGCTGGAGTGTGACCCGATTGCACACGAAGACACACGCATCTATTTGCATACACAGGTGGCCTACCATTTCGACCACCGCCAGTACGACAAGGATCTGCTGCACCCTCCCGCCCCCAACCCCTGCTCCCATAGCCACCCGGCCACCTTGGCGGCCTGGCACAAGGTATGGGCCCAGACCTACCGGGACGACATGACGCTGGCAGTACAGATGCTGGATGATTTGCAGGCTGGCCGTTTGGTGCTGGCCTTCCAGCCGGTCTACCACCTGGGTGAGCAGCACCAGAACACATACTTTTATGAAGAAGCCCTGATTCGTCACCAGGGCCAGGCTGATTACCAACTGCCTGAAGCGATTAGCGCCCTGGAGCGCCTGGGGCTGATTTCCCGGCTGGATCGCAGTGTTCTACGCAGCGTGGTTGAACTGTTAAGTGCCCAACCTGCCCTGTGTCTGGGGGCGAATCTGTCTGCCGGCTCCTTGCAGGACGATTTATGGTGGCAAGACTTGTTCAGCTATCTGGACAGCCGTCCCGATGTGGCACAACGCCTGATTCTGGAAGTGACCGAAACCGGCACAATTGCTCACAAACCCACCGCGCTGCGCCTGATTGCTCAGCTGCAAAATCTCGGGGTGCGGATCGCCCTGGATGACACCGGCTCCGGCAACAGCACCCTGGCTTTTCTGGTGCAGACCCACGCCGACATTATCAAAATTGACCGCTCTATCTTGTTGCGAGCCCGTACTCCCGGTCAGCCTGCACATTTGCTACGTAATCTGGTCAATGTTTGTGCCGACTACAGCCCTTACGTGGTGATTGAGGGCGTTGAGGATGAAGCGGATCTGGAGTTTGTGCGCCTGTCCGGGGCTCATGGTGTTCAAGGTTTTCTGCTGGCCCTGCCCACAATCCACCCACACTGGCTAAAACCTTCTGATGTGATTACCGTGCGGGATGCGGTGTACGTTCGTACCCAGTTCTACCCCGGTGAGCCTCTGGCGGATTACGGCTTTGGCTTCTAGGCGGGGAACCCAGCAGGCCAGACGCCCATTTCTCTCCCCCCAAAAAGCAAACAAGCCTTGCATGACACCATGCAAGGCTTGACGCAAGAAGGCCAGGATCAGAATCAGGCTTTGTCTTCGGATTCCGGTTCGGGCAAAGGCTCACCACGTGCCGTACGTTCGGTGTTCTTCACACCGGTGTGACGCACATCGTCACCACGCACCATGTAGATCACGCGTTCAGCCATATTCTTGGCGTGGTCACCAATACGCTCCAGCGCACGGGCGATAAAGATCAGGTCAATAGAGTGCGAGATCGTGCGCGGGTCTTCAATCATGTAAGTGATGATGTGACGCAGCGAACCCTTCCATTCACGATCCACTTCCTTGTCGCTGCGCACAATCTGTGCCGCGTGCACGGCGTCCTGGCGCGCAAAGGCGTCCAGCACATCGTTGATCATGCCAGCGACCGAGGAGCTCATGTGACGCAGCTCGACCACAGGCTCGTAGCCAGCGGTACCTTCGTGCAGACGGCGAGCCATCTTGGCGATGCGCTCGGCCTCGTCCCCGCAGCGTTCCATATCGGTCAGCATTTTGGAGATGGACAGCAACATGCGCAGGTCAATGGCGGTGGGCTGATTACGGGCGATCAGGTTGGTGATGCGCTCGTCAATCTCCACTTCCAGGCGGTTGATTTCTTTTTCACGCTCGCGAACCTGGTCAACCAGCGACATATCCCCGGTTTGCAGGGCTTCGGTCGCACTGCGAACCATCGATTCAACAATACCGCCCATCTGCAAGAACAGCGAACGGGTGGCCTCCAGATCGGAGTGAAACTGCTTATTGGTATGTTCGTTCATAGTGGCCTTCTTTAACAGCAAAATGGCTCGCGCCAGCGCTTAATCCGTGCATAGATTAAGCACCGATTATGACAGAGACATTAAAATTCAGAAACCGTTGCCCGACAGGGTACGTACCCCTTGTTGACCGGCAATCAAGGCCACACTGGCCGGGGCAATGGCGAACAGACCGCAACACACCACACCGGGCATATTGTTGATGCGCGCTTCCAAAGCAGCCGGGTCTTCAATGGACAGACCGGACACGTCCAGAATCAGGCCGCCGTTATCCGTGACAAAGCCCGTACGCTCGACGGGATTGCCGCCCAGGGCACGCAACTGACGGGCGACCGCATTCTTGGCCATGGGAATGACTTCCACCGGCAAGGGGAAAGCCCCCAGACGTTCTACCAGCTTGGAGTCGTCCACAATGCACAGAAACTTGTCCGAGACCGAAGCCACGATTTTCTCGCGAGTCAGTGCGCCACCACCGCCTTTGGTCATGTTCAGGGCGGCATCGATTTCGTCGGCACCATCGACATACCAGTCCATGCGTTCGATCGTATTCAGGTCTTGAACTTCAATGCCCAGACCTTGCAGGCGAGCAGTGGAGCGTTCCGAGCTGGACGCCGCGGCCTTGAAGGTATGCTTGTGCGCCGCCAGGGCGTCAATAAACAGATCAACCGTGGAACCTGTACCCACACCCAGAATGGAATCCGGGGTCAGGAAAGGAAGGACGTAGTCAACGGCGGCCTGGGCCACCTGTTGTTTGAGTTCGGACTGTGTGTACATGGCAGATATAAAAATCGGGGGGCTTGGCCCCCCTTTGGTTTACTTGAGAAAACGAGCGGCAAATTTGCCTTCGTTAAAGCCCACGCTGACTTCACCCTCTGGCGTAATCAGCAAGGGACGGCGTACCAGGGCAGGAAACTCGGCAATCAAGGCCAGCCATTGGGCATCGTCCTGCGGTTCTTTACGTTCCGCCGGCAGATTACGCCAGGTCATGGAAGCGCGGTTGACCAGTTTGGGCCAACCGCCCAGCTCCTGCGCCCATTGTTGCAAACGGGCCGCTTCCAAGGGATGTTCGCGGTAATCCACAAAGGTCAACGACAGACCATTTTGCTCAAACCAGGCAATCGCCTTTTGGCAGGTGCTGCAGTTTTTCAAACCATACATCGTGAACACGGCAATACTCCTTATCAATCAGGCGCGACGCTCGCGGCGTGCCTGCAAGCGATTGGCGACGACCACAAAAACACCAATCACCAAAATAAGCAGGGTTGCCAGGGCGTTGATCTCGGGCTTGAGGCCCAGACGTACGCGCGAAAAAACTTCCACCGGCAAGGTGGTAAATCCCGGACCAGACAGGAAAGAGGCAATCACCACATCGTCCAGCGACAAGGTAAAAGCCAGCAACCAGGCAGCCATCAAGGACGGCACGATCGAGGGCAGGACAACCTGGAAAAACGCTCTCAGGGGAGTGGCGCCCAGATCCAGCGCCGCTTCTTCCTGGGAGCGATCCAGCTCACGCATACGCGATTGCAGAATCACGGTGGCATAGGCGGTACACAAGACCACATGCCCGATCCAGATCGTGAAAATACCGTTCTGTTCCGGCCAGCCAAACAGGGAGTTCAGTTCCACAAACATCAGCAGCAGGGAAATGCCCAACACCACTTCCGGAATGACCAGCGGTGCGCTGACCAAACCAATGTACAGGGCAAAGCCCTTGAAGCGCCCCATGCGGGCCAGCACATAAGCAGCCCAGGTACCCAGAATGGTGGCCATGGTGGCCGTCAGCACCGCAATCAGAAAGGACAGCTTGGCGGCACTGAGCAAGGCCTTGTCCTGGAACAGGGATTCATACCAGCGGAAAGAAAAACCCGACCAGGACGTCATGATGGCCGATTCATTAAATGAAAAGACAATCAGGAACAGAATGGGGATGTACAGAAAGCCGAAGCCCAGAGTCAGAACCAGGGCACGCAACCAGAGATTAGGCTTGGTCATGAGCGGCCTCCCCGTTGTGCTTCCATTTGTCGCATCTGGCTGTACTGGAAGAAAATCAAAGGGATGATCAACAACAAGACCATCACGCAAGTCACGGCAGCGGCCATGGGCCAGTCGGCATTATTGAAGAACTCGGTCCACATGACGCGGCCCATCATCAAGGTATCGGCACCACCCAGCATTTCCGGAATGACGTACTCCCCCACTGCCGGAATAAACACCAGCATGGCACCGGCAATCACGCCGGACATGGACATGGGCAAGGTGATATTCCAGAACGCCGACCAGGGACGTGCACCCAGATCGTACGCGGCTTCCAGCAGACGCATGTCCAGCTTCACCAGATTGGCATACAGCGGCAGGATGAAAAACGGCAGATAGGCGTAGATCAAACCGATGTAAACGGCCAGATCGGTGCGGTAGATTTCCAGCGGCGCATCAATAATGCCTGTCCACAGCAAGACCTGATTGAGCAGGCCATCACCCCGCAAAATGCCTACCCAGGCATAGACGCGCAGCAGCATGGAGGTCCAGAACGGCAGAATCACCGCCAGCAAAAGCAGGCTGCGAACGGCTGGTGCGGAACGCGCAATGTAGTAGGCCACCGGGTAGCCGATCAGGATACAAAAGATCGTGGTGACGGCGGCCATCTTCAGCGAACTGACGTAGGTGGCCAAATACAGATTATCGCTGAACAGCAGGATATAGCCGCGCAGGTTCAGGACAAAGGAAATGCTTTCCTCGGCAAACTGGGCCAAGGGCGTATACGGCGGCACCCCGAAATCAAGATCGGCAAAACTGATCTTGAGCACGAGCAAAAACGGCACCAGCAGAAACAGAATCATCCACAGGAATGTGGGTGCGACCACCAGCGTGCGACTGGTGGGCAGCAGTTTGCGCCAGGACAGGTTCTTCATGTGCTCAGTACCGTTGCGCTGTCGTCGGACCAGGACACGTAGACTTCTTCGTCCACGCCGGGAGCATCAGGCTGGGCCAAGGTACCGCTGGGCATTTGCGCTTCGATCAGCATGCCGGCATCCAGACGAATCTGGTAGCGGGTATAGCTGCCCATCCAGGACACGTGGGTCACAATGCCGTGGCCCCAGTTGGTATCCTCGGAAGGCAATTCACGCCCCACCTTGATCTGCTCGGGGCGGATGGACACGTACACGTCCATGCCCAGCGGTTCGCTGATCCCGTGGCTGACATACAAGGGGCGACTTAATTCTTCGCACTCGATATGAACATGGTCGGGCTCGTCCACCGTCACCACGCCGGTGAACAGATTGGTGGAACCGATAAAGCCCGCCACAAAACGCGAGTTCGGAAAGGAATACACGTCGTAAGGCGTACCGGACTGGATGATCTGCCCGTCGGACATCACCGCCAGTCGGCTGGCCATGGTCATGGCCTCTTCCTGATCGTGGGTCACCATAATGCAAGTCACCCCCACGCGCTCCAGAATCTTGACCAGTTCAATCTGGGTTTTCTGACGAATCTGCTTGTCCAGTGCGGACATGGGCTCGTCCAGCAAGAGCAGCTTGGGACGCTTGACCAGGCTACGCGCCAGAGCGACACGCTGTTGCTGACCACCCGACAACTGATTGGGCTTGCGGCGTGAAAAACCCGCCATCTGCACCAGGTCCAGCGCCTCGAACACACGCTCGTGGATTTCGTTGCGGGGCACGCCTTCCTGCTTCAGGCCAAACGCCACATTGGCCTCGACCGACATGTGCGGGAACAGCGCATAGGACTGGAACATCATATTGACCGGCCGCCGATAAGGCGGCAGGTCGGTAATGTCCTCGTTGTCCAGGTAAATCCGACCGGAAGTCGGCTCCTCAAACCCTGCCAGCATGCGCAGCAAGGTGGACTTGCCGCTGCCCGAACTGCCCAGCAGTGCAAAAATCTCGTGACGGGCCACGTCCAGACTCACGGACTGAACAGCCACGGTGTCGCCAAAGATCTTGACGACTTCGTCCACACGCACGAAAGCATCCTCGCCATCCATCCAGGGCGAGGTTCCGGTACGGATATCTTGCATGATGCCTAGCGTCCAGACTTGAGTTCAGCCCACAGGCGCGTTTGCAGACGTTGCACCTTCAATGGCTGTGGTTTGATCACGAACAAAGTCTTGGAGACTTCGGGCGAAGGGTAAATCATGGGGTTGTCAGCCACTTCCTTGACCACGAACTCGCGCGCATCTTTATTGGCGTTCGGGTAGAACATGGTGTTGGTAATGGCAGCATGGACTTCCGGCGTTTCAATGTAGTTGATAAAGGCATGGGCCTCTTTCACATTGTTCGCACTCTTGGGGATGGCCATGGTGTCAAACCAGACCGGCGCCCCGCCTTGCGGAATGTAGTAGTCGATGGAGTACGGCTTTTTCGCCTGACGCGCGCGGTCGGCCGAGATCATCACGTCGCCAGAGAAACCGTAGACCATGCACAGATCACCCGCAGCCAGCTCGTCGATATACCCCGAGGAGCTGAACTGACGCACGTAAGGACGAATGGTCTTGAGCAGATCCAGCGCTTCGCGGTAGTCGGCTTCGTTGCTGCTGTTGGGGTCTTTGCCAATGTAGTGCAGCACGGCGGGAAATACCTGGGCGGCTTCGTCCAGGATGGAAATGCCACAGCCTTTCAGCTTCTCGGCATTTTCAGGCTTGAACAGCATGTCCCAGTTACCCAGGTCCACCTGCTCGCCCATGATTTCCTTGACCTTGGTGACGTTGTAGCCCAGGCCATTGGTGCCGTAGCCCCAGGGAATCAGGTATTCATTGCCGGGGTCCACATCCGAGAGCAAGGCCATGATGTCCGGGTCCAGGTGGGACCAGTTGGGAATCTGACTTTTATCCAGCTTCTGGAACAAACCGCCTTCGATCTGACGCGCTGCGTAATGCGTGGAGGGAACCACCACGTCGTAACCCGACTTGCCCGTCAACAACTTGGCTTGCAAGGTGTCGTTATTGTCGTAAACGTCATAACGCACCGTAATGCCCGTGGCTTTCTGAAAGCCGGACAAGGTATCGGGGGCCGTATATTCAGCCCAGTTATAGACATTAACAACCTGATTTTGTGCCTGTGCAACAGGCATGATGGCAGCAGCGGCCAGCAGGCCGGCGAGTACCTGTGGTGTGTTCATCCCAAAAGACATCACGAGTCCCCTTCCTATCGAAAGCGAAAAACCCAAAAGGCGAGATGATAAAGCTTTTTTAAAGCCCGTAGTCGTAATTAACGCTGCGTTTCGTGGCGGTAAGCAGAAAACATCTGCTGCCACCACTGATCGCCACGCGGCCCACACACTTTGAGCAAGGATCGTCTGAGGCGTTGCACATTACCCAGCGCCTGGGCGGGGCTGACAGGCCCCTGTCGTGCACGGTCAAAATCGATCAGCCAGACTTTGTCATTCGCATCCAGCAAAATATTGTAGGCGTTAAGGTCAGCGTGCCAAACCTCGAATTGGTGCATGCGGACAATCTCGCGCGCGACCGCTTCGGGGGAGGCGCGGTCCAGGCACAGAGTCAAAGGCTGCACATCGGGCACCCGCTGGCTTATCAGGGCCGCATGGTACCAAAAACCTTGCTGCCACCACGCCCCCGCCAGCACTTTGGGGACGGCCAAACCCTTGTTGTGCAAATAAGACATCACCTGAAATTCTCGCCAGCTGCGAGTCCGGGAGGCGCCTTGCCACAAGTAGCTGGACTCATTGAAGCGAGCCACCAGACCACCACGACGGTAGTGACGCAGCACCGCCTGCCCAAAAGGCCCGTTCACAAACCAGGCAGCCTGACGACCACCCTGCCCGACTTTGCTGGCTTGGTCGCCGTAGGAGGCGGCCTCGAACCAGCGCTGCAAGGCTTCGGGTTCCAGATCCAGCTGATTGGCCAGCTCGGGTGCCAGCAAGGCACCGCCACCGGGCAAGGAATAGACAGTTTCGGACTGGGCGCTCACGGTAGCTCCTCAGGCACGGACCAGCAACAAGGCCATGATCAGTACCAGCATGCAGGCAAAAATAAACTTCAGACGATTTTCGGGCAGGCGATAGGCCAGACGCACGCCAAAGGGAACCAGCATCAGACTACCGATAGCCATGGGTATCCCAACCTGCCAGGTCGTTTGGCCATGAAAGGCATACGTCGCCAAGGCCACCAGAGTACCGGGAATAATCATGGACAGGGCTAAACCTTGCGCACCTGTCTGGCTGTATCCCATGCGGCTGGTCAGGAACGGCACGACCAGCACCGCGCCGCCCACACCGAACACACCTCCGGCCAAACCAGCCATCATGCCAACGACGATGTACCACAGTTGCCCAAACGACTCGGGGTCCGGGCGCGGCTTGTCACTGCGACGACGGCGTCGGGAAAAACCCAGGCTCTGGTCGAAATAATACAAGGCAATGGCCATCACAAATATCGAATAGATACGACGCAACAAGATCGCATCCATGCCCAAGGCCAGACGTGCGCCCAGCCAGGTAAAGATGATGGAGGAGATCGCCCCCAGTGCAGCCCGGCGGAAATCAATATGGTTGCGGCGATGGTACTGGCGCACAGTCAGCAGCACGGCGGGCACCACCATGATGAGAGCCGTCCCCTGAGCCGTTTGCTGATCCATACCCAGAATCAGGCCCAGCAGCGGAATGGCCAACAAGCCGCCACCAATCCCCAGAACCCCGCCGGTATAGCCAATAAGCGCGCCTCCCAGCAAACAGGCCAGGATCAATTCAATACTTGTCATGGCGATTACAGGTTGCGCAGACGGTCGACAGCGTCTTCCACCCGGTCTACCGCCCAGATTTCCAGGCCTTCGATCGACTGACGCGGGGCGTTGCTCTTGGGAATCAAGGCAATGCTGAACCCCAGCTTGGCCGCTTCGCGCAAACGCTCCTGCCCACGCGGGGCCGGACGAATTTCACCGGCCAGACCGATTTCACCAAACACGACCAGGCCGCGTGGCAAGGGGCGGTTATTCAAGGAGGACAAAATAGCCAGCAGCACCGCCAGGTCAGCCGCTGGTTCGGTAATCTTGACGCCACCGACGGCGTTCACGAACACGTCCTGGTCGTAGGTGACCACACCAGCATGGCGATGCATTACCGCCAGCAACATGGCCAGACGGGAACTTTCCAGGCCCACAGACAGGCGGCGCGGATTGGGCACATGGGCCGAGTCCACCAAAGCCTGAATTTCCACCAGCAAAGGCCGTGTGCCTTCCTGAGTAGCCATGACGCAGGAACCGGCTACCGACTGGGAGTGCTGCGACAAGAACAGGGCCGAAGGGTTGCTGACCCCTTTCAACCCCTTTTCCGTCATGGCAAATACGCCCAGCTCATTGACCGCGCCAAAGCGGTTCTTGAACGCGCGCACCATGCGGAAGGAGGAATGGGTATCACCCTCGAAATACAGCACGGTATCCACGATGTGCTCCAGCACTCGTGGCCCGGCCAAGGTCCCGTCTTTGGTGACGTGACCGATAAAAATCATGGAGGTGCCGCTTTGCTTGGCCAGGCGGGTAAGCTGAGCCGCGCATTCGCGCACCTGCGACACCGAGCCTGGAGCCGCGCTGAGCTGATCCGAATACAGGGTTTGAATCGAGTCGATCACCACCACGCTGGGCTGGTGCGACTGCAAGGCCTGGCTGATGGACTCCAGACGAATTTCGGCCAGCAAGTCCACACCTTCGGTAGGCACACCCAGACGACGAGCACGCAAGGCGACCTGTTCGGCTGATTCCTCGCCTGTCACATACAGCACTTTGGTTTGCTGGGCCAAGGCAGCCATGGCTTGCAGCAGCAGCGTGGATTTACCGACTCCGGGATCGCCCCCGATCAGGATCACGCCGCCCTCAACCAGACCGCCGCCCAGAACGCGATCGAACTCGCCTATGCCGGTGGGCACACGCGGCAGTTCCCGCGCCTGCACATCGGAAAGACTTTGAACCGGGCTGGAACCGGCCAGGGAAGCAAAACGGTGGGCGCTGGCCGCAGCCGGCGTCTCCACCGTTTCCTGCAAACTGTTCCAAGCCCCGCAGGCCGGGCATTTGCCCGCCCACTTGGGTGTATCTGCCCCGCACTCTGTGCAAACAAATACAACTTTGGCCTTGCGGGCCGCACGAGTACTGGTGGCCATAGAAATTCCTTAACGTCCGGCCAGGCTGCCGCCGCCATCCACGCCCAGATTCTGGCCGGTGATATAAGCGGCTTCATCGCTTAGCAGGAAGGTGACCGCAGCAGCCACTTCCACGGCCTGCCCAAAACGTCCCAAGGGAATGGAGGACAGGCTACGTTGTTCGGCTTCACTGCCAACGGGATGATTGGCACGGAACAATTCGGTTTCGATCGGACCAGGAGAGACCGCATTGACGGTAATGCCGTAAGGAGCCAGTTCCAGCGCCCAGGTGCGGGTGCAACCCAGCAAGGCACTTTTGGCCGCGGCATAGCTGGTGCGGTCGGAACCGCCGTGCACGACACGACTGCAAATATTGACGATGCGGCCTTCCTTGCGCGCTTTCATCGAGGGGATGAAAGCCTGGGCCACTTGCACCGCCACACGCACATTCAGGTCAAACACCTGATAGAGATTGCCCAGGTCCACCTGACCAATCGGCTCGGGCGCGACCATACCCACATTGTTCACCACCGCATCAACGGGGTATTTTTCGCGGATAACGCGCAGCATTTCCTCGGTTTCGCCTGCATTGCTCAGATCGCAAGAGTACAGATATCCGGGGAAATCAATGCTTTCGGTATGGCGTGCCAGACCCACCACGTGGGCCCCGGCATCGGCCAGCCTTTGGCTGATTGCCCAGCCTATTCCTTTGGTAGCGCCGGTAACGAGTACACATTTATTTTTCATGGCTATGCCTTATTGGTGTTAATCCTGGATGATGCGCGGCACACGTGGGGCGACCGCGCAAATCAATTCGTAGCCCAGGGTTCCGGCTGCCGCAGCAACCTCATCCACACTGGGCCCGCCTTGACCGAACAACACCGCCTGACTGCCTACACCGGCGGCGGGCACCGGCGTCAGGTCTACTGCCAACATGTCCATGGAGACACGACCGAGCAAACGGGTACGCACACCGTTGACGGTAATAGGGGTGCCGGTTCCCGCATGGCGCGGGTAACCATCGGCATAGCCGCAAGCCACCACCCCAACGCGCATGGCCTGCTCGGCAATATAGGTATGGCCGTAACCAATGCCCTCGCCCTGCTTGACGCCGCGCACGCTGATCAGCTCTGCTGCCAGCGTCATGCCGGGCTGCAAACCGAAGTCATCGGCGCTGATGTCCGCAAAAGGAGAGCTGCCGTACAAACAGATACCGGGCCGCACCCAGTGGTCCGGACCGGAAGGCATGTAGGCCCCCAGGTCAGGGCTTAGGGTTGCGGCTGAATTGCACACACTGACCGGGCCGGGCAAGCCGTCGGTGATCCGGTCAAAGCAGCGAATCTGCTCCAGCGTGGCATCAATATTGTCGTCGGCGCGCGCAAAGTGCGTCATGCGACCGACCGTGCCCAGCTTGCCCGCTTTTTGCAGACGCTGGGCGCGCTCGAAAGCAGCGGGGTAATCGTCCACGCTGAAACCCAGACGGTTCATGCCGCTATTGAGCTTGACCATGGCATTCAAGGCCACCCCGCCCTTCCACTGCTCCAGCATCTTGAGCTGCTCGTGGCAATGAATAACGGTGGTCAGGCCAAATTCGGCCAGCACATCCAGATCTTCAGGCTGGAAAAAACCTTCCAGCAACATGATGGGGCCGGTCCAGCCGGCAGCCCGACAGCGTATGGCTTCTTTCAGGTCCAGCATCGCCATGCCTTCGGCGGCACTGAATGCCCGCACCGCATTTTCGATGTCATGACCGTAAGCATTAGCCTTCATGACGGCCCAGATATGGGGCCGTTTTACGCCGGATGGAGCCGTGGCGTTATTCAGGCTCTGAATAACCATATCGAGATTGTGACGCAGTGACGCAATATGAATGGTGGCCGAGATAGGACGTGGCATGGTTCTCCCCGAAGCAATACGAAAGTCTAAACCAGCCCTAGTGGAAACGAAAGCCGTATACTGGCGGACTATGTCTATCGAGCACTATGAAAACTTCCCTGTCGCCTCTGTGCTGCTACCTCGTCGGCTACGCCGACCGGTCACCGATATTTATCGTTTTGCCCGCAGCGCCGACGACATTGCTGATGAAGGCGATTTAAGCGCTGCCGAGCGCCTGGAACTGCTGGCGCAGTTCAAAGCCGGAATAGAACAACTGCAATATCACCAGCCTGTCCTGGCCGATACCCCGCACAGCGAAATTTTTGCCCCTTTGGCCAGCAGCATCAGCAACTTCCAGTTGCCACTCAAGCCTTTTCTGGACCTGCTGTCGGCATTCCGCCAGGATGTTACCACCCATCGCTATAGCGATATGGCGCAGGTGCTGGATTACTGTACCCGCTCGGCCAACCCGGTTGGCCGCTTGATGCTGCATCTGTATGAAGCCCACAGCCCGGAGCTGGTCGAGATGGCCGACTCCACCTGTACGGGGCTGCAATTGGTTAATTTCTGGCAGGACGTGGCGCTGGACTGGCACAAGAACCGTGTCTATATCCCGCAAGACCTGCTGGCCCAATACGATCTGGATGACGATTACATCCAGGCACGCACCCAGCTGCTGCGCCAGCCCGAGGCCGATGCACGCTGGCAGGAAATGATGCAGCTGCTGGTTACCGATGCCCGCCAGCGCCTGCAAGCCGGCCTGCTGCTGTCCCCCCACCTGTCCGGGCGCATCAGCCTGGAACTGAAAATGATGGTGCTGGGCGGTCTGCGTATTCTGGAACGCCTGGAAGCGGTACAGTTTGATGTCTTCAGCCACCGCCCCACCCTGTCCCGCCTGGACTGGCTACGCCTGATTACCCGCGGCCTGAGCCGTACCCCTTACCGACCCTGAACGTCCATGAGCCCAGACGAGTATTGTCAGAACAAGGCAGCCCAAAGCGGCTCCAGCTTCTACTACGCCTTTTTGTTTCTGCCGCCCGAACGCCGCCGTGCCATCACGGCCTTGTACGCGTTTTGCCGCGAGGTTGACGACGTGGTGGACGAGGTTCACGAAGAGTCGGTCGCCCGCATGAAGCTGGTCTGGTGGCGCACGCAAGTGGCCGATCTGTACGAAGGCCGTGCCCATCACCCGGTCATGCAGGCCCTGGCTCCCCATATCAAGGCCTTCGACCTGCCCCAGGACGAGCTGCTGGCCGTCATTGACGGCATGGAAATGGATCTGGACCAGGTGCGCTACCAGAGCTGGAGCGAGCTGGAACGCTACTGTTGGCACGCCGCCAGCGTGGTGGGACTGCTGTCGGCGCGTATTTTTGGCCAAACCCAGGAACAGACCAGCGACTACGCCCAAAAACTGGGCCTGGCTTTTCAGCTGACCAATATTATCCGTGATGTAGGCGATGACGCTCGTCGTGGCCGCATCTACCTGCCTCAGGAAGATCTGGACAAGTTTGGCGTATCGCCCCATGAGATTCTGGATCAGCAACACTCGGAGCGCTTCGAGGCCCTGATGGCCTTTCAAACCGAACGTGCCCAGGATCTGTACCGCCAGGCTATGCGTGCCCTGCCCGCTGTTGATCGCAGGGCACAACGCCCCGGCCTGTTGATGGCGGCCATCTACCATGCCCTGCTGGTGGAAATTGCCAATGATCGCTGGCATGTGCTGGAACAGCGCATTTCGCTGACGCCCATTCGCAAGTTCTGGCTCGCCTGGAAAACCTGGGTATCGGGCGGCCGCAGCTTGCAACGCAAACTGGGCCGATGAAAGTCGCGGTTATCGGGGCGGGCTGGGCGGGCTGTGCCGCTGCCTGGCGCTTGAAGACCCAGGGCCATCAGGTCAGTGTCTTTGAAGCCTCGCGCCATATAGGCGGGCGTGCCCGCCGCATTCACAGCCCCAATCTGGGGCGCGACACCGATAACGGCCAGCACATCATGCTGGGGGCCTACTCCGTCATTCTGGGTTTGATGGGGGAAATCGGCCTGGACGAAGCCTCGCGTCTGGACCGCAAGGATCTGGACGTGATCTCGGCCGACGGACATTTTCGCCTGCGCAATCGCGCCCTGCCCGCCCCCTTCCATTTATTGACCGGCCTGCTGGGAGCCCAGGGCCTGAGCTGGTCGCAAAAAATCAAGCTGGCGCGTTTTTGCCGCTGGCTGATGACGCAGCAATGGCGCACGCCAGCCGGTCTGACGGTGTTGCAGCTTCTGGAGCAACACGAGCAAGACAGCCATGTCATCCGTCTGTTCTGGCAACCGCTGTGTGTAGCCGCCATGAACACCCCGATTGAGCAAGCCTGCGCCCAGCTGTTTGCCCATATCCTGCGCGATAGTCTGGGCGGCCCGCGACAAGCCAGCCAAACCTTGATTCCGTTGACAGACTTAAGCCAGCTCTGGTGCGAATCCGCCCTGCGCGATATTCAGCTACAGCTAGGCCACCGGGTACAAAGGCTGGAACTGACGGAAGCGGGTGTACACATTGACGGCCTGCAGTTTGATACAGCCATTGTGGCTTGCCCGCCCGTCCAAGCTGCGCGCCTGCTGCATAGCCTGCCCAGCAGCCCGGCCAGCGAACAATTGCTGGCGGATCTGGAGGCATTCAGCTATGTCCCTATCGCCACCCTGTATCTGGAACTGGAACAGGCCTGGAACCTGCCCCACTCCATGTTGATGCTGGACGACAGCAGTGGCAGCGGCGGGCAATGGCTGTTTGATCACAGCGCGCTGAAGCCGGGTAGCGGCGAAACGCTGGTGGGGATCGTCATCAGCGACGCAGTGCGCCTGCAGGCGCTGGACCGCGAGCAAGCCATTGCCGCGATTATCGAGCAGGTACGCAGCCAAACCCGGCATCTGAAAGCCATGCCAGCGGTACGAGCTAGCGAACTGATTATCGAAAAGCGAGCTACTTTTGCAGCCATACCCGGCTTGCGTCGTCCTTCAGTAACGACACCGTGGCCAGCCATTCGTGTGGCGGGCGACTGGACCGATACCGGCTACCCCGGTGTGCTGGAAGGTGCGGTGCGCAGCGGTCTGAAAGCGGCGCATCTGTAAGGGCCACGGCTGAGCACTACTGCGCCGACGGTGTCAGCAACGTCTGCGCGGGCTTATGAGCCGCCAGAAACTCTTGCTGGAACAAACACATACGCACCACGTCCCGGTACTGGCCGTTAATGAAGAACTCGTGTTTGAGCTCGCCTTCCACCTGGAAACCAAACTTCTGATAAATGTGAATGGCCTTGTGGTTTTCCTTATCCACAATCAGCACAATCTTGTACAGGTTCAGCACCCCAAAGCCGTACTCGATAGCCAGCTTGGTCGCCCGCGAGGCAATGCCCTTGCCCTGAAATTCCGGCGCAATGATGATCTGGAACTCGGCCCGGCGGTGTACATAATCAATTTCCACCAGCTCCACCACACCGGAGGGCTGCCCTTCCCACTCCACCACAAAACGACGCTCACGCTGATCATGAATGTGCTCATCGTACAGAGCTGCCAGCTCGCCATAGGTTTCGTAGGGTTCCTCGAACCAGTAGCGCATCACGCTGGCGTTATTGTCCAGCAAATGCACAAAGCGCAGGTCCTCGCGCTCCAGGGGACGTAATTTCACGTGAGTCGTTTTACTCATGACTTTTCTATCCTTTCTCTATGTTCGATAGACGAGCCGCCTATCTGCCTATACCAAAGGCCATAGACATCATGCCCGCATATCGTGTGTTTTTGATGAAGGCCTGATAGAAAAAGTTCAGTTAGCTGCGAAACCGCAGCCCTGCCAGTCTTGCAGCAAAACCGGCCAAAAACGCAAAAACCCCGATTTCTGCTTTCCTGCATAGCAAACTGAATATCATTCAGGCCAGCAGGAATATCAAAATCGGGGTTTGAAACTACTACCTGGCCGCCATGGCTGCGCCAGCACAGGGCCAGCGCAGATAGCGGGCATCAGGTTGGGGCGTGTTCCTCGATGTAGCGACGTACTTGGGCTACATCCGAATCCATCACCACCACTTTCTGTGGCAAGTCTGCCAGACCGGCCAGGTGCGCAGGCACCGGTGCGGGCTGACCAATCGCTTCTTCGATCGTCTCGGAGAACTTGGCAGGCAGCGCGGTTTCCAGCACCAGCATGGGGATGCCTTCTTCGCGGAAGCTCTGAGCCACCTTGACGGCGTCTGCCGTGTGCGGGTCGATCAGAGTCTGGTACTGCGTGTTTACCTGGGCAATCGTGTTCAGACGATCCTGGTGCGAGCTGGCGCCAGCCACAAAGCCGAACTCTTCCTGGAAGCGTGGCAGATACTCGCTCAGATCGAACTGGCCTTCTTTAGCCAACTGTTCCCACAATGCCTTGACCTTGCTGCCATCACGGCCCAGCAGGTCAAACACAAAGCGCTCGAAGTTGGAGGCGCGGGAAATGTCCATGGACGGGCTGGACGTGGCGTAAGTTTGCTCGGAACCACGGGGACGATAAATGCCAGTGCGGAAGAACTCTTCCAGCACGTTGTTTTCGTTGGTGGCAAGAACCAGCTTGGCGATAGGAAGACCCATCTGGCGAGCAATGTGACCCGACAGAATATTGCCAAAGTTGCCCGAAGGAACAGCAAACGAGACCTTTTGACCGGCCTGGTTCGTGCTGCGCAGCCAACCCCAGAAGTAGTACACCACCTGAGCGGAAATACGTGCCCAGTTAATGGAGTTCACGGCACCCAGATGCCATTTGGATTTGAACTCCAGATCGCCTGCCAAAGCCTTGACGATATCCTGGCAATCATCGAACACACCCTTGACCGACAGGTTGTGGATGTTTTCGTCTTGCAAGGAGTACATCTGAGCGCGTTGGAAAGCGCTCATGCGGCCGTAGGGCGAGAGCATGAACACGCTGACGCCACGCTTGCCGCGCAAGGCGTATTCAGCCGCCGAACCTGTGTCGCCGGAAGTGGCGCCCACAATGTTCAGGGTGCTGTTGCGCTGTGTCAGCACGTACTCAAAAACCTGGCCCAGGAACTGCATGGCCATGTCTTTAAAAGCCAGGGTTGGACCTTGGGACAAGCCCAGCAAGGAGAAACCAGGTTCCAGTTCCTTGACGGGTACCACCTGCTCGCTGTCGAACACGCCAGGTGCGTAAGCACGTGCCGTCAAGGCGGACAGTTCATCAGCTGGGATATCGGTGACAAACAGGCCCAGCACTTTGGCGGCCAGTTCGGGGTAGCTCAGGGCGCGCCAGGATTCCAGCGTTTCTGCACTGACTTGAGGGTAGCTTTCTGGCATGGCCAAACCGCCATCCGGAGCCAGGCCTTCCAGCAAGATGTCCGAGAATAGCTGGGCCTTCATGCCGCCGCGGGTAGAGATGTAATTCATTACAGGTTCTCCACGCGCAAACGGGTCACGGCAGACTGTACAAAAGGCAGATTCTGAATCTGGCTGATTGCGCCATTGATGGCACCTTCACGCGCTTCGTGCGTCAGGAAGATGATATCGGCCTGTTCGCCAGCCGGTTCCTGGAACATGGAACCGATCGAGATCGAGGCTTGAGCCAGAATGCGGGCCACATCAGCCAGCACACCAGGACGGTCGTCCACACGCAAGCGCAGGTAGTACGAGGACACCACCTCATCCATAGGCAGGATGGGGGTATCGGACATGGCGTTGTGCTGGAAGGCCAGGTAAGGCACGCGGTGTTCGGGTTCTGCAGTTTGCAGACGGGTCACGTCCACCAGATCGGCCACCACCGCCGACGCGGTTGGCAAGGCACCGGCACCGGCACCGTAGTACACGGTTTGGCCCACGGCGTCGCCATGCACCAGCACCGCGTTCATGGCACCTTGCACATTGGCCAGCATGCTTTGCAGCGGAACCAAGGTGGGGTGTACGCGCAGTTCGATACCTTCTTCACGGGCGCGGGTAATACCCAGCAGCTTGATGTTGTAGCCCAGACGTTGTGCGTGTTGCAGGTCTTCCAGTGCCAGGCTGGTAATGCCTTCCACGTGGGCCTTGCTGAACTGCACCGGAATACCGAAGGCCAGGGAGGCCAGCAGGCTCAGCTTGTGCGCCGCGTCCACCCCTTCAATGTCGAAAGTAGGATCAGCTTCGGCGTAACCCAGGCGCTGGGCATCGGCCAAGGCTTCAGCAAAGCTGACGCCACGGTTGCGCATTTCGGACAGGATGTAGTTGGTGGTGCCGTTGATAATGCCGGCCAGCCACTGAATACGGTTGGCCGTCAGGCCTTCGCGAATCGCCTTGATGATAGGAATACCACCGGCCACAGCGGCTTCAAACGCCACCATGACACTGCGCTCGTGAGCAGCGGCAAAAATCTTGTTGCCATGCTTGGCCAGCAGCGCCTTGTTGGCGGTAACCACGTGCTTGCCCTGGGCAATGGCTTCCATGACCCACTCGCGTGCCAGGGTGTCGCCACCCACCAGCTCGACCACAATATCGATCTCGGGATTGCGCACCACATCCATGCCGTCTGTGGTCAGGGTGACTTCGTCCCCAACCAGCGCACGTGCCTTTTCCAGGTCACGCACAGCAATAGCGACCACCTCAATACGGCGACCGGCGCGGCGAGCGATTTCATCTGCATTGCGTTTCAATACGTTCCAGGTGCCGCTGCCAACCACACCCAAACCCAGCAAACCTACTTTGATAGGACTCATTGAACAAATCCGTCCTTACGGAACATTTCTTTGATGCCGCGTACCGCCTGACGGGTACGTTGCTCGTTTTCGATCAGCGCAAAGCGCACATAGTTGTCGCCATACTCACCAAAGCCGATGCCGGGGGATACGGCTACTTTGGCATCGCTCAGTAAGCGCTTGGCAAACTCCAGCGAACCGATGTCCTTGTAGAACTCGGGAATCTTGGCCCAGATATACATTGATGCCTTGGGGACATCGACCATCCAGCCTGCTTCATGCAGGCCCTTGGCCAGTACGTCGCGACGGCGGCGGTACTGCTCCACCACCTCGCTGACACAATCTTGTGGCCCTTCCAGCGCCGCAATGGCGGCCACCTGAATCGGTGTGAAGGTGCCGTAGTCGTGATAGCTCTTGATACGTGCCAGAGCATTGACCAAGGACTCGTTGCCCACCATGAAACCAATACGCCAGCCGGCCATATTGTAGCTTTTGCTCATGGTGAAAAACTCGACCGCTACATCGCGCGCGCCTTCCACCTGCATGATGGAGGGGGCCACGTAGCCGTCAAAGGTAATGTCGGCATAGGCCAGATCATGTACCACCAGAATATTGTGCTCGCGTGCCAGCGCCACAATACGCTCAAAAAAGGACAGTTCCACGCACTGGGCCGTCGGATTGCTGGGAAAACCCAGAATCATCATTTTGGGCTTGGGAATGGACTCCCGCACGGCTTTTTCGATTTCCTCGAAAAAATCCACGCCTGGGACCATGGGTACCGAACGGATATTCGCGCCGGCAATGACGGCACCATAGATATGAATGGGGTAGCTGGGGTTGGGCACCAGCACAGTGTCGCCCTTGTCCAGCGTTGCCAGCATCAAGTGGGCCAGACCTTCTTTGGAACCGATGGTAACGATCGCTTCACTATCAGGATCCAAGTGCACATTGTAGCGGCGCTCGTACCAATTGGTCACGGCTCGGCGCAGACGCGGAATGCCTTTGGAGACAGAATATCCATGAGTGTCCGGGCGGGTGGCCGCCTCGACCAGCTTTTCCACGATGTGCGCCGGTGTCGCTCCGTCCGGGTTCCCCATGGACATGTCGATAATGTCCTCGCCACGACGGCGGGCGGCCATTTTCAGCTCGCCGGTAATGTTGAACACGTAAGGCGGCAAACGCTCGATGCGCGGAAAGCGAATCATGACATTCCTTGATAAGAAAAAGCGAAGACCCAAACCAAAAGTCAAAAGTGAATCAAAGAGTTTAATCCATGATTGACTTACTGAGAATCACTGCAAACAGATCAGGTGCCGCATCGTCACTGGCGCTTTGCGCTATCATCGAAGCTGAAAACCGGAGAGACTCATCGTGCAACTGCAACGCGAACACAATCCAGCCATGAATGCCATCACCGCTTACGGTGACGATTATGTGGCGATCAACTTTCAAAACCACGATCATTCCATCTTCTTTAGCCCCGAAGGTCCGGTTCAGGACCTGGCCATTCAAAACGCCTCCGAGCTGACAGCCGTGCTGCTGCGCCGGATTGCGGGACTGGAATCGGTCAAGCAAGACCCCATGGCTTTTCTGGATGACGCCCCGCCGGCGCGCCCTGACAACGCCCCCGAACTGATTTTGATTGGTACTGGCCAGCGCCAGCACTTTTTGCATCCCGCTGTCACGCAGGAAATGCTGCAGTGGGGCATAGGTGTGGAAATCATGGATACCCAGGCTGCCGCCAGAACCTACAATATCCTCATGGCTGAAGGCCGCAAAGTAGTCGCGGCCTTACTGATACAGGAAAAAGCATGACTGCCGTACAAATTGGTGCCCCTATCCCCGACTTTTCCGTGCCCTCCACCCAGGGCGAGTTCAGCGCGGCTGACCTGAAAGGAAAAATGACAGTGTTGTACTTTTACCCCAAAGACAACACGCCAGGCTGCACCACCGAGTCCCAGAATTTCCGCGACGCCCTGCCTGAATTCCAGGCCGCAGGCGCGCAAATCATTGGCGTTTCGCGCGACTCGCTGGGTTCGCACGAACGTTTTATTGACAAGCAAGCCCTGACTTTCCCTTTGCTTGCCGACACCGAAGAGCGCTTGTGCGAACTGTTTGGGGTCATGAAAATGAAAAACATGTACGGTAAACAGGTACGTGGCATCGAGCGCAGCACCTTTTTGATCGACGCCCAAGGTGTGTTGATTCAAGAATGGCGTGGCATCAAAGTGCCCGGCCACGTCCAGGCTGTATTACAGGCTGTCCAGCAAGCCGCCTGAAACCTTACCGTGCCGGCCTGCAGGTCGGCACACAACCAGGAGTACGTGTTATATGCCGCTACCAACGTTGCCCACCAAGCTGGGAACCCTGCTTAGCGAAAAAGATGACAGTGTCATCCTTGCCGACCCACCCGTACCACTAGACGAACCCGACACTCCCCCCGCCAGCCCCCAAGCCGCCCCCAGTAAAGCGGCTGCTACGCCACGCTCCAAAAAGCCTGCGCCCGTCAAAACGGCGCCCGCGGCCCCTGCAGCAGCGCCTGCGCCCGCCAGTGTGGCCAAAGCAGCTCCCAGCAAAAGCGCTGCCGACAGCCCTGCCCAGGCTCCCAAGCCTGTCGCCGGCGCAGCCAGCAAACGCACCCGTCTGGCCCCCACCCAGCGCAAGTTGTTTGTGCTGGATACCAACGTCTTGCTGCACGACTCCAATTCGCTGTTCAAGTTTGAAGAGCACGACATCTTCCTGCCCATGATGGTGCTGGAAGAACTGGATCACCAGAAAAAGGGCCTGTCTGAAGTGGCTCGCAATGCACGTCAGGTCAGCCGCTCCCTGGAAGGTCTGGTGGGCGATCATGGTCTGGACAAGCCCATCAATCTGGATGGCATCGGCAATACCGAAGCGCGTGGCGCCGTCACCTTCCAGACCAGCGCTCTGGATACCACCCTGCCTATCCAGCTGCCGCTGGGCAAGGCGGACAACGCTATTTTGGCCGTGGTCAATGCCCTGACCCAGAGCATGCCCAAACGCGAAGTGGTGCTGGTGTCCAAAGACATCAATATGCGCCTGAAGGCCAAGGCACTGGGCCTGCTGGCCGAAGACTACCGCCACGATCACGTTCTGGATGACTCCGACCTGCTGTATGACGGTGTCATGCCCTTGCCGGACAATTTCTGGACCAAGCACGGCAAGAACATGGAATCCTGGCAACAGGGTGGCACCACCTTCTACCGCATCAGCGGGCCGCTGTGCAGCCAGTTCATGGTCAACCAGTTCGTGTTTACCGAAGGCGACGATCCCTTGTATGCCCAGGTACGCGAAACCGCTGGCAATACCGCGGTACTGGCCACCTTGCGCGACTACAGTCACGGCAAGAACAACGTCTGGGGCATTACGGCTCGCAACCGCGAACAGAACTTTGCCCTGAACCTGTTGATGAACCCGGATTTTGATTTCGTCTCCCTGCTGGGCCATGCCGGTACAGGTAAAACGCTGCTGGCCCTGGCCAGTGCGCTGACCCAGACCCTGGAGACCAAACGCTACAACGAAATCATCATCACCCGTGCCACCGTGCCTGTCGGAGATGACATCGGCTTCCTGCCCGGTACCGAGGAAGAGAAAATGCAGCCCTGGATGGGTGCGCTGGAAGACAACCTGGAAGTCCTGCACCTGGGCACCGGCAAGTCCTCCAACAACCTGAACAATCCGCAAGGCACCGAGGCTCCGCGCAACTCCACCATGGAACTGGTGCGCTCCAAGATCAAGGTGAAATCCCTGAGCTTCATGCGGGGTCGTACCTTCATGAACAAGTTCCTGATCATCGACGAGGCCCAGAACCTGACGCCCAAGCAGATGAAAACACTGGTGACGCGCGCCGGTCCAGGAACTAAAATTGTCTGCCTGGGCAATATTGCCCAGATCGACACGCCCTACCTGACCGAGGGCAGTTCGGGGCTGACCTACGTGGTAGACCGATTCAAAGGCTGGCCGCATGCAGGCCACATTACCTTGCAACGTGGTGAGCGCTCCCGTCTGGCCGATTACGCCAGCGACGCACTCTAAACCGAATCTCTACTCACTCAAACCGGGTCCTGGACCCGGTTTTTTTTTACCGCCAGGCTGCGTCAAAGCGCGCACGCACAGCAAGGACGCAGCGTGGGGGATTTTTTAATGACTGCTATGAAACGTACCGCACAGCCCATCGGGCTTACCATGGGCGATGCCGCTGGCATAGGCCCGGAAATTATTGCCCGCCTGATTGTTGAAGGCTTGCCCCACCCTGCCGTGGTTTATGGTGATGCCGGCGCACTGCGCCGTGCCCTGGCACTGATTGGTGCCGCTCAAGACTGGCACGTCGAGGAAGTGGAGCAGCCCGTTTGCACACCCAAAGGGGTAATTGCGGTACTGAATCGCTGGCAAGCCCTACCCGAAGACCTGCCCTATGGCGAAGTTCACGCCCTGGCCGGACGCGGTGCCTACGAATACCTGTGCCACGCCATTGATGATGCCCAGGCTGGCCTGATCCGTGCCATCGTCACTGCCCCGCTGAACAAGCTGGCCATGCAAAAAGGCGGTATCGATGCCCCCGGCCATACCGAGATTCTGGCCGAGCGCAGCCACACCGAGCACTACGCCATGATGCTGGCCAACGAGCATTTGCGCTCCCTTCTGGTCACCATTCACGAACCGCTAGCCCGTGTCCCTTCCCTGATTACTACAGAGCGCGTGCTGCAAACCATACGACTGGCACAACTGGCCTGCACCCAGGCCGGAATCGCCAAGCCCCGTGTGGCCGTCGCGGGCCTGAACCCCCACGCGGGTGAAGGCGGCAAATTTGGTTTGGAAGATATAGAACAGATCACCCCGGCTATTGAACAAGCCTGCGCTGAAGGCATCCAGGCCAGCGGCCCTTGGCCCGGCGATACGATTTTCATGCGGGCTCGTCAGGGAGAGTTCGATATTGTGGTGGCCCAATACCATGACCAGGGGCTGATTCCCATCAAGCTGCTGGGTCTGGACGAAGGCGTGAACGTGACAGTTGGCTTGCCTTTTATCCGCACCAGTGTCGACCACGGCACCGCGTACGACATTGCCGGACAGGGCAAGGCTGATGCCTCCTCCCTGGGCTATGCCTACCGTATGGCTCTTTCCATGAGCGCGCATCAAGCATGATCAAGCGCTTACCGATTGACCCGTTTTTGCTGAAGCTGTTTGCCACGGTTGCACTTGCCAGTCTGCTGCCCGCCCAAGGTTGGGGCGTGCCACTGTTTCAACACATCACCCAGATTGCGATTGCCCTGCTGTTCTTTCTGCATGGTGCTCGTCTGTCACGAGAGGCCATTTGGGGCGGCTTGTCTCACTGGCGCTTGCACCTGCTGATTCTGTCCGTCACCTTCTTGCTCTTCCCGATTCTAGGCAGTGGCGTGGCCGCCGTGCTGCGTCCCTGGCTAACCGACAATCTGTACCTGGGAATCCTGTTTCTGGCCTGCCTGCCCAGCACCGTGCAGTCTGCAGTGGCGCTGACCGCAATGGCTAGAGGCAATGTGCCGGTGTCCATTTGCAGCGCCTCTGCCTCCACCCTGCTGGGTGTGTTCATCACGCCTCTGCTGGTTGGCATCATGCTGGCTGGTGCCACCAGCGCCCAGGCCACGGTGTCGCTGGAAGCGGTGGGGAAAATCATGCTGCAACTGTTTTTCCCCTTTGTCTTCGGGCATCTGCTGCGTCCCGTGATCGGGGCCTGGGTCATGAAGCGCCAGCAACTGCTGAAAGTCGTGGATCAGGGATCGATTCTGCTGGTGGTGTATACGGCCTTTTCAGGCGCGGTGGTGGGCGGCCTGTGGTCCTCCACCCCATTGAGTGCCTTGGGACTGATTGTGCTGTCCAACGCCGTTCTGCTGACCTTGGCGCAAGTGCTGGCCTGGAACCTGGGGCGCTGGCTGGGCTTTTCCTTTGAGGACCGTGTCAGCCTGCTGATGTGTGGTTCCAATAAAAGCCTGAGCAGCGGCATCCCGATTGCCAACGTGATTTTCCCCAGTGCCATGGTGGGGCCTATCATCTTGCCGATCATGCTATTTCACCAGTGGCAGTTGCTGGTGTGCGCGTGGCTGGCCAAGCGACTGGCTGCCCGCAGCGGGGGCTGACAGGAGCGAGGGCTGAAAGGACCGGGGCGCTCTCTACACTGCTTCTTGGGCTACTTACTTGCCCAAGAGTAGTTGGCTTCAAACTCGGGTTTATATCTCTCTTCCAGGCTACGAACCTCCAAACTTGAATCCGTCTTTCATAGCCTCCAGAAGATCTGCTCCCAGGCCGATTGCCTGTTGCAACTCAACAGATCAACCTGTTCCTTCATATGGTTCAGCAACACGAAATAAAGGGGAGGCATACCAATGTATGCCTCCCCTTTTGTTCTTCACCCTGCTGTCCGTCATGCGCGTATAAACACACACATGAACACAGACCTTTAGCCTATTAGGTCGGCATGTAATCCAGAAAGCGCGTACTGGCACCAGCAAAGGTCAAGCGAACCGAACCGATAGGACCGTTACGCTGCTTACCAATAATGATTTCAGCCGTGCCCTTGTCCGGTGAGTCGGGGTTGTAGACCTCGTCACGGTAAATAAACAAGATCAAGTCAGCATCCTGCTCAATAGCGCCCGATTCCCGCAAGTCACTCATCACAGGACGTTTGTTGGGTCGTTGTTCCAGGCTTCGGTTCAGCTGCGACAAGGCAATCAAGGGGCAGTTCAGCTCTTTGGCCAGACCCTTCAAGGAACGACTGATTTCAGAAATTTCCGTTGCCCGGTTTTCGCCACCGCTTGAAGACATCAGCTGCAAGTAGTCGATGATGATCAAGCCAAGCTGGCCGCACTGCCGTGCCAGTCGTCGAGCTCGCGCGCGCACTTCCATAGAAGACAGGCCGGGCGTTTCATCAATGTAAATCTGGGCTTCCTGCACCTGCTGCACGGCATGCGTCAGGCGCGGCCAATCGTCGGCAGTCAGCTTGCCGGTACGCATGCGGTGCTGGTCCAGCAAACCAACCGAACCCACCATACGCATGGCCAGCTGCACCGCACCCATTTCCATGGAGAACACGGCAACAGGCAGGCCCTGGGCAATAGCCACGTGTTCGCCAATATTCATGGAGAACGAGGTTTTACCCATGGAAGGACGACCCGCCACAATCACCAGGTCGCCTGGCTGCAAGCCTGAAGTCATCTTGTCCAGGTCAATAAAGCCAGTCGGCACGCCGGTGACTTCCGAGTCGCCTTCACGGTGATACAGCTCGTCAATACGTTCCACCACCTGGCTTAGCAGTGGCTGGATTTCCAGAAAGCCCTGCGAGCCGCGCGCCCCTTCCTGAGCGATCTGAAACACACGGGTTTCCGCTTCGTCCAGAATCTGGCGGGCTTCCTTGCCCTGGGGGTTGAACGCCGCTGAAGAAATATCATCAGCAACGGTGACCAGCTTGCGTAGCGTGGAACGCTCGCGCACGATTTCGGCGTAGCGACGAATGTTGGCCGCCGATGGCGTATTGTGGGCCAGCGCATTCAGATACGCTAGGCCGCCCACCTCTTCCTGCTTGCCTGCAACCGACAGGGACTCAAACACCGTGACCACGTCGGCAGGACGGGCCAGGCCAATCAAGCGGGTAATGTGTTGCCAGATCAGCTTGTGATCAAAACGATAAAAATCCTCGTCGGTGACAATATCGGCCACCCGGTCAAACGCGGCATTATCGAGCAACAAGCCACCGAGCACCGACTGCTCCGCCTCAATGGAATGAGGCGGGACCCTAAGGTAATCCAGCGTTGAATCGGATTTGGCTGACTTGCTTTCCATGCATATACCTTCAAATCAAGGAAAAAAATCGACGCCGCAGCCAACAGTATGTGTTGTGCGGGCTTGAACAGTCTGTGTATCTGGGGTCAGAACAGTCAGGCTCAACAGTATGTTTGGCTGACAGGACCGGATGCGGCAGCACAGTCACGCGGCAGGCGTGCTGGCTCTCTTCGAACAGAATGAAGAGAAAACAAAAAAGCCGGCTTGCACCGGCTTTTTTGAGCTTGGCAGATACACTCCATGAAAGAATGTACCATGCGTCAACGCACTAGTCTTAGGCTACGTCGCCTTGAACCACAACGTTGATTTCAGCGATCACGTCAGGGTGCAGAACAACCTGAACGGGGTACTCGCCAACGGCTTTCAGGTGACCGTCGGGCAGACGAACCTGAGTCTTGACCAGGTCGGCAAAGCCAGCATTTTGCAATGCATTGGCGATGTCCATGGTGGTCACGGAACCGAACAGACGACCGTCCACGCCGGCTTTTTGAACCAGAGTGAAAGTTTGGCCGTTCAGCTTTTCGTTTTGAGCCTGAGCAGCAGCCAGCTTTTCAGCTTGCAGCTTTTCCAGTTCGGCACGACGTGCTTCGAACTCTTGCAGAGCAGCAGCCGTAGCACGGCGGGCAACTTTGCGTGGCAGCAGGAAATTACGGGCGTAACCATCACGTACGCGCACAACGTCACCCAGACTACCCAGGTTGGCGACTTTTTCGAGCAAAATAACTTGCATGACTAAGGTTCCTCTGGATTATTTGTGGTTGTCGGTGTACGGCAACAGAGCCAGGAAACGAGCGCGCTTGACAGCGGTGTCCAGCTGACGCTGGTAGTGAGCTTTGGTGCCCGTCAAACGTGCAGGGATGATCTTGCCATTTTCCTGGATGAAATCACGCAGGGTGTCCAGATCTTTGTAATCAATTTCTTCAACGCCAGCGACGGTGAAGCGGCAGAATTTGCGGCGCTTGAACAGTGGGTTCTGTTGTGCAAATTTGCGTTTTTTGTCTTTGCCTCTACGGAAAGCCATTTTGTGCCTCGTTAGTAACCGGGCTATACCCGGAAGAATTCAGTGTGAAGCGAGGTGTTGAACACTTCGCGACGATCAAGCCAGACCAGTCAAACCGTAACAGAGCCTTGTCCCGGAAAGTGACGCTGATATTGCTGCACATGCAGCACCAGACGCGTCGAACCTTTACGGGCGGGGGCAATAAAACCTTGTAGTTGCAAACGGGCTCCCAAAGGAGTGTCTGCCAGACCCAATGCATTATTTCCCAGAGCCACTACCTGCATCGTCAAAACGATTTGCCGGGAGTGACCGGCTTCCATCACGGAAGATTCGTGTTCCAGGACCAATTCCAGAGCTGGGACACCCGCCGGCGTATAACGCAAAGGCTTGATGTCGATAAGCTGACCGGCAAGAGAGAACTGGTTCACGCAGTCGGAGCTATTACTCTTCAGCTTGAGCTTCAGCTTCAGCCGCTGCAGGAGCGCTGGCTTCAGTACTTGCTTTACGTGCTTCTTCGCGTTCGACGGACTTCATCATGACCGAAGCGCCTTCAGGGGCTTTCTTCGTGCCAGCGACGAGGTAACGCAAGATAGCGTCGTTGTAGCGGAAGGAATGCTCCAGTTCGTCCAGAGTGGACTGACCGCATTCGATGTTCAGGCACACGTAGTGAGCCTTGACCAGTTTCTGGATTGGGTAAGCCAGTTGACGGCGGCCCCAGTCTTCCAGACGATGAATAGCACCGCCTTCGGAAGTAACAATCGCCGAATAGCGCTCGATCATGGCGGGCACTTGCTCGCTTTGATCGGGATGCACAATGAACACTACTTCGTAGTGACGCATGGAACAACTCCTTGTGGATATCGCCTACTACCTGCTGTAAAACCAGTCAGGCACCAAGCGCGACAGCCCGCCCATTCAATCCGGGTCGAGCAAGAAACCATAGATACTAGCACCAAGAAAGGCTGGCTGACAAGCCAAAAGCCTTAGCCCTGCACGCTTGCGTAGGCAGAGTGATTATGAATCGACTCAAAATTCTCGGCTTCGATGCTATAACGCAACACTCCGGGCAGGCTGCGCACGCTGACGGCCACATCACGCACCAGGTCTTCGACAAACTTGGGATTGTCGTAAGCGTATTCAGTGACGTATTTTTCGTCAGTGCGCTTAAGCAAGCCCCACAGCTGGCAGGACGCCTGCTCTTCAACCGACTTGATCAGCGTGGGCAAATCCAGCGCCGCCGGATCGGCAAATACGGCCTGCACCGTGACGTGCGAGCGTTGATTATGGGCACCGTACTCCGAAATGGCCTTGGAGCACGGGCACAGGCTGGTGACGGGAACCAGCACGGACAATTCAAATTCAGGCTGGGCATCCACACCGACACGTGCTGTCCAGCTGACGGTGTAATCCATCAGGCTGGCCACACCCGATACGGGCGCCACTTTTTCCAGGAAAACGGGGAAGGTGGCTGTCATGTCGCCACGCCCGGCATTGAGCAAAGGCAGCATGGCCTGAGCCATCTGCACAAAACCGGCGGGCGTCATGGCTTGACGGCGGTACTCTTCCAGCAAAGCCACAAAACGCGACATATGGGTGCCTTTTTCTTCGGGCGGCAAGGCCACCGTCAACTCCCATTGCGCCACGGTGGGCACGGCCTGCCCTTGCAGGTCCAGCATCATCGGATGCCGCACCCCGCGCACACCCACGCGCTGAATCGCAACACGGCGTGTATCCATGCTGCTTTGCACATCTGGCATGGCCAAAGGCGATTCCGACACTGTATTCATATCCATCAGGTTCAGCTACGACAGAGCCGCAACCGTAAATAAAAACAATAATGAATTATTATCTTACGCTTATCGCAAGCGAGGTTCGATAACCTTAACAAGAACACGCATATTGGGGTATTTAAACCCTAAACTGTGCAGAAATTGCCTCACGCCTCAAGCAAACTTGAGAAACGCTCACGAATCGAACGCTCGATGCCGGCGGCATCCAGACCCAGATCCTGCGCAATTTTCTTCTGATCACCGTGGTCGATGAACTCGTCGGGGTAGCCCAGTTGCAGCACGGGCATCACCAGCGCATCACGGCTGACAAACTCCAGTACCGCGCTGCCTGCACCACCCATCAAACAGCCTTCTTCCACTGTCACAAAAGCCTGATGGCTTTGTGCCAGCTCTTGCAGCAAGGCTTCGTCCATGGGTTTCACAAAACGCATGTCCACCACGGTAGCGTCCAGAACCTCGGCCGCTTTCAGGGCCTCGTGCAAGACGGGACCAAAAGCCAGAATAGCCAGGTTCTTGCCCTGACGACGCAGATTGGCCTTTCCCAGCGGCACGGTATGGAGCTCCTGATCGACGGCAGCACCGATGCCGGCTCCGCGCGGATAGCGCACCGAGCTGGGCCCTGGGTGCTGATAACAACAGGTCAGCAACAAGCGGGTTTCGTTTTCGTCCGAAGGCGTGGCCACCACCATGTTCGGAATGCAGCGCAAAAAGGCAATGTCGTAATTACCGGCATGCGTTGCCCCGTCGGCGCCCACAATACCCGCGCGATCCAGCGCAAACGTGACATCCAGATTCTGCAGGGCCACGTCGTGAATCAGCTGATCGTAGCCGCGCTGCAGGAAAGTGGAGTAAATCGCCACCACCGGCTTTTGCCCTTCACAGGCCAAACCACCGGCAAAGGTCACGGCGTGCTGCTCGGCAATGCCCACATCAAAATAACGACGGGGGAATTGTTGCTCGAACTCCACCATGCCACTGCCTTCACGCATGGCAGGGGTAATACCGTACAGGCGCTCATCCTGCCTGGCCATATCGCACAGCCACTGACCGAAGATCTGTGTAAAGGTAGGACGCGGCTTGGTCGTAGGCGTAACCAGCCCCACTGAGGGATCGAATTTGCCAGGACCGTGGTAGAGCACCGGGTCGGCTTCAGCCAGCTTGTAGCCCTGCCCTTTACGGGTAACCACATGCAGGAACTGCAAACCACCCAGATCACGCAGATTGCTCAAGGTAGAGACCAGCGCATCCAGATCGTGGCCATCAATCGGGCCTACGTAGTTAAAGCCCAGCTCTTCAAACAACGTGGCCGGAGACAGAATCCCCTTGGCATGGCCTTCAAACTTGCGCGCCAGTTCCAGAACTGGCGGGACATGCTGCAAGACAGTACGGCCTACATTCTTGGCAGCGGCATAGAATCGGCCCGACATCAGGCGAGCCAGATAATGATTCAGAGCCCCCACAGGTGGGGAGATTGACATGTCGTTGTCGTTCAGCACCACCAGCACATTCACATCCGGAGTGACACCGGCATTGTTCAGGGCCTCAAACGCCATACCGGCCGTCATCGCGCCATCACCGATCACGGCAATGTGCTGACGCTCGATCCCGGCATTGCGCGAGGCCACGGCCATGCCCAATACGGCAGAAATTGAAGTCGAGGAATGCGCGGTACCAAAGTCGTCATACTCGGACTCGGAACGCTTGGGAAAACCGGAAATGCCATCTTGCTGACGCAAGCTACCCATCTGATCGCGGCGGCCAGTCAGAATCTTGTGCGGATAGGACTGGTGGCCCACGTCCCATACGATACGGTCGTGGGGAGTCTCGAACACATAGTGCAAGGCGGTGGTCAATTCAACCGTGCCCAGATTGGACGACAAATGCCCACCGGTTTTGGATACGGATTGCAGAACAAACTCGCGCAGTTGTCGTGCCAGCTCGGGAAGATCGCGTTGATCAAGCTGGCGCAAGTCGGCGGGAGACTGGATCTGCTCTAGGGAAACGGTTGTCATACTAAAGACGTCTATCCGGGCAAATAAGTGAAACGACTGTCTAAAAACAATCGCCAATCGGCTATTGTAAAACGCTTCGCGGTCTGTGCCAAAGTAGCACAAGCCCACGTCGCTTAATGATTGCGACCCACGATGTAGTCAGCCAGTTGCGTCAGTCGCGCAGCGGCAGGTCCCAAGGGGCGCAAAGCCAGCTGAGCCTGCTCGTTCAACGCACCGAGCAACTCGCGCGATCCGTCCATACCCAGGATGGAAACATAGGTGGGCTTGTTGTCGGCCGCATCTTTACCAGCGGTCTTGCCCAGCGTGGCGGTATCGGCTGTCACATCCAGAATGTCGTCCACGACCTGGAAGGCCAGACCGACTGCCTGGGCGTACTCCTCCAAACCATTACGCACGGTAGAGGACGCCCCCGCCACGATACCACCCAGCAAAACGCTGGCCTGCAACATGGCGCCGGTTTTCATGCTGTGCATCTCTTGCAACTGATCGCGATCCAGAGCAATGCCCACACTTTCACAATCAATAGCCTGGCCACCGGCCATGCCGGCACTGCCTGCAGCCTGAGCCAATTGGGTAATGGCTTGCACAATCAAGGCAGGGGCAATTGGCATTTGTGCCAGCAGCTCAAAGGCCAACGGTTGCAAGGCATCGCCAGCCAGCATGGCGCAGGCTTCATCAAACTGAACATGGGTGGTCGGGCGACCACGACGCAATTTGTCGTCGTCCATGCACGGCAAATCGTCGTGAACCAGCGAGTAGGCGTGAATCAATTCCACCGCCGCCGCTGCCAGCTCCAAGGCTTTCAGTTGGGCAGCCGCCATGGGCTTGCCTTGCAAGGCGGCCTCACCGGCGGCGTAGACCAAAGCGGCGCGCACGCGCTTGCCACCACCCAGCACGGAGTAGCGCATGGCTTCGTGCAAACGAGCGGGTTCCTGACTGACAGGGGGCAACAACTGTTCCAGTACGGTCTCAGTTTGCTCAACCCGGGCCTGCAGCCAATCAGAAAAACTGGTAGAACTCATCTTAACTATCTCCAACAGCTTCATCCCCGGACAAGGGGCGCAGCAGATTGCCTTGCAATACGCTGACTTGTTCTTGTGCAAGGTCCAGCTTGCGCTGACACAATTGGGCTAACTCCACGCCCTGCTCGTAAGCCTGCAAAGCCTGCTCCAGCGGCAATGCCCCGCTTTCCATGCGAGCGACCAACGCTTCCAGTTGCGCCAGGGCGGACTCGAAATCCTGCTGGGCTGGCGCCTGGGCGCTTTGATTATCATCGCGAGATTTAACCATAACTATTCCTGATCAATGAGGGCTGTTCGGACTAGCCGAGGCCCAATTGGAAGTGGCATTGTACGGGAGCCTGCGTCAGGCGGTAGCCTACAAACAGGATAGAGAGTCCGTACCAGGATAAAGCGGTAAAAAAAGCCGCCCTGAGGCGGCTTTTTCAGCACCACGAGGACGAGTCAGCAACCTAGCTGCGCGCAACAGGCCGGCTGGCATCACTGACCCATTCACTCCAGGAGCCGGGGTAGATGCTGGAACCAGTTAAACCGGCCAATTCCATGGCAAAAAGATTGTGACAGGCTGTAATACCCGAACCGCACTGATGCACAACCATCTCTGCCGAAATCGAGCCCAGCAAGTCCTGAAACTCCTGACGCAATTGCTCGGCGGGTTTGAAACGCCCTTGTTCGCCCAGATTATTCAGGTGCGAACGGTTAAGCGCATCGGGGATATGACCTGCGACCGGGTCCATCGGTTCCACATCACCGCGATATCGTTCTGCGGCGCGCGCATCCAGCACAGTGAAAATAGGTTTGGACAGGTTTTTCAGTACCTGCTCGGTCTGCACAGTAGGCATGGCAGCCTGCTCAGGCACGCTCAACTTAGCAGCCGCTGGTACAGGCTTGGCCGAGCCGCTTTCTTCGGCTCCGCCCAATTGCTGCCAGGCCTGCCAGCCACCATCCAGAATGGCGACCTGGGGATGCCCCAGCCAGCGCAGCATCCACCACATATGGCTGGCAAACAAGGAACCCTGAGCATCGTAGACCACGACCTGCATGCCATCACGCAAGCCGTTTTGCTGCAAAAGCTGCGCCAGCTCCTGACGGCTGGGCAAAGGATGACGACCATTCAGACCCGTCTTGGGAGCTGCCAGATCGACCTCGTGATCCAGGAACACCGCGCCCGGAATATGCCCCTGCTCATAAGCGCGTCGTCCTGCCTGATGGTCGGCCAAATCATGGCGTACATCCAGAATCAACCACTCCGAGTTATCCAGATTGGCCTGGACTTGTTCTGCGCTAACCAGAAATTCAAACACGTTCTGCCTCCTTGACGGGTGCCTGCTCCGCTGCCGTGGCCTGACCTCGCAAGATACGATCCTCGCTGTAGGTACGCCAGGCCGACAACAGACCAGACCCAATAATCAATGCCATGCCAGCCCAGGCTAACCAGTCCGGCACATCGCCCCAGAAAGCAATGCCAATCAGGGCGGCGAAAATAATGGTGGTGTATTGCAAGGCTGCGGTCAACAGGGCCGAGCCCAATCCAAAAGCACGCGTCATGGTCAGCTGCCCGAACAAGCCGGACAAGCCTACCCCCAGCAAGGCCAGCCAGGCGCGCCAGCTTAGCTCACGCCAGCCTTCCCACAAAAGGCCAACCAGACTGGAACAGACAACAAAACAGGAAAACAGCAGCACGGTGCGCCACTCAGGCTCGCCCGAACGCCCCAGCGCGCGTACCTGCATCATGGCCACCGCGCTCAAGGCACCGGCACACAGGCCCAGCATCGCCGCCCACCATTGGTCAGGCGTAATGCTGGGGCGCAAGACACCGATCACGCCCATAAAGCCCAGCAGTACCGCAATCAGACGCACGGGATCACGCTGGGTGCCACCCCAGGCAAGCATCCAGAAAGCAATAAACAAGGGAGCGGTGTAGTTCAGGCTGACGGCTGTCGACAAAGGCAGATTGGCCAGAGCCAGAAAACCCAGCCACATGGAACTGACCCCGGAGACATTACGTCGGATATGCAGTTTCCAGCTTTGAGGAGCCAGCCGTAAACCACGGCTCTTGGCCCAGAACACCAGAAGAAGTACTGAGGGCACACCCCGGAACAAAACGATTTGCGCCATCGATGCGCCCGCATCGGCGGACACTTTGACACAGGCCCCCATAATGGCAAACATGGCGCAGGCTACCAGCATCCACAATGACTGCATGTGATCAGACCAAATCAGTAATAAGGGAAAGCCATTACTATACTCCCCACCTTGTAAAAGTGGCCCGGTAACCCCATATCCAGACCACTTACATAACAGCATGAAAGACAGCTCAAGAAACTATCTTGTCCAAAAGCTGACTAAAAGCTGAATCTTTTATTGTCCCGCCTGGAATCAAGGCTAAAATTCGCGCAGATCGTGTTTCCACGATCACGATTTCTTCTGTCATACCGGAATCCGCATTCATGAAACGAATTGTCCTTTTCTTAATAACCAACTTGGCCGTCATGCTGGTGCTCAGCGCCTCCATGAATATTTTGGGTGTGGGACGTTACCTGAACGCGCAAGGTCTGGACCTGACTCAATTGCTGATTTTCTCGGCTTTGGTCGGCTTTACCGGCGCCATCATTTCCTTGCTGATGAGCAAATGGATGGCCAAGCAAAGCGTGAATGCTCGCGTCATTGACCCGAACGCTCCCGCCAACGCCGAAGAAGCCTGGCTGGTAGATACCGTGCATCAACTGGCCGACCGCGCCGGTATTGGCCGCCCGGAAGTAGCCATTTACGAAGGCGAACCCAATGCCTTTGCCACCGGTGCGTTCAAGAATGATGCGCTGGTCGCCGTGTCCACCGGCTTGCTGCGCGGCATGACCGAAGAAGAAGTCATGGCCGTGCTGGGCCACGAAGTCGCCCACATTGCCAATGGTGATATGGTGACCCTGACCTTGATTCAGGGCGTGGTGAACACCTTCGTAATCTTCCTGGCCCGTCTGGCCGGCTACTTTGTAGACCGCGTGCTGCTGCGCAATGATCGCGATGTGGGCATGGGTTACTACGCCTCGGTCTTTGTGTTCGAGCTGATTTTTGGCGTGCTGGCCTCCATCATCGTGGCCTGGTTCTCGCGTCAGCGTGAGTACCGTGCTGATGCCGGTTCCGCCCAGCTGCTGGGTTCGCGTCAGCCCATGATCCACGCACTGGCCCGCCTGGGTGGCATGGCTCCTGGCGAACTGCCCAAGAACTTTGAAGCCTCCGGTATTTCGGGTGGTCGTTCGATCAGCGCGATCTTCGCTTCCCACCCCCCTATCGCGGCACGTATCCAGGCTTTGCAAAACGCCCAGTCAGTCTAAGAGCACCGGCAGCCTGAACGGCACATCCCAACAAAACACCCCAAAAGCCTGTGTGCTTTTGGGGCGTTTTTTTTTTACCTTGGCGCAAAGTTAACGTATCGGCTGTCGGACGATCATCCTGTGCCGACTCGACACCGCCTTGCTCCAGTCATTCAGATGGATCTCGTGGTACACGCCCCGAGGCTCCAGCACTTCCTGCGCTAGAAACCCGCCATAGGCGGTCACAGACAGCTCCAAACTTAATCTGCAAAGTGATATTCCAAAATATCGTCACCGAACTCATCACGCTGGCCACTTTCGGTCCAGCCCAAATGACGATAGAAACCATAGGAACGCACCTGAGGATCGCTATTACAGGCCAGGAACAGGCGCGTAAAACCACGCGCCTGCAAATCCTGCACCATCTGTTCCAGCAAACGGCGGCCCAAACCCAGGCTTTCGTATTCAGGCAATAAGGCCAGCACCATGATCTCGCCACTCTCGCTATCACCAAAGCAATAGCCAGCTATCTGTTCACCCACCAGAGCGACATAGCCGGGGCAACTGCCATCTTCAATACCGGCAGCCCAGCTTTCGGCGGTAATCCCCAGGGCCGCCAGGTCCTGTTCGGAAAAGGCATTCTCGCGGGTCAGGCTCCGAATGCGCAGGCACTCGCGGGCATCTTCAGGCACTGCAGCGCGCAAGACGGTCTTGCTCATTGACTACTCCAATAAAAAGAACGCGGACGACAAATCATCACCTTGTCGACCATAAAAAAGACTTAAGGGGTGCCGCGCTTGAACTGATTGAGCCACTGGGCAATATCCCCCACCACCTGTGGCATGGCCGAGCTGCCGTCGGGCTGATTCATGCCGTGGTCCAGATCGGGATAGGTGCGCCACACCAGATGTGGGTTATCAACCTGAACCAGCATCTCGGCAGCCGCTTGCGGCGAGACCGAGGCATCGCGCCCGGACTGGATCACCAGCGTTGGAATACCAATTTGTCGCAGTACATCAGCCTGATCCAGGTTCAGCATTTGCTGCCACCAGTCCCGGCCATGCTGACTCATCTCGGTATCCAGACCAGCCTTGGCCTGCTTCAGAAAACCACCCAACCCATCCAGCATGGCTTGCTTGTCAGCAGCCGGCATCTCCTCCACCGACACGCTATAGAGCACATCATCCTGGAACCAGCGCCCGCCACCATTAAAGCTGACGGCGGCATCCAGATAAGGGGTCCGGGCCGCCAGCAGATGGACGATGACCGCCCCTTCGCTCCCCCCCCAAGGCAAAGAGCTGGTCATAGCGAGTCTGGCTTTGCAGCTGTTTTAAAACTGCCTCAAGATCGGCCACACGCTGCTGGGGATTGTCGTGCTGAATATAGTCTGTCGGGCAGTCGCTGCGCTCGGGGTCATCGCTGGCGGGCAAAGCCGCTGTCAGCGCATACTTTTCTACGGCCAGCACCTGGGCTTGCGGGCGGGCTTTGGCCAGGGTTTCCCAGACAATCTTCTTGTGTGCCACGCTATTGCAGTCCGAGCCTTGCACAATCAGAAGCAGTTCATGCACGCCGTCCTGGGGAGCGACAGCAGGCTGGACATAATAATGGATGGTGCTGCCATCTGCACGCGCCAACTCATGAGACTGGACCTGAGCATGGGCCTGACCGCCCAAGCTAGCCAAGACAGCAAGGCCCACCAGGCGAGCCAAAGAAATTGAGTAATCCATGCCGTACTGTGGCACAGAATGATGAAGATTTGATGGAGAAAATGGCGCGCCCATCGCCATAAAAAAGGGACCAGCCAGCAAAGGGCTGACCTGACCAGGGGAGACAGCAGGCCATCGCACCCCTTGCTGACTGGTGTCCCGCCGCCGGTCGCCGTTTGCCCAAAAAGACGACCGGACTGGCAAGACTCAAGGCTTCATGGGATTGGTCTTCTCAGGGTTGATTTGATAGCGCTGCAAGGCCTCACTGACCAAGGAACGCGGCACCGAACCTTCATCAGCCAAGGCTTTCAAGGCCGAGACCAAGATGAAATGCCTATCCACCTCAAAGAACTCGCGCAGCGACGCACGTGTGTCGGAACGCCCAAAACCGTCCGTACCCAACGCCAGCAAACGACGCTCTGGCAGGAAGGGTCGAATCTGCTCCCCCACAATCTTCATATAGTCCGTTGCGATCACAATCGGGCCTGCATGCCCTTCCAGGCAAGACTGCACATAAGGAATGCGCGGCTCGCTTTCCGGATGCAAGGTGTTCCAGCGCTCGGTGTCCAGACCATCACGACGCAGCTCGTTCAGGCTGGGCGCACTCCAGACATCGCTGGCCACGCCAAAGTCGTCTTGCAGCAATTGCGCGGCAGCCAGCACTTCCATCAGGATCGAGCCACTGCCCAACAACTGCACACGCGGGGCCTTGGCTTTGTGCTGCGGTCCAGCCTGCAAGAGATACAGCCCTTTGATAATGCCCTGCTCCACGCCGTCGGGCATCTCGGGATGCGGGTAGTTTTCGTTGAGCACGGTAATGTAATAGAACACGTCCTCCTGATCCTGATACATGCGACGGATACCATCCTGCATGATCACGGCCAGCTCATAGGAGAAGGTGGGGTCGTAAGAGCGGCAGCTAGGCACCACGCTGGAGAGCACATGGCTATGACCATCGTCATGCTGCAAACCTTCGCCCATCAAGGTGGTCCGGCCCGAGGTTGCGCCAAACAGGAAACCCCGTGTCCGTGCATCCGCCGCAGCCCAGATAAAGTCCCCCACTCGCTGAAAACCGAACATGGAGTAGAAAATAAAGAGCGGAATCGTGGGAACACCGTGATTGCTGTAGGCCGTACCTGCCGCAATCCAGGAGGAGATTGCCCCGGACTCATTCAGGCCTTCCTGCAAGATCTGCCCATCCTTGGCCTCTTTGTAATAGCTCAGCTGGCCGGCATCCTGCGGCGTGTACAACTGCCCTAAATAAGAGTGGATACCAATCTGGCGGAACAGACCTTCCATCCCAAAGGTGCGCGACTCATCCGGCACGATGGGCACAATCAATTTGCCCAGCACCGGGTCTTTCAACAAGGTGCTCAAGATACGCACAAAAGCCATGGTCGTGGACAGGCCACGCTCCCCTGTGCCTTTCAGCTGGGCCGCAAAACTGTCCAGCGCGGGCACTGTCAAAGCCGGGACAGAGGTTCTGCGGGATGGCACAAAGCCACCCAAGGCCGCACGACGCTGCTGCAAGTACAAGGCTTCCGGGCTGCCTGGCTCCGGACGCAGATAAGGCAGCTCTTCCAGTTGTTCATCCGTCACGGGGAGCTGGAAACGATCCCGGAAGGCACGCACGGCATCGGCGCTCACTTTCTTGAGCTGGTGATTGATATTCTGGCCTTCACCGGCCTCGCCCATGCCAAAGCCTTTCACGGTTTTCACCAGAATCGCGGTTGGCCCACCCTGAGGGTTACGCGCAGCTTGCGCATAAGCAGCGTAGACCTTGTCGGGATCGTGACCACCACGAGCCAGAGCCCAGATATCCTCGTCCGACAAATCCGCCACCAGTTCCAGCAGTTCGGGATACTTGCCAAAGAAGTGCTCGCGCACATAAGCGCCACTTTGCGATTTGAAGGTCTGATAATCCCCGTCCACGCACTCCATCATGCGTTTACGCAGCAAGCCGGTTTTATCTTTGGCCAGCAGATCATCCCAGCCTGCGCCCCAAATCACCTTGATGACATTCCAGCCTGCGGCACGGAAGGTCGCTTCCAGCTCCTGAATGACTTTGCTATTGCCACGCACAGGGCCATCCAGCCGCTGCAAATTGCAGTTGACCACGAAGATCAGGTTGTCCAGCTTCTCTCGGCCACCCACAGCAATGGCGGACAGGGCCTCGGCCTGATCCATCTCACCATCACCCAGAAAGGCCCAGACCTTGCGGCCATCCATAGGCTTCAGGCCCCGGAAATCCAGGTAGCACATGTAGCGAGCCTGATAAGCAGCCATCAATGGCCCCAGACCCATGGACACGGTGGGAAACTGCCAGAACTCGGGCATCAAACGTGGGTGCGGGTAAGACGGCAGGCCACGACGTCCGGCCTCACGACGGAAGTTGTCCATCTGCTCATCGTCCAGGCGCCCTTCTACATAAGCACGGCCATAAATGCCGGGGGCGGAGTGGCCCTGTATATAGACCAGATCACCGTCAAAGCTTTCTGTACGGCCCCGGAAAAAATGATCAAAGCCCACGTCGTACAAGACCGCCGCAGACTGATAGGTGGCAATGTGCCCGCCCACATTGGAATGCCGACCAGCACGCAGCACCATGATCATGGCATTCCAGCGCACATAGGCATTGAGCTTGCGCTCCAGTTCCTTGTCACCCGGGTACGGGGTTTGCTGATGCACGGGGATGGTATTCACATACGAGGTAGTCACGCGCGTGTACAGGTCGCCATGATGACGCGCATCGAAATCCAGCAATTGGTCAATCAGATAATGGGCACGGGAGCGCCCTTCTGCCGCGGTGACCGATTCCAGGGCATCAAGCCACTCGGTCGTCTCTTGCGGGTCCACATCCGCGATCTGCAAAGCGTGATTCATAACAATCTCCAGGTGGATAGGCCGGATTCGCCACTCGGCGTCCTCACAGCCTGAACAAGACGCAGGGCAGGACAGACCCTCACCCATACGATTGCAATTGCAACTACTTTATGTAGCGCATCTTATCCACGTATAATTGCATTTGCAACTAAAAAATAAACTCCTGGGGGAAAGAACGATGAGTCGCTCCGATACTGATCTGTGGTTTTCCTTTGTGCGGGCGCACCGCAGCATCCTGAAAGAAATCGAACGCAGACTGGCTGCCGAGAAGCTGCCGCCTTATGCCTGGTACGACGTGTTGTGGGGGTTGGAAACCGGGACGGAAGGCACCCGCCGCATGCATGAACTGGCCGACCGGCTGGTCATAGAGCGCTATAACCTGACACGACTGGTTGACCGGCTGGAAGCGCAAGGTCTGGTCCAGCGCAGCCGTTCTTCTGAAGATGGCCGAGCCGCTTTTGCCCGCATCACAGATGAAGGCCGGGCCTTGCGCAAACAAATGTGGCAGGTCTACCAGAGCGCGGTGCAGGAGCTGTTCCTGTCGGCCTTTTCCGACCAGGAACAAGCACAGTTTGCAAAAGGTCTGGATCTGGCTGCCCGACAGGCGCGGCAAACTCCCAACACCTGAATGTGTCCAACTGCAAGCTGAGACTCACGCTTGCAAGATGCGCTGGGCTATTATTTAGCAATGAAAGAAATCTTCGCACTTCTCGATTTCGGGGGTTATATCGCCTTGCTCCTGTGGGGTATCCACATGGTGCAAAGCGGTGTGCAACGCGCCTTTGGTGCTGAGCTGGGCGTCTGGATGGGCCATGCCCTGGGCCGCCCCCGTCGCGCCTTTTTTGCGGGTGCGGCCATTACCGCTGCCATTCAAAGCAGTACCGCCACCGGACTGATGATTACCAGCTTTGCCGCCACCGGCATGGTTGCCCTGGTTCCGGCCCTGGCCGCCATGTTGGGCGCCAATGTGGGCACGACGCTGATCGTGCAACTGCTGTCCTTCAAGATGACCGCGCTGGCCCCCGCCCTGATTCTTCTGGGTGTCTGGCTATTTCGCTCGCAAGAGCCTGGACGCCGTCGCGATCTGGGCCGCGTCTTTATTGGTCTGGGCCTTTTGCTGCTGTCCTTGCATGAACTGGTGGGTCTGTTCTCGCCCATTCAGGACGCCCCACTGCTGCAAACCATTCTGGAAGCGCTGGCAGGCAGCCCCATGACAGGCATGTTGCTGGCCGCCCTGCTAACCTGGGCCGCGCACTCCAGCGTGGCCATTGTGGTGCTGATCATCTCGCTGGCCAGCCATCAGCATATGGATCCACAGCTGACCTATGCACTGGTACTGGGTGCCAACGTGGGCACGGCCATCAACCCGATTCTGGAAGGGGCTGGCAGCACCAAGGACCCAGCCAACAAACGTCTGCCCATCGGCAACTTGGGCACACGTGTGTTTGGCTGCCTGATTGGCATGATCGTGCTGCCCTGGATTCCGGATCTGATGAGCTGGTTCACCGATGACCCGGCCCGTGCCGTGGCCAACTTCCACACCTTCTTCAACCTGGCCGTAGCCGCGCTGTTTCTGCCTTTGCTCAAACCCTATTCGCGCCTGCTGAGCCGTTACCTGCCTCGTCGCACCGATCCGGATGATCCTGGCCTGCCCTTGTATCTGGACCAGTCCGCACAGGAAGTGCCTGCCGTGGCCTTGGGCAATGCGGCTCGAGAAGCGCTGCGTCTGTCCGATATGCTGCAGGAGATCCTGGATACGGCCCGCCAGAACATGCTGAACAATAGCGCCCAGAGCATCAACCACGCGCGCTATATCAGCAATGCTGTCAACCGGCTGGAGCCGCTGATCACCACTTATCTGGCCAGCATGGACCAGGAAAACCTGAGCAAGAAAGATACCCGTCGTCTGAACGACATTCTGACTTTCTCCACCAATATCTCGCACGCCGCCACGATCAGCGTCAATGGTTTGCTCAGTCACACGGCCAAGCTGCGCAAGCAAGGCTGGATACTGCAATCGGAAGAACAGGCCGAGATCGGCAAGGTCATGGACAGGCTGATTCGCAATCAGCGTCAGGCTGCCGCTCTGTTCGTGGCCGAGGACGTGAAAACCGCCCGCTTCCTGGCCTTTGAAAAAGACTTCTTCCGCGAGCTGGAAGTGGCTGCCGCAGACCGCCATATTCGCAAGATCAAGGCCGGTCAGCTGGACTCTGCCGAGCAGGGTTCCTTGTACCTGGAGATTTTGCGTGACGTGCGCACCATCAACTCCTATCTGGTCAGCGCCGCCGCCTATCCCATTCTGGCCAAGCACGACGAGTTGCTGCCCAACCGGGTACGCTCCAACGAGGAATAAACAGACTGCAGCCGGGCGGTTAAAACAAGCCGTTCTGCTGCTTAAAAAGGAAAAGGCGACCATCAGGTCGCCTTTTCCTTTTGCCTTTAGCTTGCCAAAAAGCCTTAGTGAGCCTGTTCCCAGTTATCGCCCACGCCGACTTCAGCCACCAGCGGCACATCCAGCTTGGCCACATTGCACATCAGGCCCGGCAAGTTTTCACGCAGGACATCCAGCTCGTCTTCGGGTACATCGAATACCAATTCGTCATGTACCTGCATCACCATCTGCGTACGCAGCCCTTTTTCTTCCAGCCAGCGTTGCACCGCCACCATGGCCATCTTGATCAGGTCAGCCGAAGTGCCCTGCATCGGGGCGTTAATGGCGGCACGCTCTGCACCGGCCATGCGTGGCCCTTTCGCGCCCTTCAGTTCAGGTAGCCACAGACGGCGACCAAACACGGTTTCCACATAACCCTGCTCGTGCGCCTGCGCTTTGATGCGCGTCATGTAGCTGGCCACACCAGGATAGCGGGCGAAGTAACGATCAATATAGGCACGGGCTGCATCACGAGTAATACCCAGATTGCTGGCCAGGCCGAATTCGCCCATGCCGTAGATCAGACCAAAGTTGATCGCCTTGGCCGCACGACGCTGATCAGAGCTGACGTCCTTGGCATCCACACCGAAGATCTCGGCAGCGGTCGCCGTGTGCACGTCCCCGCCCTGCTCGAACACCTGCTGCAGATTTTCGTCGCCCGACACATGGGCCATCACACGCAATTCGATCTGGGAATAGTCAGCCGAAACCACTTTGCCCAGTTCAGACACGAAGGCGGCACGAACACGGCGACCTTCTGCCGTACGCACCGGAATATTCTGCAAGTTAGGGTCGGAAGACGCCAAACGCCCGGTAATGACAGCAGCCTGTGCATAACGGGTATGCACGCGGCCACTGTCCGGATTCACCATTTTGGGCAGTTTGTCCGTGTAGGTGGACTTGAGTTTGGCCAGGCCACGGTATTCCAGCAGTACCTGCGGCAAGGGGTAATCCTGAGCCAAACGGGTCAGCACATCCTCATCGGTAGAGGGAGCACCGCTGGCCGTTTTACGAACCACCGGAATACCCAGCTTGCCGAACAGAATCTCGCCCACTTGCTTGGGGGAGTTCATATTGAAGGGCTGATCGGCCAGTTCGTAGGCCTTGTTTTCCAGCTCCAGCATTTTCTGACCCAGCTCGTGGCTTTGGCGCGCCAAAGTAGGTACATCAATCTTGACGCCATTGCGCTCCACAATGGTCAGCACATCCGAGGCCTGAACTTCCAGCAGGTAAATGCGCTCCAGCCCCTCTTCCTTGGCCACTTGGGGACGCAGGCACTGATGCAGACGCAAGGTGTAGTCCGCATCTTCGCAGGCGTATTGCGAAGCCACCGGAATATCCACCTCATCAAAGCCGATCTGCTTGGCACCCTTGCCGCAAATATCCTCATAAGACGCCCCTTTCAGACCCAGCCATTGCAAGGCCAGCTCTTCCATGCCGACACGCTTGTGCGATTGCAGAACATAAGCCTGCAACATGGTGTCCTCGCGGATACCGCGCAGGCTGACTTTTTCATTCAGCAGGACATGAGTATCGTATTTGGCGTTATGCAGGACCTTGGCCGCCTCTGCGTTTTCCAGCCAGGGACGCAGGGTTTCCAGCACATAGTCTTTATCCAGCTGCTCTACATCCAGCGAGCCACGGTGGGCCACCGGCACATAGAAAGCCTGACCGACCTTGACCGACACCGACAAGCCCACCAGACGCGCCATCAAGGGGTCCAGGGAGGTGGTTTCCGTATCCAGCGCCACCAGCTCGGCCTTTTCCAGCAGGCTTAGCAGGGACTGCAACTGTTCTTTAGTCGTGACGGTCTGGTAATCCAGCTCAGCGGGGGCTGCAGGCGTTTCAGCCTCGACACGCGCATCCTGGGCGGGCACGCGCGTGGGATCAGCCGTCAGTTCACGCAACCAGCTGCGGAACCCATAGGTTTCGTAGATATCCTGCAACACGACATTGTCGCGGGGCTCCGGCTCCAAGGCTTCGAAATCCCCCGTAAAACCAGGCACCTCGCAATCGAGTTTGACCGTGACCAGCTTGCGCGTCATGTCAAAGTTGGAGCTGAAATCACGCAGGTTCTGGCCGGCCACCCCCTTGATCTTGTCGGCATGCTGCAACAGTTCGTCCAGGCTGCCATACTCGGCCAGCCACTTGGCGGCCGTCTTGGGGCCCACCTTGGGCACGCCGGGAATATTGTCCGAAGTGTCGCCAATCAGCATCAAATAATCGATAATCTGATCTGGGCGTACGCCGTACTTGCTGGTGACGCCTTCTACATCCAGCTTTTCGTTACTCATGGTATTGACCAGCTGCACATGCTCATTGACCAGCTGGGCCAGGTCCTTGTCCCCGGTAGACACCACCGTCTCGATGCCATTTTCAGCCGCCAGACGGGAAAGCGTGCCGATGATATCGTCGGCCTCTACGCCAGGCTGACAAATCAGATGCCAGCCCATGGCGCGTACCGCTTTATGAATAGGCTCTATTTGCACCGCCATATCTTCGGGCATGGAGGGCCGGTTAGCCTTGTATTGATCGTACAGATCGTCCCGGAAAGTGCGGCCCTTGGCATCGAAAACGCATACCATATAGTCCGCCTGATAATCCTGTAGCAGACGGCGCAGCATATTGATGACCCCGTACAAGGCGCCTGTAGGCTGGCCTTGCGCGTTTCGCAGATCGGGCATCGCATGGTACGCTCGGTACAGATAGCTGGAACCATCAACGAGCAACAAGGTTTTTTTCATGTCTAACAATAAAATCGTCCGTTTACCGGCCTCTGAGCAGATTCCTACCATCATGAAGGAACTGCAAACTGCGGTCGATACATTAAAAGAAATGGGTGCTGGCGTTAGTGTTTTCGGCAGCGCACGCATCAAACCCGGTCATCCTTACTACGAACTGGCCCAGGAACTGGGTCGTCGTCTGGCCGAAGCGGGCGTCACCCTGATTGCAGGCGGCGGCCCTGGCCTGATGGAAGCCGCCAATAAAGGCGCGTACGAAGCAGGCGGGCAAAGTATTGGCCTGAATATACGCTTGCCCCACGAAACCACCAACAACCCGTACCAGACACAAAGCCTGCAGTTCGAGTACTTCTACTCGCGCAAGGCCACCTTTTTCATGCACAGCTGGGCTTACATTGCCCTGCCTGGCGGCTTCGGTACCCTGGACGAGCTGTTTGAAGTCATGACTTTGGTCCAAACGGGCAAAGTCCCACCCGCACCCATTGTACTGATCGGCACTTCCTTTTGGTCCGGCCTGCTCGACTGGATTGGTGAGCAATTGATGGAGATGGGCCTGATTGGCCCCAAAGACCTGAATTTGCTGGTCCTGACCGACGATCTGGACGAGGTCATGGGCTACATCAACCAGTGCTGCGTACTGCCTAGGGCGGAACCCGCATTGCCCCAGTAAGGCGTACGGGTTAAATTTGCAGTCTTTCTTCGGCCCTCCATCAGCAGGGCCGAATTTGTATTGAATGCCACAAGCTAGTCGATATTTGCCGGAGTCCTCCACATGAACAAAATGCTTGCCCGCCTCCTGATGGTGGCTTTTTGCAGTGCCTTGGTGCCCGCTGCTGCCCATGCAGCCGGGCCGTCCGAAATCCGTTTTGCCACTGAAGCGGGCTACCCCCCCTTCGAGTTTCTGGACCCCAGTGGCGAGCTGCAAGGCTTTGACATCGACATCGGCAACGAAATCTGTAAGCGCCTGGACGCCAAGTGCGTGTGGATCGATCAGTCCTTTGACAGCCTGATCCCTGGCCTGCAAGCGCGCAAGTTCGATCTGGCCAACTCCACCATGACGGCTACTGAGGCACGTGCCAAGGTGATCGACTTCAGCGAGCCCATGTACATCGTGCCGGTTCGCCTGGCTGCGCGCAAAGGCAGCGGCCTGGAACCCACCGCCGAATCCCTGAAGGGCAAGCGTGTCGGCGTGCAACAAGGCACCACCATGGAAACCTATGCGCGTCAGAACTGGGCCAATAACGGTGTGACCATTGTGGCCTACCCCAGCTACACCGACGCGTTCAATGATCTGGCCGGTGGCCGTGTGGACGCCACCTTCCAGGAAGCCCAGAACGCCGTTGAAGGCTTTTTGACCAAGCCGGCCGGTGCCGACTTTGAGCTGACTGGCAGCACCGTGGACGACAGCCCAATTCTGAACGAGCCTATCGCCATGGGCATTCGCAAGGGCAACAAGAAACTCAAGAAAACCGTTGATGAAGTTCTGCGCGAAATGAAGGCCGATGGCACCATGCAGACCTTTGCCGACAAGTACTTCCAAAAAGAAAACATTCGCATCGCGCCCTGACCTGGATACCTGAACCATGTTGCTTTACGGTTATGGGCCGCAGTTGCTGGTCGGCACCTGGGAAACCATCAAACTGGCCGTGCTCTCACTGCTGGTTTCCCTGGTGCTGGGTCTGGTCGCTGCCCTGATGAAACTGTCCCGCGCCTCGCTGCTGCGTTGGGTGGGCGGTTTGTATACCACCTTGATCCGGGGCGTCCCGGATCTGGTGCTCTTGATGCTGTTCTTTTTCAGCCTGCAAATCTGGCTGAACGAGCTGACTGACTGGCTGGAATGGGACATGATCGAGATCGATCCCTTTGGCGCCGGTGTGGTCACGCTGGGCTTTATTTATGGCGCTTACTTTGCCGAAACCTTCCGTGGTGCCCTGATGGCCATCCCCAAGGGCCAGATGGAAGCCGGCAAGGCCTGTGGCTGGAGCGCCTGGCAGGTTTTGCACCGCATCCAGATTCCACAAATGATGCGCTACGCATTGCCCGGACTGGGCAACAACTGGCAAATCCTGCTCAAATCCACCGCGCTGGTGTCCCTGATCGGCCTGAGCGATGTGGTCAAGATTGCGCAAAACGCCGGTAACGCGACCTTCAACTCCTTCTTGTTTGTCGGCATCACCGCCCTGATCTATCTGGGCCTGACCGCCGTCAGCAATATCGGGCTGGGCTACCTGGAACGACGCTACAACATTGGCGTGAAAGGAGCGCAGTTCTAATGGATGTTCTGAACGAATTCTGGCGCGCCTATCTGTACCAAAGCAATGGTCAGCTCTCGGGCCTGGCCATGACACTGTGGCTGCTGGTGATCTCGGTCGTGATCGGCTTTTTCCTGTCGATTTTCATGGCCATTGGCCGTGTCTCGGGCAAAACCTGGCTGTCGCGCCCTATCGGTGCTTTCACCTACTTTTTCCGTGGCACTCCCTTGTATGTGCAGATCCTTTTGATCTACACCGCCATGTACAAGCTGGCCATCGTCAAGTCGGTGCCTGCACTGGAAGCCTTTTTCATGAGTGGCTTCAATTGCATGATTCTGGCGCTGACCTTGAATACCGTGGGCTATACCACCGAGATTTTTGCTGGGGCCATCCGCTCCATGCCGCCCGGTGAAGTCGAGTCGGCCCGCGCCTATGGCATGTCCGGCTGGACCTTGTACCGCCGCGTGATTCTGCCGCAAGCCCTGCGCCGTGTCCTGCCTGCTTACAGCAATGAAGTGGTGCTGATGCTGCATGCCACCTCGCTGGCCTTTACCGCCACGGTTCCTGACTTGCTCAAGATCGCGCGAGATGCCAATGCGGCCACGTACCAGACCTTTACCTCCTACGGGATTGCTGCACTGATTTACCTGTGCGTGTCCTTTATTTTGGTGGGTGCCTTCCGTATTGTGGAAAAGCGCCAGATGGCATTTTTGAATCACTAAGTGCTGAGGTACTGAACAAAAAAATGGGCTGCTTGCAAAAGCGGCCCATTTTTCTTTAGCGATACAGCTACCGTATCAATCCCCCATATGGTCCAGGTTCTGATAGCGCATCTGGCGCCCCATCACACCGGCCATCATCAGAAAGAACGTCAGGCCACGTCGCACTTCCGGCTCCTTGGCCAGGCGTATAAGCCCCATCAGGGTCGGGGTGGTCTCCGTAGCCCTCACCTGGTCCGCAGCCATACGTGCGGCGTTTCCAACCGACCAGGCGGCCCCTACGCCCTCCTCAAAGCCCTTCATGAGCTTTTCAAGCATATAGTCGTCGCTCATATCGACCAGATCGGCCAGCAGGGACACCGCATCCACCACCCGATTCAAACGACCACCCGCCAGCAAGGGTTCGATCTTGCCGATCAACTCATCCAGGCCCTTGATGCCCGGATCTTCTCCCAGCAGGCTTTCCAGGGCGGAAGGGGCCTTCTGAGCAGCGCCCGCATCACCGGGATTCAAGGATTTATCCGATACCGAATTCATCTGTCTCTCCTGAATTAGACCAAGCCACGGGCCACGGCCCAGTAAATACCCCGGTTAAAACCCTTGCGCAGCAAGCCACCCAGTTTGGTGGGCGGCGTAGGATGCACATCCTCCTTGTAGTCGTACCAGAGCGGCATGCCGCCCTCCAGACCCATTTGTGCCACCGCCACCACCCGGCCATCGTATTCGTCACAAGTGCGTCCAAAACGCAGCTCCGAGGCCAGGTTATTAACGACGACGGGAGACTGATTGTGACAAGAACCACCGGCTTTACTGATAGGCAAGTCCACCGTATCGCCCAGTACATACACATTGTCCAGGCCCAGCACTTTCATTGTCTGGTGATCCGTGGGTACCCAGCCTTCGTTGTCGGCTGCTTGAGAAATTCCCGAGTCACGAACGGCGGGCACGGCCGTAATGGGAGGAGTTGCCATCAGGAGGTCGAATGGCTCTTCTGCGCCTTCTTCGGAATAGGCAATCTTGCGTTCAGGGTCCACCCGGCTCAAGGTAAAGCCGCGTTGGTGCTTGATGTCTCGGTCCTCAAAAATGGGCGGCAAAACCTGACACACCTCGTTCTGCATGAACAGGCAGTTGCGCAAAAGCTGAGAGGTCGTTGGATAGGTGTAGGCAATCTCCACCTTGTCGCGCACACCACGGCGGCGCAGATACTCATCCAGCATCAAGGTGGTTTCTACCGGCGCGATACCGCACTGGTGGGGAACGTTATGGGTCTTTGGGAAAGTCACCGTTACCAGCACACGACCCTTTTCCAGCTTGCTCAGGCGGTCCGCCAATTGGCGCGCGGGCGCATGCTGATAGAAATGATCGCCGCCCTCTTTCAGACCTTCGATTTTTTCCGGTGAGGGGACGCAGCCGGTAGACAGAACCAGGTAGTCATAGTCGATCTTCTTGCCGCTGGCGCAGTGCAGACGGCTGGCCTTGAAGTCGAAACCAGTGACTTCCTCCAGCTGGAAATCAATTTCGGGGCGTAAAAGGGAAATTTGGGGACGTCGCAGCTCGTCCCTGAAAAAAGCATCAAAAGCCACGTACATAAAAGCGGGCTTGTAATAATGCCAGGGGGAATTGGACAACATGGTAATGCGGACTTTACCAGAGCGAATTTCCGGGTATAGCTTGGTCACCAGATGATTGGCGGTCATCGTACCGCCAATACCACCACCTACAATCACAATATGCTGCACCATCAGTATTCTCCTTAATGGGGGAAACTGCGCAGAGCATCCTGAATCACCAAAAATCCAGTAAAAACAGGATGATACACAGCAATAACTGAGACTTCGCAAAGCGAGCTTGGTAATGTGTCCAGCCAGTTTGTATCAAGCAGGTATTAAGCCAAAATTAAAACAGCGCTCTCTTTTTGATAAGCTGCTTAATCAATTTTATTTATCTCACACCCTCTGCTGATTTTAAAAATCAAGCTGGGGCGATTATGCATGCGCCCCAGCTTCTTAATAATTTCTGCAAATCTGACCTGACCGAGACAATATAGAATAAAAAAAACGCCTGCATCAAGCAGGCGTTTTCTCGTATCGCTAAACCCGAAAAATTAACTTTCGCGTTGGCTGCGACGGCGCTCGTGTTCTTTCAGGTAACGCTTGCGCAGGCGAATGGACTTGGGAGTCACTTCAACCAGCTCATCGTCATCCAGGAAGTCCACGGCGTATTCCAGGCTCAAGCGGATAGGTGGAACCAGATCAATGTGCTCGTCCTTGCCGGAAGCACGCACGTTGGTCAGTTTCTTTTCCTTGATGGGGTTAACCACCAGATCATTGTCACGGCTGTGAATACCGATGATCATGCCTTCGTACAAGGCATCACCGGGAGACACGAACATGCGACCGCGATCCTGCAGTTTCCACAAGGCGTATGCTACGGCATCACCGTCGTCCTGGCTGATCAGCACGCCGTTACGACGCTCGCCAACCGCGCCTTCACGCATGGGGCGGAACTCGTCAAAGGTGTGGCTCATCAGGCCGGTACCACGTGTCAGCGTCATGAACTCGCCCTGGAAGCCGATCAGGCCACGGGCGGGAATACGGTACTCCAGGCGTGTACGACCACGGCCATCGGCAACCATATCCTGCAAGTCACCACGACGGCGACCCAGTTCTTCCATCACGCCACCTTGGTGGCCGTCTTCGACGTCCACGGTCAGTTGCTCGTAGGGTTCCATCTTGACGCCGTTCTCTTCACGAATCAGCACGCGTGGACGCGATACGGCCATTTCATAGCCTTCACGACGCATGTTCTCGATCAGAATGGTCAGGTGCAACTCACCGCGACCGCACACTTCAAACACGGTATCGTCGTCGGTTTCGTTCACACGCAAAGCCACGTTGGACTTCAATTCGCGGTCCAGACGGTCACGCAGCTGACGGCTGGTCACGAACTTGCCTTCACGGCCGGCCAGAGGCGAGGTGTTCACCATGAAATTCATGGTCAGGGTAGGCTCGTCAATGCGCAGCAAAGGCAAAGCCTCCTGGTGAGCAGGATCGGTTACCGTGCAACCAATGCCCAGCTCTTCAATACCGTTGATCAGCACGATGTCGCCGGCCTCGGCTTCATCTACCGACACACGCTCCAGACCCTTGAACTTCAGAACCTGGTTGATGCGGCCCTTGATGACTTCGCCATCAGGACCAAATTTCACGACCACGTCCTGGGCCGCGCGCACGCGACCACGGTTCACACGGCCTACACCGATCTTGCCCACATAGGAGCTGTAGTCCAGGGAACAGATCTGCAGCTGCAAAGGTGCGTTGACGTCATCTTCACGCTGAGGAACGTGTTCCAGAATCGCTTCGAACAAAGGACGCATGTCGCCTTCACGCACATCTTCGGTCAAACCGGCGTAGCCCGACAGACCCGATGCGTAAATGATGGGGAAGTCCAGCTGTTCGTCGGTCGCGCCCAGTTTGTCGAACAGGTCGAACGTGGCGTTGATCGCGAAGTCAGGACGGGCGCCGGGACGGTCAACCTTGTTGACCACCACAATCGGACGCAAACCCAGTTCCAGAGCTTTACGAGTCACGAAACGGGTCTGAGGCATGGGGCCTTCAACCGCGTCCACCAGCAACAGCACGCCGTCAACCATGGACAGCACGCGCTCGACCTCACCACCGAAGTCGGCGTGACCGGGGGTGTCGATAATGTTGATGTGGGTGCCTTCGTATTCGACGGCACAGTTCTTCGCCAGAATGGTAATACCGCGTTCTTTCTCGATATCGCCCGAGTCCATGACACGTTCGGAGATATGTTCGTTGTCACGGAACGTACCTGCCTGTCTCAACAATTGATCGACCAGGGTGGTCTTCCCGTGGTCAACGTGGGCAATAATGGCCACATTGCGCAATGCGCGTCTCATAACTCATCCTTCTGATTGAAGTTTTTTGGGCAAAATCTCGGTAGGCAAGCTCTCGATGGCCAGCAAGGCCGACATCGGGTCTTCCATCGCCTGCAACCCGTCCAGGGTGTAGGCGTCGTCGATATGAAAAGGTCCTAACTCTGTCCGGCGCAAGGCCGTCAGATGGGCAAAACACCCCAGAGCACGTCCAATGTCTTGCGCCAGGGTCCGGATATAGGTTCCCTTGCTGCAACGTACAAACAGACGCGCCGATTGCGGCGTAAACTCTTGCACCTGCAAATCGTGAATCACGAGATGTCGTGCCTCACGTTCCAGCTCTATACCCTGACGGGCATATTCATACAGGGGCTTGCCATCGCGCTTGAGCGCGGAATACATGGGCGGCACCTGGGTAATGGGTCCTCGGAAAGCAGGTAGTACTGCTTCCAGCGCCTCGAGGGTGACACCGGCAAAATCTGCCGGAGCCTGAGACACCACATTGCCGGTCAAGTCACCTGAATCGGTTTCCTGTCCAAACTGCAAGGTAGCTTCATAGGCTTTGTCTGCTTCCAGCATCGTGGCGGAAATCTTGGTAGCCCGGCCAAAACAGCAAACCAGCAGGCCCGTTGCAAACGGGTCCAGGGTTCCAGTATGGCCAGCTTTGCGGGCATCCAGAGTGCGGCGAGCACGCTGCAAGGCGTGGTTGCTGGACATTCCGTCGGACTTGTCCAGTAGCAGCACACCGTCAATCAACTGCCCGCGTTTTCGCGTAGCCATCGTGTGTCAATCCGTGAAGAAACAACAGCCGCGTCAGGGCTGTTCGTCTGGCTCGTCCGATTTGGAAGCAGAGCCAGTCAATTCGCTATCGGCCTGGTTGGCGCTGTCGATGAGCTTGGAGAGCTCCATGCCGCGTTCCAACTGTCGGTCGTGATGAAAATGCAGAGTAGGAACGGTATGGATATGCAGCAGCTTGAACAGCAGCGAGTGCAACCAACCGGCCTTCTCGGTCAAAGCCGCCTGGGCGACTTCAGGCTCGGCGCCCAGCACCGAGTAATACACTTTGGCGTGAGCGTAGTCGGGAGACAATTCCACGCCGGTCAAGGTAATCAGACCAGCGCGGGTCATGTCGATCTCGCGCTGGATCAGGACCGCCAGATCCTTCTGGATCTGGTCGGCCAGGCGCAGATTGCGCCCTGGGTTTGGTTTGGACTTGTGTCGTGCCATAAATTACAGTGTCCGGGCGATCTCTTTGATCTCGAAGATCTCAAGCTGGTCGCCCACTTGGATGTCGTTGTTGCCGCGCAGCGTGATACCGCAATCGAAGCCGGAACGCACTTCCTTGGCATCGTCCTTGAAGCGGCGCAGGGAATCCAGGTAGCCACTCCAGTGCACGACGTTGTTGCGCAGCAAGCGAACTTGCGAGTCGCGACGGACCACGCCTTCGGTAACCATACACCCGGCGATGTTACCAATACGTGACACGTTGTAGACTTCACGAATTTCAACCATGCCGATGACTTCTTCGCGCTGCTCGGGAGCCAGCATGCCGGACAGAGCCGCTTTGACCTCGTCAACCGCATCGTAAATGATGTTGTAGTAACGCAGGTCAATGCCATTGGCTTCGGCCAGTTTCTTGGCGCTTTGCTCGGCACGGACGTTAAAGCCGATCACCACCGCGTTGGACGCAATAGCCAGGTTGACATCGCTCTCGGAGATGCCACCCACGGCCGCGTGTACAACCACCACACGCACTTCGTCGGTAGACAGCTTGACCAGCGACTGCACCAGCGCTTCTTGCGAACCTTGCACGTCGGTCTTGATGATGAGCGACAGGGTTTGCGTGCCTTCGCCCAGGTTGTCGAACATAGACTCCAGCTTGGCGGCCTGTTGACGCGACAGTTTCACATCACGGAACTTGCCTTGACGGAACAAAGCGATTTCACGGGCTTTACGCTCGTCGGCCATCACAACCAGTTCGTCACCCGCGGCTGGCACTTCGGTCAGACCCTGAATTTCCACAGGAATCGACGGACCTGCCGAGTTCAGCGACTTGCCGGTTTCGTTCAGCATGGCGCGAACGCGACCGAAGGAAGCGCCAACCAGCACGCTGTCACCACGATTCAAGGTACCGCTTTGAACCAGGATGGTGGCGACAGGACCGCGGCCCTTGTCCAGACGGGCTTCAATAACCGTACCCTTGGCTGGTGCGTCAACCGGAGCCTTCAACTCCAGCATTTCGGCTTGCAGCAGCACGTTTTCCAGCAATTCGTCGATGCCCTGGCCGGTCTTGGCCGACACAGGAATAAAGGGCACATCGCCACCGTATTCTTCAGGCACCACTTCTTCGGCCACCAGTTCCTGCTTGACGCGTTCCGGGTTGGCTTCAGGTTTATCAATCTTGTTGATCGCCACCACCAGCGGTACGCCAGCAGCGCGAGCATGGTGAATCGCTTCACGAGTCTGAGGCATCACGCCGTCATCGGAGGCCACCACCAGAATCACAATGTCTGTTGCCTTGGTACCTCGAGCACGCATGGCCGTAAAGGCTTCGTGACCGGGGGTATCCAGGAAGGTGGCAGTGCCGCGATCCGTTTTAACGTTGTAAGCACCAATGTGCTGCGTAATACCACCGGCTTCGCCCGACGCGATCTTGGCGCGACGGATGTAGTCCAGCAGCGAGGTCTTGCCGTGGTCAACGTGACCCATCACGGTTACCACTGGCGCGCGGGGCTTCAGTTCGGCGTCGTTCTGGGCATCCGTATCCACCAGGAAGGCTTCAGGATCGTCCAGCTTGGCGGCAATTGCCTTGTGACCCAGTTCTTCGACCAGAATCATGGCCGTTTCCTGATCCAGCACCTGGTTGATGGTAACCATCTGACCCAGCTTCATCAGATGCTTGATCACCTCGGCAGCCTTGACGGCCATCCGGTGAGCCAGATCGCTGACCGAAATGGTTTCAGGCACGTGCACTTCACGGGCAATGAATTCTGCCACTTGCGGTTCGCGACGCTCGGCCTGCGCATTGCGGCCACCACGGCCACCCTTGCCACGACCAGCCTTGGCATTGGACTTCCAGCCTTCGCGACCACCACCGGCACCGGCGGAAGCCACATCAGCCTTGGAAGGCTGCTTCTTGCGGCTGGCATCGCTGGTCCAGCCAGGCGTGCTGTCGGTCTTGACGGGTTTGCCTGGAGCCTTGTCAGTTTTCGAGCCTTTGGCGTCTTTCTTCTGAGCGCCCTTGGCACCTGCCTTGCTATCAGCCTCTGGCTCGGGAGCACGCAAGACCTTACGAGGACGGTTCAACATATCGCGCAAAGCAGCGGCTTCTGCCTCTGCGGCCTTACGGGCGCGATCACGATCCTGGTCTTGCTCCACATCGGCGGCAACAGGCGGAATCACCGGGCCACGCACTGCACGGCGCTGACCAGTGGCGGCCATATCCCGAGGTTTTCCAGTCGAAGTGGGCGTTTTAGTCCCTTGAGGGTGCTGATTTTTATTCACAGAGTTAGCTTGACGGGCGTCGTTTACAGATTTAGTAGGTTCCACGGGCTTTTCTTGGGCCGTAGGAGAGGGAGCCGATTCGGCCTTTTCCTGAACAGGCGCTGCCGCGGCTTCGGAGGGTTCCGTTGCAGCAGGTGCTTGTTCCTGAGGCTGAGGCTCGGGTTTCTTTGTATTTTCCTGGGCAGCCACAACGGGCTCTGCAGGAGCAGCAGGTTCGGGCGCGGGCTCAGCAACAGGAGTCGGCTCGGGAGCAGCGACCACTTCGGGTTCAGGCTCTGGCGTGGGCTCAGGCTTGGACTCCACAGGGGCTTGCTCTTTCACAGGCGCTTCAGGAGCGGCTGCCACAGGAGCGACGGGCTCGCTGACAGGCGCGGCAGGCGCCTGTTCAACAGCCGGTTTTTCCTGACTGGCCGCCTGGGCCTGAGCAGCTTGCTCCTTTGCATTTTCCTGTGCCAATGCCGCATTGGCTTCTGCCACCAGCTCGGAGGGATCACGCTTTACAAACACACGTTTTTTGCGTGTTTCCACCTGAATCGTGCGGGAGCGACCCGACCCGTCATCCTGACGGATCTCCGATGTTTGACGGCGAGTCAGGGTGATCTTGTTGCCTTCCTGACTGCCGTGCGAGCGGCGCAACGATTCAAGCAGCTTCGCCTTATCCGAATCAGTGATGGCGTCATCAACTGATTTGAGCTCAATACCTGCGCTACGCAACTGCTCCAGCAGAACATTCGCAGGCATTTTCAGTTCTTGAGCGAACTGGGCGACAGTGTTACTCGACATTCGACTCTCTCTTGCTTTACTACAACTATTCTTAATGAATACAACGCGCGGGACCTAGCTAGACATATCAGGCCTCGTCGTCAAACCAGTGGGCACGGGCACGCATGATCAGATCGCTGGCCGCATCTTGCGCCAGGCCGGTCATCTCGGACAGCTCGTCCGTTGCCAGTTCCGCCAGTTCATCCAGCGTTGTAATCTCGTTTTCGGCCAGTACGGCGATCAGCTCGGGCGTCATGCCCTCGACTCCTGCCAGTTCCTTGACCGCGGTCTGTACCAATTCTTCCTTGGCGATGGCCTCGCTCAGCAGTGCATTGCGGGCGCGGGCACGCAGCTCGTTGACGGTTTCTTCGTCAAAGGCTTCGATGTCCTGCAATTCCTGCATGGGCACATAAGCGATTTCTTCCAGACCGGTAAACCCTTCGTCGATCAGAATATCGGCCACGGCTTCATCCACATCCAGACGGGACATGAAGGTAGCGCGCAATTCTTCGCGCTCTTCGTCTTGACGGTTGCGGCTTTCTTCCGGTGTCATGATGTTGATCTGCCAGCCGGTCAGCTCCGATGCCAGACGCACGTTCTGACCACGCGAACCAATCGCCTTGGGCAGGTTTTCTTCGTCTACCACCACGTCCATGGCGTGCTTGTCTTCGTCCACCAAAATGGATTCGACGTGTGCCGGCGCCAGAGCACCGATCACAAATTCGGCCGGATCATCCGCCCACAACACGATATCGACCTGCTCACCGCCCAGCTCGTTGCGCACCGCAGTCACGCGCGAACCACGCATGCCCACGCAAGTACCGATAGGATCGATGCGCTTGTCATAAGCAATAACGGCGATCTTGGCGCGCACACCCGCATCACGGGCAGCTGCCTTGATTTCCAGCAGACCCTGTTCGATCTCGGGCACTTCGTTCTCGAACAGTTCTTTAATAAAGTCAGGCGCAGTACGCGACAGGATGACCTGCTGGCCACGTGCTGCGTAATCCACTTTCTGAACCCAGGCACGAACACGATCGCCCACGCGGATATTTTCCTTGGGGATCATTTCCGAACGAGGCAGACGTGCTTCGATCTTGCCCATTTCGATAATGGCATCGCCCTTATCCATGCGCTTGACCGTACCGGAAACAATGGTTTCACCACGCTCCAGGAAGTCGTTCAGAACCTGTTCACGCTCGGCGTCGCGGATCTTTTGCAAAATGGCCTGTTTGGCCGCCTGGGCACCGATACGACCGAACTCGATAGGTTCGAGCGGCTCTTCGATGTAATCGTCCACTTGCAGCTCGGGATCGATTTCCTGGGCGTCCGACAACATTTCCTGTTTATCGGGCTCTTGCAGGCCGGCCTCATCAGGCACGACCAACCAGCGCCGGAACCCTTCGTGGGCGCCAGTTTCCCTGTCGATTTCCACACGGATATCGACATCTTCCTTGAAGCGCTTTTTCATGGCCGAAGCCAAAGCGCTTTCGAGCGCGGTGAACACGACATCACGCGCTACGGATTTTTCACGCGCCAGCGCATCGACCAGCAATAGAATTTCGCGACTCATCGCTTCTTACCCTTGAAATCAAGAACGGGATCCAATTTGGCACGATCCACCTGGTCATAGGTGAATTCGACCTGCGTCAGCTTGCCCGATGCTTCGTCCAGTTCCAGCCTAAAAACGGTATCCAGCGGAACACTAGCCGGTAGCGCCCCTTCAGGAGCGTGGAGCGTACCCACAAACACTTTCCGATTATCGAGTGCTTCGTGCAGGCGCACCTGCACCCGACTGCCCGCAAAACGCACGTAATCGCCAATGCGCAGCAAAGGGCGATCCACCCCCGGCGAGGTCACTTCCATGCGGTTGTAGTCCACGTTTTCCACTTCGAAAACGCGCGACAATTGTTTAGACACCCATTCGCAGTGTTCGATACGCACCCCTTCCGGGTGATCGATGATGATGCGTAACAAGCCTAGCGGCGCACGCTCCACGTCCACCAGTTCGTACTCGGTACCCGCCAGGGTCTCTTGTGCCAAAGCCAGAATGTCTGCCATAAAATCCAAAAAAAATGGGCTGTACGCCAGCCCATGGTCACCATGCACACTTGAGAGTCAAGCGGGCCCTGGTCTTGCGCATTGCCAACGTCAAATCGGGATAGTTGCAGGCGCAACCGAACCGGATGATCCACGCGGTCTTTACCTTGACTTTGCCTTGAAAGACCGCCCTATTCGCTGGCGCGCAGCATCAAAAAAGACCCAGCCGACACAAACGTCTCTGAGCCAAGTTCTATATTCTACCAGAAAACCGGAAAATACGTGCATTCACACGGCCTTACAGGCCCAAACCGCAGGGTTCGGGCCACAAACTCAAAGTCCGTGCGACTTGGCTTTACCGGCGCCCGCGTCCCAAGTGGGATTCATGGGCTGCCGAGCTGGCTGGCTGCCAGTCGTCATCACGACGGCTGACACGGCGCACCACCGTTGTTTTCTTCACATGAGCCTTGGGCGCTTGCCCGGCACCGGCACGATCGGAAGCACCGCGACGGGTTGAAGGCGCACGTCCTTCCTGAGCACCGCGAGCATGACCGCCACGGGCCTGATCACCACGACCTTGCTCACCACGCGCCTGATCGCCACGTGCTGGGCGGCGGCCATTATGCACACGGGCACCTTCCTGCGAACGCCCCTCGCGACCGCGACCTTCGTGTGTACGAGCTTCCGAAGAACGTCCTTCTGCCGCACGACCGCGCTGCTGCCCACGAGCACCCTGGCCGCTACGTGGGGCACCACGCCCGTGACCACCCTGTTCACGACGACCACCATCGGGATGACCGTTGGCCAGACCACCGCTGATGAACAAGGCGCCGCTGACGGATTCATTCACGCGCACATTGTTCGAGGAACGACCGCGACCAGCCACACGACCACCACGACCCATGCGAGCACCGCTCAGACCATTGTGCTCCAGCGTCCCGAAACCGGGAGGCAAGGCGCTATCGTGAGACAGTGGCTGCCGTTCGCGACGCTGGTGCGGGCCTTCGTCATCCGATTCCTTCACCAGGCCCAGACGCAGCATGAATGCCATCACCACATCAGCATCCAACTCTTCCCAACGACCACGGCGCAGGTTTTTAGGCAGCCCGACATCACCAAAACGGGTACGAATCAAACGGCTGACCGTCACACCCATGGCTTCAAACATGCGACGCACTTCACGGTTACGACCTTCGTGAATTGTGACGCGATACCAACGGTTGCTGCCCTCACCGCCCAAAAACTCGATCAAACCGAACTTGGCCACACCGTCTTCCAGCTGCACACCATCACGCATGGACTGCATTTGCTCTTCGCTCAGCTCGCCCAGAACACGTACTGCGTATTCACGCTCGGCACCGTAGCGTGGATGCATCATGCGATTGGCAATATCGCCCGATGTCGTGAAGATCAACAAACCTTCGGTGTTCAAATCCAGACGACCAACAGACAACCACTTGCCCACTTTCAGGGAAGGCAGGCGACCGAACACGGTGGCACGACCCTCAGGGTCGTCGTGCGTAACAATTTCGCCAGCGGGCTTGTGGTACAGAATCACGCGCGGAGGGCGCTTGGTATTGGCCCGATTGATCAATTGACCATTAATACGCACCTTGTCGTCTGCACTGACACGTTGACCAATATGAGCAGGCTCGCCATTCACGGAAACACGGCCTGCAACAATCAGCTCTTCCATATCGCGGCGCGAACCGATACCGGCCTCGGCCAGCACCTTGTGCAATTTAGGCTGCACCAGCTCGCTGCCCATGTATTTACCCAGGCGCTGCGACAGACGATTTTGCTTGTCCAGGTGGCTGAATGCGATGTCGTCATCCCCATCCAGAATCACAACCGGCGCGTCATCAGCCGGGTTCGAATAGCGAGCATCCTGCGCGCTGCCCTGGCGTTTGCCAGCACCACCGCGTGCATCTTGACGACGACCAGCCGGGGCGGGTTTGCGACGATTATTCTGTGGGCGAGCAGGACGGGCCTTGGCTTCACCAGGAGCGGCCGCCTGGGCCTCTTCATTCTGACGGGGAGCCGACTCTTGCGTGGCATCGCCACGACGGCGGCGAAACGGGGTGCGCAACTTGCGCCCCTGGCCTTTCGCGCGGGGATTCTTGGGGTCGGCCGCGCCAGAGGCGTCCGACACGGAGGCTGTGTTCGTCTCGTGCGAATCAGTCATTTTTAATCATTTACTCCAGAGTTTTTTATTTCATCCGGTGCCTGTATATCCGATAGGCCAGCCGTAGCCTGGGCCTCATCCACGGGGTCCGGTGTCGTATTCACTTCAGCTTGTTCAGTTTGTGGCCGCTCCGCCTCTGGAGCCGCCTCAAGCAAATCGTCCTGACTACCTGGCTCGGAATCCGGTTCGGACTCCAGCTCAAGCTGAGCAACAGAGGCCTGTAGCGGCTCCATGCTCACTTCCAAAGCAGCGTCTTGCCCTGCTTCTTGTTCTATTTCTTGCCCTGCTTCGGAACCCGTCCGCTGCGTTGCTGCAAAGGCAAACTCGTGCTCTGCGCCCTGCTCTGCCGCTTGCTCCTGGTTCTGACCCTGATGATCTTCACCCTGCCGTTGATCCGGTTGCTGACCCTGTTGCAGGTCCAGTTCTTGATCCTGCTCTTGATCTTGCTGTTGACCCTGTTCTTTGCCCTGCTCCTGATCAGCCGATGCCGCCTGCCCGTTTGGCAAGGACGCCAGCACATCCAGGGAATCCAGAGTTTCAACCGAAGGCAATTCATCCAAAGAACGCAGACCCAGATCGTTCAGAAACTGACGGGTCGTTCCCAGCAATGCCGGACGTCCGGGCGCATCACGATAGCCCAGCACTTCAATCCAGCCTCGATCTTCCAGGGTGCGCACAATTTGAGTCGATACGCTGACACCACGTATGTCCTCAATATCCCCACGGGTAACGGGTTGCCGCCAAGCAATAATCGCCAAGGTTTCCAGCACGGCCCGCGAATACTTGGGCGCGCGCTCCAGACTGAGGCGGGACAAAAACACTTGCATGGCCGGGCGACTTTGAAAGCGCCAACCCGAGGCGACCTGAACCAATTCCAGGCCACGCTCTTTCCAATCCAGTTGCAAGATAGCCAGATAACGGCGCAGATCATCCGCGCTCAGCGGCGGGGAGACAAACATCTTGCGCAACTCGGCGCTGTTCATGGGCTGCTGCGCACACAGCAAAGCCGTCTCCAGGACTCGGATTATTTCACTTTCAGTCACTGCTGGGAAGCCTCACTTTCTGGCGATACTTGCATAAAGCAAAAATTCCATGTTAATATTTATCTTTTCCGGCGCGGGGTGGAGCAGCATGGTAGCTCGTCGGGCTCATAACCCGAAGGTCGTAGGTTCAAATCCTGCCCCCGCAACCATCACCCGGAACTGCTTAGCAGAATCAAACAAGCCAGCCAATTCGCGCTGGCTTTTTTGTTGCCCGCTGTTTTGATCATCAATCTTGCGCGCAGCGCAGCCCATAGCCAGGGCACGCAGGCCAGCCATCAGCACCGCGGCAACAATCCCAGCCACAGCACGTATCCGAATCACCATCGCCGCCATCGGGCCTTGTACAGGGCCGGACGCGCACGCAAGCCCACCGCCCTGGCTCAAACCAGAAACAGCCGCTTTAAAAGCAATTAAAAATGTTGTGTAAGCACACATGCTGATGATGAGTATGTCCGCAAGCCCTATCGGACTGGATTTGAATTGGCGCTCCTGATTGGCGGAACGCGAAAACAGCACAACAACGTTTGGGGCAATAACTGATCGGGGCGACAGGTCTACATTGCCAAATGCCAACATCAAGGCACCAACAGACCACCGCAGGGGTTATCGATTGCCTAAACCTGAAGCAAAGCCAGAAACAGAGAAATTCGTTTTGCCGGGACATCCCGCCTAGTAGGGGAGCCGACTGCTATCAAAGCCAGATGCCAGCCATCAAGAACTGGTCGCTATACAGGGAGCCGCTTGCGCGTTTGAGCTTTTAGAAATGCCAATCCGGCTGAACCTGTAAGCACAGTCCGTATTACACCATTGCGACCAGCAAGACGCAAGAAAATTGAGGACCGTTTTATCCTGCCTTCATGCCCTTCCCGGCGACAATCCCCAAATATTAATGAAATAAACACGCCACACTATGTACATAATCAAAAATTATGTTATAGTTACTTTTCTGACGCGGGGTGGAGCAGCATGGTAGCTCGTCGGGCTCATAACCCGAAGGTCGTAGGTTCAAATCCTGCCCCCGCAACCAAATTTAAAAAAACCGTCGCTTATGTGGCGGTTTTTTTTTCGTCCTGCTTCCCGGCGCTCACCCTACCAGGCTTTCCCGCCGCCTGCGACAAAGCAAGCGGCACGCCCCGGACACGCCTTGCGCCCTAAGCCATAGCGTGTGTTGAACAGCACCCTCACTATCAATCGTAAAAGCCAGAAAAGCACTGCCAGCCCTGACAGCCAACAGCGCTTGGGGCCGATCAATTCGATGCGTCGGCCTTGCCCAGGCCAAACAGCTTCAAACCATAACGCAGGTGATCACGCAGCCAGACATAGGCAGAGGGGACTTCTTGTCCCGTATCGAACCTGGCTTTCACTTTCAGGCCAGACATCAATTTACGCATTTGATCCACAGACAAGCCAGACTCCAGGCGTGCTGCAGGCCAAGACGGGTCCATGTTCATCTCCAGTGATAAACGTCCCTCGGGTGCGGGAAGTTGGGCGATGAAGGCCAGCAAGGCATTGCGACTATCCCGATCAGCCACCGAGTCAGGCATCAACTGCACGGAAGTACGGGCTGCCAACAAGGCCTTCTCGACGGCGGGACGCGGGTCCTCGTACATGCTCATGTTCAAGACCAATGCAGGCATGACCATGGTCTGGATCAGATTCTGATTATCCAGGTACAGATTCAGGCTTTTAAGCTCCGCCTGCTCCAGCTCGTCCGGGCCCAAAGAACGCCCTGCTGCCGCCTTGATCCCGAATTGAGCCTGAACACGAACTTCACGCAGGTACTTGCTGCGCAGCCGGAGCTGCTCCACATCCAGTTGCGCCGAGGCCGAGTCCCACTTGTACTTAAGGGAAAAATCCATGGGCTTGGCTTGCAGGCGCATCACGTAGTCCTGCCCTGGCAAACGCCCTGTCAGAACGTAGATTCCGCTTACTCGTAGATCCATGGAATCAGGAATAGCTTGCTGCTCGGAAAGTTTTGCCAAACCCTCATCACGCAGGATCAGCTCATCAAAGGCCAGCAGCATCGATGAAAAGCCGGCCGACAACTGTCCGTTCTGAACCAGACATGCTCCATCCTGATCCAGCATCTGCAACTCATCGCCGAATTGCGGCTGCAAGGCGACGTGATTACGCAAATACTCACAAGCAGGACCTGCTTGAGCCGAACTCGCCAGCACCATCGCGGCACCCAGCATCAACGCAATTTTCTTCATGAATTCCTCGTATTGGGCAAGCACAGGCGACAATGCCCAACAAGCCTTCCCTTTGCATGAAACGCTGGCTAGTATACAAAGCCGTCACGGGCAATACCCTACCCTTGTTTCAAAATAGGCGCACCGAAGTCCCCCTTGCCATGGCCAGCACTGAACCCATCCAATTTTCACTTTGCACACAACTGAGTCAGCTCGACGCGGCACACTGGGACGCGCTCTCTGGCCATCACCTGCTGCTCAGCCATGCTTTTTTGACAGCACTGGACGCCGCTGGCTGCGCCACGCCACAGACAGGCTGGTCGCCCCATTACCTGTTGATGCATCGTGGACAGAGGCTGTGTGGCGCCGTACCCCTGTATCTGAAGCATCACTCCCGGGGGGAGTATGTGTTTGATCAGGGCTGGGCTCAGGCCTATCACCGGCATGGACTGGACTATTACCCCAAGCTCCTGTGCGCGATCCCCTTTACGCCTGTCAGCGGCCCTCGCCTGCTGGCTCGCACCCAGGAAGATCGCGTGCTGCTGGCCCGACAACTGATCCAGCTGACACAGAGCAATCAGCTGTCCTCTGTGCATGTGCTGTTCCCGAACCCGGACGACAGGCAGGCTCTGGAGCAAGCAGGTTTCATGATTCGCCATGATGTGCAGTTTCACTGGCAGAACCAGGACTACGGCAACTACGAGGACTTTCTGGCCTCCCTGACCCAGCAAAAGCGCAAAAAAATGCGACAGGACAGCCGCAAGGTCTACGAACAGGGCTTGTCCTTTGAACACAAGCAAGGCCAGGACATTAGCGAGCAGAACCTGGACTACTTCTACCAGTGCTACGCCAACACCTATCAGGAGCGCGGACAACGCCCTTATTTGAATCGGAATTTCTTTGCGCGCCTGCACGCGCAGTTACCCGAATCCCTGGTGCTGATTCTGGCGCAGCAAGATAGACAAGACGTGGCCTGCGCCCTGTCGCTACGGGATGGGCACACACTTTATGGACGTTACTGGGGCTGCACTCGATACGTACCTGGCCTGCATTTCGAGACCTGCTACAACCAGGCGATTCAGTTCTGCATTGCGCAGCAACTGCGTTTCTTTGAAGGCGGTGCTCAAGGGGAGCACAAGCTCTCGCGCGGCTTGCTGCCCACTCCCACCAGCTCGGCGCACTGGATTGCAGACCCACGCTTTGCCCACGCCATTGAAGAGTTCCTGCATGAAGAAGCGGGCCATGTGGCCCGCTATCAGGAAGCACTCAGCAGCCATACCCCGTTTAAAACGCTGGCAGGCTAAAAAATCAGTCTTTCTTGTCTTTGCCTGGTGGCGCAAAGGGAAAGACCGAGAACATTTGCCGGGTCTGATCCTGCATCTGGTCCTGCATTTGCACGAACAGATTCTTGCTTTGATCAATATAACTGTTCATGACGGTTTGCATCACAGGCGCCTGTATGCTCATGAATTGTGCCCAGGCCTCGGGGCCGAACTGCCCGCCATACACGCCCTTGGACTGTTCGGTCATGCGCTCCTGGATCTCCATGAAGGCCTGAATGTTCTTTTCCAGATACGAGCCCATCACCCCCTGCATGGCATTGCCATAAAAGCGGATGATCTGCATCAGCACCGGAGTGGAGAACATGGGGATACCCCCGCTTTCTTCCTCAAGAATGATCTGCAACAGAATACTGCGCGTCAGGTCCTCGCCGCTTTTGGCATCGACGACCGCGAACTCCTCTCCTGACAGGACCAGTTGCTTGACATCAACCATGGTGATGTAAGCGCTGGCCTGCGTGTCGTACAAGCGACGATTGGGGTATTTCTTGATGAGTCGAGGGGATCCCATGCTGGTGCTTACTTCCTAATCAATAAAACAAAAACACGCGCTATGCACTGCAACAAGCCTTAGCTCATGTGCAAGCCACCGTTCAGGGAGAAATCCGCACCCGTGGCAAAACCGGAATCACCCGAAGCCAGCCAGGCCACCATGGAGCCAATTTCATCCGGCGTACCCAAACGGCCCACTGGAATGGTCGCCACGATTTTCTCCAGAACATCGGGGCGAATCGCACGCACCATGTCCGTACCAATATAACCGGGGGAAATAGTATTGACCGTCACTCCCTTATTGGCAACCTCCTGGGCCAGGGCCATGGTAAAGCCGTGAATCCCGGCTTTGGCCGTGGAGTAGTTGGTCTGGCCAAACTGTCCTTTTTGCCCGTTCACCGAACTGATGTTGATGATGCGGCCCCACTGACGCTCTACCATGCCATCAATGACTTGCTTGGTCACGTTGAACAAGCTGTTCAGGTTGGTGTCGATCACCGCACGCCAATCTTCCTGGCTCATTTTACGGAAGGTGCCATCGCGTGTAATCCCGGCATTATTGACCAGCACGTCCACACGACCAAAATCGGCAAATACCTTTTTAAAGGTCTCAACGGTCGAGTCCCAGTCTGCCACGTTGCCCACCGAAGCATGAAATGTGTAGCCCAGCTCGGCCTGCTCGCCCAACCATTTCTGAAAATCACGGTTGGGGCCGCAGCCGGCAATAACGGTAAAACCGTCTTTGGCCAGGCGCTGACAAATGACTGTCCCTATCCCTCCCATACCACCAGTTACGTAAGCTACTTTGCTGCTCATATACATCTCCTGAAAGGGGTGACAAAGCTCGATCCCTTTGCCGGCCCGGGCAATGTAAAGCCTGACATCGGGATAAAGGAAGCAGGCCGATTACCCTGCTCCCGAAACCTGAAAAATTGAAGAATTAACTGGCGCGTACTTTGACGTAACTGCCGGGCGCCTCTTCCAGAACGGGATAACGCGCATGGCCCAGGCGACGTTTTGCACGACGTCGCGAGCCCGACAAGGGCGCAATCCAGGCAATCCAGTCTGTCCACCAGCTGCCGGGTACGGACTGGGCTCGCTCCATATACTGCTGGGCATCCAGCGTGGCGACCGGCTCGCCATCTTGCAGCACCCAGTAATTGCGGCGCTGCTTGGCAGGCGGGTTAATGACACCTGCGATATGGCCCGAGGCTCCCAGCACAAAGCGATGCTGGGCCGCAGGCAAGGCCTGCAAGGACGCGTAGGCCGACTGCCAGGGCACGATATGGTCTTCTTTGGAGCCATACAGGTACACAGGCAAATCCAGTTGGCTCAAATCCGCGCGGTGCGCCCCCACGGGGACACCACCCTTCTGAACCAGCCTGTTTTCCAGATAGGTATTGCGCAAATACCAGGTAAAGAAAGGACCGGGCAAATGGGTGCCGTCGGAATTCCAGTACAGCAAGTCAAAAGCAGGTGGCTTTTTACCTTGCAAGTAGTTGCTGTTCACATAGTTCCAAACTAGCTCGGCGGGACGCAGGAAAGAAAAGGTACTGGCCAGCTCGCGAGCATTGAGCAAACCACCCTGCCCCAACTGCCACTCCCGAAACGCGACCTGTGCCTCGTCAATAAAGACGTTCAGCATGCCCACGTCGGTAAAGTCCAGCATGGTGGTCAGCAAGGTCATGGAAGCGGCCGGGTCCTGGCCTTTATCGCGTGCCAGTGCCAAGGCACTGGCCAGCAAGGTGCCACCAATGCAAAAGCCCAGCGTGTTGATTTTCTCCTGTCCCGACAGCTCCTGGCTGACGCGAATCGCCTCCAGCACGCCTTGCTCCAGATAATCCTGCCAGCTCAGGGCATGAATATGGGCCGCGTCGTTAGGCTGGGGATTTCGCCAGGACATCAGGTACACCGTCAGCCCCTGATCGAGGGCATGACGCACAAAAGAATTCTCGGGCTGCAAGTCCAGAATGTAGAACTTGTTGATGCACGGGGGCACGATCAGCAAGGGCACGGCATGCACCATGCTGGTGGTGGGTGCGTACTGAATCAACTGAAAAATATCGTTCTGGAACACCACGGCACCCGAGGTGGTGCCCACGTTTTGCCCCAACTGAAACTGGCTTTCATCCGTTTGGGTCATGCGCCCTTTCTGCCAGTCGTCCATAAAATTGGCCATGCCTTCCAGCACAGACTGGCCGCCCGTCTCCATCATGGTTTGCAGGGCCTGGGGGTTGAGCATCAGATAGTTGCTGGGCGACATGGCCTCAGCCCACTGCATCATGGAAAAGCTCAGACGCTCGCGCTGTGCGGCGTCCAGCTCCATCAGGTCCAGCATCTCGTTCATGGCCTGAACGCCAAGCTGCCAGACATGGGCATTGAACGAGGCGGTAGGATTGCTCTGCCAGGCGGCATCCGCAAAACGGCGATCCTGTGGGGGTGGCAAGGCGCCGCGTTGGGCCTGGTCCCACAGATCCTGCCACTGCTGCATGTAACGAGCCTGAAGTTCAGCACAGCGGGTGGCATCCATCGGTTTGCCAAAACCTTGAAAAGCACTGTTGTTACTCGACATCTGCCACCTGTAAACGAATTGCAAATACGCTTAGAGCATGACGTTCGTAACAAAAGCAGTCAATTGGGGTAATTAATTAGGCTGGCACGCCAATAGACGGAATTAAAGATTCCATATCGTATTCAATACGATCAAAAAACCGTTAAAGCGGGTTCAAGCGAGCAATGGTGGCCTGTCGGCCCGTCAAGGACGAGCGCCGGTAGGAATAAAACAATTCATTGTCTTGAAACGTGCACAAGCCACTTAAATGCACCGTCATTTTGCCGGGGCCCAATTTTTCCAGTCGATGGCGTGCAATACCCGGCAAATCCGCCTGCCATTTTCCAGGACGCTGTCCCTGAGTAAAAAAGGCGGCCAATTCAGGCTCGTCCAGGACATAGGCATCAAAGACCTCCTGCCCGACTTCGAAGTGCTCCTGACTGATCGCCGGCCCAATCCAGGCTTGCCAGGACTGGGCTTGCGGACAACGAGCAGTCATCGCCTGCCAGGTACGCTCCAGGACTCCGGCTTGCAAACCACGCCAACCAGCATGGGCCACGCCCAGCACCTGGGCCTGCTCGTCCCAGATCACCACCGGCAGGCAATCCGCCGTCAGAATGGCCAGGGTGCGATCCCGACGTGTGGTGATAGCGGCATCAAACTGTCTGGGTACGGCAGGCAGGATGTCCTGATCCGCATCCAGTACCTCTGTGCCGTGTACCTGTGCCAGCCAGACCGGCTCCGAACCCAGGAAGTCTACAAGCCGCTGCCGATTGACCTGCACTCGCTCCGGATCGTCGCCAGTATTCAGGCCCAGGTTCAGGCTATCGCGCTCGTCCTGACTGACGCCGCCTGCCCGCGTTGTACAAAAATAAAGCAGCCCCTCTTGTTCGGGGCCGCTAACAGTAGCAATCAGCTTTGAGTGTGCCATTCAATCGTCTCTGCAACAGATTGATAATCAGACGGTGGCTCCGCCGAGAAGCTGCGGCGCTCGCCCGTATCGGGGTCCTCAAACTCCAGCACGTGGGCATGCAGCATTTGGCGCTGCGCCCCCGCGACGACGCGACCACCATAGAGGGTATCGGCCAGCAAGGGATGCTTGATCGAACTCAGGTGGACACGGATCTGGTGGGTACGGCCTGTCTCCAGGCGGCAAGCCACTTCGGTCACGGCTTCCTCGCCCGCATAACCCTGACGCAACATTTGATAATGCGTTACAGCATGCTTGGGGGCAACCGACGGCCCAGTACTCATGCGCACGGGCACGCGCAAATCGCGCCCAATCGGCTCATCGACCGAGCCCTGGCCCGGCAAGACACCATGGACCAACGCCAGATATTGGCGTCCCATGCTACGCTCTTGCAGTTGTCGGACAAAGTGAGTTTGTGCGACTTCTGTGCGAGCCACCACCAGCAAGCCGGAAGTGTCTTTGTCCAGCCGGTGTACAACACCGGCACGGGGTACCTGACGCAGATTGGGAAAGCGAAACAGCAAACCATTGAGCAAGGTGCCACGCCAGTTACCCGCGCCCGGATGCGTGACCAGACCCACTGGCTTGTTAACCACCAGCCAGGAGTCGCTTTGAGCCACAATCTCGAAGTCCACGTCATCAGGTTCGAAGGCCATGTCTTCTGGGGCCTGTTGTTCCCAGACCAGCACGGTATCACCGGGGTAAACCGTATGCTTGACCTTGACGGCCTGGCCGTTGACGAGAACATGCCCACTCTCGACCCAGGACTGTAGACGGCTGCGCGAATGCTGTGGCAGTAAACGCGCTAACGTCTTGTCCAGACGATCGGGAGACGCAGTGATGGGAAGGATAAAACGCAGTGCGTCGGAAGAAACAACACTATCTTTTTCAGTATCTGTGTCAGGCATGGCGACAAATCATATAATTGAGCAGCAATGCTAACACCAAGGACGCTTTTGTGACTCGCCTGAACCTGAACTTGCCACGCATTCGTGGTACCAAGCTGGCCCACGTAGCCGCATTAATGCTGGCTGCCACTTTGCTTGCTGGCTGCGGCACTACCAAAAAAGAAGTTGACCCCACCTCGGGTTGGACCGCCGAGCGTCTGTATAAAGATGCCCGCGAAGAAATGTCCGCCGGCAACTGGAAAGACGCGCGTACCCGCCTGGAAGCCGTCGAGTCCCGCTACCCCTTTGGCACTTACGCACAGCAATCGCTGATCGACCAAGCCTATATCAACTGGAAAGACGAAGAGCCAGCCAAAGCCCTGGCCGCTATCGACCGTTTCCAGAAGCAATACCCCAGCCACCCCGGTACCGACTATATGTTGTACCTGAAAGGGCTGATCTCCTTTACGCCTCCTAGCGCTGCCCTGTCCAACATTACCCAACAGGACCCCAGCGAGCGTGACCCCAAAGGTCTGCGCGAATCCTACGAAGCCTTTAATGATCTGCTGCAACGCTACCCCAATAGCCGTTACGCGCCAGATGCCGCCAAGCGCTTGACCTGGCTGGTCAGCACTATCGCCCAGAACGAAGTGCACGTGGCCGAGTACTACTACAAGCGCGGCGCTTACGTGGCTGCCGTCAACCGAGCGCAAACCGTGATTACGGACTTCAAGGGCGTGCCTATTGCTGAACGCGCGCTGTACTTGATGTACCTGTCCTACGACAAGATGGGTCAAACCGAGCTGCGTGACACCACCAAACGCGTGATGGACGAGAACTTCCCAGACTCCACTTACTTCAAGGACGGTCTGGACGCCAAGGTGAACTACTGGAACCCGATCAACTGGTTCTAAGCCCTGAAGCAAAGCAGCGCAAAATACGGACTGCTTTTGTGAAGCAAACATAAAACGCTTCACAGAAAGCCGCCCAAAAAAGGGCCGAATCCCATCCAGGATTCGGCCCTTTTAGTTTTCCGGCTTCAAACTGATGTTTCTTGCCAGCTCGTTCTATTCAGCTCAGCAGAGCAAGGACTATCGGTAAGGTAGCTCCTGCCCTGTGACCGCCCAAGCACGCCTCCCCTCACTGCCTGCAGAGCATCCAGCTATCACCCCGATTTCTTGGCATTGTCCTTTTGCACGCTATACATACGCTCTGCAAAAGCCTTGGCCTTGGCCGGGTCCAGAGGCTGACCGCCCAGAATCTTCATGGTGTCGTCCAGATAAACCATCCGGTCTTCCAGCTCTTCCTGCAGGCCAATCAGGTAATAGCCAATCTGACAAAAGTACGTCGTCCGGGCTCGGGTCTGGGCTTCGATCTCTTCCAGACCCATACGCTGAAAGAAATTGGCCAAGGCATTCATGCAGGCCTTGTCCGCCCGCGCGACGGCCTGACGCACCCGCTCGGAGCGCCTGGCCCAATCACGCATGGCCATGTCCAGACCCGGCTCAAAACGGGACACGTCCAGCCAGGTGGAGAACAGGGACAACATGCCATCTTGCAGATTGTCCACATTCTCCAGCGCCAGCATGGTGGAGCGCATGTTCTTTTGCTCCCAGAAACCGACCAGCCCATCGAGCAAGTCGTCCCTGTCCTTGAAATGCCAATAAAAGCTGCCGCGCGTGACGGCCATGACCTGCGCCAGCCGGGTGATGCGCACCGCCTCCACTCCTTCCTGCATAAACAAGCGTATGGCAGCCTCCAGCCAATCCGCCCGCGTCAAATGCACATTGGGCTCGGTCAGTGCCCCGGCCTGGGCCACGCGTTCAATCAGTTCCTTATCGCTCATATCGCCTGCTTGTAGAGTCGCTTTAGTCGCCAAAGTATACCGGCGCTCCTCTTATAACAGGCCCAGCATTCGTGGAAACGCCAAGGAAACGGCGGGCACGAAGGTGGTGATCAATTGAATCGGAATGGCCACAAACACAATCATGGCGATGGCCGGGCCAAAGGAGCGATGTACTGCGACTTTGCTGATGCGGCAGGACATGTACAGCACAGGTGCCATCGGCGGGCTGTTGGAACCCACAATCACCGCACACGCCACAATTGCGGCGAACTGCACCGGACTGACATCGGCCACACCCACCAAAGGCAGCAGCAAGGGGGCCACCACCACAGTCAAGGACACATCATCAATAATCATGCCCACCAGAATCAGGAACACATTGACCATCAGGAGAATGCCAATGGGGCTGTCCACCAGACCCGTTACAAAGGTGGTCAGGTCCTGCGGTACCCCCTGGGCGACCAGAATGCGGCCAATCAGGAAAGAGAACAACAAGATCAGGATGACCGTACCCGTGGTCTCTGCCGTGCGCACAAAGCTGTCGCACAGCTTGCGCATGCTCAGCTCGCGGTACACAAAGCAGCCAATACCGATGACCAGCACAACCGCGACTGCCGCCGCTTCTGTAGGCGTGAAGATACCGCCGTAAATCCCGCCCAGAATCAAGGCAGGAATACACAGGGCAGGAATGGCATAGAACAAGGTCTTGAGCGAGGAACGCCCCTTGGCCTCATCAGCAGGTTGAGCAGGCGACTCCTTGAACCAGCGCCCCGCCACGACGTAATTGAACAGAATCAGGCCAGCCATCAAGAGCAAGCCCGGTCCAATCGTCGCCGCAAAGCAGGCCACCACGGATTGCTGTGTCACCACGGCAAACAAGATCATGGTGATGGAGGGCGGGATCAGAATCCCCAGCAAAGAGGAAATCCCCAGCAAGGCCGCCGAGTACTGGCGCGGATAACCGCGTTGCTCCATGGGATCGACCAGAATGGTGCCAATGGACGCCACCGCCGCCGAGGCCGTACCCGAAATCGCCCCGAACACCCCGGAGGCCAGGACCATGCTGGCCCCCATGCCACCACGGCGATTCTTGACCAGCATCTCGGCAAAGCCCACCAAACGGTGCGCAATGCCGCCGGCCTGCATCAGATAACCCGCCATGATGAACAAGGGCAAGGCTAGCAAAACCAGGGAGTTCAAGGAACGGAAACCTTGCAGCATCAAGGTATTCAAGTTGACGTCATACACCAGCGTCAACATCAGCAAGGTACCGGCAAAAGACCAGGCTACCGGCACCCCAACACCCAGTAGGAACAGCAGCAAGAGAACAGAAAATCCAGCATGCATAATCAATGGCCTCCCTGGCGCAAGGCCATCAAAGACTGATAAACATCGCGCAAGGCATACAACAGGCTACCGACTGCGTTCAGGCCAATTGCAGACTGAGGTACCCAGACAGGAATCCCCAGCTCCGCCATGGTGGTCGAGAACCGGGAACCCCACATGAACATGCGCAAGGTCCAATAAGCAAAGGCCACCACAATAATCAGCACCAGCACCGACACAAAGAAACGGTGAATGGCGCGCGCCCGTGGCGTCTTCAAACGATGGGACAGGTAATCCACCACCAGATGCTGCCGGGACTGGCTGGCAATCAGCGCCCCCGTCATGTACAGCCAAATTGCGGCCACCATCACAATGGTGTGCACACCGGTTGCCGGCCAGTTCAGGTAATAACGTGCAGCCACCACGTAGGCCAAACCTGCCGCCACCACAATGCTGGACACAATGGCCAGCCATTCCAGGGCGATCAGGGTCGGCCCGCGCTTGATCGGGATGTCCTCACTCACATTCATACTCCCTTGATCCAAAGTGCTCACTTCAGAGCCGAGGCGTTTTTCTCGATATGGGCCATGATGCTGTCGCCTACTTCGGCGTGCATGGAGGGCCACACCTTGGAGCGAACATGCGTACCCAAAGCCGCCAACTGATCCTTGTCGAGTTCAACGTAGTTTTTACCCAGCGCCTTCCACTTCTCCACAATGGCCGCGTCGGCCACCTGAGCCTTGGCAAACTGCTCTTGCATGATGGTGATGGCCGAGGTCTGGATCACTTCCTGCTGCTCGGGCTTCAAGGCTTCCCAGGCTTCCAGATTCATGGACAACACGCCGGTAATGAACTGTTGCTTGCTGCGCACGTAGTAATCCAGCGTGTCGCGGAAGTATTCGTAGTCGTAATAAATGACGTTGGCCGCATCGCCATCCACCACGCCGGTCTGAATTGAAGTAAACACTTCCCCCCAGTCAATGACCGCTGTCTGATAGCCCATGGCTTGCACGGACTGCTGCATCATGGAAATCGGGGGCACCCGTACCTTGATGTTCCTGGCGTCCTCCACCGTCACCGCATGCTTGCCCTTGGTGGCGACGCCATTAAAGCCTTCAGGCCAGGCACCAAAGAACTTCAAACCGTTCTCTTTGTAGATACCGTCCAGCGTCTCATTCAACCAGCCACCGGGCTGGTAAGCGGCCAAGGCCTCTTCCCAAGTGGTGAACATATAGGGGGTGTAGATCACCGCAATGCGCTTGTCGTAGGAAGTCATGGGCCAGTTCAACATCAACTGCACATCACCGGCCACGTGCTGATCAAACACCTCTTCCTGACCACCCAACTGGTTCTGATAAAAAACGCGGGGCGACACGGCGCCTTGCGTGCCTTCTTTGATCATCGCGGCCCACTTCTCGATGGCATCACCGCTAGGCGAACCTTGCGCGCCCGAGTCCGTTGCAATGCGCATGGTTTGTGCGGACACGGTGGCCGCGCTCAGGCTGAACATTACCGTCAGCAAAGTCTTGCTCAAAAGCTTCATAACTCCTCCTGGGTATTTCTTTTAAATTTATTGTTCAAACGTCGGGTATCAGGCTTCCGCTCGGTGCCGCCACAGTTCCCAGCCCAAACGGGCCCGGACACCCACATCCAGAAACGGCCGTGGTGGCAAGGCATCGGGTTGTCCCAAGGCCTGCATATCGGCAATCAAGGGATTGTCCACACCGCAAGCCAGATCCGCGACCAACATGCCGGAGATCGTGCCCTTGGTCAGCCCCACCCCGTTCTGACACACCGCGGAATACACATGCGGGGCCACCTGACCAAAGCCGGGCGAGCCATTACGGGACAGACAGATAAAGCCCGTCCAGGTGTGCTCCATTTCCACGTTCTTCAGATTCGGGAAACGCTCGTCAAACAGGGTTTTGTGCTCGATGCGCACGCGGCGACGGCTCTCGTCATCGCTACGCAAATTGGGAGCGTATGTCATGTGCTGACGAATCAGAATGCGCTGGTCATTGGTGCGACGCATGGTAATGCCCACAAACGCGTTGGCGGGCGTCAAACCCCAGCTGGGCAAACCACCCAATTCGCGCTGTTCGCTTTCCGTCAGGCAACGGGTCAAGCTGGCATGAGCCGCCATCGGCATCAGCTTGCCGCTATAAAAACCGAACTGCTCCGCAAAGACGTTCACGGCCAGAATCACCTTGCCTGCACGCACCTTGCCACCGGGGGTTTCCAGCATGACGCCATCGCCTTGCTGCAAGGACAGCACGGGCGTTTTTTCGTAAACGGTGACGTTGGGAGGCATATTGTCGGCCAGACCACGCGACAGACCCGCCGGGTTCAGCAACACGGTACCGGGGGTATAAATGCCTGTGCGGAAATGCTTGAACCCCAGCTTGTCATGCAAGGCCTTACCATCCAGCCACTCATGCGGTTCCTTCAAGGACTCCAGCACCTGCAGCGTAGGCTTCAAGGTTGTGCGTACGCCTTCCTCGGAAACCGCAGCGTGGAATTTCCCGATGGGGCTCCAGTCGCACTCGATACCGTAACGCTCAACCTGGGTTCTTAGATAAGCAATCGCCGTACGCGCCAGGCGCACATGCGAACGGGCGGCGTCCAGTTCGCCCATGGAACTACCGACGTTATGAGGGCTATCAATCGCAAAGCCTGAGTTTCGGCCTTGAGCGCCCTCGCCCACCTGATCGGCCTCCAGCACCACGATGCTGTCACCGGGGCGGTTCTCTGCCAGGCGACGGGCAGCGGCCAAACCGGCCAGGCCACCGCCGACAATCACCCAATCAGCCTGCACGTCTTTGGCCAAAGCGGGCTTGGGCGTACGGGGAGCCAGGAGCCGACTCCACCCATTGGTCTTGTCGTTCTCAGGCAGACGCGTGATTTTCTTGATGCTCATGCCACCGTCCGTGCGCTGGCCCAGTTGCTGGGATGAAGGCAGTAGTGGATCAGAGCAGACTCTGCTTCGTAGATCAAAGGCGTGCCTGCGGGCAACCACACACAATCACGTGGACCGGCTTCCAGAATGCCCTGCGGCGTATGAATGCGCATGCTGCCCTCGATCACCGTCACGACCTCGTCATACAGCACGGTCCATTCGATGCGGGCCTGGTTCAAGCGCGCATAGCCCGCCCCCAAAGGCGTCCCATCCTCCTCACCCACGATTTCTGCCAACTGCGCCATCTCCGGTTTTTCCTGTCTGGGCTGGAAGGCCAAATCGTCAAAACGCATTACTCGCGGCAAAGTTTTTTCTGTTGTCATGTGGATCACCAAACACAAGTGGTTTTAGAACATACATAGTTGTATGTTGTGATGGTAATGAGCCGAATTTGACGCGTCAATGCGTGGAGAGATGGGGATTACCCTGCGTTCCAGGCGGGAGAGCTTTATATTTAAATAATTGAATTGGCCTTGTGACGGGCTCTGCAAGCAGGGAGCCTCGTAGCGCTTTGGGCTGTTTTTAGCAGGCTTATTGATAAGAAAAATAGCGCATGACAGTGGCGACTATTCAACAAGCAGTCGCTAAGCCGCAGGAATGAAATGGAGTTCTTCAGCCACAGCCAGAAAGCAAGGAAGATGGCGAGACTCCATCTGCGCACATTCCTTCGCAAAGCCTATCTACGCCTGTTTTCTGCGCAACGCTTCTTCCAGCTTTTCACGCCCTTCTCCCATCAGCCAAGAACGCAGCGAGACAAGTTCAGGATTGATTTCTCGCATCAGACCGAGGTCCACCTGTTCTGCAAGAGGGCCATCCTCCAGACTTGACGCCATATGTCCCAAATCGGCGTTGGCAGCTAATACTTCATCAGGGAATCGGGCATAGGTGATAGAGCGACCTGCGGCTTCAGAAAAGGCGGCCTCCAACTCCTGGCCGGTCACGCGATCACTGGCGATCTTCAAGCTCATTCCGGCAAAGCGCGCCCTGTCCGCAAACAGGGCGGCAACGATTCTCCCTATGTCTTGCACGGCAGTAAGTTGGATCGAATGATCACGGTGTATCAGGGACACCAGCCGTCCCTCCTCCAGGCCAAAGCCTGGACATACAAGCATCTCCATGAAGATCATGGGACGGATGATGGTTGCAGTCAGCGGCAGTTCGCGAATATGTGCCTCAGTACGAGGCTTGGCATCAAAGCGCGCAACACCTGTCAGTTTGTCCCCAGCGCTAGCCCCCGAGGAATAGATGAAATGCTCGACGCCATTTTTTGCCGCCAGATCAGCAAGGCGTGTGCCATAACAAACCTCCTCTTCTGCTGATAGGTTCGCAGGCATCACGCTGAATACGCCATACACATCCTTCATGGCCGACGCGATAAGATTGGCATCGTCCAATGACCCTTGCACGATTTCGGCGCCTGCTTCCCGCAGAGCGATTGAAGCCGGTTTGGATGGAGATTGCACAAAGGCGCGGACAGGCCAGTGAGCCTCCAGAAGTGCTTTGGCCACCGATCCGCCTTGCCGGCCTGTGGCTCCGAAAACCAGAATGGGACGATGTACTTTGTTCATGATTCAGCTCGAAAAAAAAGAGAATGTCGTATTCTTTCCTCGATATCTGAATTGCGGAAGACGGCACTTTTTTGAACCTCAGGCACAAAAATGAAACCCATAGATCCAGCAGAGTCGGATTCTCTCAAGGAGAAGCCCGACAGCGACTCATCCTTCCAGCCGATTCCCTTGAATGGAATCTGCACGCGACTCGGTGACAAGTGGACCGTGCAGGTCATCTGGCGCCTTGCCATCGTGGGTGATCGTAGACTGCGATTTTCCGAAATCAAGCGTGAGGTAGAAGGAATCACACAGCGCATGCTGACGCTGACACTCAGAAACCTGGAACGAGATGGCTTGATAGAACGCCATTATTTTCCCGAGGTACCTCCACGTGTGGAATACGAACTGACGGAGATGGGGAAAAACATACTCGATGCGCTGAAAGGCATCAATGTGTGGGTCAGAGAGAACCTTCCGCGTATACAGGAATCACGTCAAACGTACGATGCCAAAAACCCTTGATATAGAGTTACTGAATCACAAGACCATGAATCATGAACAAGCAGAAACACGGGTACTAGAAGCTATTCCTGTACTGGCAAAGGATCAAAGTATTGAGGAGTGCATCGCTCAACTGCAAGCCAGCGGCCTGTCTGAAGTCCGTGCGACCAAGCTTTGCGTGATGATTCCCGAAGCCTTCGGGCTGGCACTGGCCTGGCGCCTGGGTGCAGCACTGCCTGATGAAGAGCAGATGTTTGATGTGCACAATCGCGCAGGCGAGACGGTTCAGGTCCCCATGCTGGGCCAGCATGTGTTTTCCGTCGCCCTGGCAATGGCGGTGGCGGTGCTCAAAAAAGGCTGGTTTACGCCTATCACTCGGGAAGCGTTTGAGGCAGTCAGTAATCGCAGTGCCGTCATGTCCATTCTTCAGCAGGTAGAGGGCAGTCTGGAAGGCGCTGGCACACCCAGCCTGTTCTTATGGGGCTTGGTGGCAGAGGACATCGTCGCAGACGAGTCCTTGCCCTCGCTTTAATAGACAAAATACGCTCAAGCCTGCTCCGAGCTGTCGTTCAGCTCCACATCACTGACCTGAGCGCTCTGCCGCCTGGCTTTCTGCTCCCGCAGAAACGCCAAGGCACGAGCAGGATCACGGGTACGGGCAAAGGGTGGCAAACCACGCCACAGCAATTTGCCGTAGGGTTTCTCGACAATACGGGTGTCGCCCACCATCAGCACGCCCCAGTCGCGCTCGGTACGGATCAGACGCCCTGCCCCTTGTTTCAAGGCAATGGCGGCTTCGGGCAGTTGGTATTCCATGAAGGGATTACCGCCCCTGTCCTTGCACTCTTTGATACGGGCTTCCAACACCGGATCATCGGGTGGTGCAAAGGGCAGCTTGTCGATAGCAACCAGCGTCAAGGCGTCACCGGGCAGGTCAATCCCTTCCCAGAAGCTGGCACTACCCACCAGCACCGCATTGCCACGCGCACGGAACTCGTCCAGCAGGACCTGCCGTGAACGCTCCCCTTGGCGCAGCACATTGCGCTCTATGTCTTCCCGATCAAATCGGTCCCGCAGCATATCGGCAATCCGCTCTACCGAGCGCAAGGTGGTACAGAGCACCAGCACACCGCCCTGACCGGCCTTGATCAGCGGAATGAGCGCATCCACGAAAGCCTGGTTGAAATTCGGATGACTGGGAAGCGGCAAGGTGCTGGGCACATAGAACAGTGCCTGATTCGGATAGTCGAACGGTGAAGCCCAGGCTTCAGTACGGGCATCGAACAAGCCCAGCTGTCGTTTAAAGTGGTTGAAATCCCCATGCACCGACAAGGTGGCCGAAGTCAGCACCCAGGACTGCTCCTTGCCTCTGTAGCGCGAGAAAATCTTGGCCACCGACAAAGGCGCACTGTGCAGGCGCAGATAGTGCTGGCCGCTTTCTACCCAACGCACAAACTCGTCGGGTTGGTCTTCCTCTTTTTCGCTTTCGGGCAAATAGGCGTGGCGGCCCTGACGGTCGGGCTGGCTCCATTGGAACAAGCGTGCACGCAATTCCAAGGCACTTTTATGCGCTGCCGCCAGATCTGGATGGCGTTCAGCCACCATGGCCAGCATCTTGATGACCTTGTCGAAGGTCCCCAGCAAATTCTCCAGCGCTTCATCAAAAAGCTCGGGCTCGGGCAAGGCCTGGAAAGTGGCACGACCACCTTGAGCCGCCAGCGACGCGGTACGCAAATGCAAATCCCGAGCCGCCTGCTCCAGCTTGCGGGCAACCTGACTCCAGTCCACGGTCTCGCGCGCCTGGGCCAGCCCTGCCGCTTCTATCTGCCGACACAAATCCGTTAATTGATACAAGGACACGCTGCTACCCAGAAAGCGGGTGGCCACGTCGGGTAATTGGTGCGCTTCGTCAAACACCACCAGATCCACGCTGGGCAGCAAATCCGTCACGCCCTCTTCGCGCAAGGCCAAATCGGCCATGAACAAGGCATGGTTAACCACCACCACATCAGCATCCTGAGCATGCCGACGTGCTTTCATCACAAAGCAGTCGCGCACAAAGGGACAATCCTGCCCCAGGCAGTTATCCCGTGTGGAAGTGACTCGGTGCCAAATATCGGCGTCCTCGGGGACTTCGGCCAGCTCGCCCTTGTCACCGCTACGGCTGCGCTCGGTAAAAAGCTGGATGGCACGCAGATAAGCAATTTCCGCACGGGACTTCAGGGCCCGGTCATCCTGCCCCAATCGCTCCAGATGGTAATGACAGACGTAGTTGCTGCGCCCCTTGAGCAAGGCCACATCCACTGGCAAGGCCAGCGCTTTACGCAGGTGGGGAATATCCCGACGGAACAATTGATCCTGCAAGGTACGCGTTCCTGTCGAAACCAGCGCTTTGCCCCCTTGCATGAACACGGGCACCAGATAGGCCCAGGTCTTGCCCGTGCCTGTGCCCGCCTCGGCAATCAATACGCCGGACTCGGCGACCGTCTCGCTGATGGCTTGGGCCAGCTCCAGCTGAGCCTGCCGCGGACGATAGTGCGGAACAGACTCTGCCAGTGGGCCTTGGGGAGAAAAGATATCGGAATAATCCTGCAACAACATGGGGCAAAACCGCTCAGGGAGAGGTGACGAATGACAGAACTGTCTACAATCACAGTGGAATACATACAAGATGATACCTGCCAATTCTGGGTCGCTGCCGGTCTTTATGGCAAAATGCGGCGCTTGCAGACCCTTTTACAACGATGGACCCATAACTGAAATGACTGTGGAAACCCTCGCCCAGCAACAGGATCACCAACAGATTCTGGCGCTACTGGCCTCTGAACTGAACATCCGCATCCAACAAGCCGCCTCTACGGTTGAGCTCTTGGACAACGGGGCCACGGTCCCTTTTATTGCCCGTTACCGCAAGGAAGCGACTGGCGGCCTGGACGATAATGTCCTGCGTGATCTGGAAGTGCGCCTGATCTATTTGCGCGATATGCAATCGCGTCGTCATGCCATTCTGGAATCGATCCGCCAGCAAGAAAAACTGACGCCCGAGCTGGAGCAAGCCATTTTGGCGGCTGACACCAAGCAGCGTCTGGAAGACTTGTACGCGCCGTACAAGCCCAAGCGTCGTACCCGTGCCCAGATTGCCCGCGAAGCCGGCCTGGAGCCGCTGGCGGACGCCATTCTGGCCCAGAAGGATGCAGACCCTCTGGCGCTGGCCGAAGGCTATCTGAATGCCGAAGCCAAGATCGACACGGCCAAAGCCGCCCTGGACGGTGCACGCGACATTCTGGCCGAACGCTTTGCCGAGCAGGCCGACCTGCTGGAAGCCATGCGCGACTATCTGTGGAAGTCCGCCCACCTGTACTCCAAGGTTGCCGAAGGCAAGGAACAGGAAGGTGACAAGTTCCGCGACTGGTTCGACTTTAACGAAGCGCTGCGCCAACTGCCTTCTCACCGCGTACTGGCTTTGTTGCGTGGTCGTCAGCAAGGTGCACTGGATCTGCGCCTGGGCCTGAACCCCGAGCAGGATGCGCTTCTGCCCCACCCCTGTGTACTGAAAGTCGCCGAGCTGACCGATATTGGCGCGGACTTCTCCGCCGACGCCAGCCCACGCGATCACTGGCTGGCTGAAGTCTGCCGCTGGACCTGGCGTGTCAAACTGCTGACAGCATTCGAATCCGAGCTTATTGGCCGTCTGCGCGAAGAAGCCGAGCAAGAATCCACCCGCGTGTTTGCCGCCAATCTGCGCGATTTGCTGCTGGCGGCCCCCGCTGGTAATAAAGCTGTTCTGGGCCTGGACCCTGGTATTCGTACCGGCGTAAAAGCCGCTGTGATCGATGCAACCGGCAAGGTGCTGGATACTGCCACGGTCTACCCCTTTGAGCCCCGTCGTGACCGCGAAGGCGCGATTCGTACCCTGGCCGGTCTGGCTACTCGCTATCAAGTTGAACTGGTGGCGATTGGCAACGGCACAGCATCGCGCGAAACCGAGAAACTGGTTGCCGACCTGCAATCCGCTTTCCCGCAATTGCCTTTGACTCGCGTAGTCGTGTCCGAGGCGGGCGCTTCGGTGTACTCCGCCTCTGAACTGGCCGCACAAGAATTCCCGGATATGGACGTCAGCCTGCGTGGTGCCGTCTCTATTGCCCGCCGCCTGCAAGATCCACTGGCCGAGCTGGTCAAGATCGATCCAAAATCCATTGGTGTGGGCCAATACCAGCATGACGTGAACCAGCGCGAACTGGCTCGCAGCCTGGATGCCGTGGTCGAGGATTGCGTGAACGCCGTAGGTGTGGACGTCAACACCGCTTCTGCTCCCTTGCTGGCGCGCGTTTCCGGCCTGAACAACACACTGGCCAAAAACATCGTCACCTGGCGTGACGAAAACGGTGCGTTCCAAAGCCGCAAGCAGTTGCGTGACGTGCCGCGCTTTGGTGAAAAAGCTTTTGAACAGGCAGCCGGCTTCTTGCGTATTCCTGGCGCAGCCAACCCTCTGGACGCCTCGGCGGTTCACCCCGAAGCCTACCCGGTTGCCGCCCGTATTCTGGAGCGTCTGCAAACCGAAGCCAGTGATGTGATGGGAAAATCTGGCGCACTGAAAGGCTTGTCGCCCTCGGACTTCACGGATGAACGCTTTGGTTTGCCCACCGTGCGTGATATTTTTAACGAAATTGAAAAGCCCGGTCGCGACCCTCGCCCTGAATTCACCACCGCCAAGTTCCAGGAAGGCATCAACTCCCTGAACGATTTGACGCCCGGCATGATTCTGGAAGGCGTGGTCACCAACGTGGCCAACTTTGGTGCCTTCGTGGACGTGGGTGTGCACCAGGACGGTCTGGTTCATATCTCCGCCCTGTCCGAGACCTTTGTCAAAGATCCACGTGATGTGGTTCGCGTAGGTCAGACGGTTAAGGTTAAAGTCCAGGAAGTGGATGTAGCCCGCAAGCGTATTGGCTTGACCATGCGCCTGAACGACGACAGCGCCCCGGTGCGTGGCTCCAGCAGCACAAGCAACGCTCCCCAGCGCCGTTCCGGAAACAATCGCCCCAACCGGCAAGCTGAACCGGCACCAACAGGTGCCATGGCAGCCGCCTTTAGCAAACTTCGGAGATAAGCCATGACTGAGACCGAGCGCCTTTCCCAACTGACGCGTCTGCTCAATCTGCTGACCGGATTTGATCAGAAGGAACAGGATATTGCAGCCATCAGCCAGTCCGTGCTGACCGCCAGCGCCAGCCCGGCAGCGATGGGTGAGGCGTATGGCAAACACGCCCAGAACCTGATGGAACACGATCCCGATGGCGCTCTGATTCTGGCCATCAGCTACGAGCTGGACGACTATCTGGCCCTGGCCGATACCGTGGACGAACTGTGGGAAGAAATTCTGGCCGCTTTTGAAAGCCAGGACCTGCCCGCCTTTCCCTACGACGACATGCCTTTTCAGGACGTGGACGGCTTTTTCCAATGGGCGAACGAGCAGCTGCAGGAGTTTCACCCCTCCTACTGCCTGCTGGAGTTTGCCCAAAGCTATGACGAGGAATTTCAGCTGATCGTGGTCAAACGCGAGAACCTGGAAGAAATTCTAAGTCTGTGTGAAAAACTGGATATTCCCGCTCAACCTGCCGAATAAGACAGGTATTCCTGGCCCAAACCCATCATCAAGCCCTGCATGAACATTCATGCAGGGCTTGATGCTTTTGGCCCGCTTGAATGCAAAGCGCCTCAAAGCGCATTAGACTGGTCCCGCCATCAGCGTCAACAAAGCGAGCCTCCTGTACTCGCCTGGCTGCCTGGTCCAAACAGAAACATCCCACTTTGCCGTGACTGGCGCAAAGCCAAATCCAGCGCGGCAAGGTCCAGAAGGAGAAGCATGGTGCAAAAGCACTGGTCGCAGGTCGAACTCCTGCACGAAACCGTATCCAACCCCAACATCCATGTGTGTGGCACACACAGCTACTACAGCCATGCCTGGACCGGCAGTTTTGAAGAAAGCGTGGTGCGTTACCTGTACGGGGACGAATACAGCCGCCAGGCCTGGACCTCTCAATGGCCGGTAGACCAGCTACATATTGGCGACTACGTGTGTATCGGTGCCGAGGCCGTGATTCTGATGGGCGGCAACCATACCCATCGCATGGACTGGTTCAGCCTGTATCCCTTCGTGGACAAGATTACGGACGCCTATGTGGGCAAAGGCGGCACCCACATCCATGACGGTGCCTGGATCGGCATGCGGGCCATGATCATGCCCGGTGTGGTGATTGGTGAAGGCGCTGTCGTGGCCTCCGGGGCGATTGTGACCAAGAGCGTGGCACCGTACACGATTGTGGCCGGAAATCCGGCTGTGCCCGTGCGCAAGCGCTTTGACGATTCGACGACTGAGCGACTGCTAGGCCTGAAGATATATGAATGGCCGGAAGAGAAATTCACAGCTCTGCGCGACGTGATCTGCGCAGAAGATATTGCGGCCTTGGAGCTGGCCAGCGAAGACTGGGACCAGAAGTCCACGATTCAGACACAGACCTGAACGAACCCTTGCATTAGGGATTGCAAATACAGAGCAAACGTTGGGGCTAAAAGCCGACTGCAAGGATATGTCTACCGCAAGCCTGATCCTCAAACACCTTTCAATGCATTGATAAATAAGAAAAAAAAAGCCCCTGACATGAGATGAACATCTCATGTCAGGGGCTGTTTATTTTCAAACTTGCTTCAAGGTAGAACGCAGCAGCACAAGGAGGCTCGCTACATCCTGCATGGGATCAGTCCTGAGCAAACTCTTTGCAAAGAATCAATCCCACCACAGTCACCCTACTTAGTCGCGCATCGAATCCAAAGCGGCTTCAAGTGCGTCACGCAGATCTGCCGATACGCGCGCGACTTCCTCACCGGCGCAATGGATTTGCAGTTCCTGGCCGTCTTGCTTGGTCACCTCTGCAAACGCAGCAGTCTGCAATGCTTTGATCGCTACACCAGCCTGCTTAGGGTCAGTGTAGGAGCGGGACAGGAACAGCTCTTGTCCCGCGGCATCTTGCAGACGAAAACGGAAAGTACCATCTTCATCACGGAAGTTTACAAAGCGGGCTTTACGGGCCTTGGCTTCGGACTTGCTGGCAGCGGTACTCAACGGATCGCGCAGGCCTACAGCGGCCTTCAGCTCGTGGATGAAAGGCGTTGCGTAGGCACGAGCCTTGCGGGCACCCACTTGCAGCAACTCTTCAATTTCCTGAGGGCGAGCCATCAGGGACTCGTAACGCTCACGCATGGGGGCGATCATGGTTTCCAGAACCTGATGCAAAGCCTCCTTGGCCTCACCCCAGGCCATCCCTTCGATCAGTTGCTGACGGAAGGCCTGCGTCTGCTCCGGCGTCGCGAAGGCCTTGTACAAGGCGGTCAGGTGGGAATCGTCCGGGTTCTTGGGCTCGCCTGGACCTTTGGAGTCCGTCACGATACGGGCGATGGCAGACTTCAGTGCCTTGGCACCACCTTCAAACAAGGGAATGGTGTTGTCGTAGCTCTTGGACATCTTGCGACCGTCCAGGCCCGGCAGCAAGGCCAGGTCTTCTTCTACCTGCACTTCAGGCAGCACAAACAGCTCTTTGCCACGACCATACAAATGGTTGAAGCTCTTGGCGATATCGCGTGCCATTTCCAGGTGCTGTACCTGATCACGGCCCACGGGCACTTTGTGCGCATTGAACATCAGAATGTCGGCCGCCATCAGCACGGGGTAGCTGAACAAGCCCATGGTGACGCCATCATCAGGATCAATGCCGGCAGCTTCGTTCTTGTCCACGGAGGCTTTATAGGCGTGCGCACGGTTCATCAAACCCTTGCCGGTCACACAGCCCAGCATCCAGGACAGTTCCGGGATCTCTGGAATATCGGATTGACGGTAGAACGTTACTTTTTCCACATCCAGGCCGCAGGCTATCCAGGTGGCGGCAATCGCACGGCGCGAAATGGCTACGCGCTCCGGATCGTCACATTTGATCAGGGCGTGGTAGTCCGCCATGAAGAAAAATGCGTCGACATCGGCTTGCTGGCTAGCACGGATAGCCGGGCGAATCGCCCCGGCATAGTTACCCAAGTGTGGAATACCGGTCGTTGTAACGCCGGTCAGTACTCGTGTCGTCATGATAAAAAATACGCTTATAAAACTACGTGTCAGGGTCAGGGATCAGGCGCATTGGCCACCGGCCGCGCCCAGGCCCTACAAAATAACTGCCTGGCGCCGTTCTGACTCCAGGTACTCGCGCGATTGCATTTCCATCAAACGCGAGACAGTACGGTGGAACTCATTGGCCATGGGGCCATCTACATACAACTCATCCTCGGGCACTGCCGCGGACATAATAAATTTGACTTTGTGATCGTAAAAAACGTCCACGAGCCAGGTAAAGCGTCGGGCCGCAGAGGCATCTCGGGCGGTCATGCGGGGGACATCAGACAGGATCACGGTCTGGAAACGGTTGGCCAGTTCCAGATAATCGTTCTGCGAGCGCGCGCTGACGCACAGGGTTTCGAAATCAAACCACACGGCCGAGCCTGACAAGGCCACCGCTTTCACATCCCGGTTTTCGATGCTGAGCACAGGCTCTTGAGGAGCCGTATCCGACAAGGCCGTGAACATGGATTGCAGTTCTGCGGTGGTCTCCGGGCCCAATGGCGTCAGATAGGTTTTCACCTGTTCCAGCGCACGGCGGCGGTAATCCACACCGGTGTCCACGTTCATGATGTCCATATTCTTCTGGATCAGCGCAATGGCGGGCAAAATGCGATCGCGGTGCAGGCCTTCGGGGTACAGCGTGGGCGGCTCGTAGTTGGACGTCATCACAAAGGACGTGCCGCGCTCGAACAGGCCCAGCAGCAGCTTGTACAGAATCATGGCATCGGCCACGTCCGAGACGTGGAACTCGTCAAAACAGATCAGGCGGTAACGCTTGGCGATACGCTTGGCAACCTCGTCCAAAGGATCGCTCATGCCTTTAACCTGATTCAGCTCCTTGTGCACGCCACGCATGAACTCATGGAAGTGAATGCGGGTTTTGCGCTTGAGCGGCACCGTCAGGTAGAAGGCGTCCATCAGAAAGCTCTTGCCGCGCCCTACACCACCCCACAGGTACACACCGCGCGGCACTTCCGGGCGGGAAAACATGCGACGCAAGGTACTGGAGCGCATTTTGCGATACTCCACCCACTCGTCGTAATAGCGTTGCAGCCGGTCTATAGCTTGCTCCTGTGCCTGGTCGGCACGGTAGCCTTTTTCCGCTAAAGCCTGATGGTAATACTCGCGAACATTCATATCACTGAAAATAAAAGAACCTGTCCGAGACAGGTAGTGGTCTGCCAGCATGCGCTGCGGTCCACAACAGCACTGCCTTTGATGCAGGGTCTGAGCATACTGCGCGGTCAATTATCTCACGCATCACAGCCTGTACAGACTGCTTTGATCAGCCTTTCGTGACGAAAAAAAGGGCGAGCCCGTGCCCGCCCTTTTCCAACAACACCCTGAAAGTCTATCAGAAGTTCAGAGCGCGTTTGTCCACTGCCAAGGCCGCTTCTTTCAGGGCTTCGGACAGGGTTGGGTGAGCATGGCAAATACGGGCGATGTCTTCCGACGCGCCACGGAATTCCATGATCGCAACAGCTTCAGCCACCAGCTCGGAAGCGACAGGGCCCACAAAGTGAACGCCCAGAACTTCGTCAGTCTTGGCGTCAGCCAGAACCTTCACAAAGCCGGTGGTGTCACCCAGTGCGCGGGCACGGCCGTTAGCCAGGAAGGGGAAGCTGCCAGCGCGGTAAGCACGGCCTTCGGTCTTCAGTTGCTGTTCGGTCTTGCCAACCCAAGCGATTTCGGGGGAGGTGTAGATAACCCAAGGCACGGTGTCGAAATTGACGTGAGGTTGCTGACCCGCCAGACGCTCGGCCACAGCCACACCTTCTTCTTCGGCTTTGTGAGCCAGCATAGGGCCACGCACCACGTCACCCACTGCCCAGATACCTGGCAGGCTGGTGGCGCAATCGTCGTCCACCACCACGAAACCACGCTCGTCCAGTTTCAGACCAATGGTTTCTGCACCCAGACCAGCGGTGTTAGGCACACGGCCAATGGAGACGATCAGCTTGTCGGCTTCCAGCTTTTGCTCGGCGCCTGCAGCGTCCACGTAGTTGATAGTGACCTGTTTGGCAGACTTCTTGATCTCGCCAACTTTCACGCCCACATTGATCTTCAGACCTTGCTTGGTGAAAGCTTTCAGGGCTTCCTTGGCCACGTCGCGATCCACGGCGGACAGGAACTCGGGAGCACCTTCCAGAATGGTCACTTCGGCGCCCAGACGACGCCACACGCTACCCAGTTCCAGACCAATCACACCGGCACCGATAACAGCCAGTTTCTTGGGAACCTTGGGCAGACGCAATGCGCCGTCGTTGGACAGAATCTGCTCTTCGTCGAACTCAGCACCGGGCAAGGCACGAGCTGAGCTACCGGTCGCGATGATGACGTTCTTGGCAACCAGCTCTTCGGCGTTGGCACCAGCCACGTTCACCGACCAGCCGCCGTCAACCTTGGCGCCAAACGAAGCGGTGCCGTGGAAGAAGTTAACCTTGTTCTTCTTGAACAGGTACAAGATACCGTCGTTGTTTTGCTTGACGACCACATCTTTGCGACCGACCAGCTTGTCCAGGTTCAGCGACACGCCCTTGACGTCCACGCCGTGCTCGGCCAGATGCAGATTGGCGTGTTCGAAGTGCTCGGACGATTGCAGCAAGGCCTTGGAAGGAATGCAACCAACGTTGGTGCATGTACCACCAGGAGCGGGCTTGCCTTCAGCGGTGGACCATGCGTCCACGCAAGCGACGCTCATACCCAGTTGAGCGGCACGAATGGCGGCGATGTAGCCACCGGGGCCTGCACCAATCACGACAACATCAAATTGCTTAGCCATAAAAAATCCCATAAATGTGAAAAGGCACGCTGGACCGTCCAGAAGTCAGACGGGAAGGAATCAGGCGGCGAACACCAGCCCCCAGGGCCTTAAACAAAATCGGCCAAGGCTTAGAAGCAAGCACTTGGCCGTAAACATACTAGACCGAACTACCGCGTGCTTAGACGTTCAGCAGCAAACGCTGAGGATCTTCCAGCGCTTCTTTCATGGCTACCAGACCCAGAACGGCTTCGCGGCCGTCGATGATGCGGTGGTCGTAGGACATAGCCAGGTAGTTCATGGGGCGAACCACGATCTGACCGTTTTCCACAACAGCGCGATCCTTGGTGGCGTGAATGCCCAGGATGGCAGACTGAGGTGGGTTGATGATGGGAGTGGACAGCATGGAGCCGAACACACCGCCGTTGGAGATGGAGAAGGTACCGCCTGTCATTTCTTCCAGGGTCAGCTTGCCGTCGCGAGCACGGGCACCGAAGTCAGCGATTTGCTTTTCGATGTCAGCGATGGACATTTGATCAGCGTTACGCAGGATAGGCACCACCAGACCGCGTGGGCTACCAACGGCCACACCGATGTCAAAGTAACCGTGGTAGATGATGTCTTTGCCATCAACCGAGGCGTTCAGCACGGGGTATTTCTTCAGGGCGGCAACAGCAGCCTTGACGAAGAAGGACATGAAGCCCAGTTTCACGCCGTGCTCTTTCTCGAACTGATCCTTGTACTTCTTGCGCAGATCCAGCACCGCTTGCATGTTCACTTCGTTGAACGTGGTCAACATGGCGTTTTCGGACTGCGACTGCAGCAGACGCTCGGCGATACGAGCGCGCAGGCGGCTCATGGGCACGCGCTGTTCTGGACGACCGTCCAGGGACAGGGTTGGAGGGGCAACAGGAGCGGCAGCAGGTTTGGCAGCAGCGGCGTTGGCTTCCAGAGCGTCACCCTTGGTGATGCGACCACCACGGCCCGAGCCTTCCACGGAGCTGGCTTCCACACCCTTTTCAGCCAGGATCTTGGCAGCTGCAGGCGAAGCAACCGAAGAGGCGGCGGAGCTGGCAGCAGGAGCTGCAGCGGCTGGGGCAGCAGCAGGAGCGGCTTCTTCAGCAGCGGCGGCAGGAGCAGCAGCGCTAGCCTTGCCTTCGGAGTCGATACGGGCCAGCACGTCGCCGGAGGTAACAGTGCTGCCGTTGGCCTTGACGATTTCGCTCAGCACGCCCGAAGCAGGAGCGGGAACTTCCAGAACGACCTTGTCGGTTTCGACTTCGATCAGGATTTCGTCAGCCTGAACCATTTCGCCAGGTTGTTTTTTCCATTCCAGCAAGGTTGCTTCGGAGATGGATTCAGAGAGTTGGGGAACCAGAACGTCAGTAATTGCCATGATTATATTTTCCGTATTTAAAATTTGGGGTGCGTTATTTGGTCAGCATGAAGCCTTTGCGAGCGCCGAAAGCCTGCTCCAGCAGCGCCTTGTGCTGTTCCTGGTGTTTGGCCAGGTAACCCACTGCAGGCGAAGCGGAAGCGGCACGACCGGCGTAGCCAAGCTTCTGACCTTCGGTCATGTTCTCGTAGATGTGATGCTGAACGTAGAACCATGCACCTTGGTTTTGAGGTTCGTCCTGAACCCAGATAACTTCCTTGGCGTTGCTGTACTTAGCCAGCTCTGCCTGGAAGGCCTTGTGGGCAAATGGATACAACTGCTCCACACGGATAATGGCAATATCGTTGCGCTCCAGTTCTTTACGGTGGTTCACCAGATCGTAGTAAACCTTGCCCGAGCAAGCTAGAACACGTTTGACAGCGGCTGCATCAATCGCCTGATCCGTTTCACCGATCACAGGCATGAAGTGGCCTTCAGCCAGATCGCTCAATGGCGAAGTAGCATCTTTGTTACGCAGCAAGGACTTGGGCGTCATGATGACCAAGGGCTTGCGGAAAGGACGGATCATCTGACGACGCAGAACGTGGAAGATCTGGGCGCCGTTGGTGGGCTGGACAACCTGAATATTGTTGTCTGCGCACAGTTGCAAGAAGCGCTCGATACGGGCCGAGGAGTGCTCCGGACCCTGACCTTCGTAGCCGTGTGGCAGCATCAGAGTCAGACCGCAATGACGGCCCCACTTGGCTTCACCCGACGTAATGAACTGGTCGATAACAACCTGGGCACCGTTGGCGAAGTCGCCGAACTGGGCTTCCCAGATAGTCAGGATGTTGGGCTCTGCCGAAGCGTAACCGTATTCAAAAGCCAACACGGCTTCTTCGGACAGGACCGAGTCGATCACCGTGAAGTTGGCCTGGCCTTCAGAGACGTTCTGCAAAGGAATGTAGGTACCGTCGTTCCAGCGCTCACGTTTCTGATCGTGCAGCACGGCGTGACGGTGCGTGAACGTACCACGGCCCGAGTCCTGGCCAGTAATACGGATGGCGTAGCCGTTGTTCACCAGGGTTGCAAAGGCCAAGTGCTCGCCCATGCCCCAGTCCACCTGAGCTTCGCCACGTGCCATAGCACGACGGTCGTTCAGCATGCGGTTGACCAATGGGTGAACGGTAAAGCCTTCTGGCACGGTGGTCAGTTTTTCACCGATGCGTGTCAGTTCGGACATCGGCAAGGCGGTGTCAGCCTGGTCAGTCCATTTGGCGCCCAGGAAAGCAGACCAGTCGGTGGCGTACTTGTTCTTGTAGTCTGTCAGAACAGGTTCAACCGTGCGCTTGCCATCTTCCATCAGTTGACGGTAAGCCTTGACCAGATCTTCGGGTTCGTTCTCGGACAGAATGCCTTGAGCAACCAGCTTGTCGGCGTACAGTTTGCGGGTACCGTTATGCTGACCAATCTTCTTGTACATCAGCGGCTGGGTCATCGAGGGAGTATCTTGCTCGTTGTGGCCCAGTTTACGGAAACAAACAATATCAACCACGACGTCGTGCTTGAACTCGCGGCGGAAATCCAGAGCCAGCTGAGTCACGAACACCACGGCTTCAGGATCGTCGCCGTTCACGTGGAAGACAGGGGCTTCAATCATCTTGACCACGTCCGTGCAATACAGCGTGGAGCGTGTATCGCGGGGGTCAGAGGTGGTGAAACCGATCTGGTTGTTGATCACGATGTGCAGCGTGCCACCGGTACCGTAGCCACGGGTCTGGGCCAGGTTCAGTGTTTCCATGACCACGCCCTGACCGGCAAAAGCCGCGTCACCGTGAACCAGCACAGGCAGAACCTGGCTGCCGTCTTCGTCGCTACGACGATCCTGACGAGCACGGACCGAACCCTCGACCACTGGGTTAACAATTTCCAGGTGGGATGGGTTAAAGGCCAGAGACAGGTGGACTGGACCGCCGCGGGTGGACAGGTCGCTGGAGAAGCCGTTGTGGTATTTCACGTCGCCGTCGGTCAGGCCTTCAGCGTGACGGCCTTCAAACTCGGCAAACAGGTCACCGGGCATTTTGCCCATGATGTTGACCAGCATGTTCAGGCGACCACGGTGGGCCATACCCACGATGATCTCCTGAACACCGTTCTCGCCAGCGTGGTTGACCACTTCATCCATACAAGCGATGAAGCTCTCGCCACCTTCCAGGGAGAAGCGTTTCTGACCAACGTATTTGGTGTGCAGGAAGCGCTCCAGGCCTTCGGCCTCGGTCAGCTGCTGCAAGATGTTGCGTTTTTGTTCAACGTTGAAAGAACCTGTGCCATGCACCGACTCCAGGCGCTGCTGAATCCAGCGCTTGACGACCGGGTCGGAGATGTACATGAACTCTGCGCCCACCGAACGGGAGTACGTATCACGCAGGGCCTTGAGCATGTCGCGCAGCGTCATGGTGTCGGCTTTGGTGAAGTAGGTGTTGGTGGCGGAGTAGACCTGGTCCAGATCTGCTTCGGTCAAACCGTAGAAAGCAGGGTCCAGTTCAGGGATGCTGGGGCGTTCGGAGCGCTTCAGAGGGTCCAGATCAGCAATGCGTGCACCCAGGGAGCGGTACGCAGCAATCATGGACTGGATCGACACTTGCTTCATGGCAACTGTCAGGTCCGGTGCTTGCGCGCTGGTCAGGAAGGCATTGGCTTTCGCACGTTGGGCGAAGGACTCGACGATAGGAGCGTGAGCTTGATCGCGGGTGCTGTCGCGGCCGTCAGTAGCTGGCTGATGCTGCAGTTGATCGAAGTACTCGCGCCATTGGTCGGCGACGGAGCCCGGATTGTCGAGGTAGGACTCGTAGAGTTCTTCGACGTAAGGAGCATTGCTCCCGAACAGATAAGAGTTACTGAGCAGTTCTTTTTGCGATGACATTATTACGCTTCACCTATCCGAGTGTTTCACTCGTGTTGAGATGCAGGAAAACCTTCCGCGACACGGACCTCGCCGGTTAGCGGATAGCAGGAGCAGAAGGCAACGTAGGACGCCTTATACAAGCCGTATTGATCTAGTATAACGCTGCACACAAAAGGCGCAATTAATGACATCTAAAATGCTTGGCGACTGCAGCAGACCGTTGGCATTAACAAACACATCGATCTATCACACGGGCGAATTCTTACAAAAGAAGCGCTCCAAATCATGATTGACGCCCCTGGCCTGCCCCACATGAAGGAAAAATTCCGATATGCTAAACGGGTGCAGCAAGTACGCGCTTCGCGGGCCCCTTTTCCACCAAACCGAGCCCAGCCTGCCCTTGGTCACCTTGAGGCAGGCAACCAGCGTTGCCATGACATATGCTGCCTATAACAAATCAGCACCTACCTGGTGACTGTATTTCTTATAAATTAGATTCACTTTTACACTAGAAAATCCTATCAGGAGCTTTACCAAAATGGATGCCAACGCCGATCTGGCCAAACTTGCGCTGGACTATCACGCGTATCCCACTCCCGGGAAAATCTCGGTGGTCCCTACCAAGACCCTAGCCAATCAAGATGACCTCTCGCTAGCCTACTCCCCCGGCGTCGCATCTGCTTGCATGGCCATCCACGCCGAAGGCGAAGAAGCCGCCGCCAAGTACACCTCGCGCGCCAACCTGGTTGCCGTGGTCACCAACGGTACCGCCGTGCTGGGTCTGGGCAATATCGGCCCGCTGGCCGCCAAGCCCGTCATGGAAGGCAAAGGCTGCCTGTTCAAGAAATTCGCCGGCATCGATGTGTTCGATATCGAGTTGAACGAAACCGATCCGGACAAGCTGGTCGACATCATTGCTGCACTGGAACCCACCCTGGGTGGTGTGAACCTGGAAGACATCAAGGCCCCCGAGTGCTTCTACATCGAGAAGAAGCTGCGCGAGCGCATGAGCATTCCCGTGTTCCACGATGACCAGCACGGTACCGCCATCATCTCGTCCTCGGCGGTTCTGAACGGCCTGAAAGTCGTCAACAAGAACATCGCCGACATCAAGCTGGTTTGCTCGGGCGCTGGCGCTGCTGCCATTGCCTGCCTGGACTTGCTGGTGGCCCTGGGCGTGAAGCTGAGCAACATTTTTGTAGCCGACTCGCGCGGCATCATCTGGAAAGGTCGCGACGAGAACATGGAGCCCAACAAGGCTCGCTACGCTCAGGAAACCGACGCCCGTACACTGGCTGATGCCATGGTCGGCGCTGACGTGTTCCTGGGTTGCTCGGCTCCTGGCGTGCTGTCTGCCGACATGGTCAAGACCATGGCCGACAAGCCTCTGATTCTGGCCCTGGCCAACCCCGAGCCTGAAATCCGCCCTGAAGTGGCCAAGGCTGCCCGCCCCGACTGCATCATCGCCACTGGCCGTTCGGACTACCCGAACCAGGTCAACAACGTGCTGTGCTTCCCCTTCATTTTCCGTGGCGCCCTGGACGTTGGTGCCAGCGTGATCAACGAAGACATGAAGCTGGCTTGCGTGAAAGCCATTGCCGAGCTGGCCCAGGTCGAGCAAAGCGACGATATGGCCACCGCTTACGGCGGCGAAGACCTGCGTTTTGGTCCTGAGTACATCATCCCCAAACCGTTTGATTCCCGTCTGATTGTTCAGATTGCCCCTGCCGTGGCCCAGGCTGCGATGGACTCCGGCGTTGCCGCCCGTCCCATCGAAGACATGGACGCCTACCGTCAGAAACTGATCGCCATGACCTACCACACCGGCCCGCTGATGCGTCCGTTGTACATGCAGGCCAAGGCTGCGCCCAAGCGCATCATTTACGCTGACGGCGAAGACGAGCGTGTATTGCGTGCCGTGCAAACCGTGGTGGACGAAAAGCTGGCCCAACCTATTCTGGTGGGTCGCCCCAGCGTGATCGACATGCGCGTCAAGAAAGCGGGCCTGCGTCTGGAAGCCGGCAAGAACGTGCAAATCGTTGATCCTGAAGACGATGACCGCTTCACCGAAACCTGGACCGCCTACTACAAGCTCAAGGCACGTGAAGGCGTCACTCCAGACATCGCCAAAGCCATGATACGCAAGCACAACTCGCTGATTGGCGTGATGCTGCTGCAACGCGGTGATGCAGATGGCATGATCTGCGGTGTCGCCAGCAACTACGACAGCCAGCTGAACTACGTTGAGCAAGTCATTGGTCTGAAAAAGGAAGCTCAAACCTTCGCCGCCATGAACGTGCTGATGCTGCCTACACAAACTCTGTTTGTGTGCGATACCCACGTGAACGAGAACCCCACAGCCGAACAGATCGCCGACATGACGATCCAGGCCGCCGAGGAAGTCCGCCGTTTTGGCGTGGTGCCTCGCGTTGCTCTCTTGTCGCACTCGAACTTTGGCAGCCGCCAGACCGAGTCCTCGCGCAAGATGGCCAAGGCTCGTCAGATCCTGGCAGAACGCGCTCCCGACCTGGAAGTGGACGGCGAAATGCACGCTGACTCCGCCCTGTCCGAGAAGATCCGCCTGAAAGCCTTCCCCGACAGCACGCTGCGCGGTTCGGCCAATCTGCTGATCACTCCAAACCTGGACGCCGGCAACATCACGTACAACATGCTGAAGATGACAGGCAGCAACGGTGTGGCCATGGGCCCCATCCTGCTGGGTGCGGCTCGCCCCATCCACATCCTGACCACCAGCGCCACTGTGCGTCGCATCATCAACATGACAGCCCTGGCTGTTGTGGATGCTCAGCAAGAGGCTCAGCAAAACAGCTAATCCTGTTTAGCTGAATAAAAACCGGATGCAGCGTAAAAGCGGCATCCGGTTTTTTTTATCCCTGATCCAGATTCAGTTCTGTACGACAAGGGCTCCCATCAAGCCATCGCCGGAGCCATTGGGCGGCCCCGAGACAGACTCAAGCCACCGATTGCGACCACCAGGAAGATTGCCGCTGCCAGCCACCACCCTACTGCACCCGTAATCAAGGCCTGCCCGATCAAGCCAGCCTGTATCACGTAATAAACCATGGGAATCAAGGTCTTGCGCACAATCTCCCCTTCCCGTCCCAACATGCCTACCACGGCACCTGCAGCAACCACATTATGCACGCAGATCATGTTGCCAGCTGCCCCACCGACGGCCTGCAGAGCCACCACAATGGCGGACTGATCCACACTCAAACCAATTTGCTGAGCAGTCGAGAATTGGAAGTACGAGAACATCATGTTGCTGACCGTGTTGGAGCCAGCGATAAAGGCCCCCAGGCTGCCTACCCAGGGTGAAATGGTCGGCCACGCCTGTCCAGCTGCAGCAGCCGCGCCTTGAGCCAGAACCAAAGGCATGCTGGCTATTGAGCCATCTGCGGCGGCCGAGTTGATGAACACCTGCACCATAGGCACAGCCAGCAACAAGGCAGGAGCAGCACTGCCCATGGTGCTCAGCGACTGCTTGACCCCTTGCATGTACTGCTGGCCATTCATGCGGAAGATGGCGATACATGCCAGGGATACCAGAATCAGGATAGCGCCCGGTGAAAACAACAGCTGCGCCGAGGTGGAAATACCGGTACCAAACAAGGCTTCAACCTTGATCGTGGCAGAGGGACCTGTCAACCAGGCTTTCACGGCGGGAACAGTACGGGTCAAGATCAGCAGCAGCACAACGAGCACGTAGGGCGAAAAGGCTCGCAATACGGAAAAGCTCTGCTTGGTTTCCACATTGTCCATGGCAACTGTACCCAGCCACTGAGAAGGCCACTGACTGCGATCAGGGAAGTCAAAGGTCTTGGAGGGCGCAAACCAGCCTTTGCGTGCCGCCGTCACCACAATCACCAGGCCCACCATTGCGCCCACCATGGATGGAAACTCCGGCCCTAAGACCACCGCGATCAAGTAATAAGGAACGGTGAAAGCCAGACCCGCAAACAGGGCAAACTTCCAGGCGCCCAAACCCTCCACGAAGGATCGGCGCTCGCCAAAAAAGCGCGTCAGCAAGCCACACAGCAGCAAAGGAATCACAAAGCCCGTCAAGGCATGAATCAAGGCTACGTTTTCGACAATCTGCTGCAAATACTCCAGAGGCTGCATAGGAGCGATAGTCGCCGCGACATCGGCCTTGTTATCGACGCCCGAGCGCACACCGACCAGCATGGGGGTACCGACAGCACCAAACGAAACCGGGGTGGACTGGATAACCAGTACCGACATCACGGCCGCCATTGCCGGAAAACCCAATGCCAGCAACAAAGGCGCACCGACCGCAGACGGTGTACCAAAACCCGATGAGCCCTCGATCAGTGAGCCGAACAGCCAGGCCACAATAATGACCTGTATGCGACGATCAGGGGACACATCCATAAAGCCCTGGCGAATGGCTGCCAGCGCGCCGCCCACCTTGAGCGTGTTCAACAGCAGTACGGCCCCAAAGACAATGAACAGCAAGGTCAGGGCAGTCACCACCCCGTTGACCGTCGCTGCGGCAATAACCTCGGCCTGACTGCCCCACACGAACAAAGCCAGCAAGGCTGTCACAATATAGGCTGCGCCCATGGACAGCTTTGCCGAACGCCCCAGCACAACCATCAACAAAAACACAACCAACAATGGCGCCAGGGCCATCAAGGTGTATAAAAGACTCATCTCCAGATCTCCTTCGTGTCGGTAGCACGTTTTATGGAAAGAGGAGCTGCCAGCCCAGAGCTCAAAACCGTGGTGCCGGTCTCGATTTCGAGCAGCCCTCCCCCTCTTGTTCTAGCTTGGAGAATGATAGAGGTATTACCACTTTTTAATTACCGGCATAAACCCTGATCTTTTTAATCATTTTCACCCCTATACTCACACTAAAAACACAAATTGGTCTTACCACTTCAAACCGATTCATGACTACGAACCCTAAAACGCGTCTCTCCGACCAGATCACTGAAAAAATTATCCAGCTCATCCAGGAAGAGAAACTGCAACCTGGTGACCGGATCCCCTCCGAGCGTCAATTAGCCGAGCAACTGGAAGTGTCACGCGTACCGATACGGGAAGCGCTGCGTACGCTAAGTTCACAGGGAGTGTTATTTACCCGCCAAGGCGGCGGCACTTTCGTGCAGAAAAGCGACCTGATCAACTGGCCTGCCCAGGCCATCGCCCCTTTGGAGCAGCTCCTGAGCCAGGACCCCTTGTATCGCTACGATGTGCTGGAGGCGCGGCGGGCGCTGGAGGCCAGTACGGTATGGCACGCCGCGATACGAGCCACGGAGGCGGACAAAAAAAGAATCAGGCAATGCTTTGACATCATGGTTGAACATCAAAAGAATCAGGATGCCGAACTATCGGCCCGCGCTGATGCTCAATTTCACCTGGCCATTGCCCAGGCATCCCACAACGTGGTGCTTTTGCAAATCATGAATGGCTTGTTCCAACTGGTGTTCTCCACCGTCAAGGAAAACCGCCGTGCCATGTTTGAGTTCGACAATGCGCGCGAGGTAGAGGTCCTGACCCAGCAGCACGAAGCCGTGATGAACGCCATTTTGGAAGGCAATGCCGACCTGGCCCGTGAGCAGATCAACAAGCATCTGGATCATGTACAGGCTAAAGTCCGCCAGTCCGAAGAAAACAATGCGCGCGAGCAGCGGCTCTCCCGTTTCAACCACCAGCTTCTGCAACCCTGAACCCCGCCAGTGCCGGATGCGTTTCGTCACGATCGCGTGGCGCAATAAGCAAAACAGCAGGCGAAAAAAAAGTGCACCACAAATTGGTGCACTTGCGTAAAACCAGGGGCTCAGTCAGCGCAGAGGCTAATGACACCTGGCTTGATCCAGGTCTCTGAGCCCACAGTGATTAACGCTGATCAGGTACGTCGCGCTGAGTTGGGCCCACGTACAACTGACGTGGACGGCCGATCTTGTAATCTGGATCGGACAACATTTCGTTCCACTGAGCAATCCAGCCCACGGTACGAGCCAGGGCGAAGATAGCGGTGAACAAGGAGGTTGGGATACCAATAGCGCGCTGAACGATACCCGAGTAGAAGTCTACGTTGGGGTACAGCTTGCGTTCGACGAAGTATGGATCTTCCAGAGCAATGCGCTCCAGTTCCATGGCCAGCTTGAACAGAGGATCGTTCTCCAGGCCCAGGGCTTCCAGAACTTCCTTGCAAGTCTCTTGCATCAGCTTGGCGCGTGGGTCGTAGTTCTTGTAGACACGGTGACCAAAGCCCATCAGGCGCACGCCCGAGTTCTTGTCCTTGACCTTCTCCATGAACTCGCCAACCTTGTCGATGCCGCCGTTGGCTTGCAACTCTTCGAGCATGTTCAGGCACGCTTCGTTTGCACCACCGTGGGCAGGACCCCACAAGCAAGCAACACCCGCAGCAATAGCAGCGAAAGGATTGGTGCCGGACGAACCGCACAGACGCACGGTGGAAGTCGAGGCGTTTTGTTCGTGATCTGCATGCAGGATGAAGATACGGTCCAGAGCGCGCTCAACCACTTCGTTGACCTTGTAGTCTTCGCAAGGGGTAGCGAACATCATGCGCAAGAAGTTGCCGGTGTAGGACAAATCATTCTTGGGATAGATGAAGGGCTGTCCCAAAGAATACTTGTACGCCATCGCAACCAGAGTAGGCAGCTTGGCGATCAAGCGGATAGCCGACACATGACGGTGATGAGGATTCGTGATGTCCGTGGAATCATGGTAGAACGCCGACAGGGCACCGACCAGGCCAGTCAGTATTGCCATGGGGTGAGCGTCCGGACGGAAGCCGCGCAGGAAGTGCTGCATCTGCTCCTGAACCATGGTGTGGTTCGTGACCAGGGAATCAAATTCCTGCTTCTGATCTGCGTTGGGCAACTCGCCGTTCAGGATCAGGTAGCACACATCCATGAAATCGCACTTTTGTGCCAACTGGTCGATCGGGTAACCACGGTACATCAACTGGCCCTTGTCGCCGTCAATGTAGGTGATACCGGATTCGCAAGCCGCCGTTGCCATAAAGCCTGGATCATAGGTAAACATACCTGTCTGACCGTAGAGCTTACGGATATCGATCACGTCCGGACCTACGGTGCCCTTGTGTACAGGGAACTCAACCGAAGGGCTACCGTCGGAGAAGGATAGCGTGGCTTTTTTATCTGACAATTCCATCACTTTTTTCCTCAATGGTTATAGCTTTCGCATAATGTCTACTAGTCGCTGAATGTCCGGTGTGGCGTACTGCCCTTCTGGCTCGGAGCGAGCCAGAAGGACATCCAGCAAAACTGTATCGTCCATTTCGAACAAGCGGGTCAGGGCCGAGACGTCCTGATCAGTCAGCTCGTTTTCGTATTGATCCAGAAAACGGGTGATCATCAAGTCGTTTTCAAGCAAGCCCCGGCGCGCACGCCAGCGCAGGCGCGCACGCTCCAATTCCGTCAATGTTCTCATCGGTACATACCCACCTTTTTAGATACTGCGACGCACCAGCATTTCTTTGATCTTGCCGATGGCATGCGACGGGTTCAGTCCTTTTGGACAGACGTCCGTGCAATTCATGATCGTGTGGCAGCGGAACAAGCGGTATGGATCTTCCAGATTGTCCAGACGCTCGCCCGTTGCTTCGTCACGCGAGTCGGCAATGAAACGATAGGCTTGCAACAAACCAGCAGGACCGACGAACTTGTCGGGGTTCCACCAGAACGATGGGCAAGAGGTCGAGCAGCAGGCGCACAGAATGCACTCGTACAGACCATCGAGCTCCTCACGGGCTTCAGGCGTTTGCAAACGCTCTTTCTCTGGAGGAGGAGCATCGTTGATCAGGAACGGCTTGACCGAATGGTACTGATCGAAGAAGTGGGTCATGTCCACGATCAGGTCACGGATAACCGGCAGACCTGGCAGTGGGCGCAGAACCACAGGCTCTTTCAAGTCGCGCATGTTGGTGGTGCAGGCCAGCCCGTTCTTGCCATTGATGTTCATGGCATCGGAACCGCACACACCTTCACGGCAGGAGCGACGCAGCGCCAGGCTGTCGTCCATGTCATTTTTAATGCGCAGGATCGCATCGAGCAGCATCTTGTCGGTAGGTTCCAACTCGACTTCGATCTTTTGCATGTAGGGACGCTCGTCCTTGTCAGGATCGTAGCGGTAGATTTCAAATTTGACCTTACGTTTTTGACTCATGTCTGTATCCTGCTTAGAAAGTCCGGGCCTTGGGCGGAATCGTTTCGGCTGTCAGAGGCTTCATCTGGACAGGCTTGTACTCCAGACGGCTGCCTTCCGAGAACCACAAGGTGTGACGCAGCCAGTTTTCGTCGTCACGTTCTGGGTGGTCGTTCAGGGCATGAGCACCGCGACTTTCAGTACGATTGGCGGCCGACTTCGTGGTGGCGCGAGCCACTTCGATCATGTTGGCCACTTCCAGAGCTTCAATACGGGCGGTATTGAACACTTTGGACTTGTCTTTGAAGTAAATGTCCTTGACTTCGGGAACCAGGGATTCGATCTGGTCGACACCCTTGTGCAGCAGATCCAGGGTACGGAACACACCGCAGTGAGCCTGCATGGCCACACGAATCTTGTTGCCCACGTCCTGTGCCTTTTCGCCCGATGTGCGGGATTCCAGACGGTTGACGCGGTCCAGCGAGTACTCGATGGAGGACTCGTTGATTTCCTGGTGAGAGTGCGTTTTCTCGGGGTGCGAATCCACAATGTGGTTGCCTGCAGCGCGACCGAACACGATCAGGTCCAGCAGGGAGTTCGTACCCAGACGGTTGGCACCGTGCACAGAGGTAGCGGCACATTCACCGATGGCGTACAGACCGTTGACGATCTTGTTCTCGCCCGTTGGCGTTTGGGTCACAACCTGACCGTAGTAGTTCGTGGGGATACCGCCCATCTGGTAGTGGATGGTTGGAACCACAGGGATTGGGTCTTTGATCGGGTCCACGTTACCGAACTTGATCGCGATTTCGCGAATCGAGGGCAGACGTTTCTTGATGACGTCAGCGCCCAGGTGATCCAGTTTCAGAACCACGTAGCTGCCATCGCCACAACCGCGTCCTTCCTTGATTTCCTGGTCCATGGAACGGGACACGAAGTCACGTGGGGCCAAGTCTTTCAGGGTGGGAGCGTAACGCTCCATGAAGCGCTCGCCGTCTTTATTGAGCAAGATACCGCCTTCACCGCGCACGCCTTCGGTAATCAGCACGCCAGCACCGGCAACGCCAGTGGGGTGGAATTGCCAGAATTCCATGTCTTGCAAAGGCAGACCGGCACGCGCAGCCATACCCAGGCCGTCACCGGTGTTGATGAAGGCGTTGGTGGAAGCAGCCCAGATACGGCCAGCACCACCGGTAGCCAGCACCACGCGCTTGCCTTCCAGAACGTAGATTTCGCCGGTTTCCATTTCCAGAGCGGTTACGCCCAGAACGTCGCCAGCTTCGTTACGCAGCAGATCCAGAGCCATCCATTCCACGAAGAACTGGGTACGGGCAGCTACGTTACGCTGGTACAGGGTGTGCAGCATGGCGTGACCAGTACGGTCAGCAGCAGCACAGGCACGTTGAACAGGTTTTTCACCGAAGTTGGCGGTGTGACCACCAAATGGACGCTGGTAAATCGTGCCGTCCTGGTTACGGTCAAACGGCATACCGAAGTGCTCAAGCTCGTACACAGCGTGTGGAGCTTCACGGCACATGAATTCGATGGCGTCCTGGTCGCCCAGCCAGTCCGAACCTTTAACGGTGTCGTACATGTGCCAGTACCAGTGATCCTCGCTCATGTTGCCCAGGGAGGCACTGACGCCACCTTGAGCCGCCACAGTGTGGGAGCGGGTTGGGAACACCTTGCTGAGCACGGCAACGGACAAGCCGGCCTGAGCCAATTGCAGGGAACAACGCATACCGGCGCCACCGGCACCGACCACCACTACGTCAAACTGACGGCGGGGCAAAGATTTTGTGATGGAAGCCACGGTTTAGAGACTCCAGATAATTTTTGCAAAAAAGACGACACTGGCGACCAGCCACAGCAAGGTCAACACTTGCAGGAACAAGCGCAGACCAGCGGGCTTGACGTAGTCCATCCAGATGTCACGCACACCAATCCAGGCGTGCCAGGACAAAGACAGGAAGAACAAGGTTGCCAGCAACTGACCCAAAGGCAGGGAGCCGACCGTGAACGAGAACAGGCCGCGCCAGGTCTCGAAATTCAGTTCACTGCTAAACAGGATGCCGCCGATGATGACCAAGGTGTAGATGGCCATGATGACTGCGGTGACACGCTGTGCCAGAAAGTCCAAGGTACCGTAGTGGGCACCCACTACCAGGCGGTTTGCGCCAATGCGCTCACGATTTGCCATTACCACACCCCAAACAGTTTCAAACCAAACACAACGGTCAGCGCCAGGCTGACCCCGAACACCATACCGGCCGACTTCTTGGCGGACTCTTTGTCGTTACCCAGGTGCAGGTCCAGTGCCAGATAGCGGATACCGGCACAGAAGTGGTGCAGGTAGCCCCAGATCAGGACCAGAAGGATCAGCTTACAGACAGGGTTGTCGACGTAGCTGCGCAAGGTCTCGAAGGACTCTGGAGAGCTGACGCTCAAAGAGAACAGTGGCAATAGAACGAGCGGCAGGCAAAGAAACAGCAATGCACCACTGACACGATGCAAAATCGACGATTTTGCAGCCAGGGGCAAGCGGTAGCTCAATATCTGCGGCACGCTGATATTGCGATACTGCGGACGCTGCTTGGGTGCGGTATCAGACATGATGGCCTCGAAGTAGATAAAAAAAAGTCATAAAATTTTTAACCTTGGTATTTTCACCTATTTGACACTACGGTGCAGTATCAAATACCGTATGCCGCCGCACTAGCTGAGCGTGTTTCGGTAATGGAAGCGCTCAGTCAGGTACAAGCCCCGGCGCAACTCCATCGGTCGGTCACCATAGGTATAGGACACGCGTTCCACGTGCAGGAGCGGCGAACCAGCTTCCACCTGCAAGACCGAGGCGGCCTCGTCAGTGGCGCTGACAGCACCGATCTTTTCATCGGCGCGCACCATGCTCACGCCAAACTTGCTCTCGAACCAGGCGTACATCGGGCCCTTGTTTTGCTCGACGGCTTCCAGGGTCAGACCCTTGAAGACGGAGCCGGGCAACCAGATATCGTCATAAATGGTCGGGACCTGATCAAAAGACAGAACCCGGCGCAGATTCACCACCATGTCGGAAGTGCGCAAGTCCAGCAGTACGGCAACATCCGTTGGCGCTTTCATGCGGCGCACATCCAGGATACGGCTTTGGGAAGCAACGGGCTTGCCATCGTCCGGGGCCAGGCGCAAAAAACGAAAGCGCACACGAGCCTCGTGATGGGTGGCCACAAAGGTGCCTTTGCCCTGGCGACGAATCAGGAGGTTGTCGGCGGCCAGCTCATCAATGGCTTTGCGCACCGTGCCCTGGCTGACCTGAAAACGGGCGGCCAGTTCCAGTTCACTGGGGATGGCCTCGCCAGGTTTCCACTCGCCACGATCCAGCCCCTGCAGCAACAAAGCCTTGATCTGTTGATACAGAGGGCTATAGGCCGCGCTAGGAGCGGATTTTTCGATTTCCTGGGTGCGTAGCGGCGGCACGTTATCAGACATGGGGCTCATAAAAAATGCGCGATCTATACAGCCTGCGGCGCGCATTTGTTCATAAAATAGACAGTGCACTAATTTTCGCATGACCGGCCCCGAATGTCTAACGCTCTTATGTCTTATATAAGATATAAGACGTTTGACGGCGCTATCGTTTTGGTCTAGTCTGCGCAGTGAAAAAAGAGGCTTTTCCTCTTGCGAAAAACCGTTTTCCACGCCAGCCGCCCGGTCTGCAAAAGATTTAAACTGTGTTTTTCGTCACCGTCTTCAAACCCAAAAACGGAGTCTTACTCTCATGTCCAAACCCGCAATGCGCGTCGCCGTTACCGGCGCTGCTGGCCAGATTGGCTACGCCCTGCTGTTTCGCATCGCTTCTGGCGAAATGCTGGGCAAAGACCAGCCTGTAATCCTGCAGTTGCTGGAACTCGCCGACGAGAAAGCCCAAAAGGCCCTGAAAGGCGTCATGATGGAACTGGACGACTGCGCCTTCCCGCTGCTGCAAGGCATGTCCGCCCACAGCGACCCTGAAACCGCATTCAAGGATGTTGATATCGCCCTGCTGGTCGGTGCCCGTCCTCGCGGCCCAGGCATGGAACGTAAAGATCTGCTGGCCTTCAACGCCCAGATCTTCACTGCACAAGGCCGTGCCCTGAACAAAGTGGCCAGCCGTGACGTGAAAGTGCTGGTGGTCGGCAACCCTGCCAACACCAACGCCTACATTGCCATGAAGTCCGCTCCTGATCTGCCAGCAAAGAACTTCACCGCCATGCTGCGTCTGGACCACAACCGCGCCCTGTCGCAGTTGGCCACCAAGTCCGGCAAGGCTGTTGCTGACATCGAGAACCTGATTGTTTGGGGCAACCACTCGCCCACCATGTACCCTGACACCCGCTTCGCTACCGTGAACGGCGAGAAGATCGACGCGATCATCAACGATCAGGCCTGGAACCGCGAAACCTTCATCCCCACCGTGGGCAAACGTGGCGCCGCCATCATCGAAGCCCGTGGCCTGTCCTCGGCAGCTTCGGCTGCCAACGCGGCCATCGACCACGTGCGTGACTGGGTCCTGGGTTCCAATGGCAAATGGGTCACCATGGGTGTTCCTTCGGACGGCTCCTACGGCATTCCTGAAGGCATCATCTACGGCGTGCCTGTGACCACCGAAAACGGTGAGTACAAGCGTGTTGAAGGCCTGGAAATCGACGCCTTCTCGCGTGAGCGCATGGACCACACCCTGAACGAGCTGCTGGAAGAGCGCGACGGTGTGAAGGACCTGCTGGGCTAATTAAGCCGCCAGTGTCTGCAATCCCCGCCTGATCGGCGGGGATTTTTTTTGCCTGGTGCCTACCGCCTGATGGGTGAGACCTGACGTTTGATCTCTAACGTCTGCTGCTCAATGCTTAATGCGTGTTGCTGAATGCTGGAACTCAACACGTAAAACCAGGATCTTGCTATTAACATCACGGCAGTACTGAGCACTCACTTGCGTTCTACAAGCTCTGCACAATACTAGCGTGAACTGCCCCCATCGCCTTGACCTTGCTGCAAAGGCGGCACATACACCACCATACGCAAATGCCGACTCTCATCAATGATGAGCGAGGTCTGCTCAAACTCGCGCAACTCTCCATCTACAAGCAATGTGCGTAGCGCACCGCAAGGCGGATGTACATCATGTTGCTCCCACCACAGTTTGAACTCCGGTGATACGCGTTTGAGCTCATTGGCCAGTTCATGAATGTCCGTACCGTCTGTGGCCCGAGCAAAGTCGCGACGAAAACTGGACAACATCTCCAGCGCCTGCGATTCCCAGGGCACGAAGCGTGTGTGCAAAGCGGGATTCGTAAACATCTGCCATAGAAGATTGCGCTGCCCCTCGGGATACACCCCCAAGTCCAGCAAATCATCCGCCAAGGCATTAAAGCCCAGAACATCCCAACGTAAATTCAAGACAAAAGCCGGATGAGGCAAGTCGTGCATCAAGCGTCGCACCAACGGCGGCAAGACGCACCAGGTAATTCCTGGCTCGGCAGGCAGGCGCTCATGCGCCAGCAAAAACAAGTGCCTACGTTCGGCCGCATCCAGTTTCAGAACCCGCGCCAAATTGTCCAGAAAACTGGCCGACACCCCAATATCACGCCCTTGCTCCAACCAGGTGTACCAGGTCAGCCCCACTCCTGCCAAAGCGGCCACTTCCTCACGGCGCAGCCCCGGCGTACGACGACGCCCACCACTGGGCAAACCCACCTCCTCCGGCAAGAGGCGTTCACGGCATGCACGCAAGAAGGCTGCCAGATCCGGTCGCGTTCGTTCCAGCGTTCTCATGATTCAAGACCCCATTGCTTTAAGTAATAGCATAAACAGTTAAATTGTAATTGCTTAAAAAGAGTTCAAGAATACACGGGTTTCTACCTCAAACAAGCATCATGAACTCCAAGCCGCATTCCCCAAACACTCACGCAGCCTCCACAAACACCCCGCCCTGGCTGGGCCTGTCCGTGCTACTTCTGGCGGGTTTCGTCACCATTTTTGACCTGTTCGTCGTCAATGTCGCTATTCCCAATATTCAGAGCCAACTTGGCGCCAGCTTTAGTCAGATCGGCTTTATCGTGGCGGGCTACGAACTGGCTTTTGGCGTACTGCTGATTACAGGAGGACGGCTGGGCGATTTATTTGGCCGACGCAAGCTCTTTATCATCGGCATGGCAGGCTTTACGCTCGCCTCTGCCCTATGCGGTCTGGCGCCCAATGCTTTTTTTCTGATTATTGCCAGGGTATTGCAGGGCCTGGCTGCCGCCCTGCTCTTCCCCCAGGTCTATGCCTCCATTCGGGTGAACTTTGACGGCGATAACAGCCGTCGCGCCTTCGGCCTGCTGGGCATGACGCTAGGGCTGGCCGCTATTGCCGGACAGGTCCTGGGAGGCTGGCTGATTCACGCCGATCTGTTTGACCTGGGCTGGCGCAACATCTTTCTGATTAATATCCCGATTGGTCTACTGGCGATTGCGGCAGCGCGCTACATCCCTGAAACCCGAGGCCCTCAAAACCAGGGACTGGACGGCACAGGCGTCATTCTGATCAGTCTGAGCCTCAGCCTGTTACTGATCCCTATCATCCAAAGCTCGGAGCATGGCTGGCCCCTTGCCAGCCTGACGAGTCTGGCCGCCTCTCTTGTCTTGCTGTTTGTTTTTTATCGGCACCAGCAAAGACGGCGACGCATCGGATATTTGCCCTTGGTCGATATGCAACTGCTGGCGCAACCCCGCTTTGCTCTGGGCGCCCTGCTGGTCTTGCTGGTGTACTCCACCGCCAGCTCTTTCTTTCTCTGTTTTGCCCTGTTGCTGCAAAGCGGCTTTGGCTTAAGTCCTTTCCACGCAGGTAGTATTTTTGCCCCCGCCAGCGTGGGGTTTATTGCCGCCTCTCTCTACGCGCCACGTCTTGTCACCCGCTACGGCACCCAGGCTATTACAACGGGAGCAATAGGCTACGCCCTCTCCTTTGCCTGGCTAATCGGCCAAGTGGCTTGGGCAGGCCCACAACTGGAGCCCGCCCACCTGATTCCTGCCTTGATTTTCCTGGGGGCCAGCCAAGGCCTGATCATGACGCCCTTACTGAATCTGATACTAGGCTTTATCGACGAGACTCAAGCTGGCATGGCCTCGGGTGTGATCTCCAGCATTCAGCAAATTGGTGCCGCTCTCGGGGTTGCCGTGGTCGGCTTCCTGTTTAATGCCGGACGAAACGCAGGCAGCGCCGCCCTGAGCCAGGCTGAGCACTATGTTTCTGCCTTTGGCATGGGGCTGACGTACAACCTGGTGGCCTCCTTGCTGGTCAGCCTGCTTTTGATAGCGTTAAGCAGAATCAGTCGGCACTAAAACCAGCCTTGAAGGAAACGGCGACGTATGGGCTTTGCTTGAGCCCCAAGGAGTATTGACGAGCCCATCAACCTTTACGCAACTTCCGCCACAACGTACTGCGGCTGATCCCCAGTTGCTGGGCTGCAAGAGCACGGTTACCGCCACACTCTTCCAGCACCTTGGCCAGATGCTCCTGCTCGCTGCGCTCTTGCTGATCACGCAGCGCAGGCATAGCGGGCTCTGCCACCACTGCCCGCAGCTCCGGCGCAATATCTTCCAGTACCACAGCCTGATCGCCTTGCACTGTGCCCAGGACCATCAAGCGTTCGATCAGGTTTTCCAACTCACGGATATTGCCGGGCCAGGTGTAGTGACGGCCCAGTTCCAGCAGCTCGGTCAGCCAATCCGGGTTGAGCGTTACAGCCCCACCCAGACGTTGAGCCACTTTTGCCAGGAGATGCTCCACCAGTTCTGGCAAATCCTGTGTGCGCAAACGCAAAGGCGGCAAGCGCAGCACCAGAATATTCAGGCGATAAAACAGGTCCTGACGGAACACACCTTCTTTAACCTGCGCGGCCAGATCGCGGTGAGTGGCCGCAATCACGCGCACATCGACTGGCGTTGGCTCAATCGCCCCGATACGCAGGACTTCTTTTTCTTGCAGCACCCGTAGCAAACGGGTTTGCAGTGGCAAGGGCATTTCCCCGATCTCGTCCAGAAACAAGGTGCCGGTGTGAGCCGCTTCCACCAGCCCTACTTTGCCGCCCCGGCTGGAGCCTGTGAAGGCGCCTTCCACATAACCGAACAGTTCGCTTTCCAACAGGCTGTCAGGGAAAGCCGCGCAGTTCACGGCCACAAAGGGTTGCGCGCGTCTGGCGCTGGCGCTGTGAATGCCTTGGGCCAGCAACTCCTTACCCGTACCGCTTTCACCAATGATCAAGGTCGTCGCTGTGCTTTGCGCACAAGCCTGAGCCTGAGCACGCAGCTTGCGCATGGGCGAGCTCTGTCCCACCAGATCAGACAGCTCGTACCGGGCATGACGCGATACCGCTTGCTGACTGCGGGAACGCAAGCTGCGGTCCAGTCGTTGAATCGCGGCCGGGTCCTGGCAGAGCAACACCGCCCCGCTCAAGCGCCCCTGCTCCAGAATCGGCATGCGGGTGACAATCGCGGTACGGCCACCCACTTGTTGCACCGTATCCAACTGCACGTCCAGACTGCGCAGCGTGCCGGCCAGATCCAGCTCGGGATACAAGGAACCCAAGCGACGGCCAATCATGGCTTGGGCCGGTTGGCCCAACCAGGCTTCCATCGCCGGGTTCACGGTTTCAATGCGTTCGTCCCTGTCCACTGACACCACACCGTCACGCAACTGCGCCAGAATCGTATTCAAGCGATCCCGACGGGCTGCTTCGGCGCGAGCAACACGGGCCAGTTCGATAGCCGATTCCAGGGCCTGTCGCACTGCCCCTTGTGAATACAGCAGCACGCCTTCCATCTGGTTCTCGCGCGCCAAGTCCACCACCAGACCGGGTGCCAGCACCCACTCCACGCCCAGCTCTTTCAAATCCTGAACACAGCTACGTGCATCAGCCTCGCTGCGATAGCTGCGTAGCTCCACAGGCAGATCAAAGCGCTGCACAAACTCCATCAGTTCCAGCGGCATTTCGCCGTAAGTCACCACGGCCTTACGCTCGGCCTGTGCCGAGGCCAGACTGCCCATAATGTCAAAGCCACCGGGATGTACCAGTACCACCGGCAGGTCCAGATGTTCGCGCAAATAACTGCCGTTGGAACCGGCAGACACCAGCACGTCAATTTCACCTGTTTGTCGCAACACCTGCACGGCTTCTACGGCCTCGCCATAGGCTTTGTCCACGATCAGTATTTCGGCCTGGGCGCGGAACTGCGGCACCAGTTCTTCCAGAAGAGAACGCAGTCCATGCAGTCCGAAAGCCACCAGACGCAGACGGGCAGGAGGGGAAGAAGGATAAGGCATACGGTTTCACCCAGGCATCACCAATGCGACACCGTTTCAAATTACGTTTCAATATTGAAACACAAAACAGGAAAAGGCAGTATTCACAGCAAGGAGTGACGACGGCAAACCACGGGAGAAATCCCCTTACTGGCTGGCTTCAGGCGTTTCATCCTCTCCATACCTGAACTTGGCACAGCATTTGCTTTAGTAGAACCAACCCATCGCAGCATCACGCTGACGACATTTTTTATTTTGTGATCTGGAGCCCCAAATGAGCCAAAACCAACTGACATCGGCAGGCGCCCGTTTCCGCCAGGCCCTGCGTGAAGAACAGCCTTTGCAAATCATCGGCGCCATCAACGCCAACCACGCTTTGCTGGCCCAACGCGCCGGCTACCGCGCCATTTACTTGTCGGGTGGCGGTGTCGCGGCTGGCTCTCTGGGCTTGCCTGATCTGGGCATCAATACGCTGGACGACGTGCTGACTGACATTCGCCGCATCACCGATGTGTGCGACCTGCCTTTGATGGTGGACATTGATACCGGCTTTGGTGCCTCGGCCTTCAATATCGCCCGCACCATCAAAAGCCTGATCAAGTTCGGCGCCGCCGCTTGCCACATTGAAGACCAGGTGGGTGCCAAGCGTTGCGGCCACCGCCCCGGTAAAGAAATCGTCAGCACTGGCGAAATGGCCGACCGCGTGAAAGCGGCTGTCGACGCGCGTACCGACCCGGAATTCTTCATCATGGCTCGTACGGATGCAATTGCAGTTGAAGGCGTGGACGCCGCTCTGGAACGTGCCCAGGCTTGCGTGGAAGCGGGTGCAGACGGCATTTTTGCTGAAGCTTGCTACGACCTGGACACCTACCGTCGCTTTACCGAAACCCTGAATGTGCCTGTACTGGCCAACATTACCGAGTTCGGTCAGACCCCGCTGTTCACCGTGGAAGAACTGGCGTCGGCCAATGTGGCCATGGTGCTCTACCCCCTGTCCGCCTTCCGCGCCATGAACAAGGCCGCCGAAACTGTCTACCAGGCGATCCGTCGTGACGGACATCAAAAAAACGTCATCGATTTGATGCAGACTCGTGAAGAACTGTACGATCGTATCGGCTACCATGCTTACGAGCAAAGCCTCGACAAGCTGTTCCAGAAAAACAAGAAGTCCTGAGCCACCACAGGCTCCCGCCCGGCCCGTTGACAGGGCCGTCGCGCGGGTAAAACCCCATTCAGCAGCCAGCCTCGTGCTGGCTGCCCAGCAACCAGGAGACCTTTATGAGCAGTACTGAGAACACCCCTAGCACTGGCTTCAAGCCCAAGAAATCTGTTGCCCTGTCTGGCGTTGTTGCAGGCAATACCGCCTTGTGCACGGTCGGTCGCAGTGGTAATGATCTGCACTACCGCGGCTACGATATCTTGGACCTGGCCCAGGCTTGCGAATTTGAAGAAGTGGCTCATTTGCTGATTCACGGCAAATTGCCCAACCGCGACGAACTGCGCGCGTACAAGCAAAAGCTCAAGCGTCTGCGCGGCCTGCCTCTGGCCCTGCAAACCGCGCTGGAAACCCTGCCTGCCCACAGCCACCCCATGGACGTGATGCGCACTGCCGTGTCGGTTCTGGGCTGCGTGCTGCCCGAAAAAGACGACCACAACCTGCCCGACGCACGCGATATCGCCGACCGTCTGATGGCTTGCCTGGGTTCGGCCCTGCTGTACTGGTACCACTACAGCCACAACGGCGAAATGATTGATGTGCAGACTGACGATGACAGCATCGGCGCGCATTTCCTGCACTTGCTGCATGGCGAGAAGCCATCGGCCGAGTGGGAAAAAGCCATGCACGTGTCGCTGAACCTGTACGCCGAGCACGAGTTCAACGCCTCCACCTTCACCAGCCGCGTTATCGCCGGTACGGGTTCGGACTTCTACTCCGCCATTGCCGGCGCTATCGGCGCCCTGCGCGGTCCCAAGCACGGCGGTGCCAACGAAGTGGCTTTTGAAATCCAGAAGCGCTACGAGAACCCCGACCAGGCTGAAGAAGACATTCGCAAGCGCGTGGAAAACAAGGAAGTCATTATTGGCTTCGGTCACCCCGTCTACACCATCTCCGACCCACGCAACGAAGTGATCAAATCGGTGGCCAAGGAACTGGCCGAGGCCGATGGCAACACCCGCATGTTCGACATTGCCGAGCGTTTGGAAAGCGTGATGTGGGAAGTGAAAAAAATGTTCCCCAACCTGGACTGGTTCTCGGCCGTGTCCTACCACACCATGGGCGTCCCTACCGCCATGTTCACGCCTTTGTTCGTGATCGCGCGTACGGCTGGCTGGGCGGCTCACGTCATTGAGCAGCGCGTGGACAACAAGATTATTCGTCCTACCGCCAACTACATTGGCCCTGAAAACCAGAGCTTTGTGCCTCTGGATCAGCGCCCATAAGTCACAGATCCTGGGCTATTATTTGCCTGTGATCTAACCCACACGGCCCCGCTGCATTGCGCACGCGGGGCCGTCTTGCTGGTGACTTCCATGCTCTCTGAATTTGTACGCTACGCCCTGCCGCTGGCCGGCACCCTGATGATTGCCTGTGCCCTGACCAGTCTGGTCTCCGGCGCTTATTTACTGCTTTTCAATCTGCGCCGCAGCAACCAGGTGTTGCGTCACCCTTATCTGGATCAGTACCCCTGGGAAAAACTCAGTTTTTCGCTGAAGGCAGGCGTACTGCTGGATTATTTTTTACGTCTGAATTTCCCCAAACGCCAAAGCTCGCTGTTTGGCAATGCCAATCGTCTGCTCAAGCACGTACAGCCCGACGACGTTCCCATGGGCGTCAAATGGCCCCTGATGGGACTGTGGGGCGGCTGCTTTCTGGGCATGATCAGCATGCTGGCTGTTTGGATTCTGATCGCTCTGCACTCCAACCCCACTTGAAGGAGCCTGCCATGACTACCGAGATCCACCACGACCCGCAAGCACGTCTGTTTTACTGCGACGTTGAAAACCTGCGCAGTGTTATCGAATACGAACTGGACGATGCTGTCATGAGCATCACCCACACCCGCGTGCCGCCCCAGCTGGAAGGCCGCGGCATTGCGGGGCAACTGACCCGCTTCGCATTGGAAACGGCAAAAAACCAACAGTGGAAAGTACGCCCTGTTTGCAGCTATGCCGTGGTCTATTTCCGCCGTCACCCTGAATACGCCGATTTGCTGGCCTGAGCCAAACGACATTCAGCTTCTCGTAAGTCTTATATAAGATATAAGACCATTGCTTCGCTGCGCGCTTCAAATTACAATTGGGGCAACACGCGATTTATTGCATTTTCATATCAACCATTTACCGATAGGCACCCGCACTATGCTGGACTCTTACCGCGAACATGTTGCCGAGCGCGCTGCTCTGGGCATTCCCCCGCTGCCTTTGTCGGCTCAGCAGACCGCCGAGCTGATCGAGCTCATCAAGAACCCACCTGCCGGTGAGGAAGCATTTCTGGTCGACCTGCTGACGCACCGCGTCCCCGCCGGTGTGGACGATGCTGCCAAAGTGAAAGCCTCCTACCTGGCCGCTATCGCGCTGGGCACAGAAACCTGTGCTTTGATCAGCCGCGAGCGTGCCACTGAGCTGCTGGGAACCATGCTGGGTGGCTACAACATCAGCCCGCTGATCGACCTGCTGGATTCGCCCGAACTGGGCCAGATCGCCGCCAACGGCCTGAAAAACACCCTGTTGATGTTTGACTCTTTCCACGACGTTCAGGAAAAAGCCGAAAAGGGCAATGCCTTTGCAAAAGAAGTGCTGCAAAGCTGGGCCGACGGCGAGTGGTTCACCAGCCGTCCTGAAGTACCCGAAAGCCTGACCGTGACCGTTTTCAAAGTCACCGGCGAGACCAACACGGACGATCTGTCCCCCGCCCCTGACGCCTGGAGCCGCCCGGACATTCCGCTGCACGCTCTGGCCATGCTGAAGAACCCACGCCCAGGTATCGAACCTGAAGAGCCCGGCAAGAAAGGTCCCGTCAGCTTTATCGAATCCCTGAAAGAAAAGGGCCACCTGGTTGCCTACGTGGGCGATGTGGTCGGTACCGGTTCTTCGCGTAAATCGGCCACCAACTCCGTGTTGTGGTTCACCGGCGAAGACATTCCTTTCGTTCCCAACAAGCGCTTTGGTGGCGTGTGTCTAGGCAGCAAGATTGCTCCTATCTTCTACAACACCATGGAAGATGCCGGCGCTTTGCCTATCGAGCTGGACGTTTCCAAAATGGAAATGGGCGACGTGGTTGAACTGCGTCCCTACGAAGGCAAGGCCTTCAAGAATGGCGAACTGATCTCCGAATTCCAGGTCAAGTCCGACGTCCTGTTTGACGAAGTGCGCGCCGGTGGCCGTATTCCCCTGATCATTGGCCGTGGCCTGACCACCCGTGCTCGCGAAGCACTGGGTCTGCCCCCAACCACGCTGTTCCGCCTGCCACAAAGCCCTGCCGATTCCGGTAAAGGCTTCTCCCTGGCCCAGAAGATGGTTGGCCGTGCTTGCGGTCTGCCTGAAGGCCAGGGCGTGCGTCCCGGTACCTACTGCGAACCACGCATGACCACCGTTGGCAGCCAGGACACCACCGGCCCAATGACTCGCGACGAACTGAAAGACCTGGCTTGCCTGGGCTTCTCGTCCGATCTGGTGATGCAGTCCTTCTGCCACACCGCTGCTTACCCCAAACCTGTTGACGTTAAAACTCACCACGAACTGCCTGCTTTCATCAGCACACGCGGTGGCGTTTCCCTGCGTCCAGGCGACGGTATCATCCACTCCTGGCTGAACCGCATGTTGTTGCCCGATACCGTGGGTACCGGTGGCGACTCGCACACCCGTTTCCCTATCGGCATCAGCTTCCCCGCTGGTTCCGGTCTGGTGGCCTTTGCCGCTGCTACCGGTGTGATGCCTCTGGACATGCCAGAATCCGTACTGGTGCGCTTCAAGGGCGAAATGCAGCCCGGCGTCACTCTGCGTGACCTGGTTAACGCCATTCCTCTGTACGCCATCAAGCAAGGTTTGCTGACCGTGGAAAAAGCCGGCAAGAAGAACATCTTCTCCGGCCGCATTCTGGAAATCGAAGGTCTGCCCAACCTGAAGATCGAACAGGCTTTCGAGCTGTCCGACGCTTCGGCCGAGCGCTCCGCCGCTGCATGTACCGTGCGTCTGAGCAAAGAGCCCATCATCGAATACCTGAACAGCAACATCACGCTGCTCAAGTGGATGATTGCCAATGGCTACGAAGACGAGCGCACCATCTCGCGTCGTATCAAGGGCATGGAAGCCTGGCTGGCCAACCCAGAACTGCTGGAACCCGATGCAGACGCTGAGTACGCGGCTGTTATCGATATCGATCTGGCTGAAATCCACGAGCCTATCGTGGCTTGCCCGAACGACCCTGACGACGTGAAAACCCTGTCCGACGTGTCCGGCACCGTGATCGACGAAGTGTTTATCGGTAGCTGCATGACCAACATTGGTCACTTCCGTGCCGCTTCCAAGCTGCTGGAAGGCAAGCGCGACATTCCAACCCGTCTGTGGGTCGCTCCTCCGACCAAGATGGACCAGCAACAGCTGAGCGAAGAAGGCCACTACGGCGTTCTGGGCGTGGCGGGTGCTCGTATGGAAATGCCCGGTTGTTCGCTGTGCATGGGTAACCAGGCACAGGTTCGCGAAGGCGCCACCGTCATGTCCACCAGTACCCGTAACTTCCCCAACCGTCTGGGCAAGAACACCAACGTGTTCCTGGGTTCGGCTGAACTGGCCGCCATCTGCTCGCGTCTGGGTCGCATCCCGACCCGCGAAGAGTACCTGGCCGACATGGGCGTACTGCAAGCCAATAGCGAAGACATCTATCGCTACATGAACTTCGACCAGATCGAAGAGTTCAAGGAAATTGCTGACTCCGTAGGTCTGTAAGCCCTAGCGCTTGCAAATAACGCCTTCGCCGCTGCATGCGGCGAAGGCGTTTTTCTTTGCCTGTTTGAAATGATCGCCCTCCCAAGGGGCATGCAAAAAGCCGCGATAGCGGGGGCCAAGCACTACTGGCAGTGCACGTATCCACGGCTGCCAGCCCACGGGTATACCCCTATCATCATTGTGGTTACTCCTTATGTACGGCTGTCGTTCGAATCGCATATAAAGCTGAAAGCAAACTGAAAGAAAGCTGAAAACAACACCAGATTGCTGCAGTTTGCTCTCGAACGCTTACAGCCACTTCGGAGACACACCCCATGAGAAACAGGATCAAAAAAAGCACCGCGCCCCAAGAACAGAACGGCGCATCCCGGCGCAAGTTCCTGAGCGGTGCTGCAGCCGGCACCGCGGCTGCAGCAACGATGGGCTTTCCTGCCATCGCTCGCGCGCAAGGTCCCATCAACTTCCGCTTTCAAAGCACTTGGCCCACCGTCGACATCTTCCACGAATTCGCTCTTGATTTCGCCAAGAAGATCAACGATATGACTGGTGGAGATCTGAAAATCGAAGTCCTGCCCGCCGGGGCGGTTGTACCGGCCTTTGGCCTGCTGGATGCCGTCTCCAAGGGAACGCTGGACGGCGGCCACGGCGTACTGGGCTACAACTACGGCAAGCAAAATGCCCTGGCTTTGTTTTCGTCGGGCCCGGCCTTCGGCATGGACGCCAATATGGTGCTGGCATGGCACAAATACGGCGGCGGCAAGGAACTGCTGGCCAAACTGTACGATGCCATCGGTGGCAACGTCGTCTCCTTCCTGACTGGCCCGATGCCCACACAACCGTTCGGCTGGTTCAAAAAACCCATCACCAAGACCGAAGACCTCAAGGGCCTGAAGTTCCGCACCAATGGCCTGGCTATCGACCTGTTCACCGAAATGGGCGCTGCCGTGAACGCACTGCCAGGCGGTGAAATTGTGCCAGCGCTGGACCGTGGTCTGCTCGATGGTGCGGAGTTCAACAACGCCGCCTCGGACCGCGCTCTAGGCTTCCCGGACGTGTCCAAGGTCTGCATGCTGCAAAGCTTTCACCAGGCCTCGGAAACCTTCGAGATTATGTTCAACAAGGATAAATACAACGCCTTGCCGACACAGCTGAAAGCGATCGTCGACAACGCCGTGGAGGCCGCATCGGCCGACATGTCCTGGAAGGCGGTGGACCGTTACTCGCAGGACTACCAACGTCTGCAAAAGGAAGACGGCGTCAAATTCTACAAAACGCCCGACACCATCCTGCAGCAACAACTGGTCGTGTGGGACCAGATCGTCGCCAAAAAAGCCGAGACCAACCCCCTCTTCAAGGAAATCGACGCATCGCAACGAGCGTTCGCGGCACGCGCCATGGCATGGGACATGGACACCAACAATAACCGCCGTATGGCCTACAACCATTACTTTGGCCGCAAGGCTCCCCAAGCCAAGAGCTGACAAAAAGGGCAATCGCACCGCGTCATCCCGTCCATCCGGATGTGGATGACGTCTCCCCCTACCCCAGGCCGGCCGCGTTCCACCCCGCAGCCGACACGCATCAGACCCTTTCCGCGCTAGCAAGGTGAACCTACCATGCAGAAAATCCTGGTCTTCATCGACCGGTTCAATACGTGGATAGGCCAGTTGTTCGGCTGGCTAGTCCTGGCATTGACCCTGTTCGTTTCCTTCGAGGTCTTCTCTCGATACGTGTTGTCCAACCCGCATGCCTGGGCCTTTGACATGATGAACATGCTGTACGGCGGCCTGTTCATGATGGCCGGTGCCTACACGCTCTCCAAGAACGGCCATGTCCGCGGGGATGTGCTGTACGGTTTTTTCCCGCCCCGCCTGCAGGCGGGCCTGGACCTGATCCTGTACATCCTGTTTTTCATTCCCGGGGTGGTCGCCATGTTCTGGGCCGGCTACTACTTCGCTGCCGAATCCTGGGCCATCACGGAGCACTCGAACATCACGGCCAACGGGCCGCCCATCTACCCGTTCAAGGCCATCATCCCGCTGGCTGGTCTATGCCTTCTGCTGCAAAGCTTCGTGGAAATGGTGTACTGCGTGCGCTGTCTGCGGGACGGGAAATGGCCTTCGCGCGACAAGGACGTTGAAGAGGTCGATGTAGACAAGCTGATGGATATGGTGGACGTCAACAGCGACGATATTAAAAAGCTGGATGCCTTTGTCACAGGCGACGGCAAGAAAGGGAGTCCAACATGAGAAAAGAGATCTGGTTTGGACTTACCATCTTGATCGGCATCGTCCTGAGCATTGCCGTATTCATGCCGTCCCCAGCAGATATGACTAATGGCCATTTGGGCCTGCTCATGCTGGCCCTGATTGTCGTCACCATCATGCTGGGCTTTCCCACTGCCTTCACCCTGATGGGAATGGGAGTGATCTTCACCTGGCTTGCCTACCGCGACATGGGGACACAGCAAGCGATCCAGCAGACCCTGGACCTGATGGTTCTGCGTACCTACGCCGTCATGACCAACGATGTCCTGATTGCGGTGCCTCTGTTTATCTTCATGGGTTACCTGGTTGAACGCGCCAACCTGATCCAGAGCCTGTTCCAGGGCATGCATCTGGCCATGGCACGGGTTCCAGGCTCGCTGGCGGTGGCCACTATTGCCACCTGCGCCATCTTTGCCACGGCCACTGGCATTGTGGGTGCGGTCGTGACTCTGATGGGACTGCTGGCCATGCCCGCCATGCTGCGGGCGGGCTACAGCGTACAGCTGACGGCCGGCTCCATTACCGCCGGGGGCTGCCTGGGCATTCTGCTGCCCCCCTCCGTGCTGCTGATCCTGTACGGCGCTGTCGCTGGTGTCTCGGTCGTGAAACTGTATGCCGGGGCCTTCTTCCCGGGCCTGATGCTGGCGGTCATGTACGTGCTGTACGTGATTATCCTGGCCAAGCTCAAACCCAGCGTCGCGCCCCCTCTTTCGGCGCAAGACCGAATTGTGCCGCTGCCCACCTTCGCGCAAACCATCAAGGAGACCATCACGGACCGTGCCGTGCCCGGCCTGATCAGCGCCATGAAGGGACCGCGCAATATCGATGTACCCATGAAGCTGCTGCTCAAGAATCTGGCCGTGGCCTTGCTGCCTGCTGTGATCTTCATCGCAGTCATGGGTTTCAGCTATCAATCGGTCACCGCGCCCAAGACCGCCGAGCATTACGAGCTGCAGGAAATGGGCGGCGGTTTCAGCAGTTTCGACAATGACTACAGTGGCGGCGGACTGGCAGAGCCTCCGGGGGCTGGCGGTTTATCCGAACCCGAAGGGAGTGAGCCACTCCTTGCGCTGGGTGCCAGCGAACCGGGCGCAGAAGCGTCCGCAACTGAAGCAGAGGCCGCCGAAGAAGCCACCACGGCGGAACGCCAGGCAGCACCGATGACCTTCTGGATTTTCCTGATCGTAGGCAGCCTGGCCTTGCTGTGCTACTACGTGATGCTGAATTTCGCACGGCTGGAAATCTTCAAGATGCTGCTCAGCTCCTTCTTTCCGCTGACCATGCTGATCCTGGCCGTGTTGGGCAGCATCATCGTCGGCCTGTGCACTCCCACCGAGGCCGCGGCCTTGGGCGCATTGGGCGGCATCCTGCTGGCCTTCGCCTATCGCCGCCTGAACTTCTCCATGGTGCGCGAATCGGTATACCTCAGCGCCAAGACCAGTGCCATGGTCTGCTGGCTGTTCGTCGGCTCCAGTATCTTCTCGGCCGCCTTCGCCTTGCTGGGCGGTCAGGAACTGATCAATAACTGGGTGCTGTCTATGGATCTGACACCTATCCAGTTCATGATCCTGGCGCAAGTGGTCATTTTCCTGCTGGGCTGGCCACTGGAATGGACGGAGATCATCATTATCTTCATGCCCATTTTCCTGCCGCTGCTGGCGCACTACCAGATCGATCCGCTGTTCTTCGGTCTGCTGGTGGCGCTGAACCTGCAGACGGCATTCCTGTCGCCGCCGGTTGCCATGTCGGCCTTCTATCTGAAGGGTGTCTCGCCACCCCATGTCACCCTGAACCAGATTTTCCTGGGCATGATGCCCTTCATGGGCATCCAGATCCTGGCGATTATCATCCTGTATCTGTTCCCCGACATCGGCCTCTGGCTACCCAGAGTACTGTATTGATCCCAACCCTGTAGCGCCGGATCGCAACAGAAGCCGCCGCATTTCCGGATGCGGCGGTTTTTTTGCTTCATGATCCTTCCTAGGGAGCTTCCCTCATTCACACACCCCGGTCGTGGCAAAGGGTAAACTAGCCTGTCCCTCTATCGGTTTTGTATGTCCATGTCGCAACTCAATTCCAAACTGCTCGCCCAACAACCCAAAGAAATCCAGCGTCTGATCAATTACACAGACGCGCTGGTGCGTTCCGGCTCGCAGATCGAAGATCGCTACTGGCAAGGGCTGACCGCTCAATTGCTGGACAAGCTCTATAGCGGACGCCGCAATACAGCCGTTGAACAGACACTGGAACTGCTGGGCAGCCAGCAGCAAAACCAGCATTACGAAATTTTGATGGAACTGGCCGAGTCCCACGCCGAATGCCAGCAAATCGAGCATGACGGCGTGCTGTACGACGCGCTCCTGTTTTCGGCCCCGCTGACTGCCTGGACACGCTATCAACTGCCCCAAGGCACACTCAAGCCACAACAGCACAAGGAACTGGAAGAAGCCTTGCGCGCTACCGTGCTGGCTGAAGGTACGATGTGTGCCCTGCTGCCCAATCTGGTCAATTACGACGAGATGCCCCAGACCTACCAGCAAGCTTACGCCTGGACGCGCAGCCTGACCGCGCAAGCCCTGGGCCGCAGCCAGGAACCTGCCCCGCTGAACAAGCCGGAAGAAGCCAGCAGCCTGTTGGCCGACGCCCGCTTTCTGATTGGCGTGGTCATGGCCCCAGTCGGCCAACCTCTGTTTCGCTGGCAACAATCCAGCGACAATCTGCAAGCCGATCACCTGCGTTGGGTAGAACAATGGGTGGAGCGTTATTCCGCCATTGTCACGCCGTTGTTTACCGGCTGCCAGCTGCAATTCCTGGCCCCCAACGCCTACTACGTCAATAACCGCGAGTCGGACCGCGAGATTCGCCCGCTGGCCCTGAAGGCTGGCATCACCTGGCTGCAAACAGCGGTGAAACTCCCGCCCGACCATTTGCGTGCGGTCATCGTCGCTTGCGGCGAAGAGCAGATCGAAGAATATCGCGTGGGCTTTAGCACCATTTCCTCGCCCACCGTGATTTATGGCTGTATCTGGCCGGTGTTGAGCCAGGAGGAGGCCGAATCCTCTTTCCACAGCGATGACCATATCGACATTCCGGACGTGATTGCCGCCCTGCTCAGCACCCTGGGCCTGGTGCAGATTCAGCGCCTGCCCGGTCTGCACTCTACCGATACCTGCGACGACTGCAACGCCCCCTTCTTCCCGGACATTAACGGCGAGATGCAGCACCCGGAACTGCCGGACGAAATCGATCTGGACCCCGTACAACTGCACTAAATTGAATACCGCTCCTGTTTCCCAGCCTGTATCCATAGACCTGTTTTGCCGTGTTATCGACAATCTGGGGGATATAGGTGTGTGCTGGCGACTGGCCCGTCAGTTGGCTGCCAAACCCGAGGTCGCCCAGCTACGCCTGTGGGTGGATGACCTGCACAGCTTCAGCCGCATTCAGTCCGAAATACAAAGCGGCCTGCAAAGCCAGCAATTGCAAGGTGTGGATATTGAACACTGGCACGATGCGCGCCAGGACTACCCCGCACCGCACCCCTTTGTGATCGAAGCCTTTGCCTGCGAGCCGCCCGAAACCATGACAAGGCAACTGACGGCAGACAAGCATGTGTGGATCAATCTGGATTACCTGAGCGCCGAGCCCTGGGTGCAAGGCTGCCACGGCCTGCCATCCCCACAAGCAAACGGGGCCAACAAGTATTTCTTTTTCCCCGGTTTTGTCCCGCAAACAGGAGGCCTGCTGCGTGAAAGCGATCTGCTGGCCCGCCGCGATGCCTTTCAACAGGACGATGCTGCCTACCAGGCCATGCTGAACCGCTTGGGCGTGTCGCAGGAACACATTCAAGCCCTGCTCCAGGGCGAGATGCAGCAAATGTTCCTGTTCTGCTATCCTGATGCGCCCGTGCTGGCCCTGCCCGAGGTGCTATCCACGCTACAGCAGAAAACCCTGCTGCTGGTACCCGAGTCGGTTGCCCAACGCATCCCGGATCTGGAGCAAGGCCATTTGCTGGTGCAGCGTATCCCTGCTGTGAACCAGGCCGACTTTGATGCCCTGCTCTGGCGCAGCGCACTGAATATCGTACGCGGCGAGGACTCCCTGGTGCGCGCCATCTGGGCCGGTCAGCCCATGCTGTGGCAGCCCTACGTACAGGAAGAACAGGCCCATCTGGACAAGCTGCAAGCCTGGCTGGATACCGGCAATCTACCCGAGCCGGTTCAAGCCCTGCACCTGGCCTGGAGCAGTGCGGATCAGAGCGGCGCAGCCGTAGCCTTGAGCCGCTGTCTGGAACCGCAGGTGTTGCGTCTATGGCACCAAGAAGCCCGTGCATATAGTGCAAAACTGGCTGAACAAGCCGATTTGGCCAGCAGTTTGCTGAGTTTTTACACCCAAGTCGCCCGAAAACGCTAAAATAACCGATTACCTCTTAAAAGCTCCCTGACACTGCGTTTGGCGGAGCCTGTCCCATTCGGAGTTTTTTTAATGAAAACCGCACAAGAACTGCGCGTTGGTAACGTCGCGATGGTCAATGGCGACCCTCTGGTCGTTCAGAAAACGGAATACAACAAATCCGGTCGCAACTCCGCCGTTGTCAAACTGAAGTTCAAGAACTTGCTGACCGGCTCGAACAGCGAAGCCGTGCACAAAGCCGACGAAAAATTTGAAGTTGTTCAGCTGGAAAAGCGCGAATGCACTTACTCCTACTTCGCTGACCCCATGTACGTCTTCATGGACGAAGAGTACAACCAGTACGAAATCGAAGCCGAAAGCATGGGCGACGCCCTGGACTACCTGGAAGAAAACATGTCCGTTGAGGCCGTTTTCTACGAAGGTCGTGCCATCTCGGTTGAGTTGCCCACCATCATCGTGCGCGAAATCACCTACACCGAACCTGCTGTGAAAGGCGATACCTCCGGTAAAGTGCTGAAACCCGCCAAGATCAACACGGGCACCGAAATCAGCGTACCTTTGTTCTGCAACATCGGTGACAAGATCGAAATCGACACCCGCACTGGCGAATACCGCAGCCGCGTGATGTAAGAAAGACATCGTGCCGCCCAGTGCGGTACACGCAAGAAAAGGGGCTGTTTTTACAGCCCCTTTTTGTTGCCTGCCAGATTACTAAAAATACTGAGCAACCGAGAAAGAGGCAGCATTCACTTATCACCAAAATACTTATCTGCCCCTTGCTCTTAGCACAGCATTACCTCACCCCAAACGCCTCCTCAAAAATCCCCATAATCGTCTTCTTATCCGTCTGAATCGGATTAGTCGCACCACAGACATCCTTGAGCGCGTTATCTGCCAGAACCGGGAAATCTTCTCGCTTCACGCCCAGTTCTTCCAGCGACTTCGGAATCCCCACAATATCCGCCAGTTTTTTAATCGCCGCGATGACATCCAGGCCTTTCAGATCTGCATTGTTATCCGATAGCAGCTTGCCGATTTCATTCAGGCGTTCCCCCGCCACCTGCATATTGAAAGCCTGCACATGCGGCAATAGAAGTGCATTACAAACACCGTGCGGCAGGTCGTAGAAACCGCCCAGTTGGTGCGCCATTGCGTGAACATATCCCAGCGACGCGTTATTGAATGCCATCCCTGCCAGGAACTGCGCATAGGCCATTTGTTCACGGGCTTTCTTATTGTGTGGCTCGCGCACGGCAGTTGGCAGGTATTTGGCGATCAGCTCTACCACTTTCACCGCACAGGCGTCGGTGATGGGGGTGGCGATTGTGGAAACGTAGGCTTCGACTGCATGGGTCAGAGCATCCATACCGGTGGCAGCGGTTAAGGATGCAGGCATCCCTTCCATCAGGTCGGAGTCGTTCACTGACAGGAAGGGTGTGATGTGGCGGTCGATGATTGCCATTTTTACGTGGCGGGTTTCATCGGTGATGATGGTGAAGCGTGTCATTTCCGATGCCGTGCCTGCAGTGGTGTTGATAGCCAGCAATGGCAGTTGCGGCTTGGCGGATTTATCTACGCCTTCGTAGTCGGCAATCTTGCCGCCGTTGCTGGCAACCAGGGCTACGCCTTTGGCACAGTCGTGAGAAGAGCCGCCGCCCAGGGAGACGATCAGGTCTGCGCCGTGTGCTTTCAAGGCATCCAGGCCTGCATTGACGTTACCTACGGTGGGATTGGGCTGCACCTTGTCAAAAATTGCGGTGTCGATGCCCTGTGCAGTCAGCTTGTCGGCTACCAATTGGGCCATGCCCAGTTTGGCCAGATCGGCATCGGTGATGATCAAGGCTTTTTTGAAGCCCATTTTCCCGACAATCGGCATGGCCTGATCCAGCGCGCCAGGACCCAGGATATTGTGGGATGGGATAAAGAATTCCGAGACTGTCATTGTGCGTATTCCTTATGGATGATCGAAGAGATTCCTTGCGGCCCTCTGGGATAAACACATAGCAAGCGCGCAAGAAGGGCATCCCTCCATATTGCATGGAGGGATGTCTGACAACACTACGAATAGATCAAGAGATCAGAAGAAGCCCAGGGCATTCGGGCTGTAACTGACCAGCAGGCACTTGGTTTGCTGGTAGTTATTGAGGGCCATCTTGTGGGTTTCGCGGCCAATGCCGGACTGCTTGTAGCCACCGAAAGCGGCGTGAGCGGGATACAGGTGATAGCAGTTTGTCCAGACGCGACCAGCTTCAACGCCACGGCCTACGCGGTAGGCACGCGAGCCGTCGCGGCTCCAGACGCCAGCACCCAGACCAAACTCGGTGTCGTTGGCGATGGCGATGGCTTCCTCTTCATCCTTGAAGGTGGTCACTGCGGCCACCGGTCCGAAGATTTCTTCCTGGAAGGTACGCATGCTGTTTTTACCCAGCAGCATGGTGGGGCTGATGTAGTAGCCGTTATCCAGCCCCTGGCCCAGACGATTGCGTTCGCCGCCGGTCAAGGCTTGTGCGCCCTCTTCCCGACCGATATTGATGTAGCCCAGGATGCGCTCCATCTGTTTCTCGGACACCTGCGCACCTACCATCGTCCCGGCATTGAGCGGATTGCCGGTCTGAATACGTTTGACTCGCTCCACGGCGCGCTCGATAAAGCGTTCGTAGATGGACTCCTGAATCAGGATGCGCGATGGGCATGTGCAAACTTCACCTTGGTTCAAGGCGAACATGCTCAAGCCTTCCAGGGCTTTGTCCAGGAAAGCATCATCAGCCTGCATCACGTCTTCAAAGAAGATGTTGGGGCTCTTGCCGCCCAGCTCGACAGTCGCGGGGATAAGGCGGTCGGCCGCTGCGTGCAGGATTTCTCGGCCGACAGGTGTGGAGCCGGTGAAGGCGATTTTGGCGATGCGCTTGGAGTTGGCCAAGGCATGGCCAGCTTCTTTACCGTAACCAGTGACCACGTTCAGTACGCCAGCCGGTAGAAGATCACCGATGATTTCCATCAGCAGCAGGATGGAAGCGGGAGTTTGCTCGGCGGGTTTCAGGACGATGGGGCAACCGGCCGCCAGGGCGGGAGCCAGTTTCCAGGCGGCCATCAGCAGCGGGAAGTTCCAGGGGATGATCTGGCCGACGACGCCGATAGGCTCGTGGAAGTGGTAGGCAACAGTGGTGCTGTCCACATCCGAGATGCTGCCTTCTTGTGCGCGCAGGCAACCGGCAAAGTAACGGAAATGGTCGACCGCCAGGGGCAAGTCAGCCGCGCGGGTTTCACGAATGGGTTTGCCGTTGTCGATGGTCTCCGCCACCGCCAGACGTTCCAGATTTTGTTCGATGCGGTCGGCAATGCGCAGCAAAACAGCAGAGCGTTCGGCAGGCGGGGTATTGGCCCACTGGTGGCGCACCTTGTGCGCAGCATCCAGAGCCAGGTCAATATCCGCTGCACCCGAGCGGGCTACCTGGCAAAACACCTGTCCGGTGACGGGCGAGACATTATCAAAATACTCGCCTTCAACCGGCGGCACCCAACGTCCACCAATGTAGTTGTCGTAACGGGACTTGAAGGGGAATTCCAGATCCAGGCCCATGGATTTGAGATCGGACAGATTCATGATGTCTCCTTATTGATTTAGTTCGGTGTCACAAAGCGTGCACCGCAGGGAAAGGTTAGGGGTGCCTTTATCCTGATTTAACTAAAGCAAATAACGTGCCAAACTAAGTAGCGATTGTCCCGACTCGCTCCTGGGCTTGCCCGCCTCCATAATGGAACGACCTCCAGTCGCAGGCTGCGACAGCTACTGTCGCAAAACGCGAGCACTGTCGCAGGATGCGACACCCCTCCCGGAGCACACTCATGACTTCTCTACACTCGTTTTGCCCGCAGACCAACGAAACCATGTGGCGTCAGTCCTGGGAACGCTGTCAGACGATGGAGTCGGAGTTAAGCGCGGAACCCAGGGACATGAGCCAAGGTGCGCTGCGACAGTTGCTGGAACAACAGCATCACTTGTTGCATCACTCCTCGGCAGCGGTACAGGATCTGGCGGCGCTGGTGCACCCGCATCGCAGTCTGGTTTTATTGTGCGACGCACAAGGCACGGTCCTGCAACAGGCGGGCGATCCGCATTTTCTGCAACGGGCCGAGCAGGTTGCCTTGCGTGCAGGCGTAAGCTGGGCCGAGAACCATCGCGGCACAAATGCAATTGGCACCGCGCTGTTCTGCGCGCAGCCCATCAAGATTCACGGCAGCCAGCACTATCTGCCTGACAACCGGATTCTGAGCTGCCATGCCGCCCCCATTTATGACCCTTATGGTCAGATCATTGGGGTGCTGGATATTTCCGGGCCTTCGGAGCTGGAGCATCACTACGCGCTGGATTTGGCGCAGCTGTACGCCCGCCAGATCAGCCGCCAGATGCTGGAGTCGCTGTGCACGCCGTCCCGCCGCCTGCTGCATCTGCATACCGACCCCGGCCTGCTCAATAGTGCTTTTAGTGGTCGACTGGTTCTGGAGGACGACACGATTGTGGCCGCCGATGAATTGGCCGCCCGCATGTTGCGCCAGGACTGGCAGGAGCTGCCCGGCCAGGATTTAAGTTCAGTACTGGAACAGGCGAAAAGCACGAGTCGGCCCGTAACGCTGCACCTGAGCACGGCCGCCAAAGCCCCGGCTCCGGCCCGCGCGGTGCAAGCTCAGACCGAGACAACAGAAACAACACAACTGTCCCCTCAACAGGAAAAGGCGCTGGAACCGGCGTTGCGAGCCATGCAAATGGGCCTGTCCATCTTGCTCAGCGGCCCCAGCGGCTCGGGCAAGGAGCGTATGGCGCGTGAGCTGCATCGCCGTCACAAGTCCCAGTCCGGTCCTTTTGTGGCGATTAACTGCGCCGCCCTGCCCGAAACCCTGATTGAAGCCGAGCTGTTTGGTTATGAAGCCGGTGCGTTTACCGGAGCGCGTCGCCAGGGCTATGCCGGTAAATTGCGTCAGGCCCATGGCGGTGTGCTGTTTCTGGATGAAATTGGCGATATGCCAGTGGGTTTGCAAAGCCGTCTGCTGCGGGTTCTGCAAGAGCGCGAAGTTCAGGCGCTGGGCTCGGAACGTACACACAGGCTGGACTTCCAACTGATCAGCGCCAGCCATCAGCCGCTGGAAAAACTGGTACGTGATGGTCGCTTCCGTGCCGACCTGTACTTCCGGCTGCAAGACTATATCTGCACAGTCCCCAGCCTTAGAGAACGGAACGATCTGGGCGACTACATTTCCAGAGAGCTGACCGTTCTGGCACAAGGCCAGGCTGCGCCCCAGCTACATCCCGAAGCACTGCAAAAACTGCAGGACTACGACTGGCCGGGCAATTACCGCCAATTACGATCAGTGTTGCTGCAGATTATTGTGCAGGATACGCCGGGACGTCTGTGGTTGGCCCAGGACCTGCCTGCCTTGCCATGCTTGAATGCCGAGCACCCGGTGCCGGCTCAAGAGCCTGCCGCCCCGGCAGCCCGGAATATCACGGAATCAACCCTCCTTGCCGCCCCCAAGCCACAAACCCTGAAGGAACAGGAATACGCCGCCGTGCAGCAGGCTTTGGAACAACATCGGGGAAATATTTCACGGGCGGCGCGCGCCTTGGGACTGCATCGCAGCACCTTGCATCGCAGACTGAAAGAAATGTCGCTGCTAATTACTGCAGACGGTCATCATCCAGAAAGTCCGGAATCGGCATGGCAATAATGCCGTCGTCGGCCAGTTCCTGATATTCCTGCGCCGTGGCCTGACCACGGATCGCGCGCGGTTCAATATCGCCTTCGTGCATGCGACGCGCTTCCTGGGCAAACTGGGTGCCCACATTGTCCGACTTGCGTATTACCGAACGCAGCTCTTGCAAGAGCTGGCCTTGAATCGCCCGCATTTGCTCTTCGGTAGGCATGGTTGAGGGCAAAGGCGGGGGAACCGGGGCACTGACTGGAGCGCTGATGCTTTCCTGCGCTCCTACATTGATACGGGGAGCCGAAAGCTTGCGTTTGACCTCGTGGCTGTCGCAGACGGGGCAACACAAGAGCCCACGACTGATCTGCTCATCGTAACTTTCGCGTGAGCTAAACCAACCCTCGAACACATGGCCGTGTTCGCATTCAAGATCAAAAACCTTCAGACTCATAATGTGTGTATCAATGGGCGGACAGACCGCCGTATTGTGACATAGAAGTACCGGACTAATTATGGCAAGTCCGGCAGGTGGCGCGACTTAACGAGGTACAGCGGCCAGCAGACGCTGTGTCAGTTCTTCCTGCGGATGGAACAGAACGTGCTGTGCACTGCCCTGCTCCACGATACGCCCCTTGGCCATGATAGCAATTCGATCGGCTAGGTACTCCACAACCCCGAAATTATGGGTAATGAACAAATAAGCCAGACCCAGTTCCATCTGCAATTCGCGCATCAAATCCAGAATCTGCGCCTGCACGGACACGTCCAGGGCCGAGGTCGGTTCGTCGCAAATCAGAACGGCGGGTTCGACTGCCAAAGCCCGCGCAATGGCGATGCGCTGACGTTGCCCACCAGAAAACTCATGCGCGTAACGATCCAGGGCGTTCTTAGGTAGACCGACTTGGTCCACTAAAGTTTCAATTCGCTTGCGACGCGCCTTGGCATCCAGCTCGGGACGCAGCGCCGTCAGACCTTCCAGGAGGATATCGCCCACCATCATGCGTGGGTCCAGCGATCCATACGGGTCCTGAAAAATGATCTGCAAGCGTGAGCGCAATTGCCGCAAGGCCTTGCCTTTCACTTGCAAGACATTCTGCCCCTGCATTTGTACCTGACCACTGATCTGCGCCTGGTGATCCAGCAAGCGCATCAAGGTGCGCGCAACCGTGCTTTTACCGCAGCCCGACTCGCCGACCAAAGCCAGGGTTTCGCCCTTGTGCAGTTGCAGGCTCAAGTCTTTGACCACGGGAATCACGGGCAGGCGTCGCCACCAGGAGCCAGCCTGCTTATAGGAAACGGACAAGCCCTGAATATCCAGCACCAGCTCTTTGCCGTTCCTGCGTGGAGCTACGGCTTCGATAGGCGCAATGGCGCGGGATAAAGGGCGTCCGCGCTTTTCAAAAGTGGGAATGGCATCCAGCAATTCACGGGCATACGGATGGCTGGGGCGCAGAAAGAACTGACTGGCCAGCCCGGCTTCCACAATTTGGCCGTGCCGCATCAAGGCCACATAGTCGGCGTACTGCTTTACCAGCAGCAAATCGTGCGTAATCAGCAAGATAGCCAGGCCCATCTCTTTCTGTATATCGGCCAGCAACTGCAAGATCTGCGCCTGAACCGTCACATCCAGCGCGGTGGTTGGCTCGTCAGCCACCAGCAAATCGGGCTCTGCCGCCAGGGCAATCGCAATCATGATGCGTTGCTTCTGGCCGCCGGAAAACTGGAACGGAAAATCGTCGTAGCGCTGGGCGGCGCCGGGAATGCCGACACGCTCCAGCCACTTGATGGCCGTTGCCCTCTCCTGCCCCGCGGGAACCACGGCATGACGACGAATCACCTCGCTAATCTGCCGGCCAATCGACATGACCGGATTCAGGCTGGTGGACGGCTCCTGAAAAATCACGCTGATACGTTTACCGCGCACATCCTGCATTTGTTGTTCAGGCAAAGGCGGCAATTCCAGCCCGTCCAAGGCAATTTGTCCGGACTGCATCCAGGCAGCTTCGGGCAAGAGGCGCAGGATTGCCATGGCCGTCATGCTTTTGCCGCAGCCGGACTCCCCCACCAAAGCAAAGGTTTCACCGCGCTGCACGGCCAAAGACAGATTGCGCACCACACTTTGCACACCCGCATCGGACTGCACACGCAGTTCCAGGCCCTCGATATTCAGCACGGCAGGCGTGGCGGAGGGCTTCACGGCGGAGACATTTTCAAGCTCACTCATACCTTGGCTCCTCCTGTGCGACGTACTCGCAAAGCCTTGAAGCGGCGGGTGCGAGGATCAAAGGCTGTTTGCACCGCATCGGCAAAAATGTTCGCGGACAGAACCAGCCCCAACATCATCACAAAGGCCCCGGCCAAACCCCACCAGATAATCGGGTCGCGGGACAATTCGCTGCGGGCGGCATCAATCATGCGTCCAAAAGAGGGCATGCTGGGGTCCACACCAATGCCCAGATAAGACAGCACGGCCTCATACAGCACCAGACCGGAGAACTCCAGAATCAGGGTGATCAGCACAATGTGCATGACGTTAGGCAGCAGGTGGCGGAACATGATGCGCAAATGGCCGACACCAAATGCTTGGGCAGCCTGAACGTAGTCCAGCTCGCGCAGTTTCAGCACCTCGGCACGTAGCAGGCGGCACAGGCCCGCCCAGCCGGTCAGGCCCAGAATCAGACACAGCATGAACAAACGCAGATCGGCGCGAGCAGCCACGGTGTCGAAGCTATCGGGATGGGTGTCGATATAGACCTGCATCATCAACACGCAAGCGGCGATCAGCAGCACGCCAGGGATGGAGGTCAGCGTGGTGTAAATGTATTGAATGACATCATCTACCCAGCCGCGGAAGTATCCGGCAGCCAAGCCCAGAATGATGGCAGGCGGCAGCATGGCGAAGGTGGTCAAGGTGCCAATCACCAAAGCGGTGCGCACGCTTTTCAAGGCTTGCCAGATGATGTCGTTACCCGTGCGGTCAGTGCCCAGCACGTAGTAATTCGCGCTAAGACTCACAACCAGGCATAGCACGATCACCAGCACGCAGGCACTGAACCACACCAAGCGCCAATTCACTAAACCCTGCCCCTGCCACCAGTACCGCCAGGCCGCGCCCCAGCCCGGCTCCATGGCTTGCTTGCGCCCCCACAGTGTCAGCAAGACAGCCAGCACCACGCTGCCCAGAAGTCCCCAGACCAAGCCTTTCAGACTGAGCTGGAGAATATCCTGTCGGTGTTCCTCGGGCGTATCCATGCCCACCCCGGCATTGACCAGACGCGGGAAGTCTCGCACGGGCTTGCCGTCAATCAGCATGCTTTCTTTGGTCAGCTGAAAACGGGCCAAGGGAGCTGAATAGGTTTTTTCCACCTCGGTCAGACCTGCCATCTTCAACACATCATCCAGGGCTGAACGGGCCACAGGTGCATAACTGGGTGTGCTGGCTTCCTGCCCGGGAGCTGCAGGCAAAAGCGGCCGATAATGAATGGAGTCCAGCAAACCAACCAGCAGAAAAAAGACTAGAAAAACCGCGGCACACATGGCCGATGGCGTACGCGCCACACTGGCCCAGGCCGAGCGCAAGGCGGGACGCTTGACGACACGCCAGGTATAGACCGCCATGGCCAGGAACAGTGCCAGCACAAAGGTATCGGTCCAGAGAAAGACGAACTGTGGCATGGCGGGCTCAACTGAAACGAATGCGGGGGTCGACCAAGGTGTAGGAGATATCGGCCAGAATCAAACCGGCGATATAAAGCATCGATCCTAAAAACACCATGGCACGCACAATGGAGAAGTCCTGGGCATTGATGGCATCAATGGTGAAGCTGCCCAGACCCGGAATACCAAAAAAAGACTCGGAGATCAGGCTGCCCATGAACAGCAAGGGCAAGGCCGAGACGGTGCCCGTCAGAATGGGCAACAGCGCATTGGGCAAGACGTGGCGGAACAGGACGGTGGATTCCGTCAGCCCCTTGGATCGCGCCGTACGCACATAATCGCGGCTGGCCTCTTCCAGGAACAGGCTGCGATAAAAGCGGGATTCTGCGCCGATTCGCGACAAAATCCCCACCAGCACCGGCAAGACCAGAAAGCGCCAGTTATCCATCCCTTCCACCCAGCCCGAGAACGGCACCCAGCGCAACACCCGCGCAAACAGCCACTGCCCGGCGATGATGTAGAACAGGCCTGAAATGGACATCAGCACCACGCACAGCACAACGGCGGAAAAATCCAGTCGGGTTCCCCGGAAGAACACCATCAGCAAGGCAAAGCTGATGCACACCCATAAGCCTAAAAAGAAGGTGGGCAAGGCCAGCGCCAGACTGGGCCCCATGCGTTGCTTGATCTGATAGGCAATATCCTGCCCCTGATCAGACAAACCAAAATCCAGGCGCAACAAAGGAACCGAGCGCTCGTAAAAAATCGTGTCGGTAAAGGTTTTGGAGCCTTCCGCCTGCGCGTTATAAAACAGCGGCTTGTTATAACCGCGCTCTACCTTCCAGTTTTCAATGGCCGTCTGGCTGACGCGCTGCCCACCAATGGACAGGCGGGCCATATCGTCGGGCGTATTCACGGCAAAGAACAGCACAAAGGTCAGCAGATTGACCCCGATCAGAATCAGCACGCCATACAGAATGCGCCGCAGCATATAGGAAAACATCAGTCTTTCTCCTTGCGCAGAGCCACGTGGCGACGACGCGCCTGAGCCTGCGAGCGCACCACCCACACCAGAATCAAAGCCAGCAAGCCCAGCGGAATGGCGGGCCACCAGACAGGGCCGTTCCAGCGATCAATGCGCTCCACACGCTGTTCGGGGTCGATACGGTAATACTGGATGCTGTCGCGCACCATCATGGACGGCTTGGCATTGCGCACCCAGCTTTGATAGGCACCGCCCGCATTGGGCACATAGCCAAACATCCAGGGGGCATCGTGCTGAACCAGATGGATCATCTGCTGTACCACTGCCTGTTTGTCCGGGCCATCGTTCAGAAAACGCATTTGCTCGTACAGGCGATCAAACTCGGCGCTTTGGTAGTTGGCGGCGTTTTCACCCCCAAAATCTTTCTTGGCCTGGGGGCCATACAGCAAGGTGAAGAAGTTTTCCGCATCCGGGTAGTCGGCTACCCAGCCCCAAAGGAATAGCTGTGCCGCGCCGCGTTTCATCTTGTCCTGAAAACGGTTGTAGTCGGTGGCGCGCACTTCCAGCTGCAAGCCTACCTGGGCCAGCTGACGGCGCATCCAGTCCACCGTGGCATCCGAGCCCATGCCCATCATGGAGTCGTAATACAGAATCAAGGGCTTGCCGGTGCGGCTGTCCCGTCCATCGGGATAGCCTGCCTGTCGCAGCAAATCGCGGGCTTCGTCCAGGCTGCGGCGTTTCACCACGCCATTATCCTTAGTGTAGACGTAAGGGTTGGCGCCTTGTGGCAGCGGCTGGTAACCCGGTACGCCGGGCGGCAAAGGACTATGTGCGGCTTCCCCCTGGTCGTTCATGAAAATGGAAACGTACTGCTCCCAATCGAACACAATGCTGATGGCCAAACGCAGCTTGCGGTTTTTCTCGAACTGCTCGGGCGTGTCGCCCTGACCGACCACCGGGTCGTGCCAGTTAAAGCCCATATAAAACAATTGCGCTTCGGGAGCCGTGCGCAATTGCAGGCCGCGCTCCTGATACAGATTGGCTTTGTCTACCGAGTCCTGCGCAGCTACCGTCATGGCGACGCCGTATTCGCCCCGCTCCACCTGCGGAATGTCGTAATAGCCTTGCAGGAACTTGCCCATCAAGGGAACGCTCTCTTTCTCCAAAGAGAACACCACTTTGTCCAGGAAAGGCATGGGTTTGCCGCAATCCTCCAGCAGTCCCGCCTCCTGGTCGCCCGGTTCACCGACGCAGGGGTAAGGTTCGCCCCGGTAATTGGGGTTGCGGCTCAGGACATGACGGCGGTTGGTCAAGGACTCCGTCAGCATGAACGGCCCCGTGCCCACCGGCCAGCTATCCAGCGTCAGATTGTGCTGTGCCATGCGCGGCTGGCTGTAGAAGCGCTCGGCCTCCCAGGCCATGGGCGCGGTAAAAGTCATGGCCAGCCAGTACTTGAACTGCGGATACTTGCCCTTGACCTCGATACGCAGCGTATGTTTGTCCAGAGCCCGCACGCCCGGCAAGGTGAAGGGCCGCAAATCCAGCCATTGCGGCCTCGGCTCCTGCTTGTCGACACGGGCCAGTTCTTCGCTGAACTCCTTGAAGCCCCGTATATGCTCGGCCATCACACCCAGCACAGGGGACGCCAAACGCGGGCTGGCCAGACGCTTGAAGGCGTAAACGTAATCGTGAGCCGTCAGCTCGCGCGAGCCGGTATGAGCGAAGTCAGCAATGCTGAAGGCATCGTTCAGATCCGGCGCCCGCATGGGGTAATAACGAAACTCACCCTGCTCATCCAAGGCAAAAGCCGGATGCGGTTGAAAGCGAATGCCTTGCTTGATCGGAATGTCGTAACGGCTGATGGCTACCTGTTCCCCCGGCACATCGGCAGGCAAACGGTTGCCCTGCTCATCCAGATACACCGGGTCTACCAATTCGGCCGCCGCCTTGGGAATCAGACGATAAGGCCGGTCCAGATAGTGATAGCCGTACAGTGGCTCGTAAATCGAGTAGGTAAACGGCGTCTCGTCACCGGAGTAGGACAAGGCTGGGTCCAGGTGATTGGGAGAACGGGTCGTGAACGCGCTGTACAGCGTGTTTTCTGCTGCACTGTGTTCATGGTAAGGGCTGTTAACGGGCTTGGAGCAGGCTGCCAATCCGACGCACAACAGAGCCAGTCCGAGCCGCCGCAAAGGGCTTAGCATTGCCCTTGCTGCCAGCAGTCATAACGCCATTTCCATGGCGGAACAGGATTGGGCTCGGACCAGATGCCTACACCGGATTCTTTAGCCTCGCGTTCCAGTTGATCAATACGCGGGTCGCGCAGGAAACGGCCACGTTTTTCACGATTGGCCATGGCCATTCCGGCCCGTACCAGTTTCTGATTGGCGGTTTCGCCATCGGCCAAAGGCACATCACATACCGCGCGCCCATGGCGGTCGCTCTCATAGCAGGACAGGGTCAAGTGTTTACCAGACACCAAATCCGACAAGAAGCGCCGCGAGGCCACCGCAAAGGGCTGGCCAGGGCGACGGCTGTCTTTGGTGGTTTCAGGGGCATCAATACTGGCCAGACGCACGCGCACCTGCCTGTTATTGCTGGGCAGAATCGTCAGCGTATCGCCGTCGGCCACCCGCACTACGCGCCCGGTCAACTCGAAGTGTTGAGCCTGAACAGGCAAGGCCCAGACAGCCAGCACAGCCGTCAAGCCAGCACAAACGGCTGTGCGCCGCGTCAAAGAAGAAAAGCCGGACAGGGAAAACACAGTCATGATGCGGACAACACTCCAGGCGGGTAGCAGAAACTAGGCTAACAAATTATAGATACTGCGCACCGCCTGTCCAGAGCAATGTCCCTAGTAGGCAGGCCTGCATCAAGACGCCTGCAGGCGGGGCCAGATGCGATGCAAATACCAGGAAGCCTGCTCCACACCTTCCAGCCCGAGTATGGCAGCGGGACCTTCTTGCAGACGATGGGTTGCAAACATATCCGCGACGGCATCGGGAGCTAGTTCGCGCATCAAGCAGGCTTGATAGAGAAGTGCCAGTTTCTGCGTCCAGACACGGCCTCCGGCCTGGGAAACTGTGCTCAACAAATCCTGCGCCGCTTGGCCCAGTTCCGCATCATCTCCCGTACGGGCACGCAAATCCGCCTGCAAGGCCTCCAGGACACCTTCCTGACTCAAGGCGCGCTGCACATCCAGACACATTACATTGCCTGAGCCTTCCCAAATCGAATTGACGGGGGCTTCGCGCAGCAAGCGCGGCATGGGGCCATCCTCGATATAACCGTTACCGCCCCAGGTTTCCATGGCTTCGGCACACAGGGCGATGGCCCGACGGCATACCCAGAACTTGGCAGCTGGAGCCAGCACGCGTAGCACCGCCTGCGCCACGGAATCATCGGCACGCTCCTGCAAATCCACCAGGAACAGGGCCAGATGAGTGGCGGCTTCGCTTTCCAGGCTCATGTCCAGCAGTACCGCCTGCATCAAAGGCTGCTCGATCAATTGTTTGCCAAAGCAGCGTCGGTGCTGACAGTAATGCAGGGACTGCACCAAGGCTTGTCGCATCAGGGCGGCGCTGCCCAGCACGCAATCAATACGGGTACGGGCGGCCATTCCGGCCAGCAGCGCAATACCGCGACCGGCTTGGCCCACGCGCCAGGCCAGCGCACCGTCAAAATCAATTTCGGCACTGGCGTTGGAGCGGTTGCCCAATTTATCTTTCAGCCTGCGTATATAACGGCGATTCAAACCGTATTCGGTATAGCGCGGCATCAAGAAACACGAAAACTGCTCGTGCTCGCGCGCCAGTACCAGATGCCCGTCCGCTTGCGGCACAGAAAAAAACCATTTGTGCCCGTAAAGACGAAAAGCCTGGGCCTCGGGATGGGCTTCGGTAGTGCAGCCGCGCAGATCCGAGCCGCCCTGCATTTCCGTCATGCCCATACCCAACAGCACGCTGCTTTTTTCTGCCATCAACTGATGAGAAGCGTCGTACTGATTGATGTCCAGCTTGGCGGCCCATTCCTGAAACGGCTCAGCCTGTAATAAAGGCGCAGCGGCGCGCGTCATGGTCAAGGGACACAAAGTGCCCGCCTCGATCTGACCATGCAGATAAAAACCCATAGCCCGTTGCAAATGCTGACCGGGCTGGGGCTGATGGGGCCAGATATGCAGGCCCTGCTCCATGCCCAGACTCATCAAATGATGCCAGGAGGGATGAAAATCCACCTGATCGACTCGTTGCCCTTGGGCAGACCAGCCTCGCCATTGCGGCGGCTGACGATTAGCCAAAGCGCCTTGCTCGCGCCAATGGGCAGAGCCCAATTTCTTACCGTAGTCCGCCAGACTTTGCCGGGCCTCGTCGCTGGCCAGTTTGCTTTGCCAATGTTGTAAAGCCGGATCTTCGCCAAACAGATCATCATCCATCAAATCCGGCACCTGATTCTGTAACTGCTGTTCCAGACCCATCTCGCCTCCTTGATTTCGGCCTTCTCGCTCTTTGCTTCAGGCTAGAGCCATTTGGCCTTTTTGAATTTCCAGTACAAAAATCCGCAAACGCTGCCCATCAGGCCCAAGGCCAGCGGGTAGCCCAGCGTCCATTCCAGCTCGGGCATGAATTTGAAGTTCATGCCGTAAATCCCCGCCACCGCGGTCGGCACAGCCAGAATGGCCGCCCAGGCCGCCAGCTTGCGGGTGGTATCCGTCTGCTGCATCTGACCTATCATCAAGCCGCCTTCAAAGGCGAAGGCCAGGGCTTGCCGCAGGCTGTTAATAAATTCGGAAGTACGGGCAATGCGGTCTGCCACTTCACCAAAATACGCCCGGCTTTCCGCATCCACATACGCCAGCTCGATGCGCGACAAACGACGGCTTAGCTCCGCCAAAGGCGTCACCGCGTTATACACACGCAGCAAATCGCGTCGTAAACGATAAATACGCCGTACATCGTTTTCCTTGAAGCCCCGAATCAGGAATTGCTGTTCAATAGCTTCGACCGCCTTTTCAGTTTGTTCCAGGCAAGTCTGGTACTGATCCACAATCAGATCCAGCAATTCCGAGGCCACAAAATCACTGCCCCGTTCCAGCAAGGCTGGTGTGCTTTCCAGACGGGAACGCAACTCCAGATAGCTGCTGTTGGAACCGCGCCGTACTGTCAGCAACAAACCATGGGCAATCAGAATCTGCGTGGTGCCAAAAAGCGGGCGCAGGTCTTTCAGGCCCAGAGTCACTGCCACCACAATCAGACAATTGCTGAACTCCAGCAATTTGGGACGACGATGGGGAGCAATCAATTCTTCAACCGCATTGTCGGGCAGGCCCAGCTGCGCCCCCACTTCGCGCAAAGTTGCTTCGCTGGGGTCTTTCAAACCAATCCAGATAAAGCCGTCCTTCAAGGGGTTGTGTGCAGGCAGGTGGTGAATATCCAAGGCCTGAGCAGGCTGGCCAGACTGATAGCGATACGCGGCCACCACAACGTCTTGTGCATCAGGGGCGACCGGAGCTATTTCTTGCATGCTGCCTCCTTGCAGACAAAGCCAATTTTTTTGTTCGATAATAGCACTGGCCTCCCTCCGCGCTGCGAGTGCAGCGACTTGCAAGGAAAGACATGAAATCACGATCCATCCTGTGCCTGGGCACACTGATTATGGCGCTGGGCGTAGGCCTGGGTGCGTTTGGTGCCCACGCACTGCGCTCCATGGTTGATGCGTCAGCCTTGGCGACCTGGCACACGGCCGTGCTGTATCAATTGCTGCATGGTCTGGGCCTGCTGCTGATCGCCGCTTTGGGCCCCCAACTGAATGCGGCCTGGCAGTCTCGCAGTGCGATTCTGATGCTGGCTGGCGTCCTGATTTTTAGCGGCAGCCTGTACATTCTGGTGCTGAGCGGCGTGAAATGGCTGGGCGCAATCACCCCCATTGGCGGGGTGGCCATGATTCTGGCCTGGCTCTTTCTGGCGATTGCCGCCTTGCGTGGCAAGGACAACTGACCCCAGAGCTATTGCCTTCGTATAATGGGGCGCATAGTCTGCCTACCAGGAGCGCTCCGTGTCTGATTCCGCTTTTTCTTTACGCGAATTTACCCGCCAACTGCCCAAGGCCGAACTGCATCTTCATATTGAAGGCACGCTGGAACCGGACTTGATCTTCAAGCTGGCCCAGCGCAATCACATTACGCTGCCCTATCCCGATCAGGCCAGCCTGCACGCCGCCTATCAGTTCACCGACTTGCAGTCCTTTCTGGACCTGTATTACGCCGGAGCCGGTGTCCTGATTACCGAGCAGGATTTCTTTGACATGACCTGGGCCTACTTTCTGCGCGCCCAGGCCGATGGCATTGTGCATACGGAAATCATGTTTGACCCGCAAACACACACGGCACGCGGGATCGCCATGAAAACCGTATTTGCCGGAATTGCCCGTGCCGCTCGCCAGGCCAAGTCCGAACTGGGGATCAGCAGCTATCTGATCCTGAGCTTCCTGCGCCATCTGAGCGAAGCCGACGCTTTTGCCACTCTGGAGGCCGCCCTACCCTTGCGCAATCAGTATGCCGACCTGTGGATTGCGATTGGCCTGGACTCCTCGGAAAAGGGCAACCCACCCGCCAAGTTCGAAAAAGTCTATGCCCGTTGCCGAGAGCTGGGTTTCCGGCTGGTCGCCCATGCCGGTGAAGAAGGCCCGGCCAGCTATGTACGCGATGCCCTGCAGCTTCTGAAAGTGGAGCGCATCGACCATGGCGTGCGCAGCCAGGACGATCCGGCCCTGATGCAGTATTTGGCCGACCACGCCATTTCCTTGACGGTCTGTCCCCTGTCCAACATCAAGCTCAAGGTTTTTGACAGCCTGCACCAGCACAATCTGAAGCATTTGCTGGATCGCGGCCTGAATGTTTGCGTGAACTCGGACGACCCGGCCTATTTTGGCGGCTATCTGCTGGACAACTATATGCAAACCGCCCAGGCCCTGAATCTGCAGGAAGCCGACTTGCGTACCCTGGCAGCCAACAGCCTGCGCTCCTCCTTTTTACCCAAGGAACACAAACAGGTCTGGCTGAACAAGCTGGAGCACATCCCCGGCAATGACTAAGTCCACGCTGCAACTGCCAAGAACGTTCTTTGCCCGTGATCCGCGTTACGTGGCCTTGGAATTGCTGGGCAAAACCCTGGTTTTGAATGACGAACGCGGGGAGCGCTGCGCCACCATTGTGGAAACCGAAGCCTATCTGGGTCCCCAAGATCAGGCTGCCCACAGCCGACGCGGTATCACCGAGCGCACGCGACTGATGTTCGGCCCGGCAGGCTACGCCTATGTGTATTTGATTTACGGCCTGCATCACTGCATGAATATCGTCAGCGGCGTGGAAGGTGACGGAACGGCCGTCTTGCTGCGGGCCGCGCAATGGACGTCACCCGTTGATGGCCCCTCCCTGTCCGGCCCAGGCCGTCTGTGCAAGGGACTGGGTATCGACAAGAGCTATAACGGCGCGGATGCCTGCGGCCCAAGCTTGCATCTGCTGGACGCCCCCGCCCTGCCGCCAGAGCAAATCCTGGTCGGCCCGCGCATCGGGGTGGACTATGCCGGCCTCTGGGCCCAGGCCCCCTTGCGCTACTCGATTGCCCAGCATCCGGAGGTATCGGTCAAGCCGGGCAAAACCACCACAAAACGCAGTGCCAAAGGCCTTAAACGCCCCGCCTAGAACAGGTATTATTAATCCTTCAAGCTGAATGCTTCCCAGCTGTTTTTAAGGATTTCCCATGCGACTCTCCGTACTACTTAGCGTACTTCCCGCCGTTTTGCTCGCTGCTTGCACGGCCACGGGTAATAGCGCACAAACAGGCTCGACCTCTTCGTTCAGCGACTCCTCTGGTGGTCTGTGCAATGCGGACGCCTTGAATCCAGCCGGTCAAACCGCCAGCCAAAGCCAGGTGGAGCGTCTGGTCAAACAGGCCGGTGCAGCCAAAGCTCGCGTCCTGGCTCCGGACCGCATGTACACCACCGACTATGACCCCACCCGTTTGAACATTCGCGTGGACGAGCAGAACAAAATCACCTCCGTTTACTGCGGCTGATCCCTGATGACTCACGAACAAAGCCAACACCTGCTGGACACGCTGTTCGCACCCTGGGTCCAAGCGTTGAAGCTGCGCGTAGAAAATCTGAATGAAGACGGCGTGGTTCTCCGCCTGCCTTTTTCGGATCAATTGACACACGTGGCCGGTGTAGTCTGCGGTCAGGTGTATATGGCGGCAGCCGATACCGCCATGGTGCTGGCCGTCAGTCAAAGCCTGGGGGAATTTCGCCCCATGACCACGGTTTCGCTGAACACCAGCTTTGTCCGCCCGATCAGCCAGGGGGATGTGCTGGTGCACGCCCAGGTGCTGAAACGTGGCAAAAGCATGGTCTTTGGCGACATCAAGCTGCTGGACGAGCAAGGTCGACTGGCGGCCCACGCCACCACCACCTACGCGCTCCTGCCGGGCTGATTCCGCCCAAAACCCCCGCCCGCTTTGCAAGACAGACTCTGACACAAAACAATCCGTCCAAGGGTTTGGCATAGCGGGCTTGGCACGACTATCATCGTCATAGCAGGTGAGCCCCGACATGGTCCTGGGGCCGCTGCCCCGCCCGATTCCTTGTTGATCGCTTTTCTGGAGAAGTTCAAATGGCAAAAGTCCTGGTTCTCTATTACTCCGCCTATGGCCACGTAGAAAAAATGGCCCAAGCGGTTGCCGAAGGTGCACAAAGCGCTGGCGCGACGGTGGACATCAAGCGTGTCCCCGAACTGGTCCCGGAAGCCGTGGCCCAGAAAGCGAATTTCAAGCTGGATCAGGCCGCCCCGGTCGCCACTATTGGCGACCTGGAAAACTACGACGCCATCATTGTCGGCACCGGCACCCGTTTCGGGCGTATCAGCTCACAAATGGCCAGTTTTCTGGATCAGGCCGGTGGCCTGTGGGCGCGCGGCGCACTCAATGGCAAGGTAGGCGGTGCCTTTACCTCTACCGCCACCCAACACGGCGGGCAGGAGCTGACGCTGCTGTCCATTATTCATAACCTGATGCACTTTGGCATGATTGTGGTGGGCCTGCCCTACAGCTTTGCGGGCCAGACCCTGCTGAACGAAGTCACTGGCGGCAGCCCCTACGGCGCATCCACCATTGCCGGTGGCGACGGTTCACGTCAGCCCAGCCAGAACGAGCTGGACGGCGCCCGCTACCAGGGCCGTCACATCGCTGAAATTGCAATCAAGCTGAAAGGCTAAAACGGAGTACACAGATGGGCATGATGATAGATGGACAATGGCATAGCAAAGAGCCTGTCAGCAGCGCTCAGTCCGATACATTTCAACGTGCCCAGTCTGCCTTCCGGGACTGGATTACCGCCGACGGCGGCCCCGGCCCGGACGGACAGGCGGCGCAGCCTGCCCAGGCCAATCGCTATCACCTATATGTCTCGCTGGCCTGCCCCTGGGCGCACCGCACCCTGATCATGCGCGAATTAAAGGGGCTGCAAAAGCTGATTTCAGTGTCGGTGGTGAACCCCATCATGGGCGATCAGGGCTGGACCTTTGAACCGGCGGAGGGCGTGGTGCCGGACCCGGTCATGGATGCTCAATTCCTGCATCAGCTCTATGCCAAGGCGGACCCGCAATTCACAGGGCGCATTACCGTGCCCGTACTATGGGACAAGCAGCGCGGCACGATCATCAATAACGAGTCGTCCGAGATCATGCGCATTTTCAATAGCGCCTTTGATACTTTGGGCGCGCGCAGTCTGGATATGGCACCTGCCGAGCTGCTGGGCGAAATCGACAAGATCAATGCCCATGTGTATGACACCGTCAATAACGGGGTCTACAAAGCAGGTTTTGCCCGCTCACAAGCCGCCTACGACACGGCAGTTCATGCGCTGTTCGACAGTCTGGACGGGCTGGAGGCTCGCCTGAGCCAGCAGCGCTACCTGACTGGCACGCAACTGACCGAGGCCGACTGGCGCTTGTTCACTACCCTGATTCGCTTTGATCCGGTCTATGTCGGCCATTTCAAATGCAATCTGCGCCGTCTGATTGATTATCCGAATCTGTGGAACTACATGCTGGAGCTGTACCAAATGCCTGGCGTGGCCAGCACGGTCAGCCTGGATCACATCAAGACCCATTACTACAGCAGTCACCGCCATCTGAACCCGACGGGTATTGTGCCGGCCGGCCCGGTGCTGGATCTGAACGGGCCCCACGGACGAGGTCATTTACCCGTCCAGCCAGGGCCCTTGCATATCGGTCTTCAGTAACCGGGACGATCAAAAATATCGGGATTGAGCAAGATGGAGCGGTCTACCTGATTGATATCGGTACGACCGCAAAACGCCATGGACACGTCCAGCTCATTCGCCATCAGTTTCAGCAAACGGGCCACACCGGCCTGCCCCGCCGCACCCAAGGCATACAGGAAAGCACGGCCAATCATGGCACCTTGAGCGCCCAAGGCGCGGGCACGCAACACATCCTGACCGCTGCGAATACCACCATCGACCAGCACTTCGATCTTGTCACCTACCGCCTTGCTGATCGCAGGCAGGCAGGAAATTGAGGATGGCGCGCCATCCAGCTGACGGCCACCGTGATTGGACACGATCAAGGCATCGGCACCGCTATCCACGGCGTAACGAGCATCGTCGGCATCCATAATGCCTTTAACAATCAGCTTGCCGCCCCAGGCATCCTTGATCCACTCGATATCTTTCCAGTTCAGGCTCGGGTCGAACTGCTCGGCAGTCCAGGTCGACAAGGAGCGCAGATCCGATACTCCCTTGGCGTGGCCGACGATATTGCCAAAGCTGCGACGATGCGTGCGCAGCATATTGCGGCACCAGTACGGCTTGGTCGCCAGATTCAGCAAATTAGGAATCGTCAGGCGTGGAGGCGTGGTCAGGCCATTCTTGATGTCCTTGTGACGCTGGCCCAAGACCTGCAAGTCCAAGGTCAGCACCAGGGCCGAGCAATTAGCCGCTTTGGCACGCGCAATCAGGTTTTCAATAAAGCTGCGATCACGCATCACATAAAGCTGAAACCAGAACGGGGCGCGGGTAGCCTGGGCCACGTCCTCCAGCGAGCACACACTCATGGTGGACAGGGTGAACGGAATACCAAAATCCCGTGCGGCCAAAGCCGCCAGCATTTCACCATCGGCGTGCTGCATGCCGGTCAGACCGGTAGGGGCAATAGCCACGGGCATGGCAACATCCTGGCCCAGAAGCTTGGTCTTCAGACTGCGATGATCAATGTCCACGGCCACGCGCTGTTTGAATTTCAGCTTGTGAAAATCCTGCTCGTTCGCATGATACGTGCCCTGCGTCCAGGAGCCGGAGTCGGCGTAGTCATAAAACATCTTGGGCACGCGGCGTTTGGCCGCCAGGCGGAAATCTTCAGTGCAGGTAATTTTCGACAGATCCATTACATTGGGCTCCAAAACAATGGCGTAATAATGCGACTTTGTGCCCTGTGGGGCAAGTCATCCTGTACAGACTGTTCGATGTTTCTACCTGCTCTGCTTACCTATGCTGCCCGAATCAAGAGAGGGAGCTAGTCCCGACAGGGCTGCAAGCCTTGCAGCAGGCGGCTTCTCAGCCTTTGCGTATCCCGAAAAATCAAAAAAGAGACTATTTGAATAAAAAATGCGGATATTTTGGTGACAAGCAAAAATAGCCATGCTATAGTTCTAATTCTTTAGCGGCTGTAGCTCAGTTGGATAGAGTACTTGGCTACGAACCAAGGGGTCGTGGGTTCGAATCCTGCCAGCCGCGCCATATTCAGTAAAAAAGCCATTTCTTCGGAAATGGCTTTTTTGCTTTCTACTCGATTATCACACGGCATCACTACGCTACCGAGCGTCGCTCAAGCCTGTACCCACAATAACAATAAGCAATACGAGCAGGCTTGAACAAAGAAATAGAATGAGCAGTAGCGATCAGGGCTATATGTAGTTAGGAACGGTTCCTGCAAGGCCTTATCGCCTTTCAGATAACTCAAGACCCAGACCGTCACCGAAGCCATCATGCACCCATGCCGTCACGGGGATGGCATAGCTCCACCCGCCTGCTTTCCACCAGCATTCTGCAAACCACGCTTGGGTGATATTGGCCGCCATGCTCAGGCCATCAAACTCTTCATCCAGGAAATAGGCTTCGTGGAAGGCGTCCATCTTGTCTAAACCCAGAGCAAGCTCCATGGCTCTACCGGGAAAAATGGAAGGGTCGCTGCTATCGACCTTATTATTGTCGCCACGGTAGTAAATCCATGCCGATGGGGTTTCCAATCCGTCTTCACCAAAGAAAATTTGCACCTCGGCATCCGTCACTCTATCTGGCACGGGCAAGGCGAACAAGGTACGTAACTCGGCAATAAGGGGCTTTGAGGCGCGTTCCAAACACCGCTTATAACGCAGCTGAAACTGTGCCGGACTTAAGCCGAGTGGGACCATACCTGTAACTCCTGAGGCCTTGAAACTGCTGCTAATTGACTGGTGCCAGCGGCATCACCACATTTGGTTTTGACGCAGCCACCACGAAGAGTAATGGTCCCATGCCTGCACCAGCAAGTCACGCTCGTGTCGAGAAGGCCCTCAACATCACCATCACGGCTTAAAGACATTACAAAGTGTCGGGTTAAATCCGCATTACCCTGCTCCACAAGCCCGCCCAAGCCTTGTTTCCTGGTGTTTTCAGAAAAATTTCGCATTCATTTCAAGAAAAATGCTTTTTAGGCTTGCCATGCAGATAAATAGTCTGCTATAGTTTCACTTCTTTAGCGGCTGTAGCTCAGTTGGATAGAGTACTTGGCTACGAACCAAGGGGTCGTGAGTTCGAATCTTGCCAGCCGCGCCATATAAAGAAAAAAGCCACTTCTTCGGAAGTGGCTTTTTTCGTTTGTCTTTCCGCTTTTTTACCCAACCTGACTTTCCCGGTTTCTCTGCTTTTTTCCTGTGATTTGCATGCAGCGGGCAAAGTTAATTGTTTCCACCCATCAGTCTTGTCAGGCAAAAAAGCACAACACCCATCCTCAAGTCCCTGCTCAAGCGTTTATAAACTGAACTTCACAAATGCCACGAATGGGATGTAACAATTGAAACTTTATTTTAATTTCAAAAAATTAGGGTAAAACCTCTCTATTATTGCCAACACGAATTAAAAGAGGGGACATACCATTCCAAGAGCTTATGCCACGGGCTGCGTACAACATGCAGTCACATACGACAGAGAAAATTGAGCCTTCCAGCTTGTATCTACTGAAACCGATACCCCGGTGCAGCCTGTCGTTGGCACATCTTAGGCTATTCCCATCTTTGAATAGACCCGAAAAACAAACAAAGCAGATCTGTTCATTAATCTAAAGAGGAAACCCATGACTCGTCGCATGCTCGCTGCGCTTTTACTGTCCATTCCACTTGCTGCCTGCCAGACCCTACAAGGTGGTGGAACGGGAGGCGAAGACAAGTTCACTGCCACCTACATGCAAACACACCTAAAACCAGGCGTGACCACCGTCGAGCAAGTACGCCAACTCTACGGCAAACCAGATACCACTCAAGAAGGCCCAAGAGGTCCGTCGATGTGGACCTATTCACCCTCTAACAAAGCAACCTCTGACTTGCTGTCCTCTGCCATGGGTGCCTTCGGGCTGGGCGCCGCCAGCAGCATCACCGGGGCAACACAAGAAGATGGCCGCAGACTATATATCCATTTTGAAAACCATAAAGTCTCCGACTACAGCTTATCGCACCACTAAAAATCTCTTAGTTTGAGACTCGCTACACTCAAAACGCCTGAGCTGTTAGGCCCAGGCGTTTTTACAGCAAGGCAACAAGACTCATCATGATCTCACGCACTATCCATTTTCTGCCCGCCGTCCTGCTCCTCGCCTGCAGCCTGTCGGTCGCGCAAGAGGCCAACCCTACGGCCCAACTGGCCCAGATGGGCGGCGCCATGCATGCGGCCGCCCAGGTCTGCGGCGACTACACTGACACGCAATTACAGGACATGAAGAACAAGCAGAAAGAAGCCATGAAGGATATGGGCCTTAGCGAGGCCGATTTCGATGTGGCATTCGAGCAAGGCCTGCAGCGCGGCCGCAAGGACCTTGAGGGCGCCACCAACACCCAGCGCAATCAGATGTGCGAGCAATTGCGTTCCGGCCCCAAGTTCTAAATTCGCTTTGCCCAACAAGAAAGCGCTCTGGCCCGCAAGGAACCAGAGCGCTTTTTACTGCCGGCGCAAAAACCCGAAGGTCTTACAGCGCCTTGACCATATCTTCAATGGTCTTTTTGGCATCACCAAACACCATCATGGTCTTGTCCATATAGAACAGTTCGTTATCCAGACCAGCATAACCGGCAGCCATGGAACGCTTGTTCACGATCACGGTTCTGGCTTTGTAGGCTTCCAAAATCGGCATGCCTGCAATCGGCGAAGCCGGATCATTTTTAGCGGCCGGGTTGACCACGTCGTTAGCGCCTAGAACCAGCACCACATCGGTCTGCGCAAACTCGCTATTGATGTCGTCCATTTCAAAGACTTGCTCATAAGGCATTTCTGCCTCGGCCAGCAAGACGTTCATATGGCCGGGCATACGGCCAGCGACCGGGTGAATGGCGTAGCGCACATTCACACCCTGGCTGGTCAGCTTGTCCGACAGCTCTTTCAAGGCGTGTTGAGCACGGGCCACGGCCAGACCATAACCGGGCACAATCACCACGGACTCGGCATTGCTCATCATGAAAGCGGCATCTTCTGCACTGCCGGATTTCACCGAACGACTGCCCTGGTCCGCGCCACCGGAAGCGGCTTCCGGATTGGCGCCAAAACCGCCCAGAATCACGTTGAAGAAGGCACGGTTCATGGCCTTGCACATGATGTAGGACAGAATCGCACCGGAGGAGCCCACCAGCGAACCGGCAATGATCAGCATGGAGTTGTTCAGGGAGAAACCAATCCCCGCTGCCGCCCAGCCCGAATAGCTGTTCAGCATGGACACCACCACGGGCATGTCTGCCCCGCCAATCGGGATGATCAGCATCACGCCCAGCAGGAAGGACAAGGCCAGCAGCACACCAAAGGCCCACCATGCCTGAGTCATCACAAAGATCACGCCGCAAGCCAGGGCCAGCAGACCCAGCAGCAGGTTGAGCATGTGCTGACCCTTGAAGGTAACGGGTGCGCCCTGGAACAGTCGGAACTTGTACTTGCCCGACAGCTTACCAAACGCGATCACCGAACCAGAGAAAGTAATGGCACCGACCAGCGCGCCCAAAGCCAGCTCCACACGGTTACCCATGGGCAGAGCCACCTCGGCCGAACCAATCCCGAAGGCCACCGGCTCCAGCACCACGGCAATCGCAATGGCTACCGCAGCCAGACCAATCATGCTGTGCATGAAGGCCACCAGTTCCGGCATCTTGGTCATCTCGACACGGCGTGCCATGACGGTGCCCAGCACGCCACCAATCACCAGACCGATCAAAACCCGCAGCAGGCCAGAGAGCTCTTTGCCTTCAGGGGCCAGGCTATAGATCAGCACGGCCGTGGTGGCAATGGCCAGGGCCATCCCCACCATGCCGAACAGATTGCCACGACGCGAACTGGCCGGATGCGACAAGCCTTTCAGGGCCTGAATGAAACACACCGAGGCCAGCAAATAGCACAAGGTAACGGTATTCATGGAAATCATGACTGCCCTTCCTTGGGCGTATTTTTAGCGCCCTTCTTTTTAAACATTTCCAACATGCGGCGGGTTACCAGGAAACCACCAAACACGTTTACCGAGGCCAGCGCGGTGGCAATAATGCCCATCGCCTGGGCCCAAGGGCTTTCGGTCAGCGCCGCGGCCAGCATCCCGCCCACAATAATGATGGCCGAGATCGCATTGGTCACCGCCATCAAGGGCGTGTGCAAAGCGGGGGTTACTGTCCAGACCACGTGATAACCCACGTAAATGGCCAGCACAAAGATGATCAGGTTAATGACCAGGGGAGAAATAATATCCATGGCGTCAGGCTCCCTGCTGTGGAAAGAGTCGTTTGCCACCCTGTACAACACGGCTGGCATTCACAATGTCGTCGTCCGCAGGGATATGCAGCTCGTCAGACTGGTCCTTGAGCATCAAGCCCAGGAACTGTTGAATATTGCGTGCATACAAGGCAGACGCATCCGCCGCCACACGGGCCGGGAAGTTGGTCTCGCCCACCAGGGTCACGCCATGTTTCTCCACAATCTGGTCGGCTTCGGTCAGGGCGCAGTTACCGCCACGTGCCGCAGCCAAGTCAACAATGACCGAACCTGCCCGCATGGACTGCACCACTTCTTCGGCAATCAGACGCGGGGCGGGGCGCCCCGGAATCAAGGCCGTGGTAATGATGACGTCGGCCTGGGCGCAACGTGCCGCCACCACCGCCGCCTGCCGTTGCAACCAGGAAGCGGGCATGGGACGGGCATAGCCGCCTACCCCTTGCGCCGCTTCGCGCTCTTCGTCGGTCTCGTAGGGCACATCAATAAACTTGCCGCCCAGGGACTCGATCTGCTCACGCGCGGCAGGACGCACGTCGGAGGCTTCTACCACGGCCCCTAGACGACGTGCCGTCGCAATCGCCTGCAAACCGGCCACCCCCGCGCCCAGCACCACAACACGAGCCGCTTTGACGGTACCCGCCGCGGTCATCATCATGGGAAAGAATCGGGGATATAAGGTGGCTGCTTTCAGCACTGCGGCATAACCCGCGATATTGGCCTGCGAGGACAGAACGTCCATACTTTGCGCCCGCGTGGTACGCGGGATCAGCTCCAGGGCGAATGCCTGGCAGCCCGAAGAAGCCAGCCTGTCCAGACCCTCACTCTCGTAAGGGTCCAACATACCGACGACCACATGCTCGGCACGTAAACGCGCCGAATCCACATCAGCCGGGCCCACTACCAGCAGCACGGTGGCTTGATAGGGATCCCCTATCGTTGCCCCTGCTGCCTCGTAATCAGCATCCGAGCTGGCAATACCCTGTCCGGCACCCGCCTCGATAATCACATCATGGCCCGCCTTGCGGTAAGCCTTGATGGTATCGGGCGTGGCCGCTACCCTCTTTTCCCCGGTCCCCCGGGGGCTTAGTACACCCAGTCGCATCTTCAATCTCCAGTTAATTAACTAACTTCTACGATCTCTGACGACGTGCAGTACCCGGACGGGTGAGTCTGCCCCCAGCGGGAAACGACCCAACAACCTTTCCGGCCCGGTATGTGTTTTCCCACAACACCGGAACACCATCTATAAATTCGGATGTGCATGAACAGGCCCGTGGCAGGCCTGCCTAAACAGGATAGAAATCCGCCCTGTTGTTTCCCTCTCCCACTCCTGCCCCTCGCAGGAACCGGTCATTCTTTTTTGAACTCACTATAAGGGCCTTTATTTGACACAAGAAACCCCAAGCCGCACTAGACCGCTTTAGACGAAAAAGCAAGACACATTACTACCACCTGATTATCGCAATATGATGCTTGTTCTATGGAATTTTTTTTGCTTGCCTGTCGGGTAACACTGAGCAGATCAGCCTTGGCCAGGGACTTAGACGCCTGATAATTAAAACTACAAGCATTGGCCTGCTGCTAAGATAGCAACTTCTTATAAAACTTGTCATTAACTTGTAATTAATGTTCGTGTTCACGCCAGGGTGATGTTTGCGTCGCCAATGGCCGCTGAGCCACCTCTTTTAAAAGCCTAGGCAACCGCCCCCTTGATACGCGGTTTACCTGCACTATTCAGTCCCAGGCTGATCTATCCCCATGGCAGAAATCCACATCGATCACGTAGTGAAACGCTACGGCAGCAATACCATCATCAATGAACTGAGCCTGCAAATCCGGCATGGCGAGTTCTTCACTTTATTAGGGCCCAGTGGCTGCGGAAAAACCACGCTGCTGCGCATGATTGCCGGTTTCATCATTCCCGATGAAGGCCGCCTGTTTCTGGACAAGGAAGACATTACCTACCTGCCCGCGCACAAGCGCGAAACCGGCATGGTGTTCCAGGACTACGCCCTGTTCCCCGATAAAACCGTGTTTGACAATGTGGCTTACGGCTTGCGGGTACGCAAGGTCAGCAGTAGCGAAATCAAGAAAAAAGTCGCCTATATTCTGGACCGCGTGGAACTCGGTGGCATGGCCCAACGCTACCCGGCCGAGCTGTCCGGCGGCCAGCGCCAGCGCGTAGCCCTGGCCCGCGCCCTGGTGATCGAGCCCCGTGTCCTGCTGATGGACGAGCCCCTGTCCAACCTGGATGCCAAGCTGCGTATTCAAATGCGTCAGGTCATCCGCGAATTGCAGCAGGAGTCCAACATTACGGCTATTTTCGTGACGCATGACCAGGAAGAAGCCCTGTCCATGTCGGATCGCATTGCCTTGTTGCGCCAGGGCCGTATCGACCAGCTCGATACCCCCGAAGCCATGTATTCCGCACCACGCACGGCCTATGCCGCCGACTTTATTGGCGCAGCCAATCTGATCGACACCCTGGGCGTGCATGTAGAGGACGGTCACACCACCGTCAGCATTGCGGGTGGACACATTCTGGTGAACAATCCGCCCCCCGTCGGCCAAGTGCTGCTGGCAGTGCGCCCCGAAAACATCACCCTGCATACTGAAGCCCAGGCCGGCAGCATTCCTGCCCAGGTTGTGGCGCGCCAGTATCTGGGAACCAAAACGGCCTACAGCCTGAAGCTAAGCGACGGCAAACAAATTATTGCTGACGTTGCCGCTGCCCAGGACCCGCATCTGTCGGCAGGCGGCTCGGTAAACCTGAGCTTCAGCCCTGAATGTCGTTTGGTCGAGGCGTAAGACCCATGGCTATTGCTGCAAGACCCCTGGCCCTTCGTTCTCCCTGGTTCCTGCCCGCCTTGGTCTGTCTGGTGGTGCTGGTGTTCTGGGTTGTCTGGCCTCTCGCCTCTCTGTTCTATCAAAGCATTATCGACCCGGCAACGGGCATGCCCAGCCTGCATGGCTTTGAAACTTTCTTTAGCGAACCGCGCTATGTTGAAGCCTTTTTCAACACCATCAAGCTGGGCCTGATCTCCACTATCGGCACCTTGCTGCTGGGCGCCCCGCTGGCCTATGTGGTGGCCCGCTACGACTTTCCCGGCAAGGCCATTGTGGCGATCCTGCCTTTGACCACCATCGTGCTACCGGACATCATCGTCTCGCAGGCCTGGCTGATGCTACTGGGCAATAACGGCGTAGTGCGTCTGGCGCTGGAAAGCATCGGTATTGATCTGCCTAGTTTCTATGGCTGGTTCGGCATGTCCTACGTGCTGATCCTGAACGATTACACCTATGTGTATATCGGCATGCTGGCTGCCCTCAAGGCCATTGATGGCACGCTGGAAGAAGCGGCCGTGAACCTGGGTGCCAGCAACTTCAAGCGTGCGCTTAGTGTGACCTTCCCGGTGCTGATGCCTGCCCTGCTGGTCAATGCCATGATTGTGTTCACGCTGGCCGTGGACAACTTCTCCATCCCCATGATTCTGGGTGGTCAGGTGGATGTGCTGTCCTCCCTGACCTACACCACCTTCCTGTCCGAGATGAGCGGCAACCCCACCATGCAAGGTGTGCTGGCCGTGGTGTCCGTGATTCTGGTCGGCGCGGTGCTGTTCATTCAAAAACGGGTACTGGAGCGCAAGACCTTCCAGATGCAGCAAGGCCGCGCCCCGCGCCCGGTTCGTGCCCAAGGCTTGGCCGGTATCCTGCTGACCGTGGGTGCGGTGCTGTTTGTGACCTTCTCACTGATCCCCGCCTTTATCGTGCTGATTGGCGCCTTCACCAAAGCCAGCGGCCCGGTCATGCAATACGGCACCTTCACCCTGGACAATATGGAGCGTGCCCTGCGCTACGCCCCCGAGCCCATCTTGAACTCGCTGATGCTGGCCAGTGTGGCGACCATCGCAGGCACCTGCTTTGCGACTGTGTGCAGTTACCTGATCGTGAAAAAGCGCCTGTTCGTGGTGACAGCCCTGGACTATATGGTGATGCTGCCTTTGGCCATTTCCGGCACCGTGCTGGGTATTGCCCTGATCCAGACCTACAACAGCGGCATGCTGGTGCTGACCGGCACCTGGGTCATCATGGCCGGTGCGTACTTTGTACGTAAAGTGCCCTTCTCCATTCGCTCGGCCTCGGCCTCGCTCTACAACATTCCCGACTCTATCGAAGAGGCCTCCATCAACCTGGGTGTCAGCCCCTTCCAGAGTTTCTTCAAAGTGGTTCTGCCCTTGATGAAACCCGCCATTCTGGGCGCGGCCATCCTGATGTGGGTCACTTCGCTGGCTGAAATTTCCGCCACTATCGTGCTGTATTACGGTGGTATGGAGACCATGCCCATCCAGATGTTCCGTCAGATCGACGCCGGCTTTCTGGCCCGCGCTTCGGCTTACGGGGTGATCCTGATGGTCGTGATTCTGGTGCCGATTTATCTGGCTATCCGTTTTCTCAAGCTGGATCTGTTTTCCAGCCGCTAATCTAAAAAGGCTCACTATGCTGACTACACGTTTTCTGAAAACTGGTCTGGCACTCTCCCTCAGTGTCGGCGCCCTGTCCCTGTCCGGTGCCGCCATGGCCGCCAATGCCGTGATGTACACGCCCAACAATGTGCAAACCATTGACACGGCGCTGGAAATCGCTCGCAAGACCGCTTCTGACCTGTCCATTCAACAAGTGACCTCGGGCGCTGGTGCCTTGATGAAGCGTATCGAAGCCGAAGCACAAAACCCGCTGGGCGATGTGGTATGGGGCACTGGCTACGGCACCATGGCCGCTTTCCAGCAAAACTTCGAAGCCTACGAATCGCCCGAGAACAAGGCCATTCCTGAAGCCTTCCACGGCAAGGACAGCCTGTGGACCAGCTCCAACGCCCACGTCATGGTCATCATGGCCAATGAGCGCCAACTGAAAGGCCAGGCCGCCCCCAAGACCTGGGCCGACCTGTTCGATCCTCAGTGGAAAGGCAAGGTCATCATTGGTGACCCAGCATCCTCGGGCAGTGCGTACGACCAGGTTTACGGCATCTACCAACTGTACGGTGCTGAAGGCCTGCAAAAGCTGGCAGCCAACGTGATCGTGTCCAAGAGCTCGGGCCAGGTCTACAAGAGCGTGGCCAACGGCGAGTACCCCTTGGGCGTGACCATGGAATACGCAGCTTACGCCTACGTGGCCGGTGGTCAGAAAGGCATTGAGCTGATCTACCCTGAAGACGGTACCTTCATCGCCCCTGAGGGCGTGGCCGTGATCAAGAACCCCAAGAACGGCCAGGAAGCGGCTCGCAAACTGGTCGACGTTCTGCTGTCCAAAGAAGTCCAGGAAGCCGAACTGGTAGAGAACTTCCGCCGTCCTACCCGCAATGACATCAATGTGGCCGAGCTGACCAAACTGCCTAACCTGGATCAGATCAAGATTGCCAACATCGATCCTTTGAAGGCGGCTGCCGAGTACGAAACAGTGATCGACGCCTGGAAACAGGCTTTGGCTGCGGCTGGCAAATAAGCTGAAGTAATTCAGAGCTAAATAGCGATGCGTGGTGAGCCTACCCCACCCGCCCGCTATTAGGCACTGAATGGAAAAACCCCATGATGCCGGATTCTCATCCGGCCTTCAAGGGGTTTTTTATTACCTGAAATACGTGGGCAAAAACTGCTGCCTGGTGACGTATCCCAAGCACTTTCAGACCGGCTCCAAAACTGCTTTGCGCTCGGGAAGCAACAAGCCTGGAGAAAGACTGTGCTGCCTTATTTATCCACTGGATAAATCTGGTCTTCACGCAAACGCGGACGGTCTGCTTCCACTTCCGTCAACGGCTCCACGCGCTGCATCGTTGCCAGGGAACGCTGGGCCAGACGCTGGTACATGCGCGTACCGAAGAACTTGCCATCAATGGCTTTCTGATCCAGTTCCTTGACCACCGTAGCCGGGGAACCCGCCACCAGACTGCGAGGAGGCACCTGCATGCCTTTTTTCACAAAGGCCATGGCACCAATAATGCTGTCTGCTCCGATGTCCGCCGCGTCCATGACGACCGCATTCATGCCCACCAGCACATTGCGGCCAATGACGCAGCCGTGCAGCACTGCGCCGTGCCCGACGTGGCCATCCTCATGCACCACCGTGTCCTGATAAGGCGTGCCGTGAATAACACAGGTGTCCTGAATGTTGGAGCCGGCCTTCATGATGATGCGCCCGAAGTCCCCTCGCAAACTGGCCAGAGGGCCGATGTACACGCCCTCACCAATAATGACGTCACCAATCAGTACAGCGGTAGGATGAACATAGGCCGTGGGATGAACCACGGGCACCAGCCCATCAATAGAATAAATATTTTGCATACCTGCCTCGTACAAAAAGCCTGCACCCACAGCCGGCCCCAGGTCCGGCCAAAAATACGATCATAGCTGCTACAGACCGATATAATGCGCCGTACTCTTTCTTTTTGCATCCTATGAGCATGTTGTATTACTGGCTGGCTTTTTCCTTGGGCATGGTGTTTTACGCCGCCTACTTGTCGCAGTCCTTTTTGCTGTCGCAAGGCATCATCTACATGAAGGAAAAAGATCAATCGCCGCCCCTGCTCTGGCTGTTCACCCGCCTGATCGGCTTTATTCTGCGCACCATTCCCGGCTTGCTGATGCGCCCCATCCCCCTGATTCTGTGGGTCGTGGGCATGGGGCTGACGGTGCAATACAGCTTCGCGCTTTAAGCCAGGCAACCCCCAACCCTCTTGTTCACTGCACGGACGGCCAGGATGGGGGACTCCCGCTCCCCCTGCTTGCGACTCCCAGTCAAGCATCCTGCGCCTGTCAGTCAATTCATCGCCACCTTCCCCTCCTACACTGACGCAAACCAAGACGACCGGGCTCGGTAAGCAGCGCGGTCTGGCGATCAGGATCGCGGATACCGCGACAAGGAGGATGTATGCAGACAAGAAAAATCGTCCGGGCAGCCGCCGTACAGGCCGCCTCTCTCAACTACGATCTGGCAGCGGGTGTTGATAAAACCATTGAGCTGGCTCGTCAGGCCCGCGATGAGGGCTGTGACCTGATCGTGTTTGGTGAAACCTGGCTGCCCGGCTATCCCTTCCACGTCTGGCTGGGCGCACCGGCCTGGTCGCTGAAATACAGTACCCGCTACTATGCCAATTCGCTCTCGCTGGACAGTGCAGAGTTTCAACGCATTGCCCAGGCCGCACGGACCTTGGGTATTTTCATCGCACTGGGTTATAGCGAGCGCAGCGGTGGCAGCCTTTACCTGGGCCAATGCCTGATCAACGACAAGGGCGAGATGCTGTGGTCGCGTCGCAAACTCAAACCTACACATGTCGAGCGCACCGTGTTTGGTGAAGGTTATGCCCGAGATCTGATTGTGTCCGACACCGAGCTGGGCCGCGTCGGTGCCCTGTGCTGCTGGGAGCACCTGTCCCCCTTGAGCAAGTACGCGCTGTACTCTCAGCACGAAGCCATTCACATTGCCGCCTGGCCGTCCTTTTCGCTGTATAGCGAACAGGCCCATGCGCTCAGCGCCAAGGTGAACATGGCTGCCTCGCAAATCTATTCAGTTGAAGGCCAGTGCTTTACCATCGCCGCCAGCAGTGTCGTCACCCAGGAGACACTGGACATGCTGGAAGTAGGTGAACACAACGCCTCCTTGCTGAAAGTGGGCGGCGGCAGTTCCATGATTTTTGCGCCCGACGGACGCACCCTGGCTCCCTACCTGCCACACGACGCCGAAGGCCTGATCATTGCCGATCTGAACATGGAAGAAATTGCCTTCGCCAAGGCGATCAACGACCCTGTGGGCCACTACTCCAAACCCGAGGCCACCCGTCTGGTACTGGACCTGGGGCACCGTGAGCCCATGACTCGGGTGCATTCCAAAAGCGTGATCCAGGAAGAAGCTCCCGAGCCGCACGTGCAAAGTACGGCTGCGCCCGTCGCCGTCAGCCAGACTCAGGACTCGGATACGCTACTGGTGCAAGAACCGTCCTGACCCCAAAAGATGACAAGGCCCGGGCAAACTGTCCGGGCCTTGATTCCTTCTGCGTCCCCGATCCCGCATCCGCTTCGTCCTGGTCGGAAATTATCGTCGCCTGTCACTCTTTCTGGTCTGGCTCAAACCAGATATCTTGCCTGATACTTAGTCAGTCCAGTTGATCGCAGTCCCTGCCGTCAGCCTTTGGAACCAAGACGGAGAGGTCATCAATGGAGCAATGGTCCACCACGGCAGTTCCCGCTATCCGGCGCGCGCCCTATTGGATGGAGGCCGTCAACAAGGCCTATGTGCAACTGGAATGCGCCGTTCCCTCCCGCTCCAGCGCCCCTTTCTTCGGAGCCATTACGCGTCGTGAACTGGCGGCCGTCAGCCTCTCCCATATCACCTCGACCACACAGACGGTACTGCGCACGCCTTTGCAAATTTCCAGAGCATCCGAGGATATTTTTCTGCTCAGCATTCAGGTGGCCGGAGCAGGAAAACTGGTTCAGGACGAAAAAACAGCTCACCTGAAACCCGGTGACCTGGCCCTGTACGACTCCACCCGCCCCTATCAGCTCTTGTTTGACCATGACTTCGAGCAGTATGTGCTTTCTTTGCCCGGCTCCATCTTGCGCAAGCGTTTACACAATGCCGAGGACATGACAGCCTGCAAAATCACCAGCGCCCAATCGGGCACGGCACGTTTGCTCTCCCATATGGTCAGCGAACTGATGGACTGCCCACCCTCCGGTGGCCCAATTGTAGATTTGTCGCTTGCCGACAGCCTGGTCGGTATTCTGGTCGCCGCGCTGGCAGAAAATCTGGGCAGCCTGCCTTTAAGCGACGATACGGGGTCTGTCCGACGCGACCGCATCAAAGCCTATGTGCTGAAAAATCTGCGCGACCCGGAGCTGAATATAGGCAAGATTGCCAAACGTCTGAGCCTGACGGCCAGCACCGTGCATCGCGCCTGGGAGGGCGAAGCCGATTCACTGACGAACTGGATTTGGTCCATGCGCCTGAAAGGCGCTGAACAGGATTTGCGCCGGCTGGCCCATCACAACAAGACCATCACGGAAATTGCTTACCACTGGGGGTTCAGCAGCTCTGCCCATTTCAGCCGGGCATTTCGGCAGCACTTTGGTGTGCCGCCCAAAGAGGCCCGCGAAAGTATGCGGGCCCTGGTTCACTCAGACTCGATGCCTGTCTGATCAGGCAATGGCCTTGCCGTCATTCAAGGCCAGCAGGCCTTTGATCAGGCGGTACAGAATCCATACGCCCACAATTACGATGGTCACAAAACCCACCAGAATTGCCATCAGCAAGAACGAGAGCGCCACGCCCACAAAGCCCCACCAGAAGGTACGGATTTGCCAATCAAAGTGCGACTCCAGGTAGGTGCCGCGAACCTCATCACGCTTGATGTAATTGATGATGATGGCGACCAGCGCGGTGATGCCACCAAACATGGACAAGATGTACAGGGCGTAATTGATTAGCGTCAGATTACGCAGGCTGACCAGCTGGTTTGTACCCCCGCCTTGTGGGACCGGGTTCATTTCATCATTCATCCGTCACTCCTTGGAAAAACAAACGGTAGCGTTACGTATGCCGTAACGCTACCGAAGAAAACCTGTTCAGGCCAGCTACTGCTATTAAATTAACGCAGTCCAATAAATGGCATGGCGGAACCGGGAACCAGACTTTCTGGCAGTTTACCGTCCCATTTCTCCACAGCATTCAAGTTGACCAGATTGGTGTTCTGAGCCAGTGCCTGGGCCTTGGCAGAAATTGCCTTGGCTTCGGCTTCACCACGCAGGCGAATACCGTCAGCTTCGGCCATGTAGCGTTCGCGCTGAGCGCGGGCTTCGGCTTCAGCCTGAACCACCTGGATTTCAGCCTGAATGGAAGCGGTTTCTTTTTGCTGGCGGGTGGTTTCAATCTGAACCTGGGCCAGCATGCGGTTTTCAATCGACTGCTCGTAGGCCTTGGAGAAAGACACTTCCTCGACCTGCACGCCCATCATTTGCAAAGGAGCCGATTCCAGCGTCACGCGCATGGCTTCATTAATGTCAGCCCCCAGTTTTTCACGGTTCTGGATGGACTGAGCGGCGGTGTATTTACCGAACACGTTCTTGATCACGTCCAGGGCCTTGCGCTCCAGCAAACGGGCTTCCAGCGCTTCTAGCGAACCGTATTCGGAGTACAGCTGGGCCACATCGGTTTCAGGCACGCGGTACGTTACCGAGGCCACCATGGAGGCAGACTGCTGGTCAAAACTGTACGCCTCAAGCTGCATGCGAACCGTGTGATCGCGTACCGAAATCTTTCGTACCGTATCAAAGAACGGGACCTTAAAGTCCAGACCTGGGTCAGCCACGCGGACCAGTTTACCGTTACGCAGCACCACGCCACGTTCACCCTGGTCTACCTGTAGGAACGAGCCCATGGAGGCAACGATCAGGATCAGGAAAATAACCACAGCAGCCCCAAGGAAACCCAGTCCCTTGGAGTAGTTGGTAGTGCCACCTTCTGGCTTTGTTTTAGCAGCCAGTTTCGTAAATGGATTTTTATCAGTGCTCATCACGGCTTCCTTTATGTGGCTGACGCGACTGGTCTTTTAATTGACGACGTTCCACCATCAGTTGCCGTATGCCTTTGGCAATCAGGTAGGCCAGCACAGCGGCCCCCAACAAAATCAAGATGATACGCATGACGCTTCAGTCTTCCCACTAGATTTCAATCAGAGCGCAATTATCCCCGATTCCTTCTGTCACGCTCAGAAAAGAAGCGTCAAAATATGACAAATGGACAGTATTGCTGGTAACAAAACTTAAACGGACGCCATTGTGAGGTCTTGGGAAATAAAAAAGCGGCTTGCCTGACTATTCCAAGGAAGCCAGCGCAGCGTCCAGCTCCGCCAGATGAGCCTGCACGGGGAGCACATCGTTGCGAGTCGCAATCAAGCGCAGAATATGATTTTTGCTGGTCTGAAAAGTACGCATCAACTGCTCCAGCTCGGCCGTGGAGTATTGGCGAGCGTTATCACGCAAGGCGGCTTCCAGAGCATCCAGCTGCTCGTAAACCGAGTCCAGATCTTCACGCTCCTGAATATAGAGACGGGTCAGCCAAATATGACGTCCTACAGCGTCCCATTGTTCCAGCCCGGCAAAGCCGTGCTTTTGCGCCAGATTGTTCAAGTGACGGTAAATCTCCGAACCACGCTCGACCTGGTCCACCTCCAGCATGGGAGGAAAACCATCAGGCAGACCACCATCCCATACCGGCTCGCTACGCTCTACGGTTTGCAGCACCGGCAAGATCTCGCCCAGGCTTTGCACATAACGAGTCACGACCTGGTCATCCAATGCCAGCTCAGTTGACGATGCCAAGAAAGGCAGGCCCATCAAGGCCATGCTACAGATACAGAGGACTCGTTTAATCATCGCTCGCCCTAAAAAACAAGACTACCCGTCTTGAACGACGTAAAACACATTCGTCGATTGTAAGCATGGGAGAGACTGCTTTTCTTTGCCTGTGCCAAAAACGACACAGCCTTTTCAATCCTCAACAATCTTGTATTGAAAAGCCTTGCGCTTTGAAAATACATGCCGTTTGAAACAGGCCTGCCGACAACGGTCAGAGGTTTAACTTCGTCTGAACCGGCTGAGATGAAAAAGTAACAATTATTTTTTTGTTCTTGTCACTGAAAAGGCGCAAGACCTGTCTGCTTGACGCTGGCAACGCCCAAATCAGGGGCTTGCCTGAACCAGGATGGAATTGAAAACGCACCCGATCACTGTCCACGCCAAGCGTCAGACAATAAAAAAAGCCCTTGAAAACAAGGGCTTAATTTAATTCCAGCTGGCGGAGACGGAGGGATTCGAACCCTCGATACGGGTATAAGCCGTATGCTCCCTTAGCAGGGGAGTACCTTCAACCTCTCGGCCACGTCTCCAGCTCTAGGAAAGAAGCTACTATAGCATTTATAAAAAACCAATGCAAATAGCAAAAGGGATTATTTTTCCTGATCCAGCTCGAACGTCTTGTGCAGAGCACGTACCGCCAATTCCATGTACTTGTCAGCGATGATGACCGAGGTCTTGATCTCACTGGTGCTGATCATCTGGATGTTGATGCCCTCTTCGGACAAGGCGCGGAACATGGAGCTGGCGATGCCAGCGTGGTTACGCATGCCGATACCGACGATGGACACTTTGCAAACGGCTTCGTCAAAGACGATTTCGCCAGCGCCCACAGCAGGACCGACCTGGTTCATCAACAATTCCTTGGTACGCAGCGCGTCGTTGCGGCTAACGGTAAAGGAGAAGTCTGTGGTGCCCTGAACCGACAGGTTCTGCAAAATCATGTCGACTTCGATGTTGGCCGCTGCGATGGGGCCCAGAATGGAATAGGCCACACCGGGGGTGTCGGGTACGGCACGCAGGGTGAACTTGGCTTCATCACGGCTGAAGGCGATGCCAGAGACAACGGCAGCTTCCATTTTTTGGTCTTCCTCGAAAGTAATCAGCGTGCCCGAAGACATTTCTTCTTCGAGCGGAATCATGGGGTCGGTCATGGAGGACAAGACGCGCACAGGCACCTTGTACTTGCCAGCAAATTCCACGGACCGGATTTGAAGAACCTTGGAGCCCAAAGAGGCCATTTCCAGCATTTCTTCAAAGGACAGCACTTTCATGCGACGGGCTTCTGGCACCACGCGCGGGTCAGTCGTGTAGACACCATCCACATCGGTATAAATCAGGCATTCGCTGGCCTTCATGGCAGCGGCAACAGCCACCGCAGAAGTGTCCGAACCACCACGACCCAGGGTCGTGATATTGCCTTCTTCATCCACACCTTGGAAACCAGTCACAACGACCACACGGCCTGCGTCCAGATCCTGGCGAATACGGGTGTCATCAATAGAGCTAATGCGGGCACGCGTGTAGGCATTGTCGGTCTTGACGGGAACTTGCCAACCGGCATAGCTGCGGGCGGGAACGCCCTGGGCAGCCAAAGCCATGGCCAACAAAGCGCTACTGGCTTGTTCGCCCGTGGCAGCCAGCATATCCAGCTCACGCGGATCAGGCTGAATGCTCAGTTCTTTGGCCAGGCCTAGCAAACGGTTGGTTTCACCGGACATGGCCGAAGGAACCACCACCACTTGGTGCCCGGCGGCATGCCATTTGGCAACCCGACGCGCCACATTCTGGATGCGCTCGATCGAGCCCATCGACGTGCCGCCATATTTATGTACGATCAGGGACATCTTTTACTCTGCATCAAAGGGCTAAGGTCTGGGATAGACACAAAACCCAACTATTCTAACGACTTTCTGTGCCCCAAGCGCAGGCTCTACCACATGCGCACGCAAAAAAAACACATACTTTGTCGACTCAACACCATAGCCCACGCTCCTGCCACAGGCCACCCCAAACTACTTACTTACTTGCTTGATCGGCCTTCAGGCCGGCTTGCTGCTCGCCTGAACCGGCAGATTCGATCTGCACCCGACCGCGCACACAGCGGATCAGGTTTGGTCCATGCTTCCACATCAAATTTCTGTCATGACCCTGGGCATGCACGCCACGCAACTGGCGCAGCAGCTCTGCCAGACGGGCATGCGTGGGCAAACCGGCGCCCTGCTCCTGCAACCAATAACGGATCACCATGCTTTGCCGGGCCGGTTCCAGACCGCGCCAGGCGCTCAGACTGAAGCTGCGGCCGGTTTCATCCGGCTCCAGGCCCAGCCAGTCCTGGCGAGCCACACTGTCCAGGACCTCCTGCGTTTCACGGCTCAGGTGAGCCTGTCTTTGCAAACGGCTCTGCCAACCCGGCCAGCGCGCATCCAGCACAGGCGTGAGCAAGTCGCGCACCGCGCCACGGGTGTAATCAGGATTGGTATTGGTGGGGTCTTGTACTGCGTGCCAGCCTGTGGCCGCCGCAAAATGTTCACTGGCTTGAAGAATAAGTGCCCTGGGCTGCTCCAGCCAGGGTCGCCAGTAACTCAGATCATCGCGCTGCATATGGGGTGCCATCGCACCCAGGCCGGTTGTGCCCGTGCCTCGCAGCAAACGCATCAAAACGGTTTCAGCCTGATCGTCCTGATGATGGGCCAGCAGCACATGCTGCAAGCCAACAAAATGCGCCAGTTCAGCCAGACCTTGATAGCGGGCATCACGTGCGGCAGATTCCATGCCATCCGTGCTGAGACGGCGGGACTGCACCTGGACCCGCAAGCTATGACAGGGTCGCTGCAAACGCGCAGCCAAGTCATGCACATGCGCTTGCCACTGATCGGCAATGGCTTGCAGGCCGTGATGGATATGAAAAAAATGAAGTGTGACTTTGCGGCGGCTGGCCCAAAGATGGGCATGTACCGCCAGCATTGCCGAGTCCGCACCACCACTTAAGGCGACAGCGACGCTATCGCCGCTTTTGAAACTTAGGTGATGGTTAAGCGCCTCCAGCAGCGGGGGTGAGGGGCTAAAGCCCCCCAGCTGACTGGAAGGCAATGGATCAGGCACGAACTTCCTGATAACGACCGTAGGCCAGTAGACGTTCCATACGCTGCGCCAGCAGTTGTTCGGTGCTCAGGCCCGAGACCTGACGCAAGGCGTCGGCCAGGGCACGGCCCAATTGACGCGCCATCATGGTGGGGTCGCGATGCGCGCCACCGATAGGCTCGTTAATCACGCGATCGACCAGACCCAATTCTTTCAAACGGGGTGCGGTAATGGCCAGGGCTTCAGCCGCCACAGGAGCCTTGTCCGCGCTGCGCCACAGAATCGAGGCACACCCTTCGGGCGAGATCACGGCGTAGGTGGAGTATTGCAGCATGGAGACCACGTCACCCACGGCAATTGCCAAAGCGCCGCCCGAACCGCCTTCACCAATAATGGTGGAGATGATAGGTACACGCAGTTTGGCCATGGCAAACAGGTTATGGCCGATCGCTTCGGACTGACCGCGCTCTTCCGCACCAATACCGGGGTAGGCACCGGGGGTGTCCACAAAGGTGAAAACGGGGATACCGAATTTTTCAGCCAGATGCATCAGGCGCAGGGCCTTGCGATAGCCTTCAGGGCGCGGCATGCCGAAGTTACGACGGGCGCGCTCTTTGGTGTCACGACCTTTCTGGTGACCAATGACCATGCAAGGCGTGCCGTTGAAACGAGCCAGACCACCCACAATTGCCAGGTCGTCCGCATACATGCGATCGCCATGCAGCTCGTGGAAGTCCGAGAAGATCTGGTTTACATAGTCCAGCGTATATGGACGTTGTGGATGGCGAGCAACCAGGGCCGTTTGCCAAGGCGTGAGCTTGGCGTAAATGTTCTTGGCCAGCGTCTGGCTTTTTTGCTGCAGACGGCTGAGTTCCTCTGAAATATCCACAGCGGAATCAGATTGCACATAGCGGAGCTCTTCGATTTTGCCTTCGAGCTCGGCCAAAGGCTGCTCAAATTCCAGGAATGTATTTCGCATGTCGGTTCTTAAGGTTTAGGCCTAATTTAATATCGTACCGCAACTGTGTTCAGACTGCGCCACAGATGCCAGGTAGCCACCGTGCACCACGGTGCCCACGCTTGGGCAACTTCACGCGCCTCGAACCGGGATACCGGCTCGCCGCTGAAATAGTGCTGAGAGATTGCCTTGAGCAGGCCCGCATCATCCAAGGGGAGAACATCGGGTCTGTGCAAGTTGAAAATCAGAAACATATCTGCCGTCCAGCGACCTACGCCACGAATGGCGCACAGGTCCGCAATAACGGCTTCGTCAGACAGGGACTGCCATGCCTGGGGGTCGATTTTACGAGCATCAAAGTGAGTCGCCAAATCAACAATGTATTCGGCCTTGCGTTTGGGCAAGCCCAAACCATGCAAGGCCTCGTAACCCAGTTCCAGAATCAGTTCGGGCGACAGCGCCTGACCGCAACCGTCCAGCAGCTTGCGCCACAGCTGGTCCGCCGTACGCGAGGCCAGCTGCTGGCCCACGATGGAACGCACCAGAGTGGTGAAAGCCGGAGCCTGATGTTGCAGCCAGTAGTCGCCATGCTGGGGGATGAGTTTGCGCAGGATACGATCGCGCTTCATCAGCTGGGCGCACGCGTCGTCCCAGTAATCAGGTTTGCCCACCAAACGAACTTGCGGGCCGGATTGAACGCCGCTTAGGCCCTGCGCCATTGTGTTGCTCCACCTGGCCGATCTTCCAGCTCAACGCCCTGCTCTTTAAGCTGCTCACGAATGGCGTCGGCGCGCGCAAAGTCACGGTTCTGTTTGGCCTGGCTGCGCTCAGCCAGCAGCTCATCAATCTGGGTATCGCTCAAGGAGTCGGCGCCGGCCACGCTGGCCGCCTGACCAAAACGTGTGCTGGCGCGCCAGTAGACGGCCGGGTCCACTTGCAACAGACCAATCACGCCACCCAGAGCGCGCATCAAACCGGCGGCCTGCGCATCCTTGTCGCGGTTGGCCTGGCCAGCCAGTTCAAACAGAGCGGCAATAGCGCCAGCCGTATTGAAATCGTCATTCATGGCTTCGGCAAAAGCCAAGGCGGGGCCTTGCGTCCAGTCGATCTGAACGTCGGCAGCAGGAACGTGTTGCAGGGTCTGGTACAGACGATCCAGAGCCTGCTGGGCATCGCGCAGATTGTCCGGCGCGTAATTTTGCAGGCTGCGGTAATGGTTGCGCACAATAAAGAAGCGCAGCATTTCAGCTTCACGCGGGTTGGCGATGTAGCTGCTTTCTTCGTCGGCCAGACCTTCGGGCGCCACGGTATCGCGGATGCGACGGAAGTTGCCCAGGGACTTGGACATTTTCTCCGAATCCACCATCAGGGGACCGCAGTGCATCCAGACATTGGCCAGCTGGCCGCCAAAAGCACCTTCTGTTTGGGCAATTTCGTTTTCGTGGTGAGGGAACTTCAAGTCCGGGCCACCGCCGTGAATATCCAGGGGCAGACCCAGCAGTGCCTTGCTCATGGCCGAGCACTCGATGTGCCAGCCTGGACGACCCAGGCCGTACGAGGATTCCCATTTGGATTCGGCAGGCTCGTCTTCTTTAGCCGACTTCCACAGCACAAAATCCAGAGGGTCACGCTTGGCCGAGTTCAGGGCAACACGCTCACCGGCACGCAGATCATCCAGGGAGCGGCCCGACAGCTTGCCGTAGCCGGGGAACTGACGCACCGCGTAGTTCACATCGCCGTCTTCGGACTGATAAGCCAGGCCGTTTTCTTCCAGCTTGGCAATAATGCCCAGCATATCGGGCACGTGCTGCGTGGCGCGCGGCTCCGAATCGGGGCTTTGCACGCCCAACGCCTTTTCGTCGGCATGCATGGCCGCAATATAGAAGTCCGTCACCTGAGACATCAATTGCTTGCGCTCGACGGCACGGCGGATGATCTTGTCATCAATATCGGTAATGTTGCGCACATAGGAGACGCGGTAGCCACTTGCTCGCAACCAGCGCTGCACGATGTCAAAGCTGACCAGCATACGAGCGTGTCCCAGGTGACAGAAGTCGTACACCGTCATGCCACAGACGTACATACGTACGTGGCCCGGTTCAACCGGAGAAAACACCTCTTTAGAGCGTGACAACGAGTTATAAATGCGCAACATGGCCTGTAATCGTCATAAAATCGGAACCTTGTGCCAGAACAATTGCCCTTGGATCAGGTTCCGTATTTCCCGCCCGGCAAGAGGCAAGGTTAGAATGATGGTCAATAAGTATAGCAAGCAGACCTCGTTAAAGGCAGCAATCTACCAACCTTCCTGGTCTTCAAGCCAGATTTTATAGGCGCCCCCTCTGTGTTCAGTACACCTAGACGGACTCGGTTTCTCGCTCCTTGCACCCTGGCCCTTGTTCTGGCCCTGGGTCAAGCCGTGAGCGCCCAATCCCTGCCCGATTCGCCCCCGTCCAGCGCGCGAGTGAACGATCCCCTGCTGGATATCGCCCCCGAACCTGAACGTGGCTGGAAAGGTCTGGCCCGTGCCCTGGACGTTCTCGCTCCCAGTGTTGATACGTCTTTGCCGCTTAGCGCCGCTGAGGTCAGCCAGCGCATCAGCACCCTGATTGCCCAGGGTCGTCATGCCGACGCCTTGCAGGCTATTGAAAAACAGCTGGCGCAGCGCGAGGACCGTGGCGAACCCGGTGCCAATGTGCAACTGCTGTTTTTGAAAGCACGCGCCCTGTCGGCCAGTGGTGACCACAATGGCGCCATCAGCCTCTACCAGAACATGACCACCTATTACCCGGAGCTGCCCGAGCCCTGGAATAATCTGGCGGCTGAATACATTGCGCAGGACAAGCTGGACCTGGCCCTGGAAGCTCTGAAAATGGCCCTGACCGCCGATCCATCCTATGCGCTGGCTCGCGCCAATATGGGTGAAGTCCAACTGATGCTGGCCAATGACACTTACCGTCAGGCCGCCGCCAGTGGTGTGTCCAAAGCAGCCCAGCGTGCGCAACAAACTGGCCAAATTCTGCAACAATAAGATTTTTCCTTGACTGGGTTATCCCTATCTTATGTTTGCAAGCACATTTCAATGGTGTGATCAGGCTCGCAGCTTGCGCACCCTGCTTATTGCTGCCTGTATGGCTATGCCTATGATGAGCAGTCCGGCTATGGCAGCAGATTCTTCCACTTCTTCTGAAGGCACTTCTATGAGCACCTCTCCACGCGTCCAACTGCAGACGAACCAGGGCACCATCCTGATCGAACTGAACGCAGAAAAAGCCCCCAACACCGTAGCCAACTTTGTGGACTACGTGTCCAGCGGTTTTTACGACGGCACCGTGTTTCACCGTGTGATCAACAACTTCATGATCCAGGGCGGCGGCTTTGAGGCCGACATGAAGCAAAAAGCGACCAACGCTCCTGTCAAGAACGAAGCCGACAACGGTTTGAAGAACGACAAGTACACCCTGGCCATGGCTCGCACGTCCGACCCGCACTCGGCTACCGCTCAGTTCTTCATCAACGTGGCTGACAATGACTTCCTGAACTTCACCGCTCCTACCGCCAATGGCTGGGGCTACGCCGTATTTGGCCGCGTGATCGAAGGCATGGACGTGGTCGACAAGATCAAGACCGTGCGCACCGGCAACAAGGGCTTCCACCAAGACGTGCCCGTTGAGGACGTCATTCTGGAAAAAGCCACGCTTGTCGAATAAGCTCACGCTTACGGGCACCATCTGGATTGCCGCGGACCTGCATCTGGGTCCGGACAATCCAGGCACCGTCCAGGATTTCCTGCAGTTTCTGCATTCCGCCCAGCATCAAGTTCATGCCTTGATTCTGGGCGGTGATATTTTCAATGCCTGGATTGGTGACGATCAAATTGCCCACCCTGCCCCCTGGCTTGCTCAAGTCAGTGAGGCGCTGCGCACGTTTGCGCAGCAGCATCCGCTTTATCTAATGCGCGGCAATCGCGACTTTCTGCTGGGCGACACCTACGCCCGCCATGTCCACGCTACGTTATTGCCGGATCAAGTCATCCTGGACACCTCGGCCGGTTTGATTCTGATGTCACACGGCGATGAGTATTGTCTGGACGATCTGGCCTATCAACGCTTTCGCTATTGGGTACGCAAACCCTGGCTGCAAAAGCTGTACCTGGCCTGTCCGTTAAGTCTTCGCCAGCGCATTGCCGACTCAGCCCGTGCGGGTAGCCAGCGCGGCAAGCAATACAAATCCAAAGAGATCATGGATGTGCAGCCTGCGGCCATTGTGGCGGCCTGCGAGGCACACGCTGTGCACGCCATGGTACATGGCCACACACATAGACCCGCCGTGCATGACATTCCCGGCTTCGAACCGGTACGCCGATGGGTACTGCCGGATTGGGAGTCTGACTCCTCAGAAGGAGAACGGCGTGGCGGTTATATCAGTATTGAAGGCGCACGGCTTTGTTTGCATCAATGGGGTAAAGACGATCAGTGTCAGACACTGGGACCTCAGCAAGTTTGACTTCGTTGACTCCGGCTGTAGGTAGTTGGTTTTAAGTTGGGGGCTTGCCGTCGGTTCATGGGATGAAAAACTGCTGATTTCTTGTGGACGACAGCTAAAGACCGCAGGAATCAAGGTGGCTGCATAAGCATTTTTGAGGGGGCAGCTGGGCTCGACTTGGCGGGTCTCCGGCCCGTGCTGCGCACGGGTTCCCTGGTCTCTTGCAGCATCCAGGCGCCCTG
>NZ_JAUZVM010000007.1:0-179676 GCF_031844565.1 Alcaligenes sp. AB3
AACGCATAGGCCAGCGGCACGCCCTGATGGCATACAAGCCTGATCTCCTCTGAAATTCCTACTCAGTTTCTCCTTTGCGCCGTAGAATACGGATAAATACTTTAGAGCTAAAGGAGTTGCCCGTGGGTGCAGAGACAGTAGTAGATGCGATTGTGGTTGGGGCAGGGCACAATGGCTTGGCAGCAGCCGTGGAGCTGGCCAGCAAAGGCTGGAAAGTTCAGGTTGTGGAAGCAAAAAGCTCCGCAGGTGGTGCAGTCAGCACTCAGGAATTGACCCTGCCAGGCTTCAGGCATGATGTGTGCGCCATGAATCTGTCCTCCTTTGCGGGCTCTGCGTTTTTCCAGCGTCATAAAGAGGCTCTAGGCCGTCACGGTTTGGCTTTCGTCCCTGCAGAACATTGCTTTGCCAGTGTGTTTCGGGATCACAGCTATTTGGGTGTCAGCACGGATCTGGAAACGACCTTGAAGCGGATACGCGCTGTTTCTGAAAAGGACGCTCAGGCTTGGCAGGCCATGCTGGATGATTTCCAGAGCAAGGCTCCTCACCTGTTTGCTGTGCTCGGTAGCCCCATGCCTTCCTGGGGCCTGATGAAAAGCGCCTGGAAGAGCTGGCGTGAGCTGGGCAAGGATGGCGTTGCAGAGCTGATGCAATTGCTGCTGGCGACGCCTCGTGACTTTCTGGACCGCCATTTTGAGAGCGACTCATTGAAAGCCATGATGGCAGCCTGGGGGCTGCATGTGGATTTCACACCAGACACAGCCGGTGGTGCTTTATTCCCTTATCTGGAGTCCATGGCCAATCAAGCCTTTGGTATGGTGATCGGGCAGGGCGGTGCTGACACGATTATCCGTGCCATGACGAGCTTGCTGCAGGAGCTGGGCGGTGAGCTGCTGTTGAATGCCCCCGTGCAGACAATTGAACAAGAGAATGGTCGCGCCAGTGGTGTTGTCCTGGTTGATGGTCGTCGCCTGAAAGCACGCAAGGCGGTGATCGCGAATCTGAATCCTCAGCTAGTCTTTGGTCGTCTGGTGCAGTCCGCTGCCGTTCCCAAGGATTATCAGAAGAAAGTCGATGCCTTCCGCCCCGGTTTGGGCACTATGATGATTCATTTGGCGCTGGACGGGCTACCCGACTGGAAAGCCGGTGCCGAGCTGCAGCGTTTCTCCTACGTGCATCTGGCACCCGATATGGCCATGATGAGCCGTGTTTACGCCGAAGCCGCCGCAGGCTTGTTGCCTGTCGAGCCTGTGCTGGTGGTTGGGCAAGGTACGGCTCTGGATCCTTCCCGTGCCCCAGAGGGCAAACACACCCTGTGGATTCAAGTGCGCGTATTGCCTGCCCAGATTAAGGGCGACGCTTCTGGTCAGATTGCTGCTGGCGATTGGTCGCAGCTTAAAGACGCGTATGCAGAGCGCGTTCTGGATCTGCTTGAAAGCTATGCGCCCGGTTTGCGTAGCAAGATTTTAGCCCGCCACATCATGTCGCCCCAGGATCTGGAGCAGTTCAATGCGAACTTGATTGGTGGTGACAACCTCTCGGGCAGCCACCACTTGGATCAGAACTTCTTCTTCCGCCCAGTTGCCGGTTACTCCAAATACAAGACGCCGATCAAGGATCTGTATTTGTGCGGCGCTTCGACCTGGCCTGGTGCAGGGACGGGAGCCGGATCGGGCTATATGCTGGCCAATCTGCTGGTGAAGTAAATAAAGGAACTAGAGGCCATTCAGACGCTGCCGAGCGTGCTCCAGACGCAGCTGTTTGGCCTCCAGTTCCTGAAGCTGTCGTCGTATCCCATCAATATGTTCTTTGGCTGCGCGTCGGGCCAAGTCAGCCTGGCCTTGTGTGACGGCATTGCATAAACGGGCATGTTGCCTGTCCAGCCTGCGTTTGGAGTCATGATCGGGGTACAGGTGCTGTACGGACACACGCACCGTAGACAGCATCAAGTCGTTGAACAGGCTGATCATGTGCACCAAAACCGGGTTATGCGAGGCCTCACAGATAGCGGCATGAAAAGCATGGTCGGCCCGAGCAACCTGCTCAGGAGCCGCATCCTGCATCTGCAGATGTTCCAGCTCCTGAAAGCGCCGTCTTATCATGATGTGATCGGCTTCGGTCCCTCTGGACGCGGCTAACTGGGCAGCCTCGCTTTCAAGCAGTTCACGCACTTCGAGCAAGTCATACAGTGTGCGTCCCTGCGCTTGCAGCAGGTGCTCCAGCGGCTTGCTGACGGCGGCATCAATCAGGTTGGCAACGAAGGAACCTTTGCCATGTCGGGTTTCAATCAAGCCGCGCACGCGCAGGATTTGCAGTCCTTCCCGCAGCGCAGAGCGGGACACGGCCAGCCTTTGCGTCAGTTGCCGCTCGGAGGGCAGGACTTGTCCCGGTTTCAGGACGCCATCCATGATAAAAGTTTCGATGCGTTGGGCGACCAGCTCGGCGGTGACTTCCAAACGCTTGGGTTCCTGCATTTTCATCTGTGGTCAGACCAGTTGTATGTTTGTGGAAATGATAACAAGCTGATTATCTATCTGTCTGATTTATAAGTATAAAGATAAACCCTGATATGCTCTTAGGGTAAAAACTGGTCGGACCAGTAGTCTGGCGGCTGGACAAGCCCGCCTGCATCAAAGACCATCCGTTTCAGGAGACTTTAAAAGACAGGAGGCGTCATGAGCTTGCGCTACGACGAAAAACTGGACGGTGTGCTGCCCCGCGTGGACAAGATGCAGCTGCTTAGCCGTTTGCGTGATGATATTCCCGGCCTGGATGTACTGCACACAGATGAGCAGTTGCACCCTTACGAGTGCGATGGACTGAGTGTTTATCGCGCCAAACCCTTGCTGGTGGTGTTGCCCCGTAATGTGGAGCAGGTACAGGCCGTGATGCGTTTGGCCCACGAAGTTGGCGTGCCGGTAGTCGCCCGTGGTGCGGGTACCGGTTTGTCAGGCGGCGCTATGCCATTGGAGCAGGGCATTTTGCTGGTGATGGCGCGCCTGAACCAGATTCTGGATCTGGACCCCGTAGCCGGGATTGCTCGGGTTCAACCAGGCGTGCGTAACATCGCGATCTCTCAGGCGGCTCAACCCTTTGGGCTGTACTACGCACCGGACCCGTCTTCGCAGATTGCCTGTTCGATTGGTGGCAACGTAGCGGAAAACGCGGGCGGCGTGCACTGCCTGAAATATGGTCTGACCGTACACAATATCTTGCGCCTGGAAGTCATTACCGTCACAGGCGAACGATTGATCCTGGGCTCCGAGGCCCTGGATACCCCCGGCTTTGATCTGATGGCCCTGTTTACGGGTTCCGAAGGGATGCTGGGTGTAGTCACAGAAATTACCGTCAAGTTGCTGGCACGCCCTCCTTGTACGGTGGTGTTGCTGGCCAGCTTTGACGAAGTGGAAAAAGCAGCGGATGCCGTGGCACAGATTATTGCCCAAGGCATTGTGCCGGCAGGGCTGGAAATGATGGATCAAATGTCCATTCGTGCGGCCGAGGACTTTATTCACGCTGGCTATCCTGTGGATGCACAAGCGATCTTGCTCTGCGAGATTGATGGTGCTTTGGAGGATGTGCAGGATGATGTGGCCCGTGTCGAGCAGGTGCTGTTCAAGGCGGGTGCGCAAGAAGTGCGGGTTGCTCGGGACGAGCAGGAACGGCAGCGCTTCTGGGCCGGTCGTAAAAATGCCTTCCCCGCGGTGGGACGGATTTCTCCTGACTATTACTGCATGGATGGCACCATTCCGCGTCGTCAGCTGGCGTATGTCCTGAAGAAAACCGCCGAGCTTTCCGAAGAATATGGCTTACGCGTCGCCAACGTGTTTCATGCGGGCGATGGCAATATGCATCCTCTGATTCTGTTCGATGCCAATGAGCCCGGCGAGCTGGAGCGTGCCGAAGCCTTGGGTGGCAAGATTCTGGAATTGTGTGTGGAAGTAGGCGGCACAATTACCGGCGAGCACGGTGTAGGCCGAGAAAAAATCAATCAGATGTGCGTGCAGTTCAACGAAGACGAGCTGCAGTTTTTCCATGCGATCAAAGCTGCCTTTGATCCCAAAACCATGCTGAATCCCGGCAAGAACATTCCTACTCTGCACCGCTGTGCAGAAATGGGTGGCATGCACATCCATCACGGGCAATTGCCTTTCCCAGAGTTGGAGCGCTTCTGATGAGTACCGTAGAACATAAGAGTCAGGATCGCAGCGCTGAGTTGCTGGAGCAGGTTCAGCAAGCCCTGGCCACGAAAACCCCTTTGCGTTTGCAGGGTGGCAATACCAAATCCTTTCTAGGCAAAGCCGTGCAAGGGCAAGAGTTGAGCTTGGCCGGCCATGAAGGTGTGGTCGATTACGACCCGGCGGAGCTGGTGGTCACGGTGCGTGCCGGGACGTCCTTGCAAGCTCTGGAAACGGTCTTGAACGAACAAGGCCAATGCCTGCCTTTTGAGCCTCCTTTGTTTGATGGCCAAGCCACGGTTGGTGGAGCCACCGCCTGTGGTTTGTCGGGACCGCGTCGGCCTTGGGTAGGCTCATTACGAGACTATGTGCTGGGCTGCCGTTTGATCAGTGGCATGGGTACGCATATGCGCTTTGGTGGCCAGGTCATGAAGAACGTCGCCGGTTATGACGTGTCGCGACTGATGGTCGGTGCACAGGGTTCCCTGGGTGTAATTACCGAGGTGTCTTTCAAAGTCTTGCCTCGTCCTCGTAGTCGCGCCAGTCTGGTTCTGGAGGTGGATCAGCAGGAAATTGCGGGTCTGTTGCGTAGCTGGCGTGATCAAAGCCGCCCCATTACGGGCGCAGCGTGGCAGGACGGGCGTTTGCATTTGCGTCTGGAAGGTGGCGACAGCTCAGTGCAATTGGCTCAGGAGCAAATTGGCGGAGAAGCTTTGGACTTGTCCTATTGGGATGATTTGTGCGAGCAGCGCCTGGAGTTTTTCAAGCAGCCCGGCACCTTGTGGCGAATCGCCTTGCCAGTGGATGCTCCCGTACAAACATGGCCCGGCCAGATTCTGGTGGATTGGGGTGGGACACAGCTGTGGCTGAAATCCGATGCGCCTGCCGAGCAGATTCATGCGCAAGCTCAAGCCTTGAAAGGGCATGCCCGTTGCTGGTCCGGATCAGGCGCCGGGCAGGATGTCTTGCCCGAGTCCTTGTTGATATGGCATCAGCGCTTGAAGCAACAGCTGGACCCTGCTGCCATTTTTAATCCAGGTCGTCTCTTTCCTTCGGCGGAGTCCACATGCAAACACAACTGACACCATGGGCTCAGCAACTGCCGCAAGCCGAGCAAGCCCAGGCCATTTTGCGCTCCTGTGTGCATTGCGGGTTCTGTAATGCCACCTGTCCCACCTATCTGGACCAGGGCAATGAGCTGGACGGTCCCCGTGGCCGTATTTACCTGATCAAGATGTTCCTGGAAGGCAAGGCTACCTCGGAATTGACCCAGCATCACCTGGATCGCTGCCTGAGCTGCCGTAACTGTGAAACGACCTGTCCTTCGGGGGTGAAATATCACAACTTGCTGGATATAGGTCGGGCCGCTTTGGAACCCAAAGTAAAGCGTCCTTTGAAAGACCGCGCCATGCGAGTTGCATTGACGCAAATTCTGCCAGAGCCTGGTCGAGTCGGTGCCTTGCTGGGGGTCGCGCGATCCATGCGCCCCCTGCTGCCATCTTCTTTACAGGAAAAAATCCCGCCCAAGCAGAATGCGGATTTGACGCGACCTGCGCAGCGACATGCTAAACGTGTCCTGATGCTGGAAGGCTGTGTTCAACCAGCCATGGCGCCTTCCATTAACGCTGCGACGGCGCGAGTGCTGGATCGCTTGGGCATTAGCGTGACGCCCATCGCTCAGGCGGGCTGCTGTGGTGCCTCGTCCTTTCACTTGGGTGCGCAAGAGCAAGGCCTGGAGCAGGCGCGTCGCAATATCGACGCTTGGTGGCCGCAGATCGAACAAGGGGCGGTAGCGATTGTGCAGACCTCCAGCGGCTGCGGGGCCTTCGTGAAAGAGTACGTGGACTTGTTCAGAAATGATCCGGCCTATGCCGAGCGCGCTCGCCGTGTCAGTGAACTGGCCAAGGATCTGGTCGAAGTGCTGGAGGAGCAGCCTTTGGAGGAATGCCTGAACACGCAAACCCGCCCACGTCTGGCTTTTCATTGTCCGTGTACTTTGCAGCATGCGCAAAAACTGGGAGGGAGGGTTGAGGCCGTGCTGACTCGCCTGGGTTTTGACCTGGGCGCCGTGCCGGATAGCCATTTGTGCTGCGGTTCGGCGGGCACCTATTCATTGACTCAGCCGGAGATCGCAGGACGTCTGCGGGATCGCAAGATGGATGCGCTGGAAAGCAGCAAGCCTGACCTGATTGTCACGGCCAATATGGCCTGCGGGAATCATTTGAATGGAGCGGGTCGGACTGCGGTCAAGCATTGGATTGAGTTGGTGGATGAGTTTTTGTCTACCTGAACGTATAGCTGTACTTCTGCAGTGAATTGAAAGCCCGCTTAAAAAAGCGGGCTTTTTTTATTTCGTCCAGGCCGCGAGCGACGGGCGGAAGGGCGGTTTTCGCCAGTTTGGTGAATAAGTGCAGGAAAGGGCTGCCATCTGCGTGAATGGGATAGCGGGACAGGAGGGGGCTATTTAGCCTGATAGGGCTTGAATTTGTTGCTGCATGCCAAGGTTCTGGCGCTTAGCACAGGTTCTGCATACATCGGCATCCCACAGGATGATTTCAGGCTGTAGTTCCTATAAGAAAGAAAGGAGTTGCTCCATGCACTCAATCATTCGCGCATCCTTGCTCGCTGCGGGCATCTTATGCGTCTCTATTCCTCAGTCTCAAGCCTACGAGCTCTATCGTGAAGAGGGTACTGAGCTCAATGCTGATCTGACCGTTGTCTTTGGTGTCTTGAACAGCAAGCATAACTATATAGGTCGTCCAGGCCGTTTTGGATGGCAGGAAGGGTTTGCCAAATATGGTTTAAGTGGTGAAACGGACCGCATTGGTGCTGGCTCTGTGTACGGTAGCCTGGCCTTGATCAGCTCTGGCACTTGGGGCGACGGCGACCCTGGCGGTTATTCGATAGGAAAAGAGAGGCGCACCAGTTTTGAGGATGCCTATGTGGGGTGGCGCTCGGGGAGCTTGTTTCCCTTCTTGGGCCAGGATGGCATTGATATTTCCTTTGGTCGGCAGAGCATCAAGGTTGGCCGAGGGTTTCTGGTCTATGACGATGCAGCCAATCCAGGCAGAGGCATGGGCAGGGAGTTTGATCGAGGTGGTGCTTACTATCTGGGCCCTCGTCATTCTTTTGCCAAGACCGCTGTTTTACGTTTGGGCGGCAAGGAGGGGCTGCATGGTAGTGCCATGTGGATCAAGTCCGACAACCCGGCAATGGCCAAGACGGAAATGGCGGTTGGGACGGTCGAGTACACCGCTGCTGAAGGGACCGTAGGCTTCAGTTATATCCGGGGTCTGGATGTAGATAAGCAGTACGCCGATGCCATGGCATTGGAGCGCAAGAATATGAACATTTACGGCCTGTTCGGAGAGGGAAGCGCGGGTATAGAAAATGCCAAATTCGGCTTCGATTTGGCTCGTCAGGACAAGCAGTCTGGCCATGAAACGGCGTGGTCTGTTCAAGCTGGCTACACCTTTGCCGATATGGCCTGGAGTCCGGAAATCAGTTACCGCTACAGCCATTACTCAAAGCGCTGGGATCCCTTCTTTACGGGTGGGTACTTGGATGATGGCTGGACGCATGGAGAGGTAGCAGGAAACTATGTCCCAGGTGCATTTGCCAGCAATCTGGCGGTACATGCCATCTCCTTGCGAGCCCGACCTTATGACAATCTGACTGTGGGCGCGATTTTCTATAACTACAGAACCGTTGCCAATCGAGATGTGCTCAACAGTGATGCCAATGCCGTCGATCTGTATCTGGACTGGGCGGTGACGGACCACATCACCATTACCCCTTTGGTGGGCTTATACAAGCCACGCCAGTATGAGGCCAATGGCGGCAGCCAGAACAGAAATGCCTCAACCAATATCTATACGCAACTGGTCCTCAGCGCCAGTTTCTGATCCTGCTTTGAAATCCATGTGTTTGCTTGCGTTGAGCTGTCTTGGCACATCAGCTTGTTCGGTACCTGATTTTTTATGCATTTCGGCTTATTTGGCCGGAATTGCAAATTTTCGGGGAAGAACGGCAATACCTGCTTTCAGAGCGACAAATTAGCATTAATTGCACATGGCGCATAAATCACATAATACGAAAACGGAGACAACAATGAGCCACATTGATGCGCGATCAGTGTCCAAGCCGGGTTTGATTCCTGGTCAATTGGGCACTGCTGACATTATTTTCATGATTCTGGCCTGTGCTGCCCCTTTTGGGGTGTTGGGCGGGCTGGTTCCACTGGCTTTTGCGTTTGGCAATGGTGCGGGCACACCTGGCACCATGCTGCTGATTTGCCTGGTGATGCTGATCTTTGCGGTGGGCTATGTGCGCATGATTCCCCATGTACGAAATGTGGGGGCCTTTTACGCCTATATTGCGACCAGCCTGAACAAACAGGTGGGGGTGGCAGCCGCCTATGTGGCCATCATTGCCTATATCTGCGCATCTACCTCCACCTTGGGGGCGATGGCCTTTTTTTCCACTGATTTTGTGCAAGAGGTTTTCGGCGTCACTACACGCTGGGAAATGTGGGCCGCGATCAGTGTTGCCTTGATTGCCTACCTAAGCTATCGAAAAATTACGATGGCGGCCAAAGTGCTGGCGGTGTTGTTGATTCTGGAGGTGGCCTTCATTCTGGTGCTGGATGTGCTGATTTTGTACCACGTCGGATTTACTGGCCTGGATTTCAGCAGCTTTACGCCTGCTGCCGTGCTGGCGCCTGGTTTTGGTATCTCCATTATCTATGCCATCAATGGCGTGGTTGGCTTTGAGGCAACCGCTATTTATCGAGAAGAGGCCAGAAATAGCCTGGTGACGATTCCACGGGCAACCTACGGTGCCATTTTGGTGTTGGGGACGTTTTATGTCTTTTCTTCCTGGTGCCTGGTGTTGAGCGTGACTCCCGAGAAACTGCAGGCAGTGGCCGCCGCAGACCCGGGACGTTTGCTCACCGGCATGGGTGAACAATATTTGGGCGAGTTAGGCCGTCATGCATTGAATCTGTTGGTGGTGACCAGCCTGTTTGCCGCTGCCCTGGGCTTTGCCAACAATATTGCCCGCTACTTGTTTGCGGTGGCGCGCGACGGTTTGATTCCGGCTGTGCTAGGCAAGGTTCATCCGCAACATGGTTCGCCGTATGTGGCGTGTATCTTCTTGACCTGTATTTTTATTGTGGTGATTGGCGCTTTTGCCTTGGCCGGCCTGGACCCTTTGCTCAATCTGGCGACAAGTCTTTCATCCATGGGGGCCGTGGGCTTGATGTGTTTGCTCACGACTACATCTTTTTCTATCTGCGTCTTTTTCATCCGACGTGGTGAATATTCTTTGGCCAAGACAGGCGCCCCTTTGCTAGCGGGCCTGCTCCTGGCCATTGCGACCTGCTTGTCACTGGCTAATTATTCGGCACTGACAGGTACGGACTCTGTTCTGGTCAATAACCTGCCATTTCTGTTCCTGGTGGTGGTCATTGCGGGCTATCTGCATGGCAGTTGGCTGAAACGCAATCGGCCATCGGTCTACCTCAAAGTGGGCTCCACCCGAGTTGAGGAGGAGGTACTGGTACCCGCAGCCGCCTGATTGGCCGGTGCAGGAATTCTTGATTCAAGCGGAGGCGAGATGAGATACGAGACAACAGCTCAACGTCAGGCCCGAAGCCAGGCAGGGTGTGTGAACCCTGCGTTGAGGCTGGAGGGGTTTCCGGCGATGAATACACGGTTTGCGGATCAGGCGCGTGAACACTTGAGCGCAATTCTCGCCCCGCATCGGTTAGAACTGGATACGCGGCAAGCCGTGTGTTTTACGCATAATCGCTTGCTGCTGCAGGGACTCTCCTTGCATTTCATCGAGTATGGCGTACCCGCTGGTGTTGTCAGCCTTGAGGCCCAGGAACTGAGCGATCACTACTTGTTCAAGATTCCGTTAAGTGGCATGGCCCAGTACCGTCAGGCGGGTGCTCATTTTGAGGTTCGGCCAGGTATGTTGTATGTCGTGCATCCCGGAGAGACATTTGTTTCCTCAATGTCGGCAGACTACACCCACCTGACCTTGCAGCTGAATGCGGCACTGATTGATTCCCTGGATGAGGAAGATGGGCTAAGTCCAGGGGGGCAGCGTGCCTTTTTTGAAATAGCTCGTATCAATGCCGACGGTCAGGCACGGGCCTTGTCAGGAATCTTGCAGGCGATTTGCGAGGACACGACCAGTGGCGCTTCTTTGCTGGGCTTGCCCGCATTTCGGCAGACCATTGAAAAAATAGTCGTTAATGCCGTTCGTGCCTTGCCACGCAAATTAGCGCAACCCGCTTGCTCGGCAACAACGAGTCCGGCTCCGTTTTTCATCAAACGAGCAGAAGAATATATGCATGCTCATTTAACGGCCTCCATCTGTGTTGACGATCTGGTGCAGGCGGTGGGCGTCAGCCGTCGCACCTTGCATGCCGGATTTCGCAATTTCCGGCAGACCACACCTGGCGCACAGTTAAAGCGCATGCGGCTGGAGGCAGCCCGATCCGCCTTGCTGGATGCTCGGGAAACAGGGGAGAACGTCACGGACATCGCGACACGTTATGGCTTTTTCCATCTGGGAAAGTTTGCACGTGATTTCAGGGCGCGATTCGGTCAAAGCCCCTCCGAAGTCCTCAAACCTCGCTGACGGCGACACGGCTCTTTTTTTGCTGCACTTAAGGGATAGTGGCTGCGCATTGGTGCCTATTGCCGCCGGAGCTGGATTGCTACGCTGGAGTGGCTAGCAGACTCCTGGTCGAAGTCCATGAGCTGTGCACTGAAGATTGAATCAACTTTGTTTTGAATGTTGCCAAGCGGCCTGATCGTGCAGACCGCAGGGGCGGCATGTCTGTGGAGATTGAATTGCGTCTGGACAATGATTATGGATCGCTCGGGCAGAGCACGCGCTCTTTTCTGGACTCGTCACATGGCTTTCATATCGGTGGAAAGCAGGTCAGGGCTGCGTCGACGTATGCGTTGCAAGACCCAAGCACCGGGCAGGTTTTCGCCCATGCCGGACAGGCTCGGATGCTGGATGTGGCAGATGCCGTATCGGCAGCCAAAAAGGCTTTAGGGGGAGCTTGGTCAAGGTATCGCCCCCATCAGCGTGAGGCCTGTTTGCTGCGCCTGGCTGATTTGCTGGAGCAACATGCTCGCCCCTTGTCGGAAATCGAGACAGTGTGTAGCGGGCGCTTGTTGCAGAACACCTTGCATGTTGACGTGCATTACTCGGCTCATGTGTTGCGTTATATGGCGGGTTGGGCGACCAAACTATCGGGGCGAACGACCCCTTTGTCGGTTCCCTATGTGCCTGACGGCGAGCTGGATGGTTTCACGTTTCGAGAAGCTGTAGGAGTGGTGGCTGCCATTGTCCCCTGGAATGTTGCTCTGGGGATTGCGATCTGGAAAATTGCACCGGCACTGGCGGCGGGCTGCACTATCGTTTTGAAGCCGGCACCCCAAACTCCGCTGACTGCTTTGTACCTGGCACAGCTGGCGCTGGAGGCAGGCCTGCCTGAAGGGGTACTTAATGTGGTGACAGGCAGTGAGCCTGAGGTGGGGGTTGCGTTAGTGCGGGACCCGGATGTGGACATGGTGAGTTTTACCGGTTCTACCGAGGTTGGCAGGCAGATTGCGCTGGATGCGGCAGGGGCTTTCAAACGTTTCAGCCTGGAGTTAGGCGGTAAATCGCCCGTCATTATTGCCCAGGATGCCGATCTGTCGCGTGCTATTCCTCAGGCCGCTTGGGCCATCTTTGCCAATCATGGTCAGAACTGTTGTGCGGGATCACGCCTGTATGCTCATGCCCGTGTCTTTGATGAGGTTGTTGACGGTATTAGTGCGATTGCCGAGTCCATCACGTTGGGAGCTCCACTGGATTCGCAAAGTGCGATGGGCCCCTTGGTCAATCGCGCTCACAGTCAGCGTGTGCTCGCTTACGTGCAAGAAGGGATTCGAGAAGGAGCCTCGTTGCGCACGGGCGGGCAAGGCCTGGATCATCCTGGGGCTTATGTACGGCCGACGGTGCTTGCTGGGGTGAGCCCGCAGATGCGGGTCGTGCGTGAAGAAATATTTGGCCCTGTTCTGGTGGCTGCCTCGTTTGAGAATGATGCCCAGGCGGTGAGCTTGGCTAATGACTCCGAGTTTGGATTGGGTGCCAGCATCTGGAGTCGGGATCTGGACCGGGTGCGCTATATGACGCGCAAGCTTCAGGCCGGCTCTGTCTGGGTGAATACCCACAATACGCTTGATGTCAGCTTGCCATTTGGTGGCTGGAAGAGCTCGGGCATGGGGCATGACCTGAGCGAGGAGGCGGTTTTGGCACATACCCGTCTGAAGAGTTCCGTTCACCACTATCTGCAGACGGACACAACGGATTTGCCTTGATGGCACAGCCGTGCACGCACCACATCTATTTTTACTCGAATAAGCAGAGACACTTATGAAGCAAGCATCTGTTTTAAATCCGGACCTGGCCTTATCTGAAATACGTATGCCTGAAGGCCTGTTGTTATTGGATGGAAAGCTCAGTGGGGCCTCCCCGTCAGCACGACGGATTGATGTGCTCAATCCGGCAACGGGCGAGTTTATTACGACGATTCCAGCTTGTACGGCGGCGGATGTCGACCATGCTGTCATGGCGGCCCACCGTTGTTTTGAGAGTCAGGCCTGGCGGTCCATGCGTCCTTTGGACAGGGGGCGGCTGTTGGAGCGTTTGGCTTTGCTGATCGAAGAACATGCAGAGGAACTGGCTCAGCTCGAGTCCCTGGATAGCGGCAAGCTGTTAAGTGTCACACGCATGATTGATATTCCTTTTGCGATCGAGGCGCTGCGTTATTTTGCAGGTTGGAGTTCTAAAATTTCCGGCGAATATATTGCCCTTTCACCTCTGGTTCAGGATGGGGCGTCCTACCGGGCTTATACCGAACGCAAGCCCATGGGCGTCGTGGGCGGAATTACCCCTTGGAACTTTCCTCTGGGACAAGCTATTCAGAAATTGGCACCGGCAATCGCTTGTGGATGTACCGTTGTCCTCAAACCATCTGAAGAAACCTCCTTGACGACCTTGCGCTTGGGGGAGTTAATTCTGGAGGCGGGCTTTCCAGCAGGTGCAGTCAATATTGTCACGGGCTATGGCCATGATGTAGGAGCGGCTCTGGTCGAACATCCCTTGGTGCGCAAGATCTCGTTTACTGGCTCTACCGCGACAGGGCAGCGAATTTGGGCAGCAGCGGCACCGACCATGAAACGTGTCACTCTGGAGCTGGGTGGCAAATCCCCCACCATTATTTTGGCCGATGCTGATTTGAGCCGAGCAGTGCCTGGGGCGGCTGCCGCTATTTTTTCCAATTCAGGTCAGATATGTACAGCGGGCTCGCGCTTGTTGATTGAGGCCGCGGTGTATGAGGAAGTGATTGCGGGTGTGGCCGATATCGCCAGGACGCTGAAATTGGGATCGGGTGCTGATCCGCAAGCTCAAATAGGTCCATTGATCTCTGCTCGCCAGCGGGAGCGGGTGGCTGGCCTGGTTCGCTCCAGTCTGGATGAGGGGGCGGTGGCATTGGCAGGCGGCGATATGATTGGCGAGGCAGGCTGGTTTTATCAGCCTACCGTGTTGACGGAGGTATCGCGTGAAATGCCTGTGATGCGTGAGGAAGTGTTTGGACCTGTGGTCTGCGCCTTGCGTATCGAGGAGTCCTCACAACTGGTCGATCTGGCCAATGACACGCCCTACGGTCTGGCCGCCAGTATCTGGACGCGTGATCTGGAGCGGGCTCACCTGCTTGCGGATCGAATTGATGCCGGGACGGTGTGGCTCAATACCCATAATGTGCTGGATTTGGCCGTGCCGTTTGGCGGTCGGAAACTGTCCGGGGTGGGGCGTGAGTTTGGCAGCGAGGCTATCCAGGCCTACACCGAACCGAAGGCAGTTTGTATGCGTCTGGATCGTGGAGCGATGGTTGGCTATTAATCTTTGAGTCTGTAGTGACGTGTCTGATTATCGCGGCGACCCCGATAGTGGGGGGTCGCCGCGATTTGTTTTTATCGTTGAAAACGATCGAGGCGATAGGGAGCCGGATCGACGAGAGGAGTAGTATTGCAGATCAGATCTGCGGCCAATTGACCAGCGGCCGGACCAGTACCAAAACCGTGGCCTGAAAATCCACTGGCCAAGGTGAGCCCAGGAGTCTGTTCTAGCTTGCAAATGACGGGCAGGGAATCCGGGGTGACATCAATCATGCCCCCCCAGGCTTGCTTGATAATGGCGTGCTGAAAAACGGGCCAGGCTGCAATCAAGTTGTTCATGGCTTCTGTATTCAGAGCAGGCAAGGTAGGTGGGTCCATCGTTCTGATACGTTCGAAAGGGGAAATTTGATGTCCCTTCCAGCGGCGTCCCAACATAAGATCCGACAGGAAGTCACGGCCTAGAGAAATACGTACATTTTTCCATTGAGCACGCAGCATGGGCAGGTACTGCCTGCCCAGTAACAGACTGTCCAGCATCAAGGGAGCATACAGAGCCCCGCGTTGCGTAATGGTAAAGCCGCCGTCCAGGCGCTTGCGAAATGAGAAGTCGGGGGCACCGACGGCAATATCCGCAGGGCCCTCCAAAGGAGCGGTGCGCACGACAGAGGCCACCAGGGGCAGTGTTGGCAGTGAGACTCCCAGATTCCCCAGAAAGCGTCGAGACCAGAGGCCGCCTGCCAACAGCACCTGTTCGCAGTGTATTGCGCCGCGTTCGGTCATGACGCCACTGACGCGGCCTGCTGACATGATCAAGTTACGGACGGCACAGTTTTCGACGATCAGAACCCCTTTTTTCAGGGCAGCCTGCGCAATGGCACTGCAGGCCAAGGTGGGTTCGGCGCGACCATCAGAAGGGGTATAAATACCGCCCGCCCACCGACCCTGACCACCAGGCACCATATCATTGATCTGGGAAGGATTGAGCAGGCGAGAGTCCAGCGATAGATGCCGAACCGAGGCTAGCCATTGCTCATGCTGCTGCATTTCAGCCTCGCTGCGGGCCAGGTACATAATGCCAGCCTGACGGTAGCCCACATCGGCTCCGAGGCGTTCAGGCATTTGGGACCAGAGCTGGTCGGCGGCCAGGGCCAACGGTACATCAGGTGCCGCACGGCTCATTTTGCGCACCCAGCCTAGATTGCGGGAGGATTGCTCGCCTGCGATACAGCCCTTTTCAAGCACAACAACGGGGATGCCGCGTTCGGCCAGGGTCAGGGCGGCGCTAAGGCCAATGATGCCCGCGCCGATAATAACAACGGTTGAAGAGTCTGGCAGCTCGATAGAGCTGGATACAGGAGTGATGACGGGAGCCACAGCTCGTCTCCTTGGACTGTAGAGTAGACCGGATGTCTCGTTCCATGCGGCGCGACACCGGTCACCGTCAACCGCATGGCGCTTTTCAAGGGGTAATGGTCAGCTCTTTGATCGTGCCTTTGGAGGCACCGCGATAGGCCGTCACTTCAATTTCTACCCTGTACTCGGGTGAGCCCAGAGGAGGGCTGGTCATGGTGAGGGTTGGATTGATTCCACGCATTTTTTCACCATATACCTGCATGATGGTGTCCACATCCTCAGGAAACTGGATGAAGACGCGAGCAGCAACAATATCTGCCAGACAGGCGTCGACTGAGGCCAGTGCGGTTTCGATATTGCTCAGTACTTGCAGTGTTTGTTCGCGCAAGTCGGTGGGAATCAGCTTGGTACGGGGATTGCGTCCGGCGGTGTTGGACATGAAGATCAGATTGTCGACGGCAACCAAACGCGAGTAGCTGCCCAACTCTTCAAATTTGGAGCCCGTTTTGACTTTGACGATAGAGGTCATGTTTATGTCCTGAAAGAGGCGGTGATGAAAGCGCCACACAAGGTGGTCAGGGCTGCTTGTGTGGCCACATGGGATTAACGCAGAACGGGTTCGTCCCAGAGATTGAGGCGGGTACCAATGCCTTGTTTGAGGGCATTGCGATATACCACTGTTCCCCAGGCCACGTCTTCAACCGGCATTCCGCCCACGGACATGATGATGATTTCTTCATCGTTTCGGCGGCCCGGTGCTTCTCCGGCCACGATCTGGCCCAGATCCTCCAGCTGATCGCGGGACATGCGGCCTTCAGCGATCAGATCCATGAAGCGAATCCCTACTACAGGCACACTGGCATGGACGGGTTTGGGGTTCTCTTCGTACCAGGCGTCATACAGACCGATATGGTCCAGAACCTTGCGAATTTCGGGGGACTCCATGTCCTGATCGATGTTGCCTAGCGCGGGCATGGCCAGAAAGGTGCCGGGGCGAACCCAGGCGCGCTTCACCGTGGGATAGGTGGAGGGGTCGCCAACCGCTCCCGAACCACAGAAGGTCACGATGTCACTGTCCCGAACCACAGCTTCATCGGTCTCCACAACCTGGACCGTGGTGATCTGTGGGAAGGTTTCCGCGAGCCAGGCCAGGAAAGCGTTCAGGTTTTTCTGGCCGCGTCCTTTGACCTTGACGGTGTCAATTTGCGGGCACACGGCCATAAAGGCAGACAGGGAGGTGCGAGCCATGACACCGGGGCCCAGGATGCCGACCACCTTGGAGTCCTTGCGTGCCAGATGACGCGCACCGACACCTGGAATGGCTCCTGTGCGATAGGCGGACAACAGGTTGGCAGACATAAATGCCAATGGTGCTCCGGTGTCCGCGTCATTGAGCACAAACATCAGGATGGAGCGTGGCAGCCCCTTTTCCCGGTTTTCTATATTGGAGCCGTACCATTTCATCCCCGCCGTACGGAAACGTCCGCCCAAATAGGCGGGCATGGCCATAAAGCGCCGGTCAGGGGTCGGTTTTGGCATGTCGGGGAAGGGGGAGTTCTCCGGAAAGACAACAATGGACCCGTGCGAGTTGTTGTTGGCTCCTGCCATTCGGTAGTCGTTATGGTGCAGCAGGCTGAACATCTCCTCCATCGTATCTACGCAGCTGGCCATATCGGTCACGCCAGCACGAACCATGTCCTGTTCGGACAGATAGATAAAGTCGATCTTCGTCGAGGTGCTCATGTCTCATATCCTTGTAGTGCGTTATTTGCAATGACATGGTGCCCCAGCGACGAAGGTGGGGAAATTGCAAAGCGGGATAGAGAATTTGCAGAATAGGCCAGCTCGCATTGCCATTGATCTGGCGGGTAAATAATAAGGACAGGGGTAAATCCCGATATTGCAAGTAGCTGATTTTATAAATTATATATAGCGTGAAGCCCCTGATTGATTGAGGCTTGAAGATTTAAGCCGCAAAAAAAAGAAGCGATTTTACAGAGTGGCTTGATGGCGGTGAGTGTGTAGAAACAGGGAACAAAAGGGGGAGTTGCGAAGATGAGCCAGGGTCTTGACGAGTCGGTGGGGGTGGCTTGTGGCTTGGACACGGCCTGCCCAGATACCGTTAATCCGAATGAGGATAGGCAGGCCACAATACGAACCTTGTATCTGAGTGCTTTGGTTGACGCTTTGTCAGAGCATGGGCATCAGGTAGATACGCTGTTGCGTGAATACGGCTTTTATCGAAATCAGACGGCAACCCCTTACGAGCGCGTCCCCTTGCATCGCTACGTGTCCTTGCTCGAGCATGCCGCCAGGAAGTTTGATCGGCCTTATCTGGGATTGGAGATGGGGGCGCAGTTTGGCCTGGAAGAAATGGGGCCATTTCATGCCTTGTTTGTGGCAGCGGGGAGTTTGCGGGCTACGCTGGATTCGTTTGGCATGTTTCAAGGCCATTGGCAAACCAGAACATCCCTGGATGTGACCGCTCAGGCTGAGACCACGACGCTTAGTTAGCGGATTCAGAATCGGGCCATTTGGCCGCGCAGTCAGGATGCCGAGTTCACGATGGCAGGTATGGCCTTGATGCTCAAGCAACTGGCGACACCCGGCTGGAAGCCGATTGAAGTTCATTTTGAACATTCGATTGTGGGGCGAGAGCAGACCTTGGAGCGTTTTTTCCGAGCGCCTGTCATTGGCAACCAGGTTGCCAATCAGCTGGTGATGCGCAACAGCGACTTGGATCGGCAGTTTTCCCGTGCCAGCGGGTTTCAGGATACCCGGCTCAAGTCTGTGCTGGAGTGTCATTTGCTGGACCTGATGGGACCAGAGATTACGGTGACGAAAGCTGTGACAGAGCAAGTAGAGGAAGCGATTGCCCGGCGTTTGGGGCGTGCGCCGGTAGATTGCGATTCCATTGCTTTGGTTCTGGAGATGTCGGCTCGATCTTTGCGTCGACGCTTGATGGAAGAGGGGGCATCTTTTCGTAGCGTATTGCAGACCGTTCGCCAGGAGCGAGCACAAGCCATGTTGCAGTCTGCTGATCTGCCTTTGTCCGTCGTTGCCGAGCAGCTCGGTTATTCGGATACCGCGACTTTTTCGCGCGCCTTCAAAGAGTGGACGCGGGCTTCCCCGCGTCGTTTCTCCAGGCGGCAAAGCTGAGACTGGTGTTTTTTATCCCTTTTCAGCTCCGCCTTTGATGCTTGCCTGGCTCAAACAGCAAACCCAGGTTGCGGTACGCTGTTTTGCACCGTGATGGCTTTCAGTTCCGAGTACATGCTCAAGGTTTCACGGCAATGTTCGCGTCCTATGCCGCTTTCCTTCATGCCACCAAAGGGCGAGCCGCTCGTCAGGTTGAAGTAACGGTTGATCCAGACGTAGCTCTGGATACAAGCTGGGCGCCAATTCGTTGGATGGTCTATGAGTGCCTTCAAACCGTTAAGGCTCGTCCCTGAAAACAGCGCGCAGGCTGTATGACTGGGGCTGGTTTCTACCTGAGCTCACGTACCTTGCAACGAGTCTTCCCTAACTCGTCCTCTCGGCAAGAGGTAGCCGCGGTACCGTCAGCATCAAAATAAATCCCCATATTTTCTTTCTTGTTGTTGAGCGGGCCGAAGCGATTGGCCGGGTTTCTGTTCTGCTCAAGCTGGGGTAGGCGGTTGCGCTCCAGTTGCTGTTCTCGTGCCGCTTGGCGTGCCTTTTCCTCATTGTTCATCGCCTTCTGGAAGTTTCTGCTGAACTCTGAGTCCTTGGCCGGATCTTTGGGTGTGGCTGCTGAGGGACTCGCTTCGCGTGGCATGACGGACGTCGAGCGCAACTTTTTAAGATCTTCAGTCGTGACGGAAAAGTTCGGAGAGGCCGCGTGGCTGGCAACGGCGAGGAGACTGAGCAAGCCAACTGCAATAGGGTTCAGATATTTGCGCATCAGAATTTACTCGACGTGGATGAGGTTTGATTATCTATCGTTTGATAGACATTGCATGGTTTTTTCGTCTGCATTCTGTACAGAGGATTGACACGGGCACGAACGGAAACAGGGTGAGCCAAGTGTCCGCGGCTTAGTCAGATAGCGCCAAGCCTTGCAAGGGGACGATTGAACAGAATAATGTCACGAACACAGGCGGTCAGACGTTTAATGTGGTTTTCTGACGTGGGTCTGGGAGAACGCATTTAGCGTTGCCGCGACGTAATATGTGCTGTGTATCCAGATAACACCTTAGGGAGGAGAGAACATGAGCGGGCAAAAACAAGATCACAGTGCGTTTTTTTCAGTACGAACCGCCGCCATATCGCTAGCGCTTTGTATGGGAGGTGCCGCGGCTAATGCTGCGCCAGTGACGTTTTCTCATAAAGACTGGGATCTACGTTGCGATAACACGCTAACCTGCCGCGCCGCCGGTTATGCGGCTGATGGTGAAGAGCTGGGTTCAACGGTGTTATTGACGCGTAAAGCGGGCAGCGGAGAGCCGGTGGCAAATAGAGTCATGCTTGCACACTACGACGATCCCGAGTGGCCAAAAGACTCATTGCCAGAACTTGTTATTGCGGGCCGTAAAGCAGGTTCACTGAGTTTTGCGGGGGATGAGTCTTGGCAAATGAGCGAGGCACAGTTAGCCCAGTTTTTGGCAGCCTTGAAAAAAGACGCCGTAATTTCCTTTCGTGGGAATGGCAACACTTATGCGTTCTCGGGGGCAGGCTCAAGTGCTGTCTTGTTGAAAATGGATGACGTTCAAGGACGTGTCAATACGCCAGGGGCTATTCTGCGTAAAGGGAAGGGCAGCGAGTCTACGGTCAAGGCACCTATTGCTGCGCCAGTTATCAACCGTGCCGCGGTAGTGGATAAAAGCTTGCGCCCCATGACAGCGCAAGAGGACGCCTTGATAAGGCCTGTGCTGTTGAAGGTGCTTGCTGCTGATGAGGAACAATCCTGTAGTGCTGACATGCTGTCCGAGCCATGGGAAATTGCACGATTGAATCAGCAGTTCTCCCTGGTTGGCGCGCCTTGCTGGTTAGCCGCTTACAACGGTGGGGCAGCCTATTTTGTGATCAATAACAATATGCAGTCTGCTCCGGTGTTAGTGAGTACCAGCGCTACTGATTACGATAATGGAATGATCTTGTCCAGCATGAAGGGGCGGGGCTTGGGCGATTGCTGGAGTTACGAGGCATCGGTCTGGGATGGAACCGACTTTGTTGAAAGTGAACGTGGTGACACCGGGCGCTGTGCTCTGATTCGCGCTGGGGGCGCCTGGAATATTCCGGAGCATGTCAGCCAAGTGATCGGGCCGTGAGCTTATAAAAAAGCTATCGATGTGGCCTTGGAGTATTGATCCCCCGGCTTTCGAGCCTGGGGGATTATTTTTTTGGTTCTCAGCTCGGCAATGGTGTGTTGATGAGCGGAGAAACCTAACGGTTTCTGGGCTGGGTTGCTATGGCCGCTGCATGTTTGGTATTGCTTGCCACATGCCTATTTTCATAAGGCTAGTCGTGGGTTTTTTTGGGGCCGTCTATGTGGAATAGTTGAAAGCAGGCGATTAATTGCTTCTGATGTCAGGAAGCTAAACCATTGATTCGATTAAATTATTGATTATTTTATTTCAATGGTTTTAGATTAGCTGGTGCCGATGAAAGGAATCGAACCCTCGACCTTCTCATTACGAATGAGCTGCTCTACCGACTGAGCTACATCGGCTAACCTAAGACGATAAGTATATCCTGTTTTTTTCGGGTTTGTAAATTCTGCGCACGCATTTGGGCTGCGACGTGCTATGTTGGGCGTTTTCAGCCTGTGAAGGGGACGATGATGCTGGGGATCAAGATCAGTTTGGTGGTAGCGGCTTTCTTGCCTTGGTTGGCGGCGATTTGTGCCAAAGCCGGAGGGGCGGGCTTTACGAATCATGAGCCGCGTCCTTGGCTGGCCAGCCTGTCGGGGTGGCGTGGACGGGCCAATGCGGCGCAGGCCAATGCATTTGAAGCGCTGCCGTTCTTTTACGCGGCGGTGTTGCTGGCCTTGTGGTCGGGGGCGGATGCCTTGCGCGTGCAAAGCCTGATGATTTCCTGGATCGTGCTGCGCGTGCTGTATTTGCTGATGTACATATTGGACAAGGCCACCTTGCGCTCGCTGGTGTGGTTCCTGGCCCTGGCCGTGAATATCTGGATTGTGTTCCTGCCCGTGTTGCGGACTTGATGAAATGAAGAAGGGCCTGTTCGGTGCTTTGGATCAAGCACGGAACAGGCCCTTGGGTTTGATGTCTGGAAGATCAGCAGGCCAGCCTTAAAGCTGGCCTGTTTTTTATCTGCCGTTGCTTTCTTGCTCTTCCGCTTCCACACGGGCGCTGACCGCCGAGGGGAACAGATCCCAGCAGGCAATGAACATGGCAGCGATCAGCGGGCCAATCACAAAACCGTTCAGGCCGAAAATTGACAAGCCGCCCAGGGTGGAAATAAGGATTATGTAATCCGGAATTTTGGTGTCTTTACCGACCAGCAGGGGGCGCAGCAGGTTGTCCACCAGGCCAATCACCAAAATACCGAAGGCGGTCAGGATGATGCCGGGGACGTAATGGCCCGAAACAAAGAAGTAGATGGCAACCGGAGCCCAGATCAGCGAGGCGCCCACAGCAGGCAGCAAGGACAGCACAGCCATCAGCACACCCCAGAACAGGGCGCCTTGAATGTCCAGGAACCAGAACATGACCCCGCCCAGCGCACCTTGAGTCGCCGCCACAGCGATATTGCCTTTGACGGTGGCGCGTACCACGGTGGTGAATTTGCGGAACAGGTGGGTTTTCTGGCCTTCGCTCAGAGGGATCAGTTGACGGAAATGACGGCCCAGCTCCACGCCATCGCGCAGCAGAAAGAACAGCATGTACAGCATGATGCCCAGGCTGACCAGGAACTGGAAGGTGTTCTGGCCTACGTTCAGAGCCTGTTTGGTCAGGAACTGTCCGCCTTGAACAGCAAATTCAGAGAACTTCTCTTGCAGGGATGCAAAGTCATGCAGGCCAAAACGGGCGGCAAAATCTGTCACGCTAGGAGGTAGCGCATTCAGTATTTTTTGCAAATAGGCACCGGGATTCAGCTGCCCACTATTCATCAAGTCGTACAGAGAGGCGATTTGTTGAACCAGAGAAATGGAAATCAGGATGACCGGAATAATGACGATCAGAATAATGACCAGCAAACTGATCAGTGCAGATAGAGAACGCCGGCCTTTGGTTTTAGCCAGCAGCTTGCGTTGCAAGGGGGTAAACAAAATAGCCAGAACGGCACCCCAGAATACGGCGCCATAAAAGGGGAGAAGTATCCAGACAAAGGCAGCGGATACGGCGGCCAGCAAAAGCAAAAAAGTATGGAATTGTAGATTTGGCCGGGTGGACATGGAGTTTTTCCATTAGCGTGAATTTGAGCCGATTGTAAGGGGGAAACCTTGCTACGGGCGTGAATCTTGGTATCTGTTTACAGTGTTTTTGTCAGCCTTGGAACCAAGTTACTTTTATATTCTTGTTATATGAGTTTTGCGAAGCAGGAGGGCTCCAAAAGCTGCTTTAGGCATGAAGGGCAAGGTGGGGCATTCCTGCTTCCGGAGAGCTTTGCCGGCCTCGTGCAACCAGGGTTTTCAGCCTTACTGTTGTGTTTGGCGAGCCAGCTGCAAGTAGTAGCTGCTACGCCAGACATGCTGGCTGCTGCGTTCGAACCAGCGGTGGGTGTCCGTGATACGCAGGGTGCGTGAGGCGTCGTCATGGCCTTGCGGGGCCGCCAGAAGCTGGCTGCGAACAGTGCTCAAGAGTTCGGTCAGGGCCTGTGCTCTGGCTTGTACCTGCTCTAGCCAGTCTGCCGGGGCTTGTCCGTGCAAGCCTTGTTGCGCCAGCGTATTCAGCTCTGTGGCCAGGGTCTGAGCCTGCTGGTAACGGCTGTCGCGCAAGTCTGTTGCAGGCTGGTTTTGCAAGCGGCTGCGCAGACGATGCATGTGGTCAATCGTGTGTAAAAGCGCGCTGATGCGGGCGGCAACGGCGGGATCATCAGCAGCGCTGGGGATGCGCAATACAAACTCGTAGGCTTGATCCAGCACGGTTTCGATTTGCTGCAGGTCGGCCGCCGCGGTGCTGGGGCGGCTCATGTTCAGACTGTGCTGATACAGATTCAGCAGGCGCTGGGCCAGCTCTTCCAGCGTGCGTTGGGTAGTTTCCAGGGCCAGGGCCGGTACTTGCAGCAAGCTATCGTCCAGGTGGTGTTGGGGGCGGGCAGAGCGATCCGGCACCAGGCGCTGCACCCAGCGGGCAAACTGCTGGGTAAAGGGCAGGCACAAGGCGGCACCCAGGCCAATGAACAGGCTGTGAAAGGCCGCCAGACCCAATGCGCCGGGAGGAACGTTGATGTAGGAGCCTGTGGCGTACATGGCTTTCAGGAACAAGGGCAGGATCAGCAGTCCCAGTAAACCGGCAATGACGTTGAACAGAATGTAGGCAATGGCCGTGCGCTTGGCGTAAATGGTGCCACCGATGGCAACCAGGACGCCGGTCAGAGTGGTGCCTATGGATGCGCCCACAACAATGGCGGCGGCCTGATCAAAGCTGACCGCCCCGGCATCCAGAGCGGTCAGTGTCATGGCGATAGCGGCGGTCGAGGATTGCAGTACGGCGGTCAGGGCCAGGCCGGTCAGCATGATCAGCAAATGTGCGCCATAGCCGCCCGCAGGCAGATGGGCCAGACTGAAATGGGCGGCCAGCCCTTGCATGCCGTCTTGCAGCATGCCCAATCCCAGAAACAGGGTGCCAAAGCCAGCCAGTGCGCGGCCCAGCTCTTTATAGCGACCGGGGGCCAGCAGTTTGAGCAGGGCGCCCAAGCCAATCAAGGGCAGGGTGTAAAAGCCCAGATTCACTTTTAGCCCCAGGCCGGAGATGATCCAGCCGGTGGCGGTATTGCCCAGACTGGCGCCGATGACCACGCCAATTGCTTGTGTGAAGGAGATAAGCCCTGCACTGACAAAGCCGATCAGGGTGACGGTGGTAGCCGTAGAGGATTGGGCCAGCGCGGTAATCAAGGCGCCGGATGCAAAGGCCTTGATGGGTCTGCCGGTAAAGGCCAGCAGGATCTGCTTGAGGGAGCCGCCCGCAAAAGCCACTAGCCCTTCGGACAGCAGCATCATGCCAATCAGAAAAAGACCGAGTCCCCCTAAAAAGGGGAAAAGAGTATCAAGCATAAAAGAGTGCGAGCAGCGAAATAAATGGCAGATCCCGGCAGGAAAAGTCGGGCAGAAAGCTGGATGCTGCATTATCGCCAGTTACGCTGTCTGTGGAGTGAAATTCTTGAGTGTTGCAAACAGGATATTTATGGAAGCGCATGTTGCAAATGCAGCACCTCTTTATTTTTTTGTGTATAAGTGCGCTTGGGTTTCTATTGCAAAAGAGAGGGCGATGTGGATTTTCGTAAGAGCGTGAAGCTGTTCGCAGGGGCCATGCTGCTGGGTGGCGTGATGGCGGGCCAGGCACAGGCGGTGCAAATGTGGCATTCCGATACGGTCTTTGCGAATCAGGGAATGTGTGCTGCGAATTTTACTTTTGATTCCCAAATGGAGCCGGTTCAGCAGCTGAAGGTCCATATTCAGGTGCTGAGTAAAAAGAACAATAAGCTGGTGGCCGAGGATGTGATCGAGGTGGACGATTTTGGCAGTTCCAGCGCCGATCGCTATGCCACAGGCTATTGGCATGATGAAATCGCGTGCGATCAGAATTTGCGAGTGGTGGTGACGGGGGCGACAGCGGTGATGAATGGCGAACGTGTTGATTTGCTGGCCAAGGATCTGCTGGACGTGCAGAATTTTGTTCCGTATGAGATCAGCATCACGCCCGCAGGAACCCAGTAGACGAGCCAGGATAGGGAGCGTGCCGGCAAAGCCTCTTGAGCAATCAAGAGGCTTTTTTATGTCAGCAGACGTGAAAAAGCCCAGCTACTTGCGTAGCTGGGCTTTTGTATTTTTGGCTCCCCGACCAGGGCTCGAACCTGGGACCTGCGGATTAACAGTCCGTCGCTCTACCGACTGAGCTATCGGGGACCAGCAAAGAAAATAATTATAGGGTAAAGCTATCGATATTGTAAAGAGGTATTTTATGAGAAACCTATTTTCATAAATGCAAAACTGGATACGGCCTTGGCAATAGGCGTAAATCCTGATTTTTCCGTTGGGAACATACCGTCTGGTCAACAAGGCTCATACACCTGGTTTGTAGCAAATGGTTGCAAGCCTTTTGTTTATTGGCTTTGCGCTCATTTAGCCCATTTTCTGCTGAATTCTCTGTAGGTGAAAAACTAGGGAAAATGCGTATGAAACCCAGTAAACACGCCGGATTGAGTTTATTGACACCAATATTGTTTATGTCTGAAATATAAATGCTTGCAGTATATGTGTCTCAACTATCAAGCCCCTTTCATCCCTGTTTCAGGGCCTGGTTCATTGAGATTTCTTGCTTCAAGAAATAGGAGGGAGTGCAGGGGTTTGGCGCCGGGAAATCATCTTTTCAGGCGGTGGCACCCAGCACTTGAACAAGAGCCGGACAACGACAAGAAATCCGGCATTCAGACGTTTACAGAGAACAGAGAACATGAAAAAAACTATCTTGGCAGCCTTGTTGATGCCTGTACTGGCGGTTCCCGCCTACGCTGCATCGAACGTGACTTTGTATGGCGTGGTTGATACCGGCCTGGGCTACGAGCAGTGGAAAGGGAGCGACCTGAAAGGCGGCGCAGAAAAACAAAGCCGTTTTGGTCTGTACGATCAGGGTTGGATGGGTAACCGCTGGGGACTGATGGGTAGCGAAGATCTGGGCGGTGGTCTGAAAGCCAACTTCATGCTGGAAAGCGGCTTTGATCTGAGCGATGGCAATATGCGCCAGAACCGCTTGTTTGGTCGTCAAGCGACCTTGGGCCTGAGTGGTGAATCCTGGGGCCGTGTGGATCTGGGTCGTCAGACCACGGTGACTTCCCTGTACGTTGCGGGTGTGGCCAGCCCCTTTGGTGGCAATGGCTACCAGTACGGCGTGGGCGCTGCATTTGATGCGGCCAACACGGTTCGTTACGACAATATGGTTGCCTACCAGAGCCCCGAGTTCTCTGGCTTCCAGTTCGGTGCGGGCTATTCTTTCAACACCAACGGCGCCCAGAAGTGGGATCGTAGCGGTTTGACTGGCAATGCCATCAACAGCGACGATGCCAACGTGAAAGCCTTTAGCGTAGCCATGCGCTACACCAATGGTCCTTTGAAAGCGGCCTTGAGTTTTGACCAGGCTCGCTACGGCTCCGCTCGCGAGCAAGGTGGCAACCTGGTTGCAGCGGAAAGCGGCAATGTCAGCGCCTGGAACCTGGCAGCCAGCTACAAATTCAGCTTTGCCACCTTGCACGCTGCTTTTGGCCAAAGCCGCAACGGTTACATCGGTGGTTCCCTGCAAACCGAACAATTTGGTCCTGGTATGCACAAGGACCTGAAGGTCAACTCTTACGCGCTGGGCGTGACCGTTCCTACCGGCAAGGCTGGCTCGGTTCTGGCTTCCTGGACCATGGCTGACCCACGTTCCACCCCACGCAGCACAGATGATGCCAAGACCCAGCACGTGTTCAGCGCTGGTTACCTGCACAATCTGTCCAAGCGCACCAATCTGTACGCCATTGGCTCCTACGCTCGCAATATCGGCTACTACAGCGATCTGAAGAGCACGGTTGCCACGGTCGGCATCACGCACCGTTTCTGATCTTTCTGACTGATTCTGCCAGTTCCGGGTCGATGTAGTGCGTTAGCAGCGGCGGCATCGTCCTGGATAGGGACTAGGTCAGGGGAAAAGAGCCACAGCGGGGCTGCATCAACATGCAGTCCCGCTGTCTTTTTTGGCTGAGGGATTTTATTTGTCCAAATGTTAATGGCGCCGTTTCTTCGTGATGGGATAGACGCGTTTTGCAGGGACAAAAAAATCAGCCCAAAGCAAATGCTATGGGCTGATTTCGATGGTTTTCTTGGCTCCCCGACCAGGGCTCGAACCTGGGACCTGCGGATTAACAGTCCGTCGCTCTACCGACTGAGCTATCGGGGACCAGAGAAAAAGAATATAGCATGTATTTTGCGAAATGTGCAAGTTTTCAGAAAGGGAAAAGACAAAAGTTTTCACGTAGTGCTGCTGGGCGCAGTGGCGGACAGGTCATTGGCTGTTGCGCTGGCAGGGTCACCATGGCCGCCGTCCAAGGCAAAGAGTAGAATCGACGGCTTATTGCCCTTACTGACTCTTTTTCTGCCAGGGTCCGCCGCTACCATGCTGACCGTGTGGCCCTGCAAAGTGATGAATTCCCATGCAAGCTAGTCAAAGCTCCAGTGCGCAGCGCAGTTCCTTTTTGATTGGACTGGCGTTGTCGGGGGGCGGATCTATTCTTTTCTCCGCCAAAGCGGTGGTTGCCAAGCTGACTTACCAATACGACGTCAACGCCTTGACGGTTATCGGGTTTCGAATGCTTTTGTCGCTGCCTTTCTTTCTGGCGATTGCACTATGGCAAGTGAAGAAAGTACGCCAGGGCAAGCTGGCCGCACTGACCTGGCGGCAGAAGCTGGAGCTGGTGGTGTTGGGCTTTCTGGGTTATTACCTGGCCAGCTTGCTGGACTTTATTGGTCTTGAATATATTTCGGCAGGGCTGGAGCGGCTGATTCTGTTCCTGTCGCCCACTTTTGTGCTGATTTTCTCTGCCATTTTCCTGAAGCGACGGATTCTGCCTAAGCAGTGGCTGGCCTTGGCGCTGGCGTATCTGGGGGTGGGGCTGGTCTTTGTACAGGATTTGAATCTGACCGGGGATGATGTGCTGCTGGGCGCACTTTGCGTGCTGGGCTCGGCCATTTCCTATGCTATCTACTTGATCGGTTCGGGCGAGCTGCTCAAAGCCATCGGCTCTACACGTCTGGTGGCCTATGCCATGTCTTTCTCGGCGGTCTATACCCTGATTCACTTTTTTGCCGTGCTGGGCTGGCAGGGTTTGATTCAACCTGCTCCGGTTTATGGCTTGTCCATGATTCACGCCGTCTGTAATACGGTTTTGCCGACTTTCATGACCATGTGGGCGGTGGAACGTATTGGCGCGCCCATGAGTGCTCAGATGGGCTTGATTGGTCCAGTGTCGGTCTTGTTTCTGGCGAACTGGTTCCTGAATGAACCGATTACGCTGATGCAATTGCTGGGCACGGCCTTCGTACTTAGCGGCGCGATGGTCTTGAGCCGTCGCTAAGTCCCGGCACAGGCTGGCTTACTTGCCGTTGGCCAGCCGTTTTTCGATTTCGTCGCGGTGCACGTCGTAGGTGGTAAAGCCGGCCAGGTTTTCTGGCATGTTCAGCTTGTCCCGGTGTATCAGCGTCTGGCGAATATCATCCAGGCCACTGCGCCAGTGTTCACGCATGGTCATGCGGCCAAACTGATAGTCCTTGTAGTGCTGCTCGTAGGGCTGGTTGCGGTAAATCAGGTGCACCACGTTATAGCGCTTGTTGCTGGCCAGTTCTTCGGCCAGACGGCAAGGCAGCAGGTCTTTGCGTTGATCTTCGGGGATCAGGGCAAGCAGCTCCGTCAGGATATGGCGCATGTACTGCGAATGACGCATGTCTTCGGTCACCATACGGGTACGGCTGGAGTAGCGGATCTCGTTCAGGCGGTCGCTGACTTCTCCCATATTGTTGGGCACCGGGCCGCGTGCACTCCACAAATCCACTTGAAAAACCAGGGTGTCCCGGCGGGGTGACTGGTCCAGCACATAAGACAGCGGCGTATTGGAAACCAGGCCACCGTCCCAGTAATACTGACCATCAATTTCCACAGGGGCGAAAGCCGGGGGCAGGGCGCCCGAAGCCATGAAGTGCTCGGCCCGCAAGGTGGTGCGATGGTTGTCAAAATACACAAAGTTGCCCGTGCCTACGTTGACCGCGCCTACCGAGATGCGCTGGCGCTTGTCATTGATGCGATCAAAATCGCACAAACGCTCCAGCGTGTCTTTCAGGGCACTGGTGTCGTAATAACTGGCCCCTTCGGGTACGCCCGGCGTGGCTTGCATCGGTGGGGGAAAACGGGGGCGAAAAAAGCCGCGCTGTCCCAAGACCAGCGCATTGCTGGCATTGAAGGCGCTGATGGCCTCGCGCATCACATCGTTGATGCCAAAGAGGGCACGCTCCAGGCAGGCCGGGCTTGACCAGCCATAGTAGGGCTCGCAAATGGTGTTCCAGAACTCTCGCAGGCGTTCTACCTGTCGCTCGGGCGGATTGCCCGCAATAATCGCCGTGTTCAGGGCCCCAATGGAGATGCCGGACAGGCAATCAGGCTCGATTCCTGCTTCCAGCAAACCTTCATAGACACCGGCTTGATAGGCCCCTAACGCGCCGCCGCCTTGCAGCACCAGGGCTACGGTTTCATAAGGTGGTAAATAAGAGGGGCGGGCAAAAGCGGGGACGTCTTGCGCTTGTGGCGTAGGAACAGTGTTCATGGCATCGCTCAGTTCAAGAGGTGGGCAGGAGATCGGGACTTATGATCCCTTCCGGTTGTGCTGCACTGCAGCAAGAATACCATCGCTGCGGGTGTCAACCATCTCAAGAATGCAAACTTGCGTCAATTTTCGGCTGGGGATGAGCCGGATTCGGGGCTGTGCAAATGATCTGCAAAGGCGCTCAAGACCTGGCTGCGGTAGCGTTCCTTGTGCAGCACCAGAGACAGACGGCGCTTCAAATCCAGAAAGGGGGTGTCCAGGATGCGTAGTCGTTGATTGGCAACAGCATCCAGCGTGGCTGCCTGTGGCAGGCAGGCCAGCCCCAGCCCTGCAATGACGGCTTGCTTGATGGCCTCCACCTGGCCCAGTTCCATCAGCACATGCCCACCGGGCAGCACATTCAGGGCTTGTTCGGTCAGCGCGCGGGAGGCCGAGCCACGTTCGCGCATGATCCAGCTCATGCCCGCAAAGTCCTGTTTTTCCAGAGTGGTCTTGGTGGCCAGTGGATGATCGGGGGCGGCGCAAACGACCAGCGCATCTTCGCGCCAGATCCAGGTTTCCAGTTGCGGATGGTTGACCGGGCCTTCCACGCAGGCAATGTCGCAGCTGTGTTCCAGCAACTGATTGATGATGTTGGCCGTGTTGTCTACCGACACATGCAGGGAGACACGCGGGTGCTGGCGTACAAATTGCCCCACCAGATCCCCGATCAGGTAGTTGCCTACCGTATTGCTGGCCCCGATGCGGATTTCGCCGCGCAGTTCGCGTTCTTCCTGCTGGCTCTGCATTTCACGCAAACGCTCCAGAATCTCGCGCGCGTGCGGCAGAAGCTGCTTGCCACGGCTGGTCAGTTGCATGCGCCCGGGTGTGCGTTCAAACAAGGGGCAATCCAGCTGCTTTTCCAGTTCGGCCAGGGCCATGCTGGCAGCCGGTTGGGACAAGTGAATGTTGGCCGCGCAAGCGCGCACTGTGCCCAAAGTGGCAATGCCTACAAACACTTCCAGTTGTCTGATGCTGATCGCGTTCATAATAAATAAAATTGATACTTACGATAAGTAATAATGAATTTTTTAATACTCGGGGTCAACCTAAAATTACTTTTACTTATTACATATCTGGAATGACGAGATGAGCAGTGTGACCGATTTACCAGCAGGAAGCACCGCCCTGAAGGCGCAGGGCAAATCGGGTTTCTCTCTGAAGCCGTCCCGTTTGTGGGGCTTTTTACTGGCGGTGGCCGTGGGTGTTGCCGCCATGGGCCTGGGGAAATTGTGGCCGTTGATTGGCGGCCCTGTTTTTGCGATTGTCCTGGGGATGGTACTGCGTAACAGCATGGGCGTGGCTCCGGTGTTTCAGCCCGGTTTGCGCTTTTCGTCCAAAGTGCTGTTGCAGTGGTCGATTATTGGCCTGGGTTTTGGTTTGAGCCTGCCGCAAGTGATGCGTACCGGCATGGATTCGCTGGCTGTAACCCTGGTGACGCTGACGGTGGCTTTTGTGACGGCACTGGTACTGGGCCGAGCCTTGGGCATTCCTTCCAAGCTGCGCACCCTGATCGGGGTGGGGACGGCGATTTGCGGTGGCTCGGCGATTGCGGCAGTTACGCCCATTCTGAAGCCGGAAGAGCATGAAACTGCACTGGCAATTTCCACCATCTTTATCTTCAATATTGTGGCGGTGCTGATCTTCCCCTTGGCCGGTCACATGATGAACATGTCCGATGCAGGCTTTGGGGTGTGGGCGGGAACTGCTATCAACGATACCTCGTCAGTCGTGGCGGCAGGGTATAGCTACAGCCGCCAGGCCGGTGACCATGCCACTATCGTGAAATTGACGCGTGCAACCTTGATTATTCCTATCTGCCTGATTCTGGCGGGCCTGGAAATGTGGCGTTCGCGTCAGGCGGGTCGGGATTTTGATCTGATGCGCGTATTTCCTTGGTTTATTGTCTGGTTCATGGTGGCCTCGGCTCTGCGCTCGCTGGGTTGGGTGCCGGTAGAGTGGCTGGAACCGCTGCGTTTTCTGGCCGAGTTCCTGATGGTTCTGGCCCTGGCTGCCATTGGCTTGTGCTCGGATTTAAAGGTGATGGCACGAGCCGGCGCGCGGCCTGCCTTGCTGGGTCTGGGAGTCTGGATTGCCGTAGCCGTCAGCAGTTTGTTGGTTCAGCGTTGGATAGGCGTCTGGTAAGGCGGGACAGTAAAAAGCCCCTGACAGTGGAAATAATTGTCCACTGTCAGGGGCTTTTTTTTTATGTGCCGCTTATGTGCTTAAACGAACCAGGAAGCCGGGCTGCGGTTCAGCGCCACGCCCACGATATAGGCAAAGATGGCAATCGCAATCAGCGCTGCCACGCCGCGGCTGAAAGCGGTTTTACCGCGCTTGATGGCATAGCTGCCCACCACGATGTAGACCACCAGCAACACAATCTTGGTCAGCAGCCAGGGCTGGTTGGCTGCTGCGCCCAACATGCCGGCCAGCGCCAGACCACAGACCAGCAAGACGGTATCGATGACATGCGGGGCAATGCGCACAAAGCGATTCTGCAAACAGGATGAGCCGGACACTGACCAGAAGGCCCGAATAATGAAAAACAAAATGCTCAGCCCGGCGGCTGTCATGTGCAAGTGTTTGAGGGCCACGTAAGTCATGCCAGTTATTTCCTTCTGAAGTTCAGGGTGCAGAAAAAGGCAGTATACGCAGGCTGGGGCTTAAAAGTTTTTCTGCGTCCCGGCTTGTGCCTGTTCAGACGCAAAAAACCGCCAAATTCAGAGTTGATTGACGGGCAGCTTCAGATAGACCTGGCCATTGCTTTCAGGCTCGGGAAAGTGGCCAGCCCGGATATTGACCTGAATGGATGGCAGGATCAGGCGCGGCATGCCCAGGGTTTTGTCGCGTGCGATGCGGCGCTCGCAAAACTGTTCCTGACTGATGCCGTCGTGCACATGGATATTGTCGTTTTTCTGGTCCTGAACCGTGCATTGAAAATGGGGCTCCCGTCCTTCAGGCGGGTAGTCGTGGCACATGAACAGGACAGTGTCTGCGGGCAGGGCCAGCAAGCGCTGGATGGATTCATACAGCTGGCTGGCGCTGCCGCCCGGAAAGTCGCAACGAGCGGTGCCTACATCGGGCAAAAACAGGGTGTCACCCACAAATACGCCCAGCCCCTGAACGTGATAGGCCATATCGGCCGGTGTGTGGCCGGGTACGTGCAGGGCTTGTACCTGAAGGGCACCGATCTGGAACTGCTCCTGATCCTTGAATAGCGTATCGAAGGGTGTGCCGTTGGCCTGGATTTCGGCCTCTATATTGAAGATGCGACTGAACGTGGACTGCACTTGCTTGATGTGCTCGCCGATGGCGATTTTGCCGCCCACCTGTTCCTGCAACCAGACCGCAGCGGACAGATGGTCGGCATGGGCGTGGGTTTCCAGAATCCATTGCACCTCCAGCTGATGCTGGCGCACAAAATCCACGACCTTCTGGGCTGAGGCAGTGCTGCTGCGGCCGGAGGCGGCATCATAGTCCAGCACGGAGTCGATGATGGCGCATTCGCGTTGGCCTGCGGCATGGACCACGTAGGTGAACGTGGAGGTGTCCGTATGAAAGAAGCTGGCGACCTGGGCTTGGAGCATGTCAGACCTCTTGTTGCTTATAAAATATGAAAAGATATTATATAATAATATATATTGTGTTTTTGTAGAACGATATGAATCAAACCGAAATGGAAGCGCTGCGACAGGTAGCAGGCCGAGCCAGCAGCTTGCTGGGCAGCCTGGCCAACCCCGACCGCCTGATGATTCTCTGCACCTTGGTGCAGGGTGAATGCAATGTGGGGGAACTGGCACAGCGCAGTGGCATTGTTCAGCCTACTTTATCGCAGCAATTGACTGTTTTGCGGCGTGAAGAGCTGATTGCGAGCCGCAAAGAGGGCAAATACGTCTATTACCGACTGGAAAATCCAGCGGTGCTGGCGGTGATGCAGACTTTATATGGAATCTTTTGCGCCCCGGGAGGCACTGATGATTGCAATTGACTGGACTTCGTTTACACCTTGGAGTGCCTTGTTCGGGGGCGCGTTGGTGGGCTTGGCTGCCTCTATCCTGGTGCTGTTCAATGGCCGGGTGTTTGGTATCTCCGGTCTGCTGTCGGGCACCTGGAGCGGGGAGGCCGGTGACAAGGGCTGGCGCTGGATGGCCTTGCTGGGCCTGGCGGCAGCTCCCTGGTTGTATCGCCTGGCCGGGGAAACTGTGCCAGAGGTACAGTCGCAGCCCTGGATATGGGTTGTCGTGGCCGGTTTGCTGGTGGGGTTTGGGACCCGGCTGGGTTCAGGTTGCACTAGCGGGCATGGCGTTTGTGGCTTGTCGCGTCTGTCACCCCGTTCTTTGGTGGCAACCTTGATGTTTATGGCCAGCGGTTTTCTGACCGTGTTTGTCTTGCGTCACCTGATCTAAGGAGCCCACCATGCACTATTTTATCGCTTTAGTCTCTGGCCTGATTTTTGGCTTGGGCTTGTTGATTTCCGGCTTGGCTAACCCCAGCAAGGTGCTGGCGTTTCTGGATCTGGCCGGGGCCTGGGACCCGTCCTTGGCTTTGGTAATGGTGGCGGCCATTGCGGTGGCGATTGTGCCCTTCAGCCTGGCTCGTCGTCGCCCATGTGCGTTCGTCACTGGCCAGCCCATGAATTTGCCCAAGCAGCGTCAAATTGACCGCCCCTTGATAGTGGGGGCCTTGATTTTTGGTGCAGGCTGGGGCGTGGCCGGCTTTTGCCCGGGTCCGGCCATTGTGCTGGCCGCCTCGGGTGCACCTTTGGCCGTGCTGTTTCTGGTCGCGATGCTGGTTGGAATGTGGGCGGCAGGGCGGGTGCGTGGCTAAGCACCACGCCACAGGGCCTTAGCCCAGATGAGTGCTGGGAGCCGGGACTTGATCCGGCTCCATATTCACCAGACCCTGCAAGATGCCGCAATGCTCCAGGCCACCGGCCTGCCCGCAGCGATGGCGCAATTCAATCAGTTGTTTTTGCAGGTGTTCCAGTTCCGCAATGCGCACGGCTACATGCTCGATGTGCTCATCCAGCAAATCATTCACCGGGGCGCAGTCTTGCGCCGGGCCGTCCATAAATGCCAGCAGGCCGCGGATTTCTTCGTGTGTCATATCCAGGCTGCGGCAGTTGCGAATAAAACGTAGCCGTTCCAGGTGGATATTGCGGTACAGGCGATAGTTGCCCTCGCTGCGTTCCGGCTCGGGCAGCAGTCCGACTTTCTCGTAATAGCGGATGGTTTCCGTGTTGCAGTGGCTTTTTTCCGCCAACTCACCAATTTTCATTGCTTTGCCTCCAAAGGGCTTGACCTTGTAGTTACTTTAGGCTTTCTACTGGTCCCATGCAAGAAGCGAGGAACGGCTATGACATCAGCTAACAAGACATCAAAGCTCGACGTGGGGCAGGGCACAACATCGGCCTGCCAGACCGGGCATTCCCATGACCATAGTCATGATCATGACCATGCGGCGGGCGATCACAGCCACGAGCATAGCCATGATCACGATCACAGCCATGCAGAACAAACAGCGCAAGCTCATGAAGGGGCATGCTGCTCGGCTCCTGCCATTGGTCCGTCGGTGGCCTTGGCTGCCAGTACCTCCACCCGTCTGGTCGTGCATATCGCTGATATGGATTGCCCAGCCGAAGAGAACATGATTCGCTCCGGCCTGAAAAAGCTGGATCAGGTGCAGAACCTGGGCTTTGACCTGATGCAGCGCGTCTTGACCGTGGACCACGTGGATGGCGCTCGCGATAAAGTGCTGGGTGCCCTGCGTGGCCTGGGTTTTGAGCCTCGCATGGCCGATGAAGAACCTGTGAAGCAGGTATCGCCCAAGCAGGGCCTGATTCGTATTGCCGGTGCCGTGGTACTGGCTTTGGCTGCCGAGATCAGCCATTGGCTGGCGGCCCCCGAATGGCTGGTAATTGTTCTGGCGGTGGCTGCGATTCTGTCCGGTGGTGTGCAGGTCTACAAGAAAGGCTGGATTGCGCTGCGTAATGGTCAGCTCAACATTAATGCCTTGATGAGTATTGCCGTCACGGGGGCGGTGATTCTGGCCCAATGGCCTGAAGCCGCCATGGTGATGTCCCTGTTCAGCCTGGCTGAGTGGATCGAAGCTCGTTCCCTGGATCGTGCCCGCAATGCGGTGGACAGTCTGCTCAAGCTGGTGCCGGATGAAGTTCTGGTCAGTGCCGACGGCAAGGACTGGCAACGAGTACCCGCCAATCAGGTTCAGGCTGGCTGGCAAGTGCGTGTCGCCCCCGGCGAGCGTTTTGGCCTGGACGGTAAAGTCCTGCAAGGGCTAAGCACGGTTAATCAGGCCCCCATTACAGGTGAAAGCGCCCCCGTGGACAAAGAGCCCGGTGACGAGGTTTTTGCAGGCACCATTAATGGCATGGGCGAGCTGGTCTATCAAGTCCAGGCTGCTCATGATGAAACCTTGCTGGCTCGCATCACGCGGTCGGTTCAGGAAGCGCAGGCCAACAAGGCGCCGATTCAGCGTTTTGTGGATCAGTTCTCCCGCATTTACACCCCGCTGGTCGTGGTGGCAGCAGCCTTGATGGCGGTGGCCTTGCCCTTGATCTGGGGCGTGAGCTGGTCGGAGTCCGTCTATCGTGCTCTGGTTCTGCTGGTAATCGCTTGCCCTTGCGCCTTGGTGATTTCCACACCGGTGGCCGTGGTCAGTGCTTTGGCCAGTGCCGCACGTGCCGGTATCTTGATTAAAGGTGGCGTGTATCTGGAACGGGCTCGTCAGCTGCGTTACCTGGCCGTGGACAAGACCGGCACCCTGACTTTGGGCGAGCCCTCCTTGAGCGAATACGGCAGTTTGCGTCCAGGCCTGTCGGATAGCGAAGTGCTGGACATGGCCGTTGCTCTGGCCGAGCGTTCGGATCACCCCGCCTCGCAAGCGATTGCACGTGGTCGTGTGGCATCGGGCCTGTTAAGCCTGGACCAGTTCGAGGCCTTGGCGGGCAATGGCGTGCAGGCAGAGGGTTCGACTGGCCAATTGCGTCTGGGCAAGCGTAGCTGGGTGCTGGGCCAGAATCAGGCCGAGTCCAGCCAGGCCGAGCAGCAAGCCGTAGAGAGCGGTGCCACCATGGTGTATCTGGGTGACGAACAAGGTCTGCTGGCCTGGTTCGCCATGATGGATACCCTGCGTCCTACCACCACTCAAGCGATCCGCGACCTGCAAGCGCAGGGCGTGCAAGTGGAAGTGCTCTCGGGCGACCATGAACAAGCCGTGCGCCATGTGGCTCAGCAAGCCGGCATCAAGGATTTTCGAGGCGGTTTGCTGCCACAGGACAAGCTGGATCGTATCGCGGAAAAACTGGGCAAGGGCCTGGTGGCGATGGTGGGCGATGGCATCAATGATGCGCCTGCCCTGGCTCGTGCGGATGTGGGTATCGCCATGGGGGCTTTAGGTTCGGACATTGCGATCGAGACTGCTGATGTGGCCTTGATGGACGATGATCTGGGCAAGATTGCCTTGCTGATGCGTCAGTCCCGAGCCTTGCACGCCGTTCTGTGGCAGAACATCAGCCTGGCCTTGGGTATCAAGGCGGTATTCCTGGTGATGGCTCTGACCGGACAGGCCACCATGTGGATGGCGGTGTTTGCCGACGTGGGCGCCAGCTTGCTGGTGGTGCTGAACAGCTTGCGTCTGTTGCGCGCCCGCAATCCTTAAATTCCGTGTGTGTGGCAATCAAACTCCACCTCCTTGAGGTGGAGTTTTTTTATGCTTCATTCTTATGTTTCATCAAATAAGGTCATCACTAACGTGAAGTTGATTTGACACACAGTAGTATCATTAAGGCTTCATTTGAGTTTGGGCCCTGCTTGTTTCTCATCTGTGTCGAGCAGGCTGGGCATGACAAGGACGCGCGATGATTGCACTGCTGGAAGCGGGTCGAGCCGGGCTCCTGGGGCGAAAACATTGGCTAAACAACCTGCTGGCCGGTCTGGTAGTAGGGGTGGTGGCGTTGCCGCTGGCCATGGCCTTTGCCATTGCATCCGGAGTCAAGCCCGAGCAGGGTTTGTATACCGCCATTATTGCCGGGTTGGCGGTTTCTTTATTTGGTGGCAGCCGGGTTCAGATAGCTGGGCCCACAGGCGCTTTCATTGTTATCTTGTCCGGGGTGGTTGCCCAGCATGGCGTGGCCGGCCTGCAAATTGCCACCTTGATGGCCGGGGTCATTTTGCTGCTGCTGGGCCTGTTGCGCCTGGGGGCGGTGATCCGCTTTATTCCTGATCCGGTCATTGTCGGATTCACTGCTGGTATTGGTGTGATTATCTGGGTGGGCCAGTGGCGGGATTTTTTTGGCCTTCCCGTCGTAGACGGCCAGCACTTTCACGAGAAGCTCTGGTTCTTGCTGCAGAACCTGCCGTCCTTGGATTGGGCCACCACGCTGCTGGGGATGTTATCTCTGGCCATCCTGATCATTGTGCCCAAGATTCCAAGCCTGGCGCGTTTGCCTGGCCCTTTGGTGGCCTTGGTGATTATCACGCTTATCCAGGCGATTTTCCGTTTCGAGTCGGTGGCCACTATCGGTTCCAGCTTCGGCGCCTTGCCTAGCGGCTTGCCGTCTTTTCAATGGCCAGACATTACCCTGACCCGTGTGGTGGAGCTGATCGGGCCTGCTTTTGCCATTGCCATGCTGGGCGCTATCGAGTCCTTGTTGTCCGCCGTGGTGGCGGACTCCATGACAGGTTCGCGTCACGACTCCAATCAGGAACTGGTGGGACAGGGCATTGCCAACGTGCTCTCGCCCTTGTTTGGCGGGATTGCGGCTACCGGGGCCATTGCCCGTACGGCCACCAATATCCGAAATGGTGGTGACAGCCCCATTGCCGGCATCGTGCATGTGATTTTCCTGGTACTGGTCTTGCTGCTTTTAGCTCCGCTGGCTGCCTATATTCCACTGACAGTGCTGGCAGCCATTCTGTTCATGGTGGCCTGGAATATGAGTCAGGCCAAGCTGGTGGTCCGTTTGCAGCGTCGCATGCCCCCGGCTGACTTGTTCATTTTGTGGGTGACGTTTGCGCTGACGGTCTTCGCGGATCTGGTCGTGGCCGTCAATATCGGGGTGATTCTGGCCATGTTGTATGTGCTCAAGCGCACCTCGGATGGGGTGCAGGTGCGTGCGCTGGAAGGCCGTCGTTTGCAGCGGGCACTGGATTTGTCTTTCAGCCAGGAGCTGCGCCAGGATATCTCGGTGCTTACCCTGGAAGGGCCATACTTCTTTGCCAGTGTGGAGGCGGTGAATCGCTCCTTGCTGACGGTGCCCGAGCCGGTTCGGGCAGTGGTTCTGCGTCTGAATTACGTGCCTTTTGTGGACGCGACAGCCATGCAGGCCCTGGAAACCGCCTTGACGGAGCTGGAGCAGCGCAATGTCATGGTGGCCGTTTGCGAAGCCAACGAAAAAGTGACCCGTAAGTTGATACGCATGGGCCTGTTCAAGCAGATCCACGGACATCGCGTGTTTGATAGTTTGCAGAATGCGTGGGAAAGCGTCAGTGAAACGCTGGACCACCGGGCGGGTGTTCAGAAAGAAGAGGCTACGCCTGAGGCGGGAGTGCCAACTTAGCGGAGCAGTGTGTTGCCTGCCTGTCCGGGTAGGACCTTGAATGGAATAATCCCCTCGTGCACAACGAGGGGATTGTCTTTCCTGACTCTACTTTCGTTCCTCATTTAGCACGGTACGAAAGCCCACATGCTGGGTGGACATGGTGGTTTCCTGTGGCTGTCGTGAGGCTGGGCGATAGCGTACGCAGAAGTTGGCTGCGCATAGAAAAGAGCCACCCTTGATGACGCCCATTGCCGGGTTTCCGTTGGCATCCCTTGCCGCGGCGATAAGAGGTTCGGGTGTCAGGGGCCGATGCTGAGGCTGCCATGCACTGCGTGTCCATTCCCAGACATTGCCGACCGAATCCCACAGCTCATAGTTATTGGCCGGGAAGCAGCCCACGGGGGCGGTGCCTTCGTAGCCATCACGCAGCAGGTTCTTGGCGGGGAAATTACCTTGCCAGGTGTTGGCCATCAAGCGGCCACGTACTTCAGGCGTATTACCCCAAGGGTAGGTGGCAGCTTCCAGCCCGCCACGCGCTGCAAATTCCCATTGCTCCTCCGTAGGCAAATCGCGTCCTAACCAGCGGGCGTAGGCCAGCGCATCTTCGTAAGCAATATGGACGACCGGATGATTGTCCCGGCCATTCAGATTGGTATCGGGGCCACCGGGATGGCGCCAGTTGGCACCCGGTACCCATACCCACCAGTCGTAGTTGCCAGGAGGGGCATGCTGTTCATGTCCTTCGTGCTGATCGTGATCATGCGTCGCTGCCGGTGGCGTAAAGACGGCGGATCCGGGCTGACGATACTGCTCGGGAACCTGAACATTCGGTGGAAATTCCGGCACTCGTTCAGCCTGGGTGACATAGCCTGTGGCCGCCACAAATTGCGCGAATTGGGCATTGGTCACTTCGTGCTGATCTATCTGAAAGGCCTGGACTTCTACGGGGTGCACCGGCTTTTCTTCTGGGTAGCCCTCGTCGGACCCCATCAGAAAACGCCCGCTGGGGATGGGGACCAAACCGGCCTGGTTGGCCACTCCCTTCTGGGCTGGGCCAAAGCCTGCCGGTATGCCGCTATATGCCTGGCAATCGTGCGCCGGAACCGGGGGAGGGAGGGAGTCGGAGCCTTTTGCTGCGGCGGGCAGCGGGGCTGCTGCCAGCAGCCCGCATACCGTCAGCAGTGCCTTGGCTCGGGAGAGCTTAAAGGACTTCATCCAGATCCTTGTAGTAGTTCAGGCTGTTGCTGTAGCCAGGGCGCGAAGCCAGACCTTCAAAGTCTTCCACCCCGTTGCGCTTGGCATATTGCTCGTACTCGGCAATCAGCTCTTTCAGCTTCTCGGGATGTTTTTCCGACAGATCATTCAGCTCGGAACGGTCTTCAGCCAGATTGAACAACTCCCAGCGGTCTTTGCCCCAAGGAGCATTGGCGTAGACGATTTTCCAGTCGCCCAAACGCATGGCCCGGCGGCCATTCAGCTCCCAGCCTTGGCGGAAGGTTTCGTGTACCTGATCGCTGCGGCCGGTCAGCACATCCACCATGGAGTTGCCCTGCATGGGGATGACCTGGCGGCCACGATATTCGCCTTTGGGCTGTTCGATCTGCGCCAGGGCCAGAATGGTGGGGGCGATGTCGGTTACGTGGGCCGGGGCACGCACGAACTCGCCCTGACGTTTGCCACCGGGTACGCGCATGATGCTGGGCACCGAGATACCGCCTTCATACATAAAGGCCTTGTACAGATTGAAGGGCGTGGAGCCAACTTGAGCCCAGCCTGGACCGTATTCGACAAAGGAGCCGGGGCGGCCCGTGTTTTCGTAACTGTTGTCGCGATGCTTGTGCGCCCAGGCACGGGTTTCGCCTTCATCCAGCACCGTGTTGCCGTCGGCGCCGTTGTCAGACATGAAGATGACGACGGTGTTGTCGTATTGGCCGCTTTGTTTCAGGTGCTCGATCACGCGGCCGATTTGTGCGTCCATGGATTCCACCATGGCGGCGTAGACAGCCATACGCTTGCTTTCGACGCGTTGCTGTTCTGGGCTCAGCTCTTTCCAGCGTGGCCAGGCGGGATTGCCCACATAGCCTTGCATGTCCTGGGGCACCAGACCCAGCTTTTTCATGCGTTCCAGACGCTCTTCACGCAACACGTCATAGCCTGCGTCGTAGCGGCCTTCATATTTGCGTATGTATTCCTCGGGGGCGTGCAAAGGCCAATGCGGCGCGGTAAAGGCCAGATAGGCGAAGAAAGGCTGATCCTTGCGTGTGTCTGCGTCTATGTAGGACATCAGGCGCGAGGCAAAAAACTCGCTGGAGTAGAAGTCCTTGGGCAACTGCACCTCCTTGCCGTTTTCACGGTACAGGGCGACTGGTGCTTTATTGGCGTCAAATGTGATGATGCCGCTTTGGTCAAAGTGGCTGGCGCCACCGTGCATCAAGGCGTAAGACTGGTCGAAGCCACGATTGGGCGGGGCGACTTCCTCTTTTACGCCCAGGTGCCACTTGCCCGCCATATAGGTACGGTAGCCATGGTCTTGCAGGACCAAGGGAAAGGGCAGGGCCTGGTCGCTCAGAAAGCCTTCGTAGCCCGGCAGGGCGCGCTGCTGGGGCGTCATCAGTTCGGCCATGCCACCAAAGCCCACCTGGTGGTTGTCCGCGCCGGACATCAGCATGGCGCGGGTCGGGGAACAGAAAGGGGAAGCGTAAAAGTCAGTCAGGGCTACGCCGTCTTTGACCAGGGCGTCCAAGTTGGGGGTGGAAATTTCCCCGCCAAACGCGCCAATGTCTGAATACCCCAGATCATCGGCCATGATCAGCAAAATATTGGGGCGTTGTGTCTCTGTGGCTGCGTGGCTGCTTAGCGTGCAGGCGGCCAAAGCCAGGCCCAGCAAGCTGCGCAGTAAATAGCTATTTTTAGTGCGTCGCATTTTCTTGTGTCTCAATCTAGTTATGTTTGTAGTGACCCTCGTGGTCTGCAGGCCTCCGATGCAAGTCGGAGATGTGTCTCTACATAAAGCCGTGGACGCGAGTGCCATAGGGCGTATTGATGGGTTTTGTACGTAAAACCATCGGGTAACGGATGTGTAGACAGAGCCAGCAACAATGGCCTCACACTTTTGATCTGAGCCGCCGCTGCCAGTCTTTTAGAGGCTGGCGTGTCTCCCCCAATTCGATTGAACACGAAGCCGCTTGGGGATTTCCAAGACTAAAAAGGTTTGCTTGCATACCTGGAAGGCATGGTGGCTAATATAAGCATTGGAAATCAAGGAACTAGGCTTGCAAGCGGCATGGGCAGTGGTTTTCCCTGATAAGTCCACAAAACGCTCTGAATGGAGCCTGTTTATTTGACGTAGCCAGGCTTCTGGCATGCGTGAAGGGGGTAGCCATAAAAAAAGCCCCAGCAAGTGGGGCTTTGGTGAGCAGTCTGGAAATCAACGGGCCAGCTTGAATTCGTCGTCACCCATAAAGGCGTAACGCAGGGCGTCGATCAGGGCCAGGAAGTAGGCCAGGGGCGACCAGATGGCAAACAGCACCAGGAATAACAAGCCCATGCCGATCTGCCCCAGGTAAAAGCGGTGCACGCCCAGCCAGCCCAGGAAAATCGCCAGCACAATCGCGATCTTGCGGTGGCTGTTGGGCTTGGACATTTCATCTTTCTTGTTCTTGGAAATCCAGATCACCAGCGGGACGGTAATGATCAAGGCAATCAGTGCTTTGCCCCAATGCACGGTCAGGTATCGCTGGACTTCCTGCATCAATTCGATGAAGTCATGGAACAGGAATCCCAGGTACGAGGAAATGTAGTGGAAAATGGCCTCGCCAAAGGTCAGGCCCAACATCACGATCAGGAAGATGGCAATGCCCAGAATGATTTTTTGCAGCATGGTGTTTCCGTCAAAAAAACAGCAAGTTCAATAAGTGCGTGCCTGACGCACGGCTTGTTCCCAACTGAGCATCAGGTTCTGGGCTTCATCGCGCGACATGGCGGGCTCAAACACCCGGTCACATTGCCACAGCGCCGCAATTTCCGGCAAACCTGAATACAGACCGCTGCCCAGGCCTGCCAGATAGGCGGCGCCCAGCGCGGTCGTCTCAATAGTAACGGGACGCACGACGGGCAGGCCCAACAAGTCTGCCTGAAATTGCATCAGAAGATTATTGGCGCAGGCTCCGCCGTCCACACGCAGCTCGTGCAAGGCTGGGCCGCCGTTGGCCTGCACATCCCGATTCATGGCTTGCAGCACGGCGGCGCTTTGGTAGGCAATGCTGTCCAGAGCGGCGCGGGCAATGTGGGCCATGGTGGAGGCACGTGTCAGGCCGGTAATGGTGCCGCGGGCCTGGGCGTCCCAATAGGGCGCTCCCAGGCCGGTGAAGGCGGGCACCAGACGCACGCCTTGAGCATCTGGCACGCTGCGGGCCAGCTCTTCGACTTGAGCGCTGTGTTCCAGCGCGCCCAGACCATCGCGCAGCCATTGGACAACGGCTCCGCCAATAAAGACACTGCCTTCCAGGGCGTAGGCAGGCGTGTCGCCGTGATGGGCGGCGCTGGTCGCGATCAGGCCATTATGGGATTGTGGAACCTGCGAGCCACAGTGCATCAACAGGAAGCAGCCTGTGCCATAGGTATTCTTGGCCATGCCGGGCGTGGTGCAGGCTTGGCCGAACAGGGCGCTTTGTTGGTCGCCCGCCACACCGCAAATAGGGATGGGGCTGCCCAGAATCTCGGGGCTGCAATGGCCAAACTCAGAGGCGGAGCTTTGTACCTGGGGCAAGATGCTGGCCGGGATGTTGAACAGGGCCAGCAACTCCTCGTCCCATTGCTGGCTATGAATGTTGTAGAGCAGGGTGCGCGAGGCATTGCTGACATCGGTGGCATGGACTTTGCCGCCACTTAAGTGCCAGATCAGCCAGCTATCAATTGTGCCGAAAGCCAGTTCGCCGCGCTGAGCCCGCTCACGGGCGCCGGGTATGGAGTCCAGCAGCCAGCGCAACTTGGAGGCTGAAAAGTAGGCATCAATGGGCAGGCCGGTCTTGCCAGTTATGGTGGCTTCGTGCCCCTGCTCGCGCAGTTGGGCGCAGAAGTCTTCGGCGCGCCTATCCTGCCAGACGATGGCCTTGTGCAGGGCTTGTCCGGTTTGCCGGTCCCACAGCACTGTGGTTTCGCGTTGATTGGTGATGCCAATCGCGTGTATATCCTGAGGACGCAGTCCGGCCTGCTCAATCGCTTGTCGGGCAGTCCGAAACTGTGTGTCCAGAATTTCCTGAGGATCGTGTTCTACCCAGTCGGTGCGCGGATAGTATTGCTGGGTTTCCTGCTGCGCCTTGGCCAGAATGCGGCCGTCTGCTGCCACAACAAGGCTGCGCGAGCTGGAGGTTCCCTGATCAAGAGCAAGTATGAATGTCATGCGAAAGAGGCTGTAAAAGCGGAGCAGACCACAGTGTACTGGCTCTGTGCGGCCTGTGGCCGGTCACAGACGGCGTGTTGATACGCGAGCAAACAAGTTTCACTGGACGGTAAAAGTTCAGGGGCTAAAATCAGGGTAAATCCCGAGCCAGTCAGTACTTTTTTCGGGAGTCTGCTAATTTCAGGTCCAACGCTCATCTTATGACTACATTAAGTTCCCCCCTATTGACCGACAGAGCCCAGATGCTGGGCGCTTTGGCGCGCACCACGCAGGTGGATATGGTCGTGGTGGGGGGGGGCGCAACCGGCCTGGGTGTGGCGTTGGATGCGGCCTTGCGTGGCTTGAGTGTGGTGGTGCTGGAGGCCTGGGACTTTGCCAAAGGCACGTCCTCGCGGGCGACCAAGCTGGTGCACGGTGGGGTACGATACCTGGCCCAGGGAAATGTCAGCCTGGTGCGCGAGGCCTTGCGCGAACGTATGCATTTGCTGAGCAATGCGCCCCATCTGGCGCAGCGCCTGCCTTTTGTCATGCCCAGCTACAAGTGCTGGGAAACCCCGTTTTATGGGGTGGGCCTGATGGCCTACGACGGTCTGGCCGGGCGGGAAAGGCTGGGCCATACCCAATTCCTGAGTGCCTCCAAGATCCGGCAGCTTCTGCCCGGTGCTCGTCAACGTGGTTTGAAGGGCGGCGTGAAGTACTGGGATGGCCAGTTTGACGATGCCCGTCTGGCTTTGGCGCTGGCGCGTACGGCAGCCTTGAATGGCGCTTTGCTGGTCAATTACTGTCCGGTAATGGAAGTGATGCATCGCGACGGCAAAGTCTCCGGAGTGCGCTGTCAGGACAAAGAAAGCGGGCAAAGCTACGAGATTCATAGCAAGTGCGTAGTCAATGCCACCGGTGTCTGGGTAGACCAGGTCCGGCAAATGGATGCACAGGAAGCCGGGCGTGAATTGCGCCCTATGGTCTCGCCCAGTCAGGGTGTGCATCTGGTCGTCGATCAGGAGTTCCTGCCGGGTGAACATGCCTTGCTGGTGCCGCGTACCAAGGATGGCCGGGTGTTGTTTGCCGTCCCCTGGTTGGGCAAGCTGATTCTGGGGACAACCGATACGCCCCGCGACGATATTCCTTTGGAACCACGTCCTTTGGCTCAGGAAGTGGATTTCATTCTGAAAGAGTCCGCCAACTATCTGCAAAAAGCCCCAACCGTTCAGGATGTGCGCAGCATCTGGGTGGGCTTGCGCCCTCTGGTGCGTCCGGCTGCTGAGTCAGCTGCGGGGCAAACGCAGTCCATCAGTCGGGAGCACAGTATTACGGTCAGCACCAATGGCTTGCTGACGGTAACGGGCGGCAAGTGGACAACCTACCGCGCCATGGCCGAGGACGTGCTGGAGCGCTGCCAGCAGTCCGGTTTGCTGGGGCCATTGCCTGCCTGTAGGACACAGGAACAACGCTTGGTGGGAGCCTCTTATGTGGGCGACCGCCGTTCTCTGGGCCGTACCGCTGGCCTGGATGCTTATGGCAGTGAGGCTGACTGGGTACAGACCTTGCCAGGTGCCGATCAAGAGCTGGCTCCGGGTCTGAGCGCCGCCATGGTGCGCTTTGCCTGCCGTTTCGAATACGCCCGTACGGTGGAGGATATGCTGGCCCGCCGTTCGCGTCTGCTGTTTCTGGATGCACGTCTGGCACAGTCAATTGCGCCGGCTGTTGCGGCGATCATGCAGGAAGAAACAGGGCGTTCGCCCGAGCTGGACGCTTTTCTGGATTTGGCCGAGCAATACGCCACAGTACCTGTGCAGTAAAACAAACCCGACGCAGGCTGGCCACCGCATCAATCAAAGAAAGTGCGAGCCGTTTCAAAGCGTTTGGCGAAATAGGGATTATCCAGGGAATCAATTCGTACGCGGCCACCGCTGGAGGGCGCATTGATGAATTGTTGCTTGCCTATATAGATACCCACATGCGAGTTGGGCGCGCCCAGTGTATTGAAAAACACCAGGTCGCCGGGGCGCAGCTGTGAGCGACTGACACGACGGGAGGCGCTGGCCTGGTCGCTGGTCCGGCGCGGAACAGGGGAGTTGGATTCCTGGTTGAACACATACTGCACCAGCCCGCTGCAATCAAAGCCGGTGGACGGTTCGCGGCCGCCATAACGGTAGGGGGTGTCCAGCAGGCTCAGGGCGGACAGAACCACGGCGGAGCGTCGATGCTCATCAACACCGATGGCCTGGGCTGTGGGCGGACGGGAAGACGGGGTATGTGCGCAGGCAGCCAGGAGCAGTGCCAGGCCAAGAGTAAGCAGACGTTGCGTAAAAGCAGCAGGAACCATGGGCTGTTACAAAACGGATATGGGGGCAGGGAGGAAAGCGCGTACCAGAAGAATATCCGATATTTCGTCGTTTTCTAGGCAGGGTCTGAGAGAATCGGCGAAATATTCATTAATTAATGGCCAATGTATGCAACAAAACATAATTTCGATACAAACGCTTTGATCTTCGTCATGTTACATCTCGTTTATATCTACAACATTAAGTGAGCATCTGATAATATTCTGCTATGTCTTGATGCATTTATTGCATATTTTCAACGTTTTTCATGTTTTTAATACATTCATGGACAGAATGTGTCGATAACGTTGATAATGTAAAAATATGTTCACGCAATAGTTTGCAAGGCATGATACATATTTATGTAACTTTATATATTTTAAATGTATTTTGTTACAAGAAACTAGCTGATTAACAGTTTTACAAGGATGGCTGACATGCCCGTATCGGAAAATTCGCTGCTGAATGATATTCAGGAAGTCAATTTGTCGTACTTGTTACTTGCGCAGCGTCTGCTGCGAGAGAATTTTGCGGCAGGTATGTTCCGTTTGGGCTTCGACAACGATGTGGCAGAGACCTTGTTGCGTCTGTCACCGGCCCAACTGGTCAAGCTGGCCAGCTCCAGCTCGTTGATTTGCGGTTTTCGTTTCAACGACTACGACCTGCTCACCACCTTGACGCAGAATGTGCTGGGAGGGGTATTGCAGCAGGCTCACTCCACCATTTTGCTGTCCCAGCGCGCGACGGCGGAACAGGCTGGTTAAACCGGCTTCCGAACTTATTACATCAAGAACTATGGCTATAAAAAGCGTCGCCAAAGAAGCTCAGGAAATTGGGCTTGCTTCCGACATGATTGAGCTGGGGGCGCGCTTGCAGGTTCTGCAAGCAGAAACATCACTAAGCTACGACCGGCTGGCCCGTTTGTACCGCGAAGTCAAAGGTTGCTCGCCACCCAAAGGCATGCTGCCTTTCTCGGTGGACTGGTTCATGACCTGGTTGCCCAATATTCACTCCAGCCTGTTCTACAGCATTTACCAGTTCATGACGGTGCACACGCCTTGCGACAAAAGCCGTGCGCTGGTGGAAGCCTATCGTCTGTACCTGGAGCAGTCCTCGGCCGGACGTCTGGAAGTGGGGCCGGACGAAGAGCCCGTACTGAGCTTTACCCGTGCTTGGATGCTGCTGCGCTTTTTTGATAGCGGTTTGTTGCAGCTGTCCCAGTGCGAACGCTGTAAAGGGGGCTTTGTGGCCCATGCGCACGATCCTGAATCAGGCTTTATTTGTGCCATTTGTCGCCCGCCACCGCGAGCAGGCAAGACGCGTGCCAGCAAGGCGCGCAGCACACCCAAATCCCCCGCCAGCAAAAGCCGAAAATCAGAGTCGGCCAGGGAGCCGCAAGCCAGGGCGCCAGGGCCCGTTACCGCCCAGGTAAACGTGCCCGTTTAACAAGAGCTTTTGTCGTCAGTGTGCAGCAAAGCCGGATAGATGCTGGTTTTTGATGTGGATCTGATAAGAATCTGAACGTGTCAAGGCAACTGGAAGCGTCGATCTAGGCTGGAAAAAGGCCGTTAACGCGTCGTTTTAGCCCGGTTGCTTGCCGCCATCATTAGCAGCGTGTATTTGAAGAAGGCGTATCCGTGCTTATTATCCTTGGATATATCATTGTTTTCGTCTCCGTTTTCGGGAGCTTTGTGGGGCTGGGCGGGCATTTAGGGGCCTTATACCAGCCTTTTGAATTACTGCTGATTGGTGGCGCGGCCCTGGGGGCCTATTTTGCGTCCAACAGCGGCAAGTCCATCAAGCTGCTGGCCAAAGCCTTGCCGATTGCCTTTCGCAGCAGTCCCTACAACAAGCAGTTGTACATGCAGTTGATGGGCATGCTGTCCGTGCTGCTGAACAAGGCACGCCGCGATGGCATGATGTCCATCGAAGCCGACATCGAAAACCCCGAACAAAGTCCTATCTTTGCTGACTACCCCAATGTGGTGAAAGATCCGGCCCTGATGAACTTTGTATCCGACTACCTGCGTTTGATGATCAGCGGCAATATGAGCTCGTTTGAAATCGAAACGCTGATGGACCAGGATATCGAGACCCACCAGCACGAACGCAACGTGCCGGCACGCGCCTTGCGTGAAGTGGCCGACGCCTTGCCCGCTTTCGGGATTGTGGCGGCGGTGCTGGGGGTGGTCAAAGCGCTGGCTTCCGTCGACCAGCCGCCTGCCGTGCTGGCTGATCTGATCTCCAAGGCCATGGTCGGTACCTTTCTGGGTATTTTGCTGGCCTATGGTTTTGTGGCTCCTTTGGCGGCGACCATCGAGCGTCGTACTTCGGATTCGGTCAAGGTGCTCGAGTGCATCAAGGTCACCTTGCTGGCCAATCTGAATGGCTACCCGCCCCAGCTTGCCGTGGAATTTGGCCGTAAAGTGCTGTTTTCCTCCGATCGCCCTTCGTTCCAGGAACTGGAAGAGCATGTACGTCAGGCCCGCTCGGGTGCTGGTCGCAAAGCCTAAGCGGATGCGTTCATGAGCAATCATAAAGATCGCGTGGTCATCCGTCGCAAGAAGACGGCCCATGCCGAGCATCATGGTGGTAGCTGGAAAATTGCCTACGCCGACTTCATGACGGCGATGATGGCTTTTTTCCTGGTGATGTGGATTCTTTCCCTGGTTCCCAAGCAGGACTTGAAGGAAATTGCCGACTACTTTCGCATGCCCTTGATGGACGCCGTCTCGGGCGGCTATCAGGCGGATTATTCGCGCAGCGTCATTCCCGGGGGCCAGCCCAGCCTGGTTCCCAATCCCCACCCCGGCACGAACAACAGCCAGGCGGCCGACGATCGCCAGGATGTGGAGCGCCTGGAAGATTTGAAATCGGCCCTGGAAGAGCTGATCCGCATTGACCCCGTCCTGCAAGAGTTCCGTCCGCAATTGTTGCTGGACATGACCCAGGATGGTTTGCGCATTCAGATTATTGATCGTCAAAGCCGCCCCATGTTCTCCACGGGCAGCGCGCAGGTGCAGATTTACATGCGAGCCATTTTGCGTTCGCTCAGCGCTCCCCTGAACGAGATGCCGAATCGGATTCTGATCTCCGGACATACCGACTCGCTGCAATACGCCAGTGGCGAGCGTTTGTACAGTAACTGGGAGCTGTCTGCCGACCGAGCCAACGCGGCCCGACAGGAGCTGGTGGCCGGTGGCCTGGCCGAGGCCAAAGTCAAGCAGGTCGTGGGTTTGGCCGATAGTGTAAGCCTGGTTAAAGATAACCCCGCGGCAGCCGTAAATCGACGTATCAGCCTGCTCGTGCTCAATAGCCGGGCGGAACGACGCATGGACGAGCAAGCCGCAAGCGGTTCGGAAGAATTTGATTTGCGCGAAGCCATGCAGGAGACCGAGGGGCCAATCAGTATTCATATTCCTGGTCTGCCTGAAATGCCTTCTGCCTTGCCAGTAGTGCCTTGAGGCCTGGGTGTTTGGGCTGTGCTTTTTGTTTTGTTGTTCTAAGCCATAACCAAGAAGGAAGTGTTCATGAGCTCCGGCGTGGATCTGAGTCAGTTTTACGAAACCTTTTTCGATGAAGCCGATGAGTTGCTGGCGGACATGGAGCGCTTGCTGCTGGAGCTGGATCTGGACGAGCCTGACCGCGATCAGCTCAATGCCATCTTTCGGGCCGCACACTCGATCAAGGGCGGCGCAGGCACGTTTGGTTGCTTCGGTCAGTTGGCTGAAACCACACACTTACTCGAAAATCTGCTCGATCTGGTCCGTAATGGCGAGATGCAATTGCGCAAGGACATGATTGACCTCTTTCTGGAAACCAAGGACGTGCTAACCGGACAAGTCAATGCCTACCGCGAGGAGCAGGAGCCCGACGAGGAAGCCTACACCCGCATCTGCGCGCAACTGAGGCAATTGGCCCTGGAACAAAAGGGCATTCTGGCAACCGACACGAAAGGAACCGAAGCGATCCTGCAAGCCGAACCGGAACCCGAGCCGGAACCGGCTGCCAACACGGATGGCTTGCCACTGTGGGTGTCCATGGGGCCGGTGTCTGATAAGGATGCCGAGGCGCTGCAACAAGAAATGGAGTTGATGGGCACCATCGTCCATCAAACTCGCGAAGGTGATCGCCTGGATATCTGGGTGGAAACCACGGGTTCGGCTGACGATATTCTGGCCGTGTGCTGCTTTATTCTGAATGCCGATCAGGTGTCGGTAAAACCGGCCGCAGCCCCAGGGCAAGCGGCGGCTCCAGCCGCTGCCGCAGCAGCCTCGGCCTCAGTTCCCGCCGCAGTGGCTGCCGAGCCTGCAGCCCCCGTCGCTGCTCCGGCTCCCGCAACGGCCCCTGTTGCCGCTGAACCAGAAAAAACCGAAGCGCCTGCGCCTGTTGCCACTCCCAAGGCCGCGGACAAACCGGCCAAGGCTGCTGCTCCCAAAGAGTCCGGCACGATCCGTGTGGGCGTGGAGAAAGTTGACCAGATCATCAACCTGGTGGGCGAGTTGGTCATTACACAAGCTATGCTGGTGCAAACGGCCTCGACACTGGATCCTGTGGTGCACGATCGCTTGCTGAACGGCATTGAGCAACTGGAGCGCAATGCGCGCGACCTGCAAGAGTCCGTGATGTCCATTCGCATGATGCCAATGGATTACGTGTTCAGCCGCTTCCCGCGTGTGGTGCGCGAAAGTGCCGCGCGCATGAACAAGAAGATTCGTCTGGTCACCAAAGGGCAGGCCACCGAACTGGACAAGAGCCTGATCGAACGCATTATTGATCCGCTCACTCACCTGGTGCGCAACAGTATCGACCACGGCATTGAAATGCCCGAGGATCGTCTGGCAGCGGGCAAGGAAGAAGAGGGTGTGCTGACCTTGTCGGCCCAGCATCAGGGTGGCCACATCATTATTGAAGTGGTGGATGATGGTGCTGGCCTGAACCGCGAACGTATTCTGAAGAAAGCCATGTCCTCGGGCCTGCCGGTGACCGAGAGCATGCCGGACGACGAAGTTTGGCAGTTGATCTTTGCCCCCGGCTTTTCCACCGCCGACAAGGTTACGGAAATTTCCGGGCGCGGCGTGGGCATGGACGTGGTGCGACGCAATATTCAAAGCATGGGCGGCCACGTGCAGCTGTACTCGCGTGCGGGCAAGGGAACAACCACCCGTATTGTTCTGCCGCTGACACTGGCGATTCTGGACGGCATGTCGGTCCAGGTGGGCAATGAGGTGTTCATCCTGCCGCTGGCTCATGTAACCGAGTCCATGCAGCCTACTGAAGAGCAGTTGCGCAGCGTAACCGATACCGATCACGTCATGTTTGTGCGTGGCGAGTATCTGCCCCTGATTTCCCTGCGTGACATCTTCTCGGTTGAAGGGGCCGAGACCGATGTGACGCGCGCGATTGCCGTTATCTTGCAGGCCGAAGACATGCGCTTTGCCTTGCTGGTCGATCACCTGATCGGTCAGCATCAAGTCGTGGTCAAGAACCTGGAAGCCAACTATAGAAAAATTCCGGGTATTTCCGCTGCCACTATTTTGGGCGATGGCAGCGTAGCCCTGATTGTTGATGTTTTTGCCTTGCAACGTCTGGCGCGGGACCCCGCCTCGACGTGGGCCTGATTATTCGGAGATCTTTATGTCCAACGACTTTACTTCCCACTCCGAAGCTGCCGAGGCTGGCGGCAAGGAGTATCTGGTATTTACTCTGGGCGACCAGGAATACGGCATCGATATTCTGAAAGTTCAGGAGATCCGGGGCTACGACTCCCAGACCGTAACGCGTATTGCCAACGTGCCCAACTTCATCAAGGGTGTCACCAATCTGCGCGGTGTGATTGTGCCTATCGCCGACTTGCGGGTGCGCTTCAACATGGAGCGGGTGGAGTACGACCACCAGACCGTGGTGGTGATTCTGAATCTGCACGACCGCGTAGTGGGTGTGGTGGTGGATGGTGTATCGGACGTGCTGGTTTTGCAGTCGTCCCAGATCAGTGCCGCCCCCAGTTTTGGCACTGCTTTCTCGACCGAGTACCTGACCGGGATCGGCACGCTGGGCGAACGCATGCTGATTTTGGTGGATATTGAAAAATTGATGACCAGTGAAGAGATGGCGCTGGTCGATAGCGCAGTGGCCTGATCGCCCGAGTCTGCAAAGACTTGCAAAGCGGGGACTTGTTTAACGGGTCCTTCAAGGATTGTTCGGGTCGGGGGAGGCGTCACAAGCGCCTCTGATGTTCGGATCTACTCTAGACAAGGTGCTTGCAATGCTGGATGGATTACGTTTGGCCAATCTGAAGGTGCGGACCAGTCTGATTCTGGTACTGGTGTTTTTTTTAGCAATGCTGGTGGCCGGTGCTGCATTGGGGATCTTGTCCCTGCGCGCCAATAATGGTGCGCTGCAAAGCATCGTGGTCAATCAGCGCGTAGGCTCGGCCATGTATCAGGCCATCGAGAGCTACAAAGAGACTCAAACCCTGATTGGACGAGCGGCCATCAGCTATGTGGTCAGCAACGATCTGCAAAACCAGGACCTGATGGCCGAGTGGAGCGATGTGGCTCCCAAAACGTCGGCCATCAGCTCGGCCACGCGTGATGCGCTGGATGCCACGCGCAAGCAGTTTGAGCAAGCCCAGGAAGCCTTCTTTGAATACCAGGGCGTGGCGACACAACTGGAAGGCACGAACGATTACTACCAGCGCGTGGATGCCGCATTCATGTCCTTGATGCAGGGAGGCGTGCTGCCCTTGATTGCTTACCTGGAGCAGGGCGATATCGCTGGTTTCCGCAGCTACGTGGCCACGACCACCAAGTTTTTGGAAGAAGATCTGTACAGCGCCTTGAGTACCTTGCAACAGGCCCAGCAGCGCTCTATTGATACGCAATACCAGAAAGAAAATGACCAGTACAACATGGTGATCCGTCTGGTGGGGCTGGCCATGGTGTTCTGTCTGTTGATCTCGCTGGCCGTCTATGTGTTCTTGAATCGCATGGTGCTGCGTCCCTTGCGTCAGGCCGGTGCGCACTTTGATCGCATCGCCAGCGGGGATTTGACCCAACGCGTGGAAGTGAAGTCCACCAATGAAATTGGTGTGCTGTATGACGCGGTGCGCCGCATGCAAAGCAGTCTGCAGTCCATGGTGCAGACCGTGCGTCAGGGCGTGGAAGAAATCACTTTTGGTTCGCATGAAATCTATGTGGGCAATACGGATCTGAGCAGTCGTACGGAAGAGCAGGCCGCCTCCTTGCAGCAAACCGCGGCCAGCATGGAGCAGTTGGCCAGCACGGTGCGTCAGAACTCGGACAATGCCCAGCAAGCGGACCAGGTTGCCAAGAGTGCCTCCGAAGTGGCGCTGCGGGGCGGGCAGGCAGTTTCTACCGTGGTGCAGACCATGGAAGATCTGTCGGCCAGTTCGGGGCAGATTGCCCAGATCGTGAACGTGATTGATGGCATTGCTTTCCAGACCAATATTCTGGCCTTGAACGCGGCGGTGGAAGCAGCCCGCGCAGGTGAGCAGGGCAAGGGCTTTGCAGTGGTGGCCGGTGAAGTACGAAGCCTGGCCCAGCGCAGTGCGCAGGCGGCCCGCGAGATCAAGGGCTTGATTGAACAGTCGCTGGCTAAAGTCAAGGAAGGCACCCGTCAGGTGGATGAGGCGGGCAAGGTGGTCATGGAAGTGGTCAGCTCGGTACAGAGCGTGACCACCATCATGGCGGAAATTTCGTCGGCCTCGAACGAGCAGTCCGAAGGAATTGAGCAGGTGAACCGGGCGGTTGCACAAATGGATGTGGTTGTGCAGCAAAACGCAGCCCTGGTCGAACAGGCAACCGCGGCAGCGGGCTCCTTGCAGGATCAGGCCACTCGTTTGTCCGACGCGGTGTCGGCGTTCAAAGTGAGCGCACACGACATCATTGATGATCCGTTTGAAGCGCCCGAGCCGGAACGATTACGTTCTACCGAGCGTCTGTCTACGGGGCCTTTTAGCGGGACCTTGGCCAGCCTGTAGTTATATGAGCACATCTGTGGAACCTTTTGTTTATACATTGCCCTCGATCCCGCAGGCCTCGAGGGCCGACTGTGAGCGAGCCGCGCGCTTGCTCAAGTCGTATGCGGGCATCATCTTAGGTACCCACAAAGAAGATATGGTGGCCCGCACATTGGGTATGCGCAGTCAGAGTGCGGGGCTGCGGGAGGTGCGTCAGTATCTGGATGTTCTGGAGCAGGACACGCATAGCCAGGAGTGGCAGGACTTCGTCAATGCCTTCACCATCAATCACACCGCATTTTTTCGCGAGCAGCATCATTTCGATATTCTGGGCAAGTTTGTCAGCACACGCGGCAAGCCGCTGGATATCTGGTGCAGTGCGGCCTCTACCGGCGAGGAGGCCTATTCCATTGCCATGACGGTGCGCGAGCACTGTCCCTCGCCGGATGTGAACGTGTCGATTCTGGCCAGCGATATTGACTCGGCTGCCTTGGACAAGGCCCGACAGGGCATGTACACCCTGGAGCGCATTCAGCCCGTGCCCGATCTGTGGCTGCCGCGTTATTTCCAGCGTGGTGTGGGCGCTCGCAAGGGGCTGGCACGCGTCAAGCCCGTGTTGCGCAATATGGTGGAATTCGAGGAGTTCAATCTGGTGGGCTCGGCCTGGCCTTCGACCAGCCGCTTTGATGTGATCTTCTGTAGAAACACCATGATTTATTTTGATCGGGACGATCAGACACGCATCCTGGAGCGATTCGCCGCCGTGACCAAACCGGGTGGCTTGTTGTTTGTGGGGCATTCCGAGAACTTCTCCTACCTGACCAAGGCCTTTCGCTTGCTCGGTCAGACGGTGTATGTCCGGAACTAGGGTCTATGGAGTCTTGCCAGGCCCTGAGCTCTGTTGGCGCTTGAAATCGGGATTATGAGTAGCATGAAGAAAATTCGAGTTTTGTGTGTAGACGATTCCGCCCTGGTGCGCAGCCTGATGGTGGAAATTATCAACAGTCATGCGGATATGGAAGTGGTGGCGGTGGCCCCTGATCCGCTGGTGGCGCGCGAGCTGATCAAGGAACACAATCCGGATGTGCTGACGCTGGACGTCGAGATGCCGCGAATGGACGGGCTGGACTTTCTGGAGCGCCTGATGCGCTTGCGCCCCATGCCCGTGGTGATGGTGTCCTCGCTGACCGAGCGCAATTCGGATGTGACCTTGCGTGCCCTGGAGCTGGGCGCGGTGGACTTTGTGACCAAACCCAAGCTGGGCCTGCGTGATGGCTTGCTGGATTACTCGGACCTGATTGCCGACAAGATCCGCGCTGCCTCCATTGCCCGCCCGCGTCGTGCAACTCCGGCCCCGGCCGGTTCCGCCCCGGCCCGCCGCTTGACGCACAACTTCTCAACCACCGAAAAACTGATCATGATCGGCGCGTCCACAGGCGGCACCGAGGCCATTCGTCAGGTGCTGGAGCCCTTGCCGGCCAACTGCCCGGCCATCATGATTACCCAACATATGCCGGCCGGTTTCACGCGCTCGTTTGTGAATCGCCTGGATGGTCTGTGCTCCATGCAGGTGCATGAGGCCGAAGATGGCCAGCGCGTCTTGCCCGGCCACGTGTATCTGGCTCCAGGTGGCGTGGCGCACATGAAGCTGGCCCGCTCGGGTGCCAACTATGTGGTCAAGCTGGTGGACAGTGAACCTGTCAACCGCCACCGGCCCTCGGTCGATGTGCTGTTTCACTCTGCCGCCGAACTGGCCGGCCGCAATGCCGTGGGGGTCATCCTGACCGGCATGGGCAAGGACGGTGCACAAGGCTTGCTGGCCATGAAACAGGCCGGGGCCATGACCTTTGCGCAGGACGAGGCCACCAGCGTGGTCTTTGGCATGCCGCGTGAAGCCTTGCAAATTGGCGCGGCGGATATCGCCTTGCCTTTGGGGCAGATTAGCGAACGAATTCTGGCCAGTGTGGGGGCCTTTGGGCACCGTGTATAAGCGGTCCTGAACGCACTGGCATGCTACTCATTTGGAGAATGTAAATGGTACAAAAAAATATAAAGATTCTCGTCGTCGATGACTTTCCCACCATGCGCCGGATCATCAAGAACCTGCTCAAGGATCTGGGATACGAAAACGTGGACGAAGCGGAAGATGGTCAGATGGGCCTGGAAAAATTGCGCAATGGCAATTTCGAGTTCGTGGTCTCTGACTGGAACATGCCCAATCTGGACGGGCTGGAAATGCTCAAGCAGATTCGTGCCGATGCCAATCTGTCCTCTTTGCCGGTGCTGATGGTGACCGCCGAAGCCAAGAAAGAGAACATTATTGCCGCCGCCCAGGCGGGCGCCAATGGCTACGTCGTCAAACCCTTTACCGCCGCAACACTGGAAGAGAAACTGAACAAGATCTTCGAGAAAATGGCCGGTTAATACGGAGTACGTCATGGATCCACAGCAAACACCGACTCATCCCGACCCCCAGAGCGTACCGGTTGACCTGGTCTACCGCATCGCCAATCTGACCCGCCTGCTGCGGGAAAGCATGCGCGAACTGGGGCTGGATCAGGCCATTAAAGATGCCGCGCACGCGATTCCGGATGCCCGCGATCGTCTGCACTATGTGGCTCGCATGACCGAGCAAGCCGCCAACCGCGTGCTGAATGCCGCCGAGCAGGTGCGTCCTTTGCAAGAATCCTTGCAAGAGGACGCCCAGGCGCTGGATGCCGAGTGGGAGCAATGGTTTGAAGAGCCCCTGGATCAGGATCAGGCTCGCGAGCTGGTCAAGCGCACCCGTGGCTTTCTGCGCGATGTGCCCGTCAAGGCCCAGCAGACGCAGGACAATTTGCTGGAAATCATCATGGCCCAGGACTTTCAGGATCTGACCGGGCAGGTGATCACGCGCATGCTGGGTGTGGTCGGCACGATTGAAACCGAACTGGTTCAAGTGCTGGTCGATAATGTGCCCACAGAAAAACGCGAAGAAACTCAAAGCCTTATCAATGGCCCAGTGGTCTCGCCCGTGGCCTCGGAAGTGGTCACCAGCCAGGATCAGGTGGACGATTTGCTGGCGAATCTGGGCTTTTAATTCCCGGTTCCATCCGCTCATTGAGTTTGCTTGTTGAAGGCGCTGCACATTGCAGCGCCTTTTTGCTTGTGGGGAACAGCCTGCTTTTATCGGGCTTTCTCCGCGCTATCAGAGCCGCAGCGCTCTTTTAGAATGATCCCGCGGCATGCAGTGCGAGCGCAACATTCGTGCTGCGCGCGTGATTCATTCTTTCAATTCCTGCGTCCTGGCAGTCCATGGCAGAAGACAGCGATCTCGAAAAAACAGAACCGGCCTCACCCCGGCGCCTGGAAAAGGCGCGGGAAGAAGGGCAGGTGGCGCGTTCCAGAGAGCTGACAACGTTCCTGATGCTGCTGGCCGGGATAGGCGGCATCTGGGTCGGGGCCAGCTATCTGTACGAGACCTTTGGTGGCATTGTGCGTCGCAGTGTCTGGTTCGATCCTCGGGTTGCGCATGATCCCAGTGCCATGGTGGTACAGGCTGCCGGTCTGGCGGGCGAAGCACTAAAAGGGCTGGCACCACTGTTCCTGCTGCTGGTGGTAGTCGCGATTTTTGCGTCGATTGCACTGGGCGGCATGAGTTTTAGCGGCAAGGCCTTGCAGCCCAAGTTCGAGCGCATGAATCCGGCCAAGGGCGTTAAACGCATGTTTTCCATGCAGACCGTGGTGGAGCTGATCAAGACCCTGGCCAAAGCCGGTCTGGTGGGTTCAGTAGCGGTCTATGTGATCTGGACCGAGCGCGAACAGATGACGGCCCTGATGTATGTGCATCCCACGGCGGCCATTGCCACGGGGATGGCGCTGATCATCAAGTGTTGTGCCCTGATCGCCGCTAGTTTGCTGGTGATTGTGTTGATTGATGCACCCTGGCAGTTGTGGAGCTTTTACAAGAAGCTGCGCATGTCGCGTCAGGACGTGAAGGAAGAACATAAGGAAAGCGAAGGTGACCCGCATGTAAAAGGGCGCATCCGGCAGCAGCAACGGTCCATGGCCCGTTCGCGCATGATGTCCCAGGTGCCGGGGGCCGATGTGGTCGTGACCAACCCCACGCATTATGCGGTGGCCTTGAAGTATCAGGACGGCAAGAGCGGGGCGCCCCGTGTCGTTGCCAAAGGCACGGGTTTGATCGCCGCCAAGATTCGCGGTCTGGCGGCAGAGCATAAAGTGGCCACGCTGGAGGCACCCGCGCTGGCGCGGGCCCTGTACTTCAATGTCGAACTGGAGCGCGAGATTCCCGTGGACTTGTACTCGGCCGTGGCCGAAGTGCTGGCCTGGGTTTATCAGCTTCGTAACTGGAACAAGGGGCAGGGCGAGCGCCCGGTCATGCCCACCCGATTGAAAGTGCCGACAGGCATGGATGAAGGTCCACTGCGTTCGCGCAAACATTAAAAGCAATGAACAATTTTTTTGCCTTACTGAAACAAAACGGTGGTCAACACGCCCGGCTTTTAGCGGGTCCGGTGCTGATCCTCATGGTGATGGCCATGATGATTCTGCCCTTGCCGCCATTTTTGCTGGACCTGCTGTTCACCTTCAACATCGCCCTGGCCGTCATGATCCTGCTGGTGGCCATGTTCACCAAGAAGCCACTGGATTTTGCGGCTTTCCCGGCGGTGCTGCTGTTTGCGACCTTGTTGCGCCTGGCTCTGAACGTGGCCTCTACCCGAGTGGTGCTGATGAATGGCCACAAAGGCCCGGACGCTGCCGGTCAGGTGATTGAGGCCTTTGGTCACTTTCTGGTGGGCGGTAACTTTGCCGTGGGCCTGATCGTGTTCGTGATTCTGGTCATCATCAACTTTGTGGTGATTACCAAGGGTGCGGGCCGGATTGCGGAAGTAGGGGCACGCTTTACCCTGGACGCCTTGCCGGGCAAGCAGATGGCGATTGACGCCGACCTGAACGCGGGCCTGATTGGGGAGGACGATGCACGCCGTCGCCGTACCGAGGTGTCGCAAGAGGCCGAGTTCTACGGCTCCATGGACGGTGCCAGCAAATTCGTGCGCGGTGACGCGGTGGCGGGTTTGCTGATCATGGTCATTAACGTGATTGGCGGTCTGATTATTGGTGTCCTGCAGCATGACTTGTCTTTCTCGGAAGCCGGTCGCGTTTATACCTTGTTGACCATTGGTGACGGCCTGGTCGCCCAGATTCCTGCCCTGATTATTTCCACCGCCGCCGGTGTGGTGGTGTCGCGTGTGGCGACGGACGAAGACGTGGGCCAGCAAATGGTCAACCAGCTTTTCCGCAACCCCATGGTGCTGTATATCACCGCCGGTATTTTGGGTTTGATGGGACTGATTCCCGGCATGCCCAATCTGGTATTCCTGTTACTGGCTGCGATATTGGGCGCTGGAGCCTGGATGATGCAAAAGCATCAGGTCCAACAGCAGCAGCAAGCCAGCGAACCCAATGATGAAGTCCTGGCCGCGGCCGATTCTGCCGCCAGTGAAGCCAGCTGGAATGACGTGTCCATGGTGGACCCCCTGGGTCTGGAAGTGGGCTATCGCCTGATCTCTTTGGTAGACCATGCGCAAAACGGTGAGCTGCTGCATCGTATCCGCAGCCTGCGTAAGAAGTTTGCGCAGGAAGTGGGCTTTTTGCCGCCCGTGGTCCACATTCGGGACAATCTGGAGCTCAAACCCAACGACTATCGCATCCTGTTGGCCGGGGTGGAGATCGGTCGTGGTACCGCCACGCCGGGGCAGTGGCTGGCGATTGATCCTGGTGGTGTCACCATGAAATTGCCCGGCACACCGACCACGGACCCGGCCTTTGGCCTGCCTGCCGTGTGGGTGGATGTCAGCATGCGCGAGCAGGCACAGATTGCAGGTTATACCGTGGTGGATGCCAGCACGGTGATTGCCACGCATATCAACCATTTGCTGCATCGTCATGGGGCCGATTTGCTGGGCCGTCAGGAAGTGCAGCAATTGCTGGATCACGTGGGCCGCGAAGCGCCCAAGCTGGTCGAAGATTTTGTACCGCAAACCCTGTCCCTGAGCCTCTTGCTCAAGGTCTTGCGTGGTCTGCTGGCTGAAGATGTGCCGATTCGCGATATGCGCAGCATTGTGGAAACGCTGGCTGAACATGCACCGCGCATTCTGGCTCCCGGCGCGGTTCAGCCCGGCCAGGAGGCGGGCGAACTGCTGGCGGTTTTACGCGTGGCCTTGGGCCGTGCCATTGTGCAGCAGTGGTTCCCCGGTGAGGGAGAGCTGCGTGTGATTGGTCTGGATGCCCGTCTGGAGCGGGTCATGACGCAGGCACTGACCAGCAGCGGCGCGCTGGAGCCGGGTCTGGCCGAGTCGGTGCTGACCGATGCCATGCGGGCAGCCCAGTTCCAGGAAGAACATGGAGATCCGCCCGTGCTGGTTGTGCCGCCTATTTTGCGGCCTACCTTGTCGCGTTTCTTGCGTCACCACATCCCACAGCTGGGTGTCTTGTCCAACGCTGAAATTCCTGAAGAACGCATCCTTCGGGTCACCACCATTATTGGTCAGTCTGAATGAATATAAGTCGCTTTTTTGGTAGTACCAGCCGTGAAGCCATGCGCCAGGTGCGTATCGCTTTGGGCCCCGATGCTTTGATTGTGTCCAACCGTCGCGTGAATGGCGGGGTGGAGATTCTCGCTACCGATTCCAGCTCGGTTCCCGGTGGTGCCACTGAACGCGCACCCATGCCCAGCAGCACACCGCATCAGGCCGCTGGCATACGCCAGCAGGAAATGGCCCCGCCACCGGCCGCCGACAATGTGATGGGTGCGATTGGGGCATTGCGTGGTGCCTTGGAAGGGCGCATGGACGATCTGGTCTGGAGTCACCAGATGCGGCGCACGCCGGTGGCGGTGAATCTGTTTCAGAGCCTTTTGTCGCAAGGTTTCAGTACCGCCTTGCTGCGTGCCATGCTCAAGCGCTTGCCCGAAGAACTGGGCGCGCGTGCCGCCTTGCAATGGGTGCGTACTGAACTGGAAACCCATTTGCCGGTGCTGCGCTCCGAGGACGCCTTGTGGCAGCCCGGTTTGGCCTTGGCGCTGGTGGGCCCCACGGGTGTGGGCAAGACCACCACGCTGGCCAAACTGGCCGCGCGTGCCGTGCGTCGCTTCGGTCCCGATAAAGTGGTTTTGCTGACTACTGATACCTATCGGATCGGCGCCCACGAGCAACTGAAGATTTATGGCGACCTGATGCGGGTAGCCGTGCATATCGTGCAGGACGTAGCGCAACTGCGTAGCGTGATGCTGGGCGTGCGGCCTGATCAGGTGATCCTGATCGACAATATGGGCATCAGCCAGCGCGACCGTTACGTGCGAGAGCAGGCTGCCTTGCTGGCCGGTGCTGGACGTCGGGTGCAACGCTTGCTGGTGCTTAATGCCGCCAGCCAGGGCGATACCCTGGACGAAGTGGCCCGTAGCTACACGCAGGACGGTGGTACACCGCTAAGCGGCTGCATCATTTCCAAGGTGGACGAGGCCATCAAGCTGGGCGGCCCGCTGGATACCGCCATCCGTTTCAAGCTGCCCATTCATTACGTGTCCAACGGCCAGAAAGTGCCCGAGGATTTGCGTTTCATGAGTGCAGCCGAGCTGGTCGACTCTGCCTTGCAAGTGCGCGAAAACCAGCGTCCCTTGTACGCGCCCAGTTCTGGCGATCTGGCCGCTTTGCTGGAAAGTGGTGGTCAGTCTGCCCAGGAACAACAGGCCGAGGAAGAACGCCGTGCGCGCGTCTTGCCACGCCTTTTGTCGGCGGCCTCGGCTGGTGGGCCTATCGCCCTGGAGCAGGCCCGTCGCGCAGCGGCGGATCTGGACGAACGTCTGGCATGCGCGGAAGCCTACGACTTCTGGCGCGATCTGCATGCACAAAATGCCCCCATTCAGGACGGGGCAGCAGCACAACGTGCCGAAGGCTTGATGCGTGCCGCGTGTCAGGAAGTCAGCGAAGGCAATGTGTCTCGCCTGCTGGTAATCCATGCCGATCATCAGCCTGCTGGCTGTCAGGAACAGTGCTCGTTCAGCTTCCTGTTCAGCCCCAAAGGTCAGGCCTTAAGTGTTCCGTACTATCAGCGCCAGACGCCCTCGCAATGGTCGGATGTGCGTGGCGTGCGCAGCATGGAACGGCCAGGTCCTGCGCAAGCCTTGAATCAGGCCATGCAGGTTCTGAATGCGCAGGCTCAGCCTGTGAATCTGCTGCATATTTTTGAGGGCGGTTCGCCCACCATGTGGCGTCAATGGGCCGACATGGAAGCCGACTGGCTGGCCCTGATTCCAGGTGCAACCTCCTTGTGGCACAAGGACGGCAAGACCACGCCCAATGCACTGAGCAAACAGCTGGCTTTCCACGCGATTCCGGATCTGGCTGCGCGTCTGCATCTGGAAACGCTGGGCCGTGCCAAGCTGGGTGAAATTGCCCTGTGGTACGCCGTCGAGCCGGTGCAGTTGCGACAACGCAATGCCGAGCCTGTGCATCTGGATCTGATCATCCTGCGCACTGTCCGTCGTCACGACGGCAAAGTGCTGAAAACCCGCTTTGCCTTGATGCACCAGTGCACAGGATCCGAGGCCATCGCCCCGGCCAGCCTGGCCTGCTACATGATGCTGCGTAGCGAAGTGCAGGAAATGGCCCGCTTGCTGAGCACCGTGCGCGGTATTTTGCCCGCCAGTAATTCCGAGTTCGAAGACGAGCTTAACTTGCTGGCTGCAGCCCAATTGACGCTGGCCTCCTGGGACCTGCTACAGGCGCCGGACAATCTGGGTGTGCGACAGCTGAGCGCGCGCTTGCTGGGCAAACCGGGCTTGAAGTCCGGCCAGTCAGTCGATGCGTTGGTGAAGATGCTGGTGTTGAAAGAAGCGATGAGCTAAATTCAGCAAGATTGAAAAAGCCTGCCGTGTGGCAGGCTTTTTTATTTCAAACGCTGCAAGTTGCTGCGTAGGCCCTGGAAGATGGCGTCTTTGATGTGTTCAGGGAAATGCGCTGGCAATCGTGCCGAGACATTTTGAATGGCTGGCTCCACAAGCTGGTGAAGGTCTCCGATCAAGGATTCAGTGGCTTGCTGTCCTATATAGGTTTTTCCTACGGCAAGCCAATGCCTGAGAAGCACTTCCTGCATCTTGTAGCGAGTATTGCTGGTGCGTAGTGCCATCGCCATTTTGACGCGCTGAATAGGGCATTGATTTTGTTTTGTGCCTACCCAAGGCCAGGCCGAGAGCACATCGTAAAGTGGTGCCAGACGGAAGTAGCCGCCAGGTTCTATGGCCAGACTGAAGTTTTTGGCATGGCCATCTGGGGCGGCCAGCAAGTAGAAGACCAACAAGGTTTTGAAGAAAGCCTGTCGGTCAGCCAGAGCATTGGACGAGCCGGATAAGACCTGCATGATGGTATGGATGCCAGGGCCACCGTCGGATTCGTATTTGGCATGCGAGGGCAAACCGCTTGCCTGTAACAGGTCTTCATGGGGCAGGCGTATCAAATGACCATGACGGCTCCAGACACGGTCAAAGCGCTCCACGATGAGAACCTTTTGATCTTCAAACTGGCCAATTTGTGTGTGGGCGACATTCAAGCCCAGTTCTTTGAGCAGCTCCATGCAGAGCCATTCGTTTTCCACCGAGTGGCTCAGATCAAAGCGGACATTGCCCGCCAATCCCAAGGGTAGTTTGAAGATGTGTGAGCTGGGTGTCGATCCCTGGGGAATGTGCCATTGGCCTTGATGCCATAGCAGGGCCGTTTTTTCCTGGGCACCTGCCAGCGAAAAACGAAAGTCTTCGGGGGCCAGGTCCTGGCGGGCGGTAAGTGTGCCGCGCAAATGTTCGGCAACGTCACTTTCGGTAAGAGGACGGGCCGTGAGGGTGTGAATCTCCGGCGCTGGAGAGTTCTCCGGCAGAAGTTGCACGGCACCAGCAGCATCCCGACCTATTGCTTCCAGCAAGGCAAACGTTTCCAGCGAGCGGGTTTTGAAGCGGGAGGCGATACGTTGGCGAATCTCGGGATTGTCGGGGAGCAGATTGTCAAAGTAGTTGTCTACGACCTCGCCACGAAATGCTTCATTGTTGAATGTAAAGGGCAGGGATAGAGACAGCGGCCGGCCTTGTGGATGGGCGATCCAGTCTGGCGCGTAGCTAAGTTGTGATGGGCCGCGGGCAGGCTTATGCCACTTTCCAACGAAGAGACCATTCATCCACAGGTCCAGAACAGGCATCACCACTCCATAGATTCAGGTTTGTCAGGCTCGTGAGCGTCAATAATGGAGATCTTGGCTTCCAGGACGGCCAGAACCGAAAACAGGTTTTTAAGCGATAGGCCAGACGCGTCATTTTCCATGCGCGAAATGGCTTGCTGCGTTGTGTTCAGCTTGTCTGCCAGCTCTATCTGACTCCAGCCTTTGCGCTTGCGCAACGAGCGGATGAGCTTGGGCATTTGCTCCGGGCTGTGCAGTGCAATGGCGTCTAGTCTTGTTGGCATCGCCTGGCTCCTGTGAATTCAAAATACAATAAATTTGATGTATTTTAAATATACATCGTTTTTGGTGTATTCAAAGAATACATCATATTTAATGTAATGGAGTTCAGGCATTCAAATGTTCGGGCGTTCAGCCCTTGTACCTTAGCGTGGCTTGCAGCCTTCTCCGTGTTCGGGCAGGACAAAAAAAGCGCCAACTAAATAGTTGGCGCTTTCAATATTGGGCATGCCGCTACTGGCGTCTGCTCAGTCCTATACCTTCAAACTCAAGGAAGACTGGGTATTCTGAGTTTTGCCGGAGGCGTCATAAAAGGTATTGCGGCCGGTGAAGGCTTCCAGGGCGTCCAGGTTTTGCTGGGTATCGATCAAAAAGGTATCAACCAGAATGCGGTTGTTGTCGCTGGCGTTGCGCACCTTCTCGCTCAGCTCGATCAACTGTTCCAGCTCTTGTTCCAGTTCGTCCTCTTCAGCCGCGTAGCGCAGGCCCTGAAGGCTGTTTTCCAGTTCACGCGCTTGCAGGAGCTGGGCGCGGGCCTGGTCCAGTTGTTCGATACGTTCAACCAGCTGGTATTTGCGCAGTGTGATCTGGGCCAGTTCTTGTGGCTCGAAGCTGCGCAGCAGCAGGGTGTTTTCTTCTACCAGCAACTGCTCGAAATCCAGCAGGGCCTGGTGTTGATCGGCAAGACAGGTTTGCAAAGACATGGCCGTTTCAGGTGATTACTTGAGAAGATCGCGCACGGAGGCAATCAGGGAGTCGGCGATCCGACTGGTATCAATTTTGAGCTCGCCTGCTGCAATGACCTCGCGCAAGGCCTCGACTTTTTTCATGTCTACATCGGCGCTGCTGTCTTGCAGCGAATTGAGCTGGCGGGCTGCAGCGCTGAAGTCCACTTCGTTGGTGCTGCTGCTGTTGTTATACGCTTGACGCGCACGATTGGACGCCCTGCTGCGTTCTGCGGCAGAGGTTTCAGCGAGGGGTGTCTTGAGGGGGGAGGGGCTGATCTTCACGTGTTTCTCCGTGCGGCCTGTTCTTTGCGTTGATCTTGTAACGGCGCTCTGGACGCAAACTTTAGCATGCTCATCCGATTTAATTTAGAGAACGACCTGAACCGTGGACGCATCCAGTACCGTGGCTGAAATCACTTGCCCCGAACTGGCCTTGATCTGAATCTGGGTGCCCGGTGCGCCGCTTTGCAGGGCCTGTCCTTCGCCCGTGGCTACAAAACCCATGCCGCGTGCCACAGTACGCACCATCTGGCCACGCGTGATCGACTGCGGGTCGCGCAGGGCCGAGGCCCGTATTGCATTACCCAAAGGAATACGCTGGCTGGCGACATAGCCAATGATCTGCTTGGGGTCGATCACTACACCGTTGGCCAGGGCCAGCAAGTCTCCCTCGCGTTCGATCAGATCATCCTGATTGATGGTTTCGCCCGGATTGATGCGGCGATTGGTGACGTAATAGTGTCCCTGAATGGACAGCGTGGCAGCAATTGACGTGCTCCAGCTTTGCGGGCTCAGGCAGCGCACGCCAACACTCATTCGGGATCGCAGACGCTGGCCGCTGGGCAGAAAAACCTGGTTCTGGGTGCAGGCGGGCATGGCGTTCAGGCGTGACGCATCCAGCGTGATGGTGGCGATACCGGGGTACATCTGCGCCTGCTTGAGCAGATAGTCTTGCGCTTGCTCCTGCATGGTTTGCACGCTCAGTGCCTGAACGCTCTCTTGAGCGCGCACGCTCGCTGTCGCACCGACGGTGAACAGGCATGCGCAGATCAGGAGTCTATATAAGGTCATGACTGAATTTTACGGACTCAGCCGCCAGGTCAAGAGCTGAACTGGCCGATAAATTGCGTTTTGTTCCCTGATTTGTGAAGCAGTGCCACTGGCTACCATTCTGTTATGGCGGTGAAAAGGCGTGCGCGCGTTCACCTGGATCTCAAACTTGAACACAGAATATTGGCTTGACTCCATGATTGATCGCATCGGTGAGCACCTGAAGTTTTACCAGACGGCCCTGGCTGTGCGCCAGGAGCGCCAGGAGGTTCTGGCCTCCAATATTGCCAATGCCGACACGCCTAACTACAAGGCCCGGGATATGGACTTTACGGCCACCTTGAAAGCGGCTTTAGGGGGGCAGGGCCAGATGGCATTGCCCAACACCAGCTTGTCCTTGACCTCGGCCCGTCATATTCCCGCCCAGGCAGCCCGTCCCCCCAGTACGGACGAGTTGCTTTATCGCGTTCCTGTGCAACCTTCTCTGGACGGCAATACGGTCGAGATGGATGTGGAGCGCATGCAATTTGCCGATAACACCTTGCACTATCAAAGCACGATCAACCTGGCTTCCCAGCGCTTGAAAGGCTTGATGGCGGCATTGCAACAGTAATAGCGAGTCTTCATGTCCAGTTTCAGTATTTTCCAGATTGCCGGTTCTGCCCTGACGGCACAATCGCAGCGCTTGAACGTGTCGGCCAGCAATCTGGCTAACGCCGACAGCGTGGTCGGGCCCGATGGTCAGCCCTACAAGGCCCGCCAGGTGGTGTTTCAAATGACCCCCCAGGGCAATAGCCCCGTGGGCGGCGTGCAAGTGGTGGGTGTGCAGGAAAGTGATGCGCCCGGCCGACTGCAATACGACCCCGGCAATCCTTACGCCGACGAACAAGGCTACGTGACCCTGCCCAATGTGGATGTGGTGGCCGAGACCGTCAATATGCTGGCTGCATCGCGCTCCTATCAGGCCAATGTGGAAGTGGTGAACACCTCCAAGAACCTGATGCTGCGTACGTTGACCATTGGTCAGTAAGCCGGTTACGGGAAAGAAAGAGCATGAGCACAGTCAATAACGATCGCAATGTCCTGGACCCCACCGCAGGGGCGATGGCCGGGGTGGATGCCCGTAACAAGAGCGCAATGGCAGAAACGGAAGACCGTTTTCTGACCATGCTGATTACGCAGCTGCGCAATCAGGACCCCTTGAATCCCATGGATAACGCCCAGGTCACGACCCAGATGGCGCAAATGTCCACGGTGGCAGGGATTCAGCAATTGAATACCACTTTGCTGGCCGTGGCCGGGCAGATGGATGTGAGTCAGTCCATGCAAGCTGCCAATCTGATCGGCAAGCAAGTGCTGGTGCCAGGCGCGAAAGTGTCCCTGGGTACCAGCCAGGAAGGCGAGAAAGTAGCCATGCCGTACGGGATTGATCTGGTCAGCGGGACGACCTCGACCATGGTTCATATCAAGGACAGCAGCGGCAAAGTGGTCCGTGAATACGATCTGGGGCCCAAAGAGGCGGGTGTGTACTCGCTGGAATGGGATGGCCTGGATAACGACGGTTCACCGCTGGCCGACGGTTCGTACACCGTCAGTGTATTGGCCAGTAATGACGGCACGGCCGTCACAGCCAGCCCATTGACGCATGGCAAGGTCGATAGCGTGGCTTATACCTCCAGCGGTTTGATGCTGGATCTTGGCCTGGCGGGTTCGTTCTCCCTGCTGGACATACGCAAAATCATGTAAGCGCCGCTTGCCCCAAAAGCGGGCTGAGCCAACACGACATTAAAAGGAAAGTTCATGAGCTTCGGACAAGGATTGAGTGGCTTGAACGCCGCCTCCCAAAACCTGGATTCCATCGGTAATAACATCGCCAACTCGGGCACGGTGGGCTACAAGGCCTCGACGGTGCAGTTTGCGGACGTATACGCCAACTCCCGCGTGGGTCTGGGTGTGCAGGTGTCGCGCGTCAGCCAGCGTTTCTCGGTTGGTAACGTCAGCAACTCGGGCAACCAGTTCGATATGGCCATTGACGGTGAAAACGGCTTGTTCCGCCTGGAGCAAAGTAATGGGGCGGTTCTGTTTTCCCGCAACGGTCAGTTCTATCCGGACAAGGCCGGCTACCTGATCAACGCCCAAGGCCATTACCTGACAGGTTACGGCGTGGGCAGCAGCGAGCTGCAGCGCCTGCAAGTGCCATCGGCCAACGTGCCTCCCAAAGCCACGACCGCTCTGGATTTCAAGCCCAACCTGCCCGGCGGTGCCGAAGCGATCCCAACAGAAGATGCCAATGGCAATCTCATCAATGTCTTTGATCCCAAAGACCCCACCACTTACAGCGAATCGTTCAGCTACTCGGTTTATGACTCGCTGGGCAACAGCCACGAGATTTCCCAGTACTTCGTCAAGCGTCCTGCCAATGCAGCCGGTGAAAGCGTGTGGGACGTTTACTACATGGAAGGCAGCACACCGTTGTCGCCGGCCAGTGCGACCATGACCTTTAACGGTTCAGGCGTGATGACCAGCCCCAACCCGGCCACGGTCAACGTAACGCTGGCCAATCCTGGCGGCAATGCCTCGCCTGCTGACGATCTGGTCTTTGATATCCGCTATAACGGCACCACCCAGTTTGGCGGTGAGTTTGCCAAGGGCAAGCCCTACCAGGACGGTTACGCCACGGGTGAATACGCCAGCATGAGCATCGACAAGGATGGCACCATGGTCGCCGCCTATACCAACGGTGTGACTCAGCGTTTGGGCTCTTTGGTTCTGGCCGACTTCAGCAACCTGCAAGGTCTGCGTCCCGTGGGTGGCAACGCCTGGGCGGAAACAGGGGAGTCGGGCCAGCCTATTTTGGGTCGCCCTGGCGAGAATGGCCTGGCATCGATCAAAGGTCAGGCGGTGGAAGATTCCAACGTGGATATGGGGCAGGAACTGGTCAATATGATTATTGCCCAGCGTACCTACCAGGCTAATGCCCAGACCATCAAGACGCAGGATCAGGTTCTGCAAACCCTGGTCAACCTGCGTTAAGAGCTGTCATGGATCGCCTGATTTATACCGCTATGAATGGCGCCCAGCGCACGCTGGAGCAACAGGACGTTATTACCAACAACCTGGCCAACGTGAACACGTCCGGTTTTCGTCAGCAACTGGCGTATTACCGTTCCGTACCTGTCACTAGCGATGTGGGTTCGCAAACTCGCGTCGGTACGGCCACGGTGACACCGGGCAGCCGTTTTCAGCCCGGTGCCATGGCCGAGACCGGCAATGCGCTGGATGTCGCCATTGCGGGCGAGGGCTGGTTTGCCGTTCGTGCGCTGGATGGCCAGGAAGCCTATACGCGGGCAGGCGATCTGGTGGTCAACGCCCAAAACCAGTTGGTTACCCAAAGTGGCTTGCCGGTGCTGAGCGCCGATGGGCAGGTCATTGAAATCCCGGATCGTGGTTCCATCACTTTCTCCAGCGATGGTCAGCTGACCGCGCTGGGGGCCGGCGATAATCCGCGCGACATCCAGGTGATGGGCCAGTTGAAGATGGTCAATCCCCCAACCGCCGATTTGCAGCGTGGCCAGGACGGCTTGTTTCGCATGAACAATGGAGCGCCGGCCCCGGCGGATCCTTCGGTGCGCATGGTTTCGGGCTTTATCGAAAAAAGCAACGTGAACCCGGCTGAAGCGATGGTGGCCATGATTGCCAATGCACGTCGCTTTGAAACCCAGATGAAGGTCATCCAGGATGCCAGCGCGCGCGAAGATCGGGCCAACTCCCTACTTTCATTTAATGGCTAAGCCGCGCCCATAGCGCAGGCCTTAGCGTCAAGGATTACACACACATGATTCGCTCTCTGTGGATTGCCAAGACCGGTCTGGAAGCCCAGCAGACCAATATGGATGTTATTTCCAATAACTTGGCCAACGTGAATACCACTGGCTTCAAACGTACCCGCGCGGTGTTTGAAGACCTGATGTATCAAACCATTCGTCAGCCCGGCGCTCAGGTCGGTGCCGCCAATCAGCTGCCTACCGGCTTGCAGGTTGGTACGGGTGTGCGCACCGTGGCAACCGAGCGTATCCACACCCAGGGTGACATGAAGCACACGGGTCACAATATGGATATCGCCATTCAGGGCAGCGGTTTCCTGCAAGTGGAAATGCCGGACGGCACCTTTGCCTACACGCGTGATGGCAGTTTGCAGCGCGACCAGAATGGTCAGCTGGTTACCGCTGGCGGCTACCCCATTCAGCCCCCCATCAATATCCCTGATAACGCGCTGGAACTGACCATTGGCCGTGATGGCACTGTGTCGGTGACTCAGCCCGGTGCTGCCGGCGCCAGCGTGGAAGTGGGGCAGTTGCAACTGAGCACCTTCGTGAATCCGGCCGGCCTGCAAAGCATGGGCGAGAACTTGTACATCGAAACCGATGCCTCGGGTGCTGCCAACTTCCTGCAACCCGGCATGGACGGTGCAGGTCTGGTCATGCACAAGTACAACGAAACCTCCAACGTCAACGTGGCCGAGGAACTGGTCAATATGATCAGCACCCAGCGCGCCTATGAAATCAATAGCAAGGCCGTGTCCACCGCTGACCAGATGCTGGCTCGCCTGACGCAGCTGTAAACCGGAAGAGATCGTGACAATGTTCCAAGCTCTGATGAGCCGTCTTGCGCTGTGTGTAGTTGTGGCCCTGTCCGGCTGCGCGCTGGTGCCTCCTGAAGATGTGGTGACCGGCCCCTTGACGGCTCCCCCGCCACCGGCTGTGCCTGCAGCCGTGGTGGCCAACGGCTCCATCTACCAGCCCTCGGCTTACGGCAACTACCCGCTGTTTGAAGACAGACGGCCCCGCAATGTGGGCGACATTGTCACCATCATGATTCAGGAGCGCACCAACGCGGCCAAGAACGTCTCGACCAATACGGATCGGACAGGAAGTGGTGGCCTGGACTTTACGGGCGTACCGGCTTTCCTGCCTAACGAAGTGGGCAGCAAGCAGAACTTTGAAGTCAGCGGCTCGAACAAGGCCCAGGGCAAGGGTTCCAGCCGTGCCGACAACACCTTTAGCGGCACCTTGACGACGACCGTAGTCGGCGTCTTGCCCAACGGCAACTTGCAGGTGGCCGGTGAAAAGCAGATCGCCATTAACCGTGGCAGCGAGCACATTCGCTTTTCCGGTGTGGTGGACCCGCGTTCCATTACCGGCAGCAATACGGTGTCTTCCACCCAGGTGGCCGATGCCCGTATCGAGTTTCGTAGCAAAGGGGTCATGGACGAAGTCCAGACCATGGGCTGGCTACAGCGTTTTTTCCTGAATATCTCTCCGTTCTGATCCTTGTGCTTGTTATGGCGTTTTCCATGAGTCGTACTCGTTTTTCTTCTTATCGCCATGTGCTGCAAGCAGCCATGCTGGCGGCGGGCCTGTTGCTGGCTCCAGCCAGCCAGGCCGAGCGTATCAAGGATCTGGCATCCATTCAGGGTGTGCGTGACAACCCGTTGATCGGTTACGGCCTGGTCGTGGGCCTGGATGGCAGCGGTGACCAGGTGCGTCAGGCTCCTTTCACCCAGCAAAGCTTGACCAATATGCTGTCCCAGTTGGGGGTGACAATTCCCCAGGGCAGCAATATGCAGCTCAAGAACGTGGCGGCCGTCATGGTAACGGCGCGTCTGCCTGCCTTTGCCCGTCCCGGCCAGTCCGTGGATGTGGTGGTGTCCTCCATGGGGAATGCCAAGAGCCTGCGCGGCGGCACCTTGTTGATGACCCCGCTGAAAGGTGCGAACGGTCAGGTTTACGCCATTGCCCAAGGCAACTTGCTGGTGGGTGGGGCAGGGGCCGAAGCGGGTGGTTCCAGCGTGCAGGTCAATCAGCTTAATGGCGGCACGATTCCTGGCGGCGCAACGGTCGAGCAAAGTGTGCCCACGACCTACGCTCGGGACGGCGTGATCAATCTGGAAATGAATTCCTCGGATTTTGGTACGGCCCAGAATGTGGTGGCGGCCCTGAACAAGCAGTTTGGCCCATCCACAGCTACCGCTCTGGATGGCCGTTTGATTCAGGTGCGCGGTCCTTTGGACCCGCAGGCTCAAACCGCCTTTATTTCACATGTTGAAAACCTGCAGGTGAACTTGCCACCGGCACGTGCTCGTGTGGTGATCAATGCTCGTACCGGCTCGGTGGTCATGAACCGCACGGTAACGATTGATGAGGCCGCCATTGCCTACGGCAATCTGTCCGTGGTGATCAGCCGTCAACCGCAAGTCAGCCAGCCGGATACGCCCTTTGGTGGTGGTCAGACCGTGGTGGCTGACAGCACCCAGATTGAAATGCGCAGCGATAGCGGCTCCCTGCAACGCGTCAAGACCAGTGCCAATCTGGCCGATGTGGTCCGTGCCTTGAATGCCTTGGGTGCCACCCCTCAAGACTTGTTGTCCATTTTGCAGAACCTGAAAAGCGCGGGCGCTTTGCGGGCCGATTTGGAGATCATCTAATGAGTGTGCAGTACTTCCCACCTCCTGGTTCGGGAACACAGGTTTCGATTTTTGACCCGCAACAACTGGCCCAGCTGCGTCGGCAAGCCGGGCAGGACGGCCAGAATCAGGCTACCCAGCTACAAGTGGCCCGTCAGTTCGAGTCCCTGTTCATTCAGAATATTTTGAAGCAGGCGCGTGCTGCCAATCCCGAAGGCGGCCTGTTTGATACGCAATCGGTGCGCATGGCGCAAAGCCTGGGCGACGAGCAACTGGCCATGCAACTGGCTGACCCTGGCATTGGCTTGGCCAAAGCCCTGCAAGCCCAGATGAGCGGGCAGAACAGTGAGCCTTTTGGTGTGGCGTCCCATGATCCGGAAGCGGCTCATTCGCGCCGTGCGGATCTGCGCTCGCGCATGCCCAATGACCGCTCCATTGATGCGGCCTCCATTGCCGAGCTGATCGACAAACTCAGCAATAACAGCACCATGCAGCGCGTGTATTCCTCCATTCAGGGTGCGCCTAACCACATTCGCCAGTTTGTGGACCGCATGAACACGGCCGCCAAGGTCGCAGCCGAAGATAGCGGTGTACCCGCCAAGCTGATCTTGAGCCAGGCGGCGCTGGAGTCGGGTTGGGGCAAGCGCGAAATCATGCACGCGGATGGCACGACCAGCCACAACTTGTTTGGCATCAAGGCCACACCGTCCTGGAAAGGCAAGACGGTAGAGGTCATGACCACCGAATATCAAAACGGCGTGGCGCGCAAGATGACGCAAACCTTCCGCGCCTATGACTCTTATGCCGAGTCCTTTGCCGATTACGCCAAGCTGATTGGCAATAACAAACGCTATGAAGGCGTAAAACACGCGAGTTCGCCCCAAGAGGCCGCTCAGCGTATTCAGGATGCGGGCTACGCCACCGACCCTTCCTACGCCAAAAAACTGATCTCCATCATGGCCTACTTTGATGGCGGCAAGTCTTAATTATTAATGCAGGTCTAAATATTGCACCAAGGTGGTCGTTAAAAAGCAGCATGTTCATTTTTCGCCTTGGACACTACGGGCCGGGCAGGACAGAAAGGATTTGATATGAATCTCGCCAACCTTGGTATTACCGGCTTGTTTGCCGCTCAAAAGCGCATGCAGGTGACGGGCCACAATATTAATAATATCGATACCGCTGGCTATAACCGCCAATCGGTCCTGGTTGAGACAGCTGGTTCGGTAGGAAGCGGCAATGGCTATTACGGCCGTGGCGTGCAGGTGGTCACCGTTCAGCGTTCCCACGACAACTTTCTGTACCAGCAACTGGTGCGCTCGCAAACAGCCGGCGCGGCTCTGGTCAGCTACGGCACAGAAATTGCCCAGCTGGACAATCTGTTCTCGGATCGCACAGTCGGTATCAGCCCCGCCTTGCAGAACTTCTTTGATGGTCTGGAGGCCGTGGCTTCGCAGCCCGCAGATCCTTCGGCTCGCCAGGAACTGCTGGGCCGAGCTGAAAGCCTGGCCACTCAGATTCGTGATGCGACTTCCTACATGAATCGCGTCAACGAGAACATCAATACCCAGGTAGGCACGACCGTTACCCAGATCAATAGTTATCTGGAGCGGATTGATAACGTCAATAAACAGATCGTGGCTGCCAAAGGCACCACGCCCGGTCACGAGCCCAATGATCTGCTGGATCAGCGCGAGCAACTGGTGGCCGAGCTGGGTCAACTGATTGATGTGCGCACGGTTGAGCAGGACGGGCGTTTGAGCGTAACCACGGCTGGCGGTCAGATGCTGCTGGGTGGCGAACGTGTTTACCCCTTGCATGCCGTGCGTTCGGCTGAAAACCCCGAGCGCATAGTTGTGGGGTTTACGTCTGCCCTGAACGTGGACGGCAAGATGGTGGTGTCCGAATTTCGTGAAGGCACCATTAAAGGCGGCACCTTGGGTGGCTTGCTGCAGTTCCGTCAGGAGAGTCTGGAACCTGCCATCAATGCTCTGGGGCGTCTGGCGGTGGGCCTGGCTCACACCGTGAACGACATTCACCGTCAAGGCATGGACTTGAAGGGTGACGCTGGCAAAGACATGTTCAGCATCAGCGGCCCGAAAGTGATCGCCAATGGCAACAACCCGGTCAGTAGCGGTGTTCCCGGTGTGTCTTTTTATAAAGACCTGGTCGATCCGGCTGACCCCAGCAAGGGCTACACCCAGCCAGTCGACAAGCTGACAGGCGATAACTACCGCATCGAGCGCGTGGACGGGCGCTTCCAGCTGCGTAATCTGACCAGCAACGACGTGACCCCTTTGAACGGTCCGGACAAGAACGGCGGCATTACGCGTGTGGATGGCCTGGAAATTGATGTCTCCAGTCTGAAAACGAAATCGGAAGATGGCGACTCCTGGTTGATTCAACCCACTGTCAATGCAGGCAGCAGCTTGCAAGTGGAGATCAAGCGTCCGCAGGATATTGCGGCGGCTGACATGGACACGGGTTCGGCTGACGGTGCAATCGCCCAGAAACTGGCTGACCTGCGCAATACCAAAGTGCTGGCTGACGGCTCCCTGAGCCTGAATGATTCTTTTGGCCAGATCGTGAACCGTATTGCCGTGCAAACACAGCAAAACGGGACTGCAGCCAAGGCGCAATTAAAGCTGATCGAGCAAAACTATGCCGCTCAGCAGTCCTTGTCCGGTGTGAACAAGGACGAGGAGTACATCATGCTCCAGCGTTTTCAGGAGCAGTATCAGGCGGCCGCCCGCCTGATTGATGTCAGCTCCCAGATGTTTGACACCCTTTTAGGCCTGCGTAGTTGATTACGGCTCTTTGGTCTTGAAATTGGAACCTTGCTATGCGTATTAGTTCTTCTCTTTTCTTTCAGACGGGCCTGACCTCGATCAACAAGCAGCAGTCCGATCTGATGCGGGTTTTTCAGCAAATGGGCTCGCAAAAGCGGATGATCACTCCTTCGGATGATCCCTTGGCTTCGGCTCAGACCATTAACCTGGCGCAATCTCAGGCCATGGACAAGCGCTACGGTGAAAACCGTGAAGTGGCCATGCGCGCTTTGGGTGAAGAAGAAAACCTGCTCAATGCCGTCAACCTGCAGTTGCAAGGTGTGCAGACCCGTCTGGTGGAAGCCTCTACCGGCACCATGTCCGACGCAGACCGCAGCACCTTGGCGACGGTGATGGAAAGCGCTCTGGATACCTTGTTCGGCTTTGCCAATACCAAGGATGGATCGGGCCAGTATCTGTTTTCTGGCGCAAAAGGCACAACACAGGCATTTGAGCGTACAGGCAATACCTTCAGCTACACCGGCGACACAAATAGCCGCAACATTCAGGTGGAGCAAACTCGTCAAATGGACTCGGCGGACCATGGTCGCACCATTTTTGAACGCGCCAATCCCGGCTCCACAGCCTATTTCACCCAGGCCAATGCCAATACGGGCTCGGCAGTAGTCAGTGCGCCCAATGGCAACTCCTCTTTGGCAGGGGCACAGGCCAACTACACCATTCGCTTTACCTCGGAAACCGAGTACGACATTGAAGTGAATGGCGCAGTTGTCAGCCAGGGCGTACTGGATGAGAACGAGCGTCAGCGTATCGAGCTGCCCGGTGGTGTCAGCGTTCAGATCGAAGGCAAACCCGCCGTGGGTGACAGTTTCGAGGTCAGTTCGGTCGATAGCACCAGCTCGGCTGACATGAACCTGTTCAACACCTTGCAATCGGTGGTGGAGGCTTTGCGCAAGCCCGTCAGCGGTGATCCTGCTGCCCAGGCTGAGTTTCGCAACGCGATGAACTCGGCCATGCAACGTATCGGAGAAAACTTCGATAACGTGCAGACCGTGATTTCCTCGGTAGGTACGCGGATGAACGAGATTGACGCCTTGAGTTCCAACGGTGCGGCTCGTGCCTTGAATTACACCAATGAGCTCTCGCGCCTGGAAGACCTGAATATTTTCCAGGCTTCTACTGATCTGGAGCTGCGCAAGGCGGCTCTGGAAATGTCGGCCATGGCGTTCCAGACGATTCAGAGCATGAGTCTGTTCAATATGAATCGCTAAGTCTGCAGTCCTTTTTTGGGTGGTTTTTCCTTAACCGGCAGTCAAGCACCACGTGCGGGAATCTTCTATGCTTTTTAAGAATTTGAGTCTGAAGGTCGGCATGACCTTTTGTATTGCTGCTCTGATGGCATTGACAGTGGCCATGGCAGGCTGGGCCCTGTATTACTTTCATGATCTGCTGGCCTTGGGCTCGGGCGACAAGGTGTTGAGCACCCTGCAAGCGCAGCAGAGCACCTTCAACATTGTGCTGACAGCAGTGCTGGTGCTGGCCGTGTTGCTGGGCCTGGCGGCTATCAGCTACTTCTTCCGTCGTGTAGTGCGTCCTTTGGGCGACTTTGCCGCGTACTTTGATGCGATTGCCAAGGGCGATCTGACTCAACGTATCCGCGTGCTGACTGCCAACGAAATCGGTGATCTGTTCGAGTCGCTGGGTCGCATGCAGGAATCCCTGGTCAAGACCACCACCACGGTGCGTCTGGGTCTGGAAGAGATTCACGCCGGTGCTCAGGAAATTGCCCAGGGCAATACCAATATCAGCAGCCGTACCGAAGAGCAGGCCGCTTCCTTGCAGCAGACTGCTGCCAGTATGGAACAACTGGCCGGTACTGTCCGCCAGAACGCCGACAACGCTCAGCAAGCCAACCAGCTGGCCGCAACGGCCTCGGATGTGGCTCATCGTGGCGGCAGCGCTGTCAATGAAGTGGTCGCCACCATGCAAGGCATTTCGGCCAGCTCCAACAAGATCTCCGACATTGTGGGCGTGATCGACAGCATTGCTTTCCAGACCAATATTCTGGCCTTGAATGCGGCTGTGGAAGCGGCACGTGCTGGTGAGCAGGGCAAAGGTTTTGCGGTGGTAGCGGCTGAAGTGCGAGCCTTGGCTCAGCGCAGCGCGCAGGCCGCGCGTGAAATTACTGCCTTGATCGAAGATTCGGTGCGTAAAGTGACGGAAGGTTCCTCGCAAGTGGAACGTGCCGGCGCCACCATGCAGGAAATTGTGGATTCCGTGCGCCGTGTAACCGACATCATGGGCGAGATTACGGCGGCCACGATTGAGCAGTCCTCCGGGATTGATCAGGTGAACCGAGCTGTCTCCCAAATGGATGAAACCACGCAGTACAACGCCCGTCTGGTGGAGCAAGCTGCCCTGGCTTCTTCCGGCCTGAGCGAGCAGGTGACCAAGGTCAATCAGGCCATCGCCTTCTTCCGTTCGCCCGGTACTGAAGTCATTGATGTCAGTGCTCGCCGGGTGGCCAACCGCCGCAGCGTCAATGCCTCCACTTCCGAATCCGAGCAGCGTCGCAACCCATCGTTGAAGAGCAGTGCGGCAGCCAGCAAATCGGCTGGCGCGGCGACCAAGGGCTTGTCTGCGCCGGCGACCGCCAGGGCAGCTGCGCCGGCCAAAGCGTCGGCAGCGGCTCAGGATGATAGCCAGCGCCTGTTGCGCCCCGACCTGAGTGGCAAGCAAAACGCGGCGTCCTCGGATGATGACTGGGAGGAGTTTTAATGTCTTTTCCCCGACTAAGTACCTGGGTCGGGCTGGGACGTAAGACACTGATAGGCTTGTGTTTGTTAACCCTGGCGGCGTGCGCCACCCAGGGTTCCTCCTTCAAGGCTTCGGGTTTGAACGATCTGGTCCTGGGCCAAAGTACTCGTGCCGATGCCGAGCTGTCTTTACAAGGTCGCCCTCATCAGGTCTACCGACAGCTTGATGGCAGTGAAATGGCCGTGTGGTTCCAGGGCACAACCCTGGCAACGGATGCGGTCTATTTTCGACAGGAACTGTGGCTTCAATTCGATGCCCAGGGGCGTTTCCAGCAAGTGGTCAAACGCAGTCATATTCCTTCCTTGTATCGCGAGCAGGCGCGTAGCGCCACCCCTGGCTCGGTCACGATTGAGCACCCTGGCACGGACATGATCACCATCTTGCCGGTCAGCCACTAGAGTTTTCTTTGGATTTAGCAAATGCTGGGTATTGAAAGCAGTCTTCCGTCCGCGTCCCGCGCATCTAAACGTCGTTCTTCCAAATCTTTTCGCCCAAGTTTAAAAGCCGCTTCAGGCCTGAAGATCAGCACCATGCTGATGATCTGCATGGGCTTGTTCATGGTGTTGATTGTGGCTGTCGGTGGTCTGGCAGCGTATTTCCTGCAGCAAAGCGGCGATGCCTTGCGCACCATTAATCGCCAAAGCGATCGTGCCGTACAGGTTCTGCAACTCAGTAACAATATGATGGAAGCGCGTCTTGGCTTGATGAGCGCGGCCCGTTTTTATCAGGAAGCCGGCATCGATAACGACGCCAATACGCTGCAAAGCGCAGACAATCTGGTGATTATGGCTAACCAGAAGCTGGATGAGGTACGCAAGGCTTTTGCGGATATCCGTGCCAACATGCCTACCGAACCGGAGCTGCGCCGACTGGCCATGGGTCTGGTCGCTTCCTATCAGGCGTATCTGGATGATGGCATCGAGCCCATGGTGCAGGCGCTGGAGACGCGCGATTACAGTACTTTTTACTTTGTCAGTGAAGGTTTTGGGGTGCTGCGCGCCGCTACCTTCCAGTTCCGTATTGAAGAGCTGAGCAAGTTCTACAGCGATCAGACCAATTTGTTGCTGGACCAGTCTGAATTGCAAACCAGCGTGGCCAATAGTGCGATTGGGTTGGGCTTGCTGGTTGGCCTGGCCATTATTGTGGCGCTGCGTCTGGTGCTGGGCCGTACCGCCCTGGCACCCTTGCGGGAAGCGGGCGTGCACTTTGACCACATTGCCAATGGAGATCTGACCAAGAAAATTACGTACCGCTCCGCCAATGAGGTGGGGGTCTTGTATGACGCCATGCGTCGCATGCAGCAAAGTCTGCAAGGTATTGTGCTGACCGTGCGCCAAGGTGTGGACGAAATTGCTTCGGGCTCCTCGCAGATTTTTGCAGGTAATACGGACCTGAGTTCCCGTACCGAACAACAGGCCGCTGCCTTGCAGGAAACCGCGGCCAGTCTGGAAGAGCTGGCCAGCACCGTGCGCCAGAACGCGGATAACGCCCATCAGGCAGACCAGCTGGCTCATAACGCTGCCAAGGTAGCGCGTCAGGGCGGGGAATCGGTAGGGGCGGTGGTCAACACCATGAACCAGATTTCTGCCCGTTCCGGGCAAGTGGCTGACATCGTCAACGTGATTGATGGCATTGCCTTCCAAACCAATATTCTGGCCTTGAACGCGGCGGTGGAAGCGGCTCGCGCCGGTGAGCAGGGCAAGGGCTTTGCGGTCGTGGCGGGTGAAGTGCGCAGTCTGGCGCAGCGCAGCGCGCAAGCGGCCAAGGAAATAAAAGGCCTGATCGAAGCCTCGCAAAATGAAGTTCAGACCGGCACTCAACAAGTGGCCAGCGCGGGCGACATTATTCAGGAAGTGGTGCGTGCCGTGAACAGCGTGACCACCTTGATGAGCGAGATTTCCTCCGCTTCCCAGGAGCAGACTGCCGGTATCGAACAGATCAACACCGCCGTGGCTCAAATGGATGCTGTGGTGCAGCAAAATGCATCCTTGGTGGAAGAAGCGGCGGCGGCAGCCGGTTCCTTGCAGTCTCAATCTGAAACCCTGGCCGAGGCAGTGTCCCAGTTCAAGGTTCAGGAAGGCGATGTCATTGACATGGCCGAGCGCGACTACGAGCGCTTGCGTTAAGCGTTTTGTGGGGAAAAACAGGCGTATGCCTATAGTTGAAATCCCCTAGAAAAACAGGGTACGCGAGGGTCATGCTGCATGGCACAATAATTCTTTGCCTATAGCCAGCAGAGACGCCCATGTCCTTCGCGATTCCCGGTGAATCCGTGGCCAAGACGGCGGTGCGCCAAAAGGCGCCCGGTATCTTGGCCTGGTTGATTGCTTACCCGCCTTTTGATCAGATGCAGGCGCAGCACTGCGATTACCTGATCGAACATAGCGAACTGCGTTTTTTTTCAGCCGGACAGGTGTTGCTGGAAGAGGGTGCGCGTGTTGATCAGCTCTATATCGTTCGCCAAGGGCAAATTTCCTGCCAGGAACAAGGGGAAACACATGAGTATGTGGAAGGAGATCTTCTGCCCGTGCGTGAGCTGGTCTCGGGCCAGGCCCTGGGCAGTGCTTACGAGGTGCAGGAAGACTGCTTTACCTTGTGCGTGGCCGGTGAAGCCGTTGCCCATTTGCTGACTATCAGCGAACCTTTTCGGGATTACTGCCTGCGTGGTGCCAGCAGCTTGCTGGCCTCGGTCTGGCGCAGTGCACAGCAAAGCGCCAGTGCGGATCTGGGGGCAAGTTATACGCTGGACATGAGCCTGCAAGCGCTGACTGAACGCGGTTTGCTCAGCTGCTTGCCGGATTGCCCGGTCGAGCAGGCGGTGAAAGACATGCACGAGCGTCAGGTCAGCAGCATGGTGGTGGTCAATCCGGATCAGCACTTGCTGGGTATCTTTACCTTGCGAGACTTGCGCCGATTGGTGGCGGGTGGCCAGTACGATCCGACCCAGGCCATGTCTCAAGTCATGACACCAGATCCGGTCTGGCTGGCTCCGCAATCCTCGGCCTTTGATGCGGCTTTGCTGATGGTAGAGCATCAGATCGGTCATATCTGTCTGGTTCAGGGCCATAAAGTTGTGGGTATGGTGTCCGAGCGCGATGTGTTCTCCTTGCAGCGCGTGGATCTGGTGCATTTATCGCGTGCTTTGCGCTGTGCCCAGGACGTATCTGTGTTGGTGCGTCTGCAGTCGGACATTGGGCGGCTGGTGGATGCCATGCTGGCCCACGGTGCGCGTTCTGAACAACTGACTGCCGTAATTACGCGCTTGAACGACCATACGGTTCAGCGCACGATTGAATTGACCTTGCCCGGCTCCGGGCTGGATGGCATCGAGTTCTGCTGGCTGGCCTTTGGCAGTCAGGCCCGTGGCGAACAAACCCGTCATACCGATCAGGACAACGGCATTTTGTTTGCTGCCCATTCGCCCGAACAGGCCAAGGCTCATCGGGCCTTGCTTTTGCCGTTTGCCCGTCGGGTGAACGAGGCTCTGGACCGCTGCGGGATGGTCTGGTGCACCGGCAATATCATGGCCAGCAATCCTGAGCTGTGCCTGTCTGAGGCCGAGTGGTTGCATCGCTTCCAGATCATGATTGAACGGCCTGCGCCCGAACAATTACTGGAATCCACGATTTTCTTTGATTGCCGTGCCATCTGGGGCCAAAGCAGCATGTTGCAACGCATGCAGCGTCGGGTTCTGGGCATGGTGAACGACAACCCTGTGTTCCAGCGCATGCTGGCCCAAAGCACCTGTCAGACCCGCATTCCTAGTGGTAAAAAGCGCAGTCGTCTGGAAGCGCTGATGGGGCAGGGCGATGACAAGCTGGACATCAAGAAACAGGCCTTGGCTCCGATGGTGGATGTGCTGCGTGTGCTGGCCCTGGCGCATGGTTGCGAACTGGCCTCGTCCATGGACAGGCTGGCCGTGCTGACTCAGCGCGGTGTCTTTACGGCCGAGGAGTCAGAGGGCCTGTGCGAGGCCTACCGCTATTTGCAATTGCTGCGCTTGCAACATCATCAAACCCAGTTGCAGCAGGGGCAGGAATCCAACAATCTGGTGCGTTTGAGCACGTTGGGTGCACTGGATGCACGTGTCTTGCGTGAGGCCTTGTCGCAGGTGCGTCGTGCCCAACGTATTCTGGCTTTCCGGTATCGCTTATGAAACTGCTTTCCTGGCTACCTTGGCGTAAATCCTCTTTTGCCGCACGCAGTCCCTCCTTGTCCTGGAGCGGGGTGGACGAACTGGCGTTGGACGAAGCGGCGTTTACTGTGCTGGATCTGGAAACCAGTGGTCTGGAGCCCAAGCGCCACCATATCGTTCAGATGGGTGCGGTCCGCTTGGAAAACGGTTCGATTGCCCTGGGCAATATCTGGTCCGGTCTGGTTCGGTCCCAGGGTGAACGCAGTCATGAAAGTCTGCTGATTCATGAGATCAGCCCGCAACAACAGGAAGAAGGCGAGCCACTACCCCAGCTGATGCGAGACTTTGCCCGCTATTCCGAAAACACGGTATGGGTCGCCTGGGATGCTGATTTTGATCTGGCGTTTCTGGATCGTGCCTGGCCGAAGGCGGGCCTGGAGCAGGCCCGGCCTTTGGCTCTGGATTTGGCTGAACTGGCTGCGTGTGTATTGCCCGACTGGCGTGGTCGTCGTTTGGGCCTGGACGATTGCTTGAAATATTGTGGCTTGCCCGTAAGTGATCGCCATGACGCCTTGGGTGATGCCTTGGTCAGTGCACAGTTGATGCAGTTATTGATCGGACGTGCCCAGCAGAAAGGCATTCTGACCATCGGGCAGGCCCGGCGCCTGATGCAGTCGCACAAGCAACGGCAGGCCCACGCGTTTTAAGAGCCTGCCAGTCCCAGCGCGACCCGCATCATGGCTTCATAGCCGGAGTTGAACAGCTGGGTCAGGAAGGGCGTGGTCTGAGGGATGACCACGGTCAGCAAGGTCAGGCCGATTGTCAGCGTAATCGGGAAACCCACAGCAAAAATCGTCAATTGCTGGGCGGTACGGTTCAAGATCCCGAAGGCCAGGTTAATGGTCAGCAGCACGATAATCAGTGGCAGGGCCAGCAACATGCCCGACACCCACAATTCGCTGCTCCAATCGAGCAAGGCGCCCCAGCCATTGATGTTCAGGTCTGCACCGATGGGCAGCACATGGAAGGTGCGCACCAGCACGCCCAGCAAGAGCAGATGGCCGTTCAGGGCCAGAAAGGTCAGCACCGCAATCACGTTCAGCAGCCGCGATAGCACGGCCGTATTCGCGCCGGTGGCCGGGTCAAAAAATGACGCAAAGGACAGGCCCATTTGCAGGCCGATGAACTCGCCTGCCGTCTGTACTGCGGCAAACACGATGCGCATGGTCAAACCCAGCGCGACACCGATGAACACTTGCTGCGCGGCAATCAGCAGGGCCTCGTAAGAGGCTGTGGGCAGATCGGGCAGGGGGGGCAGCGAGGGCGCGATAATCAGGGTCAGGATAAAGCCCAGGCCGATTTTGGCCCGCTTGGGGATGGCGGATTCGCTAAAAAAGGGAACGGTAGCCAGGGTGGCCAGAATACGGATGAAGGGCCACAGAAAGGCATTGAGCCAGGCATGGAGCTGGGCGGAGTTCAGGTCGAGCACGGCACGCCTAGGGCCTGTTCAGTGGACCAGGCATTGCGCTTTGCCCGTCACGGATTTGCGTACTCACGGAAGGCTCCTTGTCGCGCTGGCCGGTCTTAGTTGACCAGCCCGGGAATGCCACGCAACAGTCCCTGCATGTAGTCGACCATATTGTTGATCAACCAGGGGCCCAGCAAAACCACCGTAATGCCCATGGCCAGCAGCTTGGGGATGAAGGACAGCGTCATCTCGTTGATCTGGGTGGCTGCCTGGAAAATACTGATGCCCAGACCTACCACCAGCACCACGATCAACATGGGACCGGCCATGGACAGGGCTAGTTTCAAGGCGGTGTAGGTCATGGACATGACGGTTTCGGGAGTCATGGCAGTCCTTTATTGGTAGAAGCTGCGGGCCAGGGAACCCAGCAGCAGATGCCAGCCATCGGCCAGCACAAACAGCATGAGCTTGAAGGGCAGCGAGATGGTCACCGGCGGGACCATCATCATCCCCAGGGACATCAGGACGCTGGCAATGACCAGGTCAATGATCAGAAAGGGGATGAAAATCGTAAAGCCGATCTGGAAGGCGGTTTTCAGCTCGCTGGTTACAAAAGCCGGTACCAGTACGCGCAAGGGCACATCTTCCGGCGTTTCCAGTTCCGCCACACCGGCCATATCGCCAAACAGTTTCAAGTCTGCTTCGCGGGTCTGGTGCAGCATGAAGGTTTTCAGGGGCTGGGCACCTTGTTCCAGCGCGGCCTCAAAGCTGATCTTGTTCTCCGACAAGGGCTTGTAGGCGTCCTGATAGACCTGATCAAACACCGGCGACATCACAAAGAAAGTCAGAAACAGGGCCAGGCCCACCAGCACGGTGTTGGGCGGCGCCGTACCGGTACCCATGGCATTGCGCAGCAGCCCCAGCACAATAATGACGCGGGTAAAGCCGGTCATCATCAGCAAGGCGGCTGGCAGGAAGGACATCATGGTCAGCATGGCCAGCGTCTGGATGCTGAGCGACCAGGTTTGCGAGCCGTTCGGACCTGCCGTGCTGGTAATGGCTGGAACAGCCTGGGCCCAGGCCTCGGACGGCAGGAACAGGCTGATCAGGGCCAGAAGCAGCAGGCCGAAGCGCCGGGCGGGAAAAAGGAGTGCGGTCATGATGCGGTCAGCGGGGTGCACGGTGCTGGTCCAGATGAGCCAGGAAGTCCGGCTCGGAGCCAGCAGGCGTCGTGGTGTGCAGCAGGCTGATCTGCTGAGGGGTGATGCCAATCAGAATTTCGCGGTCATCAATCTGGACCAGGGCCACGCTGCTGCGTGGCCCCAGACGTCGATTGTCCAGAATCTTGATGCGTTGCTGGTTTTTGTTTTTCAACAAGCCGCCACGGCGGGCAAGCCAGGCTGCTGCCAGAATCAGGCCTACAACCAGCAGCAGGCTAAGCATGATTCTGACGAGCTGGGCTTGTTCCATGGTCTAGCGGCGGCCGTTCAGGCGCTGGATACGGTCCGATGGGGTCACGATGTCGGTGACACGAATACCGTACTTGTCGTCCACGACAACCACTTCGCCCTGGGCAATCAGGTAGCCGTTCACGTAAATATCCAGCGGTTCACCGGCCAGACCGTCCAGTTCCACCACCGAGCCCTGGCCCAGTTGCAAAATGTTCTTGATCGTCAGGCGCGTACGGCCCAGCTCCACCGACAGCTGAACAGGGATGTCCATGATCATGTCGATGTCGGTGGTGGCGTTGGCCTGGGCGTGCTCCATGGGCGGGAACAGATTGCTGGCCGGGCTGGGTTCATGCACAGGCGCGGCCGCGCTTTGCTCGGCCAGAGCCGAGGCCCAGTCGTCTTCCAGAGGCTGCTCCAGTCCCTGGGCCTGGGTGCTGCTTTGGCTGCCAGCCTGTTGCTCAGCCATCGCGGCTGCCCAGTCGTCCTCGGGCGCAGACCGGTCGTTAGGGTTGTGAGGGTCGCTCATAGGGACTTACCTTTAGTCAAATCGCTGTCGTTGGTGGCCAAGATGTTTTCTACCCGCAAGGAGTAGCGGCCACCGGAGGTGCCGTACTGGCATTCCAGAACCGGCACGCCATCCACGTGGGCTTCAATAAGGGTGGGGATTTCAATCGGCAACACATCATTGACCTTGAGCTGGGTCAGCTCGGCAATGGTCATGTCTATATTGACGAAGTTGGCAATCAGTTCGACCTCGGCGCTGCGCACCTGGCGCGAGAGCTGCTGGGTCCAGCGCTGGTCGATGGCATTGGTGCCCTTGTCCTGCAAGGGGCGCGTCAGAAGGTCGCGCACCGGCTCGATCATGGAGTAGGGCAGGCAGATATTCAGATTGCCGCCCTGGGCACCAAATTCAATATTGAAGGAGGTCACCACCACAATGTCGTTGCTGCTGCTGATGCTGGCAAACTTGGTGTGCATCTCCGAGCGCATGTACTCTGCTTCGAGCGGGTAGATGGATTCCCAGGCGCCGCAGTAGCTCTCCAGCGTCAGGGTCAGCAAGCGCTGGATGATGCGCTGCTCGGTCGTGGTGAAGTCGCGGCCTTCGACGCGGGTGTTGTAGCGGCCATGGCCACCGAACAGGCTGTCGATAATCAGAAAGACCAGATTCGGGTCGAAGGTAAACAGCGACACGCCGCGCAAGGGCTTTAAGGCAACCATGTTCAGGTTGCTAGGCACGGGCAGATTGCGCTCGAAGTCCGAGTACTTCTGAATACGAATGGAGCCCACGGTGATGTCTGCGTTGCGGCGCATGAAGCTGAGCATGGTCGAGCGCAAGCGACGGGCAAAGCGCTCGTTGATCAGCTCCAGGGTCTGCATGCGGTGACGCACCACCCGGTCTGGCGAGGTCAGGTCATAGGCCCGTACGCCAGTCAGGTTTTCGTTCAAGGGCTTGGTGTCAGCGCCTTCGCCGGTTACACCGGCCAGCAGTGCATCGACTTCGTCTTGGGATAGGAAGCTCTGATACGACATTTATTGGATGACAAAGGCGGTGAACAGGACATCATTGATGTACGGTACAGCAGTGTTGGGCGCGTAGGGCTCTTTCAGGCCGGCGCTTAGCTGTGCAACCAAGGCTTGACGCCCTTCGGAAGTCTGGATGTAGGTGGGGCGCTGTTCAGCCAGTATCTTGAGCACGCGGTCCCGCACCATGGGCATGTATTCCACCAGCATGGCACGCGAGCCATCGTCCTGGACGCGCAAGGTAATGCCTACGTACAAGATACGCGAGCGACCATTCTCGTTCAGGGTGACGGTAAAGGGGTCCAGTGGCGCAAAGATGGGCTTGGCGTTGACCTTGACCACAGGAGGCTCGTCCGGGGCCGGAGCGGCTTCAACCGACTGGCCTTTTTCTGCCCAGGCCAACCAGGCAGGCGTGCTGCTTTGTTGCAGGGAGTAGTACAGCGTTGCGCCCACGCTAGCGGCGATAATAAACAGAACCAGCAGACCGGTTTTCATCAGGCGTGCAAGTTTGGTGGGTGCTTTTCGGGCCATGTGATGTGAGCGATGAATTTTCTAGCGTATTACAAACAGACAAACGCATGTCTGGCCTGAGCCTGACTGCATGCCTGAGCTATTGTGCCGGAGGTGGGACAGGACAGGCCCGGCGAATAGACGCTGCTTTTCGAGCTTAATCATGCTTTTTGTCGGGCTGTCTGTGGGACTGTGAATCAGGCGAAGGTATCAACCAGCGCGTTGGGGTTCAGCGAGCGGCTGGCGCTGCTGTTCACCAAGGGGCTGGTTTGGTCAGCGGACGCCACGCCGTTCAGGCTGAAGGCGGGTTGATCGCCTTGATTGCCCTTGGCGGCCAGTTGCTCGTGAAAGGCCTGGTGCGAGGCGTGCTGGTCGCCTACATCAGCCTGTCCCAGGGTCAGCCCGTTTTCTGCAAACTGCTGTTGCAGCTGCTGCAAGGATTGTTCCAGGGCGTGGCGCACTTGAGCGTGGGGCGAGGTAATCATGGCGTGGGCCATGCCGTCCTGCATTTGCAAGGTAATGCGCAAAGGACCCAGTTCAGGCGGGTCCAGGCGGATGTCGGCACTTTGAATACCGCCCTGAGCCTGTTGGGCCAGAGTAATCATTTGGCGACCCATGGCGGCACCCCATTCGGGGGACTGTATGGGCGTGGCAATGGTCAGTGCCATGGGGCTGGGCAAGGCCGCCGGGCTGCTGGCCTGGATCGCGCCGGGTGTGGCGGTCAACTGGGCCAGCAAGGATGCATCCAGGGCAGGCAGATTCAGATTGACACCAGCGCGAGCGTCTTCAGCAATTTGTCGTCCAAAGGCCGCCAGGGATGCCGATGCTTCCTCCATCAAATGAGTTTGGGACGAGGCAGCATTCGCAGCGAGGGTGGCGTTGATCGGGTTGTTGTTCAGTACTTGCGCAGCATTGGCCGCCGATTTGCGGTTAGGGGTGGCAGCCAGCGGATGGCTGGTTTCGACGGCTTTCGGCAAGGCCAGCTCGGCGCTCAGATCAAGCTCGGTTTCCGCTTCCAGGGCTTTCAGGGGCGCGGTCTGGGGCTGACGGCTGCTTGGCTCGGCTACCAGATGCTGGCGTGTGTTGGCGGCGCTCAGCGGCAGCTTGCTATCGGTGAGTGCCGCTTTGGGATCAGTTTTGCTGTTCTTGATCGCCTGCACTTGCGACAGAATCGACAAGGCCATGGCGGGCAGGCCGCTATCGGCCGAGGCGTCGGTGTTCAGTTCCAGATCGCTTTGATCGGCAATCAGCAGGGCAGGGTCCTTGATCAGGGTGTCCAGCTCGCTGGCCTCGGCCTGCTCGGCCACTGCTTCCGCCAGTGGGGTGCCATCAGCGGGAGCCTGAGCTTTGGCGCTGTCCTGCTTGGCGGCTGTCGGTGTTTTGCCAGCCCCTTTGTTTTGCACCTGTTGCTGTTGCGTTTGCAGGTGCTGGGCAAAGCCTTCGTCTTTGGGCGCGTGCGCAGCCGCAGGCCCGGCCGTGTTGGTGGCGGGGGCCGAGGGTGCGGCAGGGGCCGCAGGTAAAACCGAAAGAGTGGGCGAAGTCATGGCGGCGCTTGTTTAATAGGCGGTCTGGCTACGGGTAAAGAGACGAGCAGCGATTTCATCGCTGTTACGCTGTTCCATTCTTTGTTGCTGGACTTGCTGGGTCTGGAGCCGGCGGTCGATCAAGGTTTCATACGCTTTCAGACGTTGCTGATGGCCATACCAGACCTGGCGTCCCTGTTCCATTTGCTCTTCCAGCGATTGGATAACACTATTTTGCTGGGAAATGGCCTGGTCCAATGTCACGATAAAGCGGCGGAAATTGTGGTAGTTCGCCATGGTTACCCCGGTTTGACCGACATCCAGCAGGCGCTGGGCGTAGTCCTGGCGATAGGTCTGCAACATTTCCAGCTGCGACTGGGCGGCCTCGCGCTGTGTGCGCAGCTCCTGCAAATGGCGGGCGGCATCGTCCACATTGTTCTGACTGAGATCGACCAGCGTATGTAAAGAGGCGTTGGCTTTCATGGCTATTGCTCGCTATTTAAAACGGCGTTCAATTCATCAAAGGCGCGTGGCACGTCCACCCGTTGCTGCATGCCCTGGCGCAGATAGGCTTCCAGCCAGGGGAAACGGTCAATGGCCTGATCAATGGCAGGATCGTTGCCACGGGTGTAGGCGCCGACCGCAATCAGGTCGCGGTTGCGCTGATAGCTGGAGAGCAGGCCCTTGAAGCGGTGCACCATCTTGATTTGCTCCGGGCCCACAATGCTGGGCATGACACGCGAGATGGAGGCCTCGATATCAATGGCCGGGTAATGGCCGGTTTCCGCCAGACTGCGGGACAGCACAATATGGCCGTCCAGAATTGCGCGGGCCGAGTCGGCGATCGGGTCCTGCTGGTCGTCGCCTTCGGTCAGCACGGTGTAGAACGCGGTGATCGAGCCGCAACGGCCTTGCGCATTGGGTTCGCCATTGCCAGCGCGCTCGACCAGAGCAGGCAGCTTGGCAAACACGGAAGGAGGGTAGCCTTTGGTGGCTGGTGGCTCGCCAATTGCCAGAGCGATTTCGCGCTGGGCCATGGCATAGCGTGTCAGCGAATCCATGATCAGCAAGACGTTTTTTCCTTCGTCACGGAAAAACTCGGCCAGACGGGTGGCGTACACCGCGCCTTGCAAACGCAGCAGGGGAGAGACATCAGCGGGCGCGGCGACTACAACCGAGCGTTGCAGGCCTTCTTCGCCCAGGTTGTGCTCAATAAATTCTTTCACTTCGCGGCCCCGTTCACCGATCAGGCCCACGACAATAATGTCGGCCTGGGTGTAGCGGGCCATCATGCCCAGCAGCACACTCTTGCCCACGCCAGAGCCGGCGAACAGGCCCATGCGCTGACCACGGCCTACCGTCAGCAAGCCATTGATCGCACGCACGCCTACGTCCAGAACCGTATCGATGGGGCTGCGCTTGAGCGGATTGGGAGTGGTGTGACTGAGCGAGACGCAGGCTTGCGCGTCGATGGGGCCCAGACCGTCCAGAGGATTGCCGCTGCCATCGACGACTCGACCCAGCAAGCCGGGGCCAACCGGAACATGGCGGGAACGCGCCTGAGCCGGCAGGCTGTCGGGCTGATCGGAATCGGGCAGTGGCACGGGCGGCTGTAATTGAGCTTCAACCGGCACAACACGTGCGCCGGGAGGCAGGCCGGAGATTTCGCTCAAGGGCATCAGATACAGAGACCGGCCTTCGAAACCCACGACCTCGGCTTCAGCCCAGATGTTTTGCGCGGCAGACAGTTCCACTTTGCAGGCAGCCCCTACCGCCAGCTTCAAACCCGTCGCCTCCAGCACCAGACCGGTGGCGCGGACAACACGGCCACTGCGCAGGCTGGGCTCAATGGCCTGAACCCGCTGTTGTGCGGAAAGTAGCTGGGCGCGCCAGCGTTCGGGAGAGGAGGCCAGAAGGGGCGTTGCCATCACGGCTCCGAGGAAACCGGCAAGCCCAGGCTGGCCAGGGCTCGTTTCCAGCGGGTGGCAAAGGTAGCGTCAATATCGCCATAGCTGGAACGTACACGGCATTCGCCGCGTTGCAACTGAGCATCTTCCTGCAAACGCCAGGCGCGGGGTTCACCTTGTTCAATCAGAAATTCACGTACCAGGCTGATGTCGTCCGGGTGCAAGCTCAGCTCCAGGGCGCTGGTATCGCCCGGATCGCTGCGCAGCACCTCGGCCACCAGATCGCGAATGCGGCTGGGCTCCGTTTTGATGGTGCTTTGCAAGACATGCTCGGCAATGCGCGTGGCCAGATGAATCAGGGACTGACCCATTTCCTGATCCATCAATTCGATGGATTGGGCGCAGTTCTGGTTCAGGGCAACAAATTCCTTGATGTACTGGTCGATCTGTTCCTGAGCCTTGGCCATGCCGGCTGCCATTCCGGCTTCATACCCTTGAGCATGACCGCTTTCCTGACCTGCTGCCAGACCGGCGGCATGGCCTTGGTTGTAACCGGCCTGATAGCCCTGGCTATGGCCTTCTTCCTGGGCCTGGCTGCGCTGGTTCTCCAGGTCGCGCTGCAGCTCTTCCTGAGTGGGCGGGACAAATTCCGGCTCTTCCGGCTCCGGGGCAACGACAGGGTCATCCAGCCCCTGCATTTGCCAGCGGCTCCAGCTTTCCTGAAGTTCCGAATAGGCCGACGCTTTACGGTGGCTGGACATTTACAGGCTCCCGCGCAGGCGGTTCGTGCCCGGGCACAAGATCGTAACGGCTTGGACGGGCAAGGTTTGCCCAAACGAGGCCGTCTTAGACATACTCGTCCCCACTCAGGCCGCCCAGCGTAATCTGACCCGCTTCGGCCAGACGACGGGCCACCTGCACAATGGCTTTTTGTTCCTGCTCCACTTTGGACATGCGGATCGGGCCTTGGGCGTCGATGTCTTCGCGCAGCATTTCGGCGGCACGGTTGGACATATTGCGGAAGAACTTGTCGCGCAACTCTTCGGGTGCGCCTTTCAGGGCAATCGTCAATGCAGAGGTCTCGATTTCCTTGAGCAGCAGCTGGATGGCAATGTCTTCCACATCGGCCAGGTTCTCGAAAACGAACATCTCGTCCACGATGCGCTGGGTCAGGTCGGCATCCATGCCGCGCAAACTGGTCAGGACGGACTCTTCCAGGCTGGCGTTCATGTAATTGAGCATTTCGGCTGCCGTACGTGGGCCACCCATCTTGCTGCGTTTGGCTCCCTGGCCCGATAGCATGCCGTTCAGCACTTCGGTCAGCTCGTTCAGGGCAGTGGGTTGCACACCACCAAAGGTCGCAATACGCAGGACGACATCATCGCGCAAACGATCCGGAATGAAGCCCAGAATGTCGGCAGCGCGATCACGCTCCAGATGCACCAGAATCGTGGCAATAATTTGCGGGTGTTCGTCGGCAATCAGCTCGGCCACGCTGGACGCATCCAGCCAGTTCAGGGCATCAATACCGCTGCTGGAGCCTTCGCTGTTTTCCAGCAAGTCTTCGATCAGACCAGCGGCCCGGTCCGAGCCCAGCGCCTTGTTCAGTACCGAGCGGATGTAGGCGTTGGAGTCCAGCGCCACGGCCATGAACTGATCGGCCTCCTGCCGAAAGCTCTCCAGAGCCTCGTCCATATCGGCACGGGTCAGTTGTTTCAGGGATGCCATGGCGGTACTGAGCTGTTGTACCTCGCGAGGCGAGAGGTGGCGAAACACCTCGGCGGCGGCATCTTCACCCAAGGACATCATCAAAATCGCACTGCGTTCGATGGAATCGTCCGGTTTAGCCGTTTTCATTTTTTTCATCTTTGTTCAACCAGGAGCGCAACACCATAGCCACAGCGCGTGGGTCATCGTGAGCCATCGTGCGGGCGGTGTTCAGATTCTCTTCGTAGCGGCTCATTTCGGCGGCACGTTGTTCAGCGGCCTGTTCGCGAGCAGATTCCTCTTTCTGGCGCTCGACGCGGGCGTCAGCCACCGCCTTGGCCTGGATCAGACCCTGGATGATGGGGTTGATGACGATGCGCCATGCCATGAACAAAATGAATGCAAAGACCAGATACTTGATCAATTCCATGGCCAGCTCTCGGTATTCCGGATTTTTCCAGAAGGGGGTATCAATATCGCCTTGCTCGTTGAACTGTCCGTTCACCACGCTCAGGCTATCGCCTCGATCAGCCGAGTAACCAACGGCTTGCTTGACCAGATCACTGATCTTGTCCAGTTCTTCCTGCTCCAGCGGCTGTTGCTCCTTGTCCGTATTGCGGTAGTTCACCACCACGGCCACCGACAGGCGGCTGAGCTGACCCAAAGGACCTTTGACATGGCTGATGGTGCGATCCACTTCGTAGTTCACGGTGGAGTCATTACGCGCATTGCCGGTGTTTTGCAGCAGGCGGGCTTGTTCGGCCAGGGACACCAGCGAAGGGTCTGTACCGGCAGCGGTCGCGTTCGCGGCATTGGCAGTTTGTGCGGCGGCATTGGCCGGGTCGGTGGCTGGAGCGGCAGGTGCCTGGGGCTGATTCGGCGCAGCAGGCGGGTTCACCAGATTGGCGGTGGCATTGTTGGGAGCCTGATTGCTCAAGGCGCCAGGTACGCCCTGGGGCTGCTGCGGATTGCGCTGCAGGGAAGAGCTGGTCTGCTGGCTGCGCACCGCTGCCTGACCGGGTTGCTGGTTGGGTTTGTAGACCTCGGAGGTCTGCTCGCGGCGCGAGAAGTCTACTTCTGCTGTTACCTGGGCGCGGACGTTGCCAGCACCGACCAAAGGGTTCAGCAAGGTCAGAATGCGCTGGACGGCGCGGTATTCAATGTCGTTTACAAAATTGCGCTGCTGATTATCAGCACCCATCTCGCCAGTGGGCGCTGTCAGCAGGCGGCCGTTCTGGTCAATGATGGAAACCTTGTCGGCATGCAGATTGGGCACGCTGGAGGAGATCAGCCAGCTGATGGCGGAAACCTGGCCTTCGCTCAGGTCGCGGCCCGGATACAGCGACAGCACCACCGAGGCCGTGGGGGACTGGCGATCACGCACAAACAAGGTTTCACGCGGCATGGCCAAGTGAACGCGCGCTTCCTTGACGGCATGCACGGCCTTGATGGAGTTGGCCAGCTCGCCTTCCAGGGCGCGCTGATACGTTACTTGCTCGGTGAACTGGCTGGCACCAAAGCGGCTTTGATCCAGCAGCTCGAAACCGGCATTGCCACTGCGTGGCAAACCTTGCGAGGCCATTTGCATGCGCACATCGTGCACACGATCCTGCGGCACCAGAATGGCGGTACCGTTGCTGTTGAACTGATAGGGCACGTTCATCTGGCCCAGGGCCGAGACAATCGCACCGCCATCGCGGTCGTCCAGATTGGAGAACAGAACCTGGTAGCTAGGGCCGCGGCTCCACAGCAAGAGGGCGACAATCAGAGCAATCAGTGCGGCACCCAGCCCGATCAGCGCGACCTTGGGCAAGGCGCGCAGCGTGTCGTAGCCAGGAAGTTTGTTCAGCAACTGTGCTGTCTGACTCATGGGCGAGGCAGAGGCAGGGTTCTGCATGGAATCAGGGGAGTTCAAATCAGGACGTGCTCAGGCAGCATTAAGGAAAGGGCGGCGGGCATGAAAGAATCAGGCGCTTATACCGGCATACTGGCAATTTCTTGGTAGGCGGCCACTAAGCGGTTGCGTACCTGGACGGTGGCCTGGAAGCCGACGCTGGCTTTTTGCAGGTCAATCATCACGTCATTCAAGGAAATTCCGGGCTCGCCCATTTCAAAGGCCTGGGCCTGGGCGCTGGCTTCATTTTGTGCCTGGGACACCCGGTTCAAGGAGCGGGCCAGCTCGGCGGCAAAGCCACCGGGAGCGGCGCTGCTGGCCGAGGAGGACACAGAACTGGAAGCCCCGGCCGCTTGTGCAACCGCGCGCATCTGGGCCAAAAGGTTTTCAATGCTGGAAAGATTGGAAATCGACATATTCGCTTGCCAGAAAGTCAGGATGGGCCGCGCGCACAGGTGCGGGCAGCTTGCCGTGCTTAATGTAACGTTTAGAACGCGAGGCTAAGCAGGGTATCTAAGCCCAAAAACAGGGGCTTTTCAGCCCTTATAAACAGCAGGCTCAGGGTTTTGGGGCGTCGTGCAGGGCCTGCAAGGCTTGTGTGGCCTGGGGATGGCCCTGTTCCAGTGCGTAGAGCCAGGCCAGCAATTCGGCTACGGCCTGATAGAGCTGAGGGGGGATGTGGCGGTCCAGATCCACCTGCATCAACAGGCCGACCAGTTCGGGGGACTCGTGCACATAGAGATTGTGCTCGCGCGCGGTCTCGATGATTTTCTCGGCCAGCGTGCCATAGCCTTTGGCGACCACCCGTGGTGCACCGTCCTTGGGGTCGTAGCGTAAAGCCAGAGCCTGGGGGCGAGGGGTGGGAGAATCATGGCTCATCGGGCTGGTCCTGCGGCAGGTTCGGATCGGCTTCAATCTGCAGTTGGCTCAGGAGCAGTCCCTGATCTTGCAGGCGCTCACGCAAGGGCAGGCTGTTCTCATCCAGATAGTCGGCGGATTGGTCGGCCTGTATATGGACCAGCAGTTGCTGATTCAAAAGGTTGAGCCGCAAGGTGATTGGGCCCAGTGTGGGCAGATCCAGTTGCAGGGTGCTGGACCAGTGTTCGGTTTCATCGTCCGACTGAGCCTCGTGTCGTTGCACCGTCCAGTTCATGTCGGCATCCGGCCAGGCCTGTCCTTGCCATTGCAGGTTTTGGTGGGCCAGCGTGTCCAGTTGCTGACGTACCAGCATGCTAGTGGCTGGGTCTTGGGCGCTCGCCTGGGCTTGCGTGCTGTGGCTGGTGCCGGTGCTGGTTTCAGCCAGGGGGCGATTCAGATTTTGCGGTTCTTGCTGCAATTCGCCCACACTGCGTTGCCCAAAGTGCAGATCGCTAAGGTGCGACTCATAAAACAGCCCGCTTTGTTGCAGGGCCTGGGGCAAGGCTTGGGTGAAATGCTGGGCAAGGGCGGCGGTACTGCCGGTGGGCAGTGCGCCATGGGTGGTTGCGCCAGTAGCCGCAGTGCCTGTGCCAGGCATTCCTGCAGGTGCTCCTGTTCCAGCGGCGCCGCTGCCTGCGGTCGCGGCACTGGCAGAGCCGGTGTTTGCTCCACCCGTTGCGGTGCTGCCGGGCAAGGGCAGTCGCTGTTGGGCCAGAGTCGCAATTGTGCTGGCGGTATTCTGTGCTGAGCCTGAGCGTGCACCCGCCTGACTGTCGCCACCAGGGCGCGTGGATTCATTGCCGTCCGTTTGCAGGGTGGGGCGGCCAGGCAGCAGAGCCTGTCGTCCCTGGATGGCAGGAGCACGATCCGGGAAGCGCTCCAGCAAGGACAGAATCAGTTGGGCAGTGCGCCCCAGCGTGGTGGGTGCCGAGCTGGTAGTGGCTGTATTGGGCCCACGTGCATGCAGGGCCGGGTCTGTCGAAGTTTGACCGCTTTGTGTGCGGATGTTCCGGCTGTCGCGGCCCTGAGTATGGGCGCGGGCCTGGTCTACGCTTTGGCGTTGATCGCGAGCTGTTTGATTTTCAGCGCGCTCGGGGCGTTGACTGCCCGGTGTCTGGCTGATCGCATCGGGGCGGGCGCCCGTGGCGATATTGCTTTGCTGTCCAGTGCTGATACCCAGAACGGCATCCAGCCGTTGAATAAGCAGCGTCCCCAAGGGGGAGGGGCCGCCTATGCTCATGGATGAACGCTAGGGCTGTAATACGCTTGCAAAACCGTTTGCTGGCGCTTCATATTGCCCAGCAGTGCACCCAGACGGCCCAGTTCGGGGGTGGCCAGATGACGGATCTGGGCATCGTCTTCCAGGATTTGGGTCAGCAACTGGCGGCGTGCCTGCTTTTCGGTAACAGACAGGTCTTCCATGTTCTTGAGCTTTTCCACGGCGAGTTGATAGTGTTCGGACTGTTCAAACACATCCTCCCAGCGTGCCGTTTGGGCAAGCTCCAGCATGTGACGGGTGATGCTGGCGATAATTTGATATTGATCGACGATCGGGTTAGAGGTATCGCTCATGTTCGTACCAGGCGCTAAAGGCGCAAAGGAGGTTGGAGGTGCGGGTCAGGAACAGAACCTGTCCTGCGAGCCCCGGAGTCAAGCTGGCTGCTTGGCACGTTGGGTATCAACATTGCTGCGCCAGGCATCGGCAATATCGGTCAGCAAACGCTCGGCCAGCGTCAGCTTTTCCGCGTCATTGCGAAGGTTGGCCAGCATCAGATTGTGCAGGATCAGGTCGTAGGTGGCGACCAGATTGCGGGCCAGCTCTCCGCCCTTTTCGGTATCGACCGCCATTTTCAGGCCGCTATCGACAATATCAATAGCCTTCGATAAAGACTGCCCCCGCCCGGCAATATTGCCCTGTTCCATATGCAAGCGTGCTTGCAGCATGGCGGTGCGAGCACCGTTAAATAACAGGGTAATCAGGTGTTCCGGGCTTGCGCTCAAGACCTCGGTTTCCAGACCTACTTGAGCGTAGGCGCGAACCGATTGTTGGCCAAAACGACGGGAAGGGGCAGGATAGCTCATAGGGGTTTATTTATTGCTGTTCATATTGCCCAGCATGGACAGTTGCTGGCTCAAGTAGTTGCTGGTGCCTTGCATGCGGTTGATCATCACGTCCAGCTGGACGAACTGCTTGCGGTAGGCTTCCATCTTGTTTTCGATACGCTGGTCGGCGGCGTCGAATTGGTCTTGCAGCTTCTTGCCGACTTTTTCGGCACCTTCCTGAGCGTTATCAATACGGCCGCCTTTCTTGATGAACTCGTCTGCCGCCGCCTGTACGCGACCGGCAACGCTGTTCTCGCCCACGAACATGTTCTTGACGTCCGCCATATTGGTCTTCAGGACTTCATTGAGCTTTTTCTCGTCCAGTTGCAGATCGCCTGTCTTGGGGTCGATGTTGATGCCCAAGCCCACCATGGAGCGGATCTCGCCTTCGCCGGGCACAAAGCCCAGGGTGGCGTCGCGCATGGCGTTTTGTGCTTCACGGGCCATGGAGTCGCCGGTCAGGGCGGCGCCTTGTTTCAGATCGACGTTGTAGGCGGTCAGGGCGCGAATCGATTTGTTGAACTTGTTGTAGGCGTCGACGTAGTCTTTTACCGCTTTGGTAGCCACACTATCGTCTTTGGCGACCTCCACATTGATCGGTTCATCACCGGCCTTGTTCAGTGTGATTTCCAGACCTTCGATCGTATCTTTCAGGGTATTGCTCTGGCTGGTGATGGCAATGCCGTTCACGGTCAGCTTGGCGTTCAGTGCCTTGGTTTGCTCAAAGCCGCTGGCGGCCGGGTTGCTGGCATCAAAACTGAGCACATCGGCCAGTTCGTTATTGCCGTCCACGCGAATCGAGCTGATCGAGGCGGCTTCCCCGGTTGCACCGGCTGACAATTGCAAGCGGTAGGGCTCGTCCGGGTCGCCAGTATTGATAATAGTGGCTTTCATGCCCAGATCGGGGTCGGCATTGATGGCGTTCATCACGCCCTGCAAGGACGTGTCCTGCCCTTTCAGGTCCAGGGTGTGTTCGGTGCCATTGGCCAGACGAACGGTAATTTGCCCGCCTTCGCCAATTGCGGTGTCGCGGGATTCATGGGCGGGGGCCGTCAGGGTTTGACGAGTCGCCAGATTATCGACCTTGATCACGTACTGACCGGGGGCTGCCTGGGGTTTGCCGGTCACCTTGATGTTTTCGCTATTGGCAGTGACTTTGACCGCGCCAAACGAGTCTTCCGAGTTCAGTGCCTTGGCGGCAGTCTGGAGTTCCGCCAGACTGCTTTTGAGCTGACCGTAGGCTGAAATCTTGTTGGTATTGGCAACCTGGCGGTTCTGGATGACAGCAAGGCTCTTCTTTTCCGTCTTGCGCAGATCTTCCAGCAACTCGTCCAGCTTCAGACCCGAGCCCACGCCAATTGAAGAAATAGCCATATCAAATACTCCTGTAGTGTCCTATTTTGTCGCGAATGTGTCGCGCGCAAAGCCCATGTCAATGGGAAGTTTCGATGCCAGTTTGGTTTTTAGACCTTCACGCTGACTTGGTTGCCCTGCAACTGAACGATCATCTTGGCAATCTGGATCACCGCGTCAGAAGGGACGGTGCGCAGAACCTCGCCGGTCGTGTTGTCCACAATCGAGACCACCAGACGCTGGGCTTCATCGTCCATATTGAAGCGAATGCCGGTGGACCAGGCCTGCAGGGAGTTGTTGATCTGGTCCAGGGTGTCGTCCAGCGTGTTCACCATGCCGGGCACGGGCTCGCGTTTATCGGGCCAGCGTTGCTGCAACTGGGTATCGGTACTGCTTTCCTTGATGGGAGTCACCGTGGTGGCTGCAGAAGGCATAGGGGTGCCGGGGTTTTGCTCCACAGGGGAGGCCAGGGGCACCAAGGCCGTCGTTTGAGATGAAACTGAGTTGATCATGACATCACTCCAAAAGGGGCTTGGTGGCAGGCCAGCAAAAAGGGCAGGGCTTGGCACCTGTAACGCTCCAATTACGGCACCCACGCGCGTATCTTTAGGAGATATTTTGGTTTTTGGCCCGGTCAGGCCCGTTTAAAGCCTGAACAAGATGGCGAAAGACTGTTTGATTTGGGGACTGTGTGGCAGGGCTGGCAGGCAAAATAGCTCAATCTTTATTGTCCGGATTCGTGCCTGTCCATGCCTCGTTCAGAAGACGTCCTGGTTGAGCAGTACGCCCCATTGGTGCGCCGCCAAGCGCTCCAGCTCGTGTCGCGCCTGCCTCCCAGTGTCGAGCTGGATGATTTGATGCAGGCGGGCATGATGGGTCTGCTGGACGCGGTGCGCCGGTATCAGGTGGTGGCCGAGGCCCAGTTTGAGACCTATGCCGTCACCCGAATCCGCGGAGCCATGCTGGACGAATTGCGCAGCCAGGACTGGCTGCCGCGTAGCGTGCGCTCCAAAGCGCGCCAGATCGAAGTGGCCGTCAGCAGCTTGCGTCAGGAACTGCTGCGCGAGCCTACCGAGCCTGAAATTGCCGAAGCGCTGTCCATGAGCATGGACGATTACTACGAATTGCTGGATGAAGCGGTCGGCGTGCAGGTGATTCACTACGAAGACCTGAAACGCCACGCGGATCCCTCCGCCGATGCGCTGGAGTTTCTGGAAGACAGCACGCGTGAGCAGGCGTACTTCGACAATCCCCTGAACCTGCTGACCTCCCAGGGTTTGCGACAAGCCCTGATTACCGCCATCGACCAACTGCCCGAACGTGAAAAATTGCTGTTCGCGCTGCAATTCGAGCAGGACCTGAACCAGAAGGAAATTGCTCTGGTGTTGGGCGTGACAGAAGGGCGTGTATCCCAACTGCGCAGCCAGGCCGTGGCCCGTATCCGCGCCAGTCTGGCGAAAGACCAGTGGGATGCCATTTCCGATAGCGCGGAATTTCAGGTGTTGTTGTAAGTTCGTGTTGAACCATAACCGGCCTGCCTTTTGTAGGGTGACACCTCGTTTGTTTGAGGTTTTGGTCGAGGAGGACATGGCCAAGCAGGATCTGGATGAGCTGCTGCGTCGACGGCTGGCCGTCAAGGATACGGCGGTTGATCTTGAGCAGCTCTGAGCGGCAGCCCACAAAATACAGATTGACGTTATTGCCCGAAGCCTTGCGGGAGTGGGGTGGGTAGAAAAAAGCCGGCCCTCAGGCTGGCTTTTTCTTTGTTGCAGAGTTTGCCGCTTACTTCTTGCGCTGCAAAATCCAGAACTCCCGGTAGTTGATGCCGTCATCGCACAGGCTGCCTTTGCGAATGACGGTGAATCCGGCGCTGGCCATGGTTGTGGCTTTGGCCTCGAAATCCACTTCCGTACGTGTGGTTTCTCGTGTTCCCTGGCTTTCCAGCAGGACCAGCCCACCCGGTTTGCAGAAGTTGAACAGCTTGGTGCCAAATTCGGACAAAGGCACGCCAATCCAGTGATGCACCGCGCAGGCAATGACCAGGTCAAAGCGTTGTTTGGATTTGAAGTCATCAAAGGGCTGGCTGCTCAGTTCGATGTGCTTGTGCCCCAGGTGCTCTGCCACCGCCTTGCCAACGTCAATGCAGCTTTGGCTGATGTCAAAACCCAGACCATAGGACAGGCGCGGCGCCAGACCCATCAGCAAGAAGCCATGATTGCAGCCAATATCCAGGGCGCTGGCATGGGCGGGCAGCAGCTCTTGCAGGCCGTAGGTCTCCAGTCGCTGCATGGCAGGTCGTGAGCCCGCCAGCTTCAGCGGCTCAAAGCCCTGGTAGGGCAGACCGAAGTCCCCAAAGGCGTACTGCAGATTGTCTTGCTTGTATCCCGCCCAGATTTGCTCGATTTTCTGGTGCAGGGCGGCAATGCTTTGCAGGTCTGCTTGCGTGCTCTCCGGTAAGCGTGCATTGAGCTTGCGGTAGGCGTGGACGGTGTATGGCGAATAACGGTAGGTAGCGCAGGCTTGCCAAAGATGCTCGCAGCTTTCATTGATCAGACCAGCCTCATACAGGCTGTCGGCCTTGGCAATCAAGGGGCGAGCCAGTTCGGGGCCCTGGCTGTTTTGCGCCAGAAGCAAGGCTTGCTCGTGCTCTTGCCAGGCCTGCTCCCATTGTTGGCTGTGCGCCAATAGACGACCACGGGTGGCATGGTGCTCTATTTGTTTTGCTGTCGTCATGTCTTGTGCGGCGATTTGGCTACGTGACAGGGCTTCGTTCACTTCTTGAGCATCGGGCCTGGCCTGTTCGGTCAGCGTGCTCCACCACTGTGCCTGAACGTCTTGTCGTTCCGGGTACCGAACATGCAGCGCACGGGCAAGGTCGATGGCCTCCCACCACATACCGGCTCGATTCATGATGTCTATATAGGTTTGACGAAGTACCAATTCGTCTGGAGCTTTGGAGATGGCTTCCTGAATTGTCAAAATAGCGGAGCGATGGTGTCCTGACCAGGACAGGCATTCAGCGTACAAGCTTTGGACCAGCGGGTCAGCAGGATATTGCTCGACCCACTTGCGTGTCTGATGGCGGGGCACGGGCAAGTCGCTGGTGTGCAGCATTTGACGAATATGCTGAATTTCGCGCAGATCGGGCCCATGGCGTTTGGGCTCCAAGTAGCCGCGGGCTTTCAGGTAGCGTTCCGCCAGTGTCGGGTCAATTTGCAGCAGCAGTTCGTAGCTGAAATCATGAATGTCGTGCACCGTATCCAGCAAGAAAGCCTGCTTCAGGATTTGTGTGGGGCTTAGTTGGGCCTGACGCTGGTAGCTGGGAACCAGCAAGACAGAGGCTCGGCGCAACTGACTGCCGGCCGGTTGCAAGGCCAGATCCGGGCGGGCAGGCATGTGTTGTTCGAGCTGTTCATCGATCAGACGCAGAAGACGGAAACCATGTTGATCGGCCCATTGCAGCACGGTTGCCAGATCCGTTTGCCCCTGCTGTGTTGCGACCAGGGCGACACTGACCTGAATCAGCAAGGCATTGCTCAGACGCTGGCTCCCATGCTCCAGAATCGTGGCGTGGTCGTACACGCCGTCCAGAATCAGATAATCCAGCCAGTCCAGTCCTTCAATGGCGTCCAGCGCATAGGTGGTGACGGGCAGCTGAGCCAGTGTCATGTTTTTTTGTGCCAGATAGGCGGGGCCTGGCTGATTGGCTGCAGGAGGCAGGGTGCTGTTATAGGCCGCGTCCAACGCCAGATACAAGGTGCTGGGCTGACCATCTCCCAGCAGCGCTTGGGGGAGGTAGTGCAGGGATGGCTTGTCCAGCGCTTGCGCGAGCGGGGCAAGTTCGCCGGACGGATCGAAGCTGAGCAAGGTGCAGGCGCCAGACTCGACCAGGTCCTGCGCTTTTTGTTGTCGTAGCAGATGCGAGCTGTTGTCCGCGATGGTGATCACTTGTGACAGCAGCCAGCTGAAGTCGGCTTCTGCCGGAGCACTGTCAGGCTCGGTGTTGCGGACCTTCAGTTGTGCAGGCAAGTCGACCATGTTGGCCGGCTGTTCCTGGGCCAGCTCTTGGCAGGTTGACTGATAACGCTGAACCATAGGCGTCAGCTGTTCGCGAAAACGCTCTCCAAAACCGATAAAACGGTCAGTCATGGGCATGGCAGCATCAAAAGAGTTGATCGGGCCAATCTCGCTGGCCATGCTGGCGTTGGCTGCAACGGTATCCGTATAAGACTGCTGGCGCTCCAGACCCAGCTGTTCAAACAGATTGTCCATGACAGTCTGAGGATCACGAACCAGGGCTTCGTAGTCAACCAGGAAAACGGGGTTGGGCAGGACCTGGGCCCAATGCGCCATCATGTGTTCGTAAAGTGCGATATGTTCGCCCAAGGTCGGCAAGTCGTAGCTGTAGTGATTGCCTTCAAAAGATTTGTATTGCTGGCAGTACACCGTGGCCCCCAGGTCCAGCAGACCACGTACACAAAAAATAATAGGGGCTTTGGGCAGCCACAAGCCGATAAAGCCCAGGTTCCATAGGTCGGAAGGCAAGGTGGAGATGTTGACCTTGCCGTCATTTTTCAAGGTGCTCAGATAGGTGTGAGCGTCTTGTTGAATAGAGCTGGGGGTCTGGGCGGTCAGATAGTTTTCGAGATTGTTTTGAAAGCGCGTCAGGACGTTTTGTCTATATAGGTCCAGTTGCAGGCTCTCGCCGGTCAGACGGACATTGGCGGCGCTGCGAAACAGGGATTCGACCAGGCTTTTTCCTGAGCGGGAAAAGCCCGTGATGAAAATCTGTGGGGCGGATTGCACGCCAAACGGGGACAGGGCTTTGAACAGCTCCGCCGTAAAGTTCACACGCAGTCCATTGACTTGGGGAATCAAGCTTTTGGGAGGGGTTGTGAACGCGCCTTTGATGAGGTTATTCGCTTTTCGGTAGTACTCAAATGCCTTGTCGGGTTCTTGCGCATCCAGCCAGATCTTGCCCAAGGTGGCGAGTACATTGGCGCGGTCATTGATGGGTTGCTCTGCCTCGTTAGTAAACGCCTCCAGGGCTTGCAGGATGGCGGGTTCGGGGGGGAGCGGGGTGAACGGGGCCAGCTTCACATAGAGCAGCGCATTCAAGGGGGCGGCTGCATGTTTGAGCGCTTCCAGATAGGCATCGCGGGCTTGGGTCAGTAGCTCCTGATCCTTGTAGATATCCCCTTGCAAGGCCCAGGCGCCAGCGTAGTCAGGGCGAAGCTGAATAACCTGGCCGGACAAGCGCAGGGCCTCATCCAGCTGGCCCTCTTTGCGCAAACACATGGCCAGGCTTAAGGTCAGGCTTTCATTGTCCTGTGGTTCCAGTTCCAGTGCCTGGCGATAAAGCGTGATGGCCTCCGGAAAGCGTTCCAGACCCCGCAGCGTATCGCCGTGCCACACCAGCAAGCGAAAATCGTCACCATGCTTTTGGCGCAGCTTGATCAGCAGGGGCTCGACCTGGTCCCATTGATTGCGGTCCAGCAGATTCAGGATGGTTTGTGCCGTCTGGGGCGGGATACCGCTTGTGGAGCGGGGCTGCTTGGGGCGCGTCATGGGGCTGGCTTCCTGCAGGATAAAAAGGCTCATTACATCAAAAAAAAACGCTCCCTTATCCGTGGATAAAGGAGCGTAATACCTGCTTGATCAAGCAGGACTAGCCAGGGCTAGACTATCGAGCGGCTTAGCGCAGCAGCGACAGAACAGTTTGTGGAACCTGGTTGGCTTGAGCCAGAACCGAAGTACCAGCCTGTTGCAGGATCTGAGCACGAGTCATGTTCGAGACTTCGACTGCGTAGTCGGCGTCTTCAATACGCGAACGCGAAGCGGACAGGTTGGTAACCGTGTTGTTCAGGTTGGCGATGGTGGACTCGAAACGGTTTTGCACCGCACCCAGGTCGGAGCGCAGGTTGTCCACGTCCTGGATAGCCTTGTCGATGGCTGCCAGTGGGGTGACTTTGGCCAGAACAGCTTCGTCGGTGATGGCGTCGCCGTTAACAGTGGCAGTCACGGTGTTGGCCGTTGCATCACCGGTAACGGTGGCAGCGTAGGCTTTGCCGTCTTTCACGATGTAGTGAGCGTCAGCAACAGCGCCGGTACCACCAGCGGTGCCAGCCGTGCCCTTGATGGTCATCAAGGAGCCGCCGCCAGTAACGGTTACGGCAGTTTTGGAGTCGCCCATTTGAGCTGGAACGGCAGCGGTGCCAGTACCAGTAGCAGCAGCCAGTTCGAACGAAGTAGCGTCGAATTTCTTGGCCAGGCTGGACACGTCCAGACCTTCCAGGTCCAGGGTGCCGGAGTCGATCTGCTTCAGGTTAACCGAGATGGTTTCACCGTCGTTAGCGCCAACTTGAATGGCCAGGGACTGGTCTTTGGCCAGAACTTTCACGCCGTTGAACTGAGTTTGCTCGGAAACGCGGTTGATTTCGGCCAGACGCTGGTTGATTTCAGCCTGGATCGAAGCCAAGTCGGTGTCGGAGTTGGTGCCGGTGGTCGCTTGCACGCTCAGAGTACGGATGCGCTGCAAGTTGTTGTTGATTTCGTTCAGCGAACCTTCGGTTGTCTGAGCGATAGAGATACCGTCGTTGGCGTTGCGGGAAGCTTGTGTCAGACCGTTCACGTTGGAGGTGAAGCGGTTGGCAATAGCCTGACCGGCGGCGTCGTCTTTAGCGCTGTTGATGCGCAGACCGGAGGACAGACGCTCAATGGCTTGACCCAGTGCGCCTTGCGATTTGCTCAGATTGCCTTGGGCAACGAGGGAAAGCGAGTTCGTATTGATAACAGACATGGTAACTCCCAATGTTGAGTAGAGCGGCGAAACGGTTTCGCCCTTTGCCCAGGAAAGCGTTGGCGTTCTGCTAGGCCCCAGGGGGCTGATCGCGCATTCGACACACTGCGTTCTTCCTGTACAGCACCATTAACGGATGGGGCAAAAAACTCTTTAGGGGCCTGTTGAGAAAATTTTCTCAACCTTGTCTTGAAGCCTTGATTTCCGCGGCTTCAAGCATGGTGGCCCGGTGTGCCAAGCAAGCTGTTTGCTTTCGTTTTCTGGCTCTGAGTCCAGATTTTTCCCTGTCCGGTGATCGGAAATGGAACAGAGGGCTTTGTGCCGCAGCAAACAATCCAGAGGCCTTGTTTGAATTGCATGGTCTAAAAAAGCAGCGGGGCCATCTATTGACGGCCCCGCATTGAAAAAACTTAGCTAAAACAGACTCGGGCGGATTCAAACCGCGAAGCCGCCCTTGCGTTTACACAGCAATAGGCTTGCCATCCGCACGCTGTATCACTACGGTCGAAGAACGCGGGCGTACCGTATTCATGCTGACCACGGTGGCGTCATGCGTATCGTAGGCCGGCCAGTTCACCGGGTGCTGAATGTTCAGGAACAGGCTGGTGTGGTCCGGCGTCATGGCAAAGCCCGTAATTTCGGCTTCGTTCGGGCCTACAAAGAAGCGACGCAGATCGGACTGGTTGCTGGCGTTGATGGCCGGGCCGGTGCCCGAGCTGTCTGCCAGGGCGCCGGGGATAACGGCCAGCATCTGGTCGTTGGTGGCGCGGGCAACATTGTTTTTGCGTCCGCCGTCGATGCCGTTGTCGGTCTGAATCCACAGAATGCCTCGGCTGTCGAAGCCCAGACCGTCAGGGCTGGCCAACTGGTTCAGATCGGTCAGGCCCGAGCGGTTGGTATCTGCGTCCGCACCCGAATCCGAGCCGAATACGAAGATATCCCACTTGAACTTGTTCGAACCGGGTTCGTCATGCCAGCGAATAACGTGACCGTTGACGTTGTTCAGTCGCGGGTTCGCGGCGTTGGTGCCGGACGATGCGTTGCGGCTGGTGTTGTTGGTCAGCGTCAGGTAGATGTCTCCGTTGCTGGGGTGGGTGGCCGTCCACTCGGGGCGATCCATCGGGGTGGCACCCACAAAGTCCGCTGCGCCACGGGTGTTGATCAGGATTTCTTCCAGGGTTTTGAACTTGTCGGACAAGGTGCCGCCATCCTTGCCTTTGCTTGTGCCCGTCAGTGCCAGCCATTCGCCCGAGCCGTCTTCATTGAAGCGGGCAACATACAAGGTTCCCTTGTCCAGATATTTGGCGCCCACGGCCAAGCGGTCGGTGCGCTGGGCATCTTTCGGGTCCCAGTTGGCTTCGGACACGAAGCGGTAAACGTATTCAAAGCGCGAATCGTCGCCACTGTAGAAAGCCAGGGGTTTGCCGGCTTCAGGCTTGCTGTAGGCACAGCCTTCGTGAGCGAAGCGACCCATGGAGGTGCGCTTGGTGGCAATGCTGTTGGGGTCGTAAGGGTCGATCTCGACCAGGTAGCCAAAGCCGTTGACTTCGTTGCGCCAGTCCTCGGTTGCGCTGGCGCCGGTTTCGGTCACGTTAAAGCGGGCGAATTCGCCCAGGACTTCCGAAGGATCCTTGGCAGCCGTTTCCCACTGGTAGCGGCCAACGGGGCCAGCCGATACGCCCACACGCTGCTGGTGAGGCGGGCGATTGCCGGTGTTGACAAAGCAGGCCGCCCAGTTCTCTTCAGCGGTGATGTAGGTGCCCCAGGGGGTGGTGCCGTTACCGCAGTTATTGTTGGTACCGCGCACTTGCGTGCCGTTGGGCGAGAAGGGGGTCTTGACCCAGTCCGTGCCGCCAACAGGGCCAGCCAGTTTCATGGCAGTGGCAGAGGTAAAGCGACGGTTGTAGCGCGAGTTCTGAACGATGTCCCAACGGCCATTGCTACGGCGAATATGGATGATGGCGACACCGTGGGCGTTGATTTCCTTGCGTACTTCTTCAGCCGGGCGCTTGCCATTGACCAGGGTCGGGCCATTGGGGTGCAGGGCTTTTTCATCAATGTATTCGTGGTTGACGGCCAGCAGGCCCTCGGTAGAGCTGCCTTCCAGGGGGAAGAAGTGCATGCCGTCATGGTGCATGCCCATGGAATTGAGCAGGTCGTTGGAGCTGTTGTTGCCGTTCTTGTCCCAGGGCAGGGCATTGTCATTGATCGGCGTACCCCAAGGGGCCAGCACATGGGCAATGTAGCCGGGAGGCACGACACAGCCGTCGGTCATGGAAGTGGGCAGGGATTCAAAACCCAGTTTGACGCTTGCTGGTGGTTCTGGATCAGGGCCGGGGCCGGGGTTCGGGTTCTCGCCGCCACCGTTACCAGTGGAATTGCCACCCGTGCTGCCGCTATCACAGCCTGCCAGACCAAAGCTGGTCATGGTGGCCAGTGCGGCCGCCAGGCCACCGCGCATCACGGCACGGCGTGACATGCTTTTTTCCAGAATTTCACTAAAAGGGGTGTTCTGACTGACGTTACGTACAGTCTTGTCGGAGATATGTTTGCTCATAGTGATCAATAGCGCCAAGGCTGAGTTGTGGGGGTAGCGCTCATGCTAGTGGCTCAACGTGAAAGGTCTATGACAAGGAGCTGAATGTTCGGGATGGTGGCTTTTTGTTGGCTTGCCCGGGTGGAGGGGAAACGAAGGGGCAAGCGGGCAGGGTCTGGCGCTGGTTTTTGGCGATGCTGGTTTGTTCGCCGGATCAGGCTGGAATTGGACTTTTGTTTTAATTAAAAAAATCAGTGCCTTGGCTATTGGATGAATATTGTTTTTGTTTCATGTACAGAGTTGTACATTTTTTATGTTTTTTGCCGTAACTCTGTTTGAGGATTTCTCTATCTATTTAGAACGCAAGGGCTAAAGCGACCTTGAGTTCTTTTTGCTGTTCAGGAATCTTTAAGGTTCAAAGCCCGTTTTTTTTCATGGTGTACGCCCTATGAATGGGCCTTTTCCAGAGGCTTTGATACTTCCTATTTGTTGTACTATGTTTCTTTTTTTTCTTCGGGAACTCAATGAAGCAAGGGGTTTTACTGCGCAGTGGCCGTGCCGATGCTTTCATGGCTTTAGGTGAGGGCGGCCGACCGGTATTTCGCTCCGCTTTACAGTTGCGAGAAGCCTTGCGCCGTCGGGCTGGCAACTTTGCCGACCATCTGGCGATTCCGCAAAGCAATGAAACGGGTTCCACGCTGGATTGGTACAGCCCGGTCTCTGGCCAGGTCGTACCCTGGACCGCCGCTACCGAGCAAGAACGCGAAGAGGGCCTGAAGCAATTAAGTGCTTTTCAGGCCCGGTTGAACGAGATGACCCCAAGCATGGATGCCGAAGAGCAAGAGGCTTTGGGCGACAAGGCCTTGTTCTCCAGCTTGCTGCGCCGCGTGCTTTATTTCCCGGACGACAACTTTGTGTATCTGGTCAACGGCAAGCCCGTGTTGACCTTCTGGGGTTTTCTGCATCACGGTGCAGATCAGAATCAGGACCCCTTGCTGCCTTTGATGCCTGCGCCTAAAGTCGCGCCTGTGGTGGCTCCACCTGTGGTGCCGCCCGTCGAGCCCGTGGTGGCCCCTGTCGTGGCCCCGGTGGCCGCCAGTTGGTGGTCCCGCTGGTGGTGGCGTTTGCTGGCTTTGCTCTTGCTGCTGGCCTTGCTCTTGTTCGGTTTGCGCTGGTGCACCACGCCGGTTGTGCCCGATACCCCTTTGGGTTCCTTCACTTCCAGCGTAGGCAGCTACTTGCCCGAGAAAGTCCGTAATTGGCTGGGCTGGTCCTTGCCCAAACTGGATGCTGGCGCCTTGCTACCGAATGGTCGTGTGGATGCGACAGGCCTTGTCCCCACGGGCACCGTTCCATTGGTTCCAGGCGCCACGGGTGGTGGTACCGCTCCCGGTGTTGAAGCACCAGGGGCTGCCGCTCCGGGGGCGGATGCTCCTGCCGCAGCGGGTGCTCCGGATGCGGGGCAGGCTCCTGATACCACGCCGCCTACACCGCCAGCCGAACCCGGCGCAGACGCCAATCCTCAACCGCCTGAATTGCCGCAAGACCCGGCAAGCCCGCCTGCTGATCCTGCCGCGCCCCCAACACCGGATGCCAACCCGGCTGCTCCGGCCACGCCTGCTGCCCCTGCCGGTTCCTTGGTGGTGCCGCCTGATGCTTTGCAGTCCGGCAAGATGGATTTCCTGAATGGCCAGTGGGCTGCCCGCATGGGTGTGCAAGACAGCCAGACCGGCAAACCCGTGCAACTGCAATATCAGTTGAAAGACGGTGCAGGCAATGTGCAGATCAAGCGTGGCGACGGCGTTCAGTGTGAAGCTCCCGTGTCTGCGTCGTCTGAGCAGGGTCGCTTGATTTTGAATGCCAATTCCGCCGCAAAGTGCACGGACAATGCCGCTTACGATATGCCCAAGATTGTGTGCGACCCCGGCGCAGCGGGCGCAGCTGCCCAATGTGCGGGCATGTACGGCTCCAATGCCTTTCCTTTGATCTTGCAGCAATCCGAATGATGAGTGCTTGAATCTTATGTTGCCTGAATTACTCAAACACGATGGCTTGGTTACTTTGATTGAAAACACCGGAGTCCAGTTCATGGACTTCGGTTTTGACATCAACGCTCCCACTTTGGGCAGCAAGAAGCTGGGCACCTTGAACCATTCTTTCTTCAGCACGAACGGCCAGAACTGGCGTTTCCTGTTTGAAGGCTTGCAGTTTGGCCAGGAACAAACCCTGTTCCATCAGCCTGAAGGCGAGGTTGGGGTGTACCAGGGTGGCGGTCGCAATGATCAGGAATGCGATGTCTCTCTGAGCCGCACCCTGGATCTGTTCGATGGCCTGTGGCTGCCCGTGCCCTATGTGCGCTTTGTGGCACCGCATCGCTTTGACCATGGCCCGGCCAGCTGGAGCCGTCTGCGCGTCGTGCGTCTGGAAACGCCCGATCGCGACGGCAATACACACCGTATTACGGTTGCCTGCGATACCAGCGTGGTGGACCTGACCGAGGGTGCGGCCTACCTGGCCCCCTTGCGTGAAGACATCAATGCCGGGGCCTTGTTCCGCATTGCCTGCGACAGCGCCCATATGGACTGGTTCCTGAACCGCGACTGGGTGCAGGAATGGTTGCTGGAAGTCTATAAAGACAACGTCAACAAAACGCGCAATATCGACTTTGGCGAAGACGTGAACGCCTTGCGTTCGGCCCAGCTGCATTTCCTGAATTTGCTCAGCCTGTTCGCACCACCGCATGAGTGTGTGGATGGTCGCTCTGAAGCCTGGGTACGCCTGCCGGACATCAAGGTGCTGGCCGCCAACTGGCAAAGTGAACAGGTCATTCCTGTGGACTTGGTGCTGGACGTTGGGAACTCGCGCACTTGCGGGATTCTGATTGAAAACCACGGTCAGGACGACTCCGGCTTGCGGCAGAACTATGTGCTGCAACTGCGGGACTTGTCGCATCCGCATCAGGTGTACAGCAAGCCCTTTGAAAGTCGCGTGGAGTTTGCGCAGACGGACTTCGGCAAGAACCACTTGTCCCTGAAAAGCGGACGCCCCACCGCCTTTTCCTGGCCCACTTTAGTGCGTGTCGGGGATGAGGCCGCGCGCCTAGCTGCTCGCCGTCGCGGCACCGAGGGCACGACCGGGCTGTCCAGCCCCAAGCGCTACTTGTGGGACGAAAACGAGTACAAGCACGGCTGGCGTTTCAGCCAGCAGTACGACCGCTCCGATGCAGAGCCGCGTGCCCTGGCGGCACCGTTCTCCCTGCATATCGATGAGCGTGGCGAAGCCCTGTACACTCTGGACGAAGACGACCGCCTGCCGGTGTTCGAGCCTTTCTATTCGCGCAGCTCGGTCATGACTTTCATGCTGACTGAGGTGCTGGCCCAGGCGCTGCTGCAAATCAACAGCCCGGCCCAGCGGGTACGCCAAGGTCACTCCAACAAGCCTCGCCGCTTGAGCAATATTGTCCTGACCGTGCCGCCCGGCATGCCTTTGGTAGAACGCAGCTTGCTGGCTGAACGTCTGCGTCAGGCCATTGGTCTGTTGTGGACCAGTATGGACTGGTATCAAGGCGAAGAAGACCCTTATAGTCTGGAGCCTTCCGAGTCGGGCCGCATGCCGGAGAATCTGCGCGTACCTCTGCCCGAGTTCCGGGTGGAATGGGACGAGGCCACCAGCTCTCAGTTGGTCTACCTGTTTACTGAAATTACCCAGAACTTCGCTGGCCATGCTGACGAGTTCTTTGATGCAGTTGCCGCCCCCTACAAGGAAGATCGGGAAACACTGACGCTGGGCATTATTGATATTGGCGGCGGTACCACCGATATCGTGATCAGTGACTACACCTTGCGTCGCCCGGCAGGGGCGGGCGGTGGTAGCAACCTGACCATCTCGCCCAAACAGCGTTTCCGCGACAGCTTCCGCGTGGCCGGTGATGACATCTTGCTGGACGTCATCCAGCGCTATGTGCTGCCCGCCTTTGAAGATGCCTTGAGTCATGCCGGTGTGGAAGACACGGATGTGTTCCTGTCGCGCCTGTGCGGCAATGAAAAAGCCGATGCCGATAAAGCCGTCTTGCGTCAGCAACTGGCCTTGCAGGTCTTTGTACCGCTGGGCCTGGAGTTCCTGAAACGCTACGAAGCCTACGACCCGCATGAAGACCCGCGTGCCGTCCAGTCCTTGCCGTGGGGCGAGTTGCTGGAGTTCGAGCACTTGCAGGGCGATCAGGCCAATGCACCGTTGTCACACGCGTCGGCAGGTTCGGCCGATGCCTTGCCACGGGTCTCCAGCAAGGTGGTTCAGTACGTGCTGGACGAGTTGCACAAGCATGCCGGTCAGCGCGTCGATCTGGAATTGGCCAAGGTTGAACAGCCTTTTGATCTGGCCCATTTGCACCAGGGTCTGGTCAGCGGTTCTCTGAACATCAACGATCCCTTGCGCGCCTTCTGCGAAGTGCTGAATTACTACGATTGCGACATTGTGCTGATGGCCGGACGTCCTTCGCGTCTGCCGGGTGTACAAGCCTATGTGCGCTCGCAAATGCCGGTATCGCCTGCGCGCTTGCTGCCTTTGCACAATTACCGTACGGGCAGTTGGTATCCCTTCCATACCAATGGTCGGATCGACGATCCCAAGAGCACGGCCTCGGTGGGCGCCATGTTGTGCCTGCTTTGCTACAACATGAATATTGACCAGTTCAATTTCAAAGTATCGAATCTGCGCCCGCGTTCCACCCTGCGTCACATCGGGATTATTGACTCCAATAATCAGATCAAGGATCAGGACATTGTCTACAAGGACGTGCTCCAGATGGACCCCGATACCCGCGAGGAAATGGTGACGCTGGAAAGCGTCAGCAGTGAAGACTCCGATGGCTACCATCTGCTCATGCAGGGCAGCTATCTGCGCCTGGGTTATCGACAACTGGATGTAGAGCGCTGGCCCGCCTCGCCCTTGTATTACCTGCACCTGAACGAGAAGGTGCGTCGCCAGATGGCCGATGCGCCCGACGATGATGGCCAGCTGCCATCCATGGAAGTGACCTTGATGGTGGACAAGGCGTCCCAAGGTGGGCAAGGACGCCGTTTGATCAGCGATCGTCTGAAGATCAAGAACTCGGCACCCCGAGACTTCAAACTGAGTGGCGTGTCCAAAGGGGCCGTCCGTATCCAGCTCAACACCATGCTGGAAGCAGGCCTGGGTGATTCTCCATATTGGCTCGATAGCGGGAGCGTAGTGCTCAAATGATGGACATGACGACCTTACAGCAGGATTTGTGCCAGGACTGGCAGAACGTATACCAAGGTGCCGGACAGGCCATTGACTGGGTGATGCAGGCTCGCGGTTCATCGCAGCGCCTGAACGCGCAGGCCGATAGTCTGGTGCTGGAACTGCGCCGTGCCCGCAATACCGCCCGCAGTCTGGGCGTGGTCTCGGGCCGCCCCATGACGATTGGTTTTTTTGGCCTGTCGCAGGCGGGCAAGTCTTACCTGATTTCCAGTCTTGCCGCCGGTGGCAATGGCCGTCTGGAAACCAATTACGGCGGGGAAACCATCGACTTCCTGCGCCATGTGAACCCGCCAGGGGGCGGCAAGGAAGCCACGGGTCTGGTGACGCGCTTTAGCCGCAATGCCACCGCAGGCCCGGATGCCTATCCCGTCGAACTGCAGATTTTCTCTGAAGTCGATATGGTGAAAATCCTGGTCAATAGTTACTTCAATGACTTTGACAAGGAACAGATCGGCTACACCTTTGCCGCAGACCGCATCAAGGCCTTGATCGAATCGCTCAAGAGCCGTGCCGGTGCGAACGATGCAGGCTTGAGCGCTGATGATGCCGTGTCCCTGTGGGACTACGTGCGCAGCAGCTTTGGCAATACCACTCGTTTGCTGGACAGCACTTACTGGCCGGAGGTCATCAATCTGGCCCCCGCCTTGCGTCTGGAAGACCGGGCACAGCTGTTCTCCATCTTGTGGGGCGAGCAGGCTGAGCTGAGCGAGCTTTATATCGGCCTGGCCAAAGTGCTGCAGGCTCTGGGGCATCCCAGCAAGGTCTACGCACCGCTGACGGCGCTGATCCGTCGCGAAGGCGATGGCTTTGTGCAGCAAGATAGCATCATGAACGTGGACGTGCTCGAATCCCTGGGCAGTGCCACCGAGAAAAGCCTGAGCGTCTTGCCCGTGCGCGAGCAGGACGGCCAGCCCGTTGTGGCCGCCCAGGCGGTGGAAGTGCCTTTGGCCCACCTGGCGGCGCTGACGGTGGAACTGACCTTCCCCCTGATTGGTGAAACCCAGGGCGGCGGCGTGGACAAGGTGGATCTGCTGGACTTCCCCGGTTACCGCGGTCGCTTGAATATTCGCTCCGTGCAGGATGCCGGTGCCGCTTCGGAAAGCAGCGGTGGCAACCCCGCTTCGCAACTGATTCTGCGCGGCAAGGTGGCTTATCTGTTTGAACGCTATACCGACCAGCAGGAAATGAATGGCCTGGTCATGTGTACCGCTTCGGACAAGCAAAGCGATGTGAAAGACGTAGAGCCCGTGCTGACACGCTGGGTCCATCGCACTCAAGGTGCCACGCCTCAGGAACGTCAGAACCGTAAAGTGGGCCTGATGTGGGCCATCACCATGTTCGACAAGCGTATCGGCGCCTCTCTGATTCAGGACGACGCCCAGGTGCGCGATAGCTGGGACGGCTTGATGAAGATGAGTTTCAAAGAGCGTTTCGGCCACTGCGAATGGTTGCAGCAATGGCGTCCGGACCAGCCGTTCTCCAACACCTTCCTGGTGCGCAAGCCCGGCATGCCCACCCCCTTTATTGATCTGGACACCGAAAGCCGGGAGCTATCCATTACGGCATCCGTGGCCGAGAAAATGGGGCGCATGCGTGGTAGCTTTATCGAAAACCCGCTACTGGCACAGCAATTAAGTGATCCGGCCGAAGCCTGGGACGCCATGCTGGCTTTGAATGATGGCGGCATGCAGCGTTTGCGTGCGTATGTGGCCCAGATTGGTGGTCTGGATTTCAAGCTGATGCGCTTGCAGGAACAGTTCCGTAGCTTGCATGACAGCCTGGTCAAGAAGTCCCTGCATTCCTGGTACAGCCAGGACGGCGACCAGCAATCGGTGGTCAAGGAAGCCTTGGCCAAACAGTTCCGGCAGGAACTGCCTGCTTACCGCGCCATTGTGGGCGAGCTGCTGGCTGCGCTGCACCTGCCACAAGATACCTTGCGTGATCTGTTCCTGAGCCTGGGCTCCAGCAAATCCGAACCGGACGAGCCGGGCGTTCTGACGCAAGAGCAGCCCTTCGAGCAGCAGTACGCCGATCTGGTGTACCGCAGTTGGGTCAGTCAGTTGCGCGAGCTGCCCGCCGGCCGTACCAATCAGAACGTGCTGCGCATGCCGGTGGATTTGCTCTCCAGTCTGGTTGAAGAGCTGATTGTGGCCTCGGACCGTTGGGCCTTGCGCGACAAGTTGCTGGCTGTGCTGACCAAGCGCCGTCAAAGCGGCGTGCGTCGCGAGCGTCTGGCCGATCGCCAGGTCTGCAATGTGGCCATGACGATCAGCGAGTTTGTGACCTGGTTCTACCTGAAAGGCGGCAGCGACGACTTCTTCAAGAGCCCCAAAGCCTTTGGCCAGGATGGCATGCCGGCTTTGCCGGCAGAGCCCCAGGACCACGGCGCGATTTTCTTTGAACAATGGCTGGCCGCTTTGGCACACACCACTTTGCATAACGCCGGTTATGAAGGTGGCCGTGAACTGAGCCTGGAGCAGAACCAGGCCCTGGGCCGCATTCTGGAACGATTTACCGATAAGAGCGTGGCATGAAATTAAGATTTAGTTTGCAGGCTTTGGAGCCCGCGGTCCCTGGCCGTGCTCGTCTGTATGTGCGTGATCTGGATGAAGAGCTGGACCTGGGCGAATACGCGATCGCCATTCAGCGCAGCCAGAACAGCTATTACCTGCACTCGGCACAAAGCTGGGATGCGTCCTTGCGTTGGTTGCCGCAACAAGGCTGGACCGAGCATGAAGAGGGTATTGCCGTTCTGCTGAACGCTGACATTGTGGATTCGCTGCTGGCCAATGCCAGCGATGCGTATCAAATCACTTTGGCGGAGGCCAGCGGCGAAGAGCTGGGCCGCAGCCCGCTGAAGCTGGACAAGGGCATCTTGCCCTCTACAGCCGGTGGTAATGCCCAGGCCATGGAGCTAACCATGCCCGTGGCTGCCGTACCCGAAACACCCGCTCCGGAGCCGGTTGTTGAAACGCCTCCGGTGGTGGAAACGGTGGCTCCTCCACCGCCAGAACCCGTCAAGGAAGAAACACCTGCTCCCAAGATAGAGACGGCTGCTCATGTTGTGCCTCCTGCCAAGAAAGGCGGTATGGGCAAATGGATTGTCTTGCTTATTCTGTTGTTGATTGTGGCAGGGGCAGCAGGTTACTGGTTCTACAGCCAATCTGCCAAGGACGACAGCCCGGCCGCCCCCGATGCGCCAGAGTCCAGGCCTGCGGTCGTGGAAACAGACAACTGCACCATGGACAAGCTGGCAGACCGTCCTGGCCTGCAATTTGTGCAAGAGTGCGTCAAGGAAAGCAAAACCTCCGAACAATGGCTGGCCGTGATTGAGGAAGCCAAAAAGGCGGAACAGTGTGACGTGGCCCAGCGCTTGTACGTGAACAAGGCACAGTCCGGTGATGTGAAAATCGCCATGGCTTACGCCCGCGAATACGACCCCAAAGATCACCAGGCCAATGCCTGCTTTAGCAAGCCCAATCCCGCTACGGCTGCGTACTGGTACGAAACCGTCTTGCTGTCCGAGCCTGATAACGCGCAAGCCAAGGCCCGCTTCCAGGAGTTGAGTCAATGATGATGCGTCCCCTTGTTCGATTCAGTTTGCTTGGTGCTCTCCTGTTGGGCGCAAGCCAGGCACAGGCCGCGGCTCCCTTGCTGCAAGAGGGCAAGAAGACGCTGTATCAACGTGTTCTGACCACGCCGTCCTGCCGTCTGTTTTCTTCGGAAACGGATCAGCAGGGCAAGCCGGTGCCTGCGTTCAGCCGCTTTTATATTTACCAGCGCAAAGAGCAGGGCGGGGCAGAGCGCGTGCAAGTTGGCCCGGATAGCCAGGGCAAGACTGTAGGTTGGCTGGACAAGGCCTGCACGGTGGACTGGAAAATGCAGTTGACCCTGGCCTTCACCAACCCGGCCAACCGCGATCGCATGCTGTTTTTCAAGGATCGCGCCTTGCTGGAAAAAGTACTGGACACGCCAGACCCGGCCACCTTGGTGGCCCCTATGCGTCAGGCTTTGCGTAAAGACTCGCAAACAGAGGGCGTATTGGCGCAAGAGCCTGAGTACTTTGTGGATGTGCAGGAACAGTTCTACTTGTTGCCCGTCTTGAGCGGCGAAGAGGTCATGACTGAAAACGGCTTTCGTACCCGTTTGCTGAATGTGGCGTCCGTCACCAAGCACACCGCAGACCAGAAAGAGTCGGAAGCCGCCAAGCAAGAGCCCGAACAGGCTCAGGATCAGGATGCCGCCCAGCGCACGTCCCAGATCAAGGGCTTTAGTGCGGCCGTGGTCTTTGTGATTGACTCCACCATCTCCATGGACCCGTATATCGACCGCACCCGCGAGGCCGTGCGCAAGGTCTATGCCAAGGTGGAAGAGCAGGGCTTGTCCGAACAGGTCAAGTTTGGCCTGATCGCGTTTCGCTCCAATATGGAAGCCGCGCCGGGCATCGAGTATTTGACGCATATGTATGCGGACCCCAATACCGTGACCAGCAGCGAAGACTTCCTGTCCAAAGTGTCGGGCTTGAAGCAAGCCAAGGTGTCTACCGTTGCTTACGACGAAGATGCTTACGCGGGCGTGCTGGAAGCCCTGGACAAGGTGAACTGGAACAATTTTGGCGCGCGTTATGTCGTGTTGATTACCGATGCCGGGGCGCTGGAAGGCAATAACAAGTACTCCTCGACCGGACTGGATGCACCGCAACTTCGTATCGAAGCGGCCAAGCCCGGTGTGGCGATCTACACCCTGCATTTGAAGACACCATCGGGCAAGAACAACCACGCCAAGGCCGAAGACCAATACCGCGAGCTATCCACTTACGGTGGCACACAAACTTCGCTGTACTACCCGGTTAATGCCGGTGACGTGAACCAGTTTGGCAAGATGGTCGATAACCTGGCGACCGCACTGACCGAGCAGGTCAAAGTGGCCTACCAGGGTGGGGATGCGATTGGCAGTGCAGCCCGTGCCCAGGAGACCGGCGACACCACCACCGACCAGATGCTGACCGACGCCGAGCTGATCGGCCATGCCATGCGCCTGGCTTATTTGGGCAAAACCACGGGCACCACCGCGCCTGAAGTGTTCCATGCCTGGATCAGCGACCGTGATCTGGTGCGCCAGAACATCCCGACAACCGATGTGCGTGTCCTGCTGACCAAAGCTCAGTTGAGTGACTTGAGCGATGTGGTCAAACAGATTCTGGACGCGGCCAACGAAGGCATGATCTCGCCTACCGATATGTTCAACCGCTTGCGTTCCGTGGCAGCGGCCATGGGGGCGGACCCCAGCACCCTGAAACAGGAGAAGGGCACCAAGCTGGCAGAACTGGGCTTGATGAGCGAATACCTGGAAGACCTGCCTTACCAGAGCGCGGTACTGACCTTGGATGAAGATACCTGGACCAGCTGGGATGCCTTGAGCCAGGAAAAATTCATTCGTGACCTGAGCACCAAGCTGCGCTACTACGAGCGCTACAACGCCGATGCGGATCGCTGGGTGTCGCTGGCTGAAGGCGCCGATGCACGTGATGACGTTTATCCCGTGCCTTTGGAGATGATGCCCTGACATGCTCCGCATTCAGCAGCTAGAGGTCTCCCGGGGGCAAGGCCCCCACGCTTTTCGTGTGCAACTGCCCGAGCTTGCTCTGGACGCGGGGCAGATTGTGGCCGTGACCGGCGTGAGCGGTTGCGGTAAAAGCACCTTGCTGGAAACCTTGGGGCTGCTTTTGCGACCCACTCAGGCTCAGGTCTTTACTTTGGGTAAAGAGGCCAAGGACATCAATGCCTTGTATGCCAGCGGGCGCGAGTCTGAACTGGCTCAATGGCGGGCCAGAAACCTGGGCTTTGTGCTGCAAAACGGTGGCCTGCTGCCGTATCTGTCCGTCTGGGAAAACATGGTTTTGCCGCGCCGCTTGTTGGGTTTGCCCGTCAAGGCAGACCATCTGGACGCAGCCATTGCTACCCTGAAGCTGGAACGACTACTGAATCTGTACCCCTCGGCCTTGTCCATTGGGGAACGACAGCGCGTGGCCTTTTCTCGCGCCATTGCTCACGCCCCTGGTCTGGTGCTGGCAGATGAACCTACCGCTGCTCTGGACCCCGAAACGGCTCATAATGTGTTCCAGCTGTTTTTCAGTCTGGCCAAGGAGCTGGATCTGGCGGTCTTGCTGGTCTCGCACGATTGGGACAGCTTGAGCCAGTTCGCCATTCCGCGTTTGCAAGCCAAGCTGGAACCGGGTTTGAGTATTTTTGTTCCCGAGGTTGCCGCCCCATGTTTGTGAACGTCTTTCGTCTGGCCTGGGCCGACTTGCGTTTTGACTGGCGCATTTCTTTTTGCATGGTGGCGGCCATGGTAGCCGTGGTGGCTCCCTTGCTGCTGCTCTTTGGTTTGAAGCACGGTGTGGTCACCCAGTTGCAGCAGGAGTTGCTGCAAGATCCACGCAACCTGGAAGTGAAGATGTTGAGCAGCGGCAGCTTTGACCAGGCCTGGCTGAACAAGCTGCGTCAAATGCCCGGCGTGGGCTATGCCATTGGCATGACACGCTCCTTGAATACTCAGGCAGATTTGCGTCTAGACCGACGCCGTTTTCTCGAAAACGTCGAAGTACTGGCCAGCGCACAGGGCGATCCCTTGTTGCAAAATCAGGCCCGTGACTTATCTCCCAATGAAATCATCCTCACTCAGGAAGCCGCCCGTCGCTTGAACTGGACAGCGGGCGAGTCCGTGTATTTGCGCCTGAGCCGCCGTCTGGACGGACAGCTGGAGCAGGGCAATAAAGCCATGACCGTGGTGGATGTGCTGGCGGAACACCGCTATTCGCGTCCCGCCGTGTTCGTGGCCCCTGAAACCTTGCTGGCTCTGGAATACGCCCGCGATGGTTTTCAAATCCCCGATTTTTCCCTGCTGACCGGCAAGCCTTTGGCCGCCGATATGCCCGTGCTCTACGCCCGCGCCCGTGTCTATGCCAGCACGATTGATCAGGTTGGCGAGGTGGCAAAAGGACTGGAGCAGCAAGGCATTCCGGTCGCCAGTCGCTATGCCGATATTGAGAATGTGCGCGCCATCAACCGGGTGCTGAGCCTGATCTTCGGTGTGATTGCCCTGACCGCTATCGTGGGCTGCGCGGCCTCTTTGGGCGGGGCATTTTTGGCGAACGTGGACCGCAAGCGCAAAGATCTGGCGGTCCTGCGTTTGCTGGGTATTGATAGCTGTGGAGTCATCCGCTATGTGCTGATTCAGGCCATTTTGTTAAGCCTGATCGCCTATGCCTTGGGACTGGGCCTGTATGGCCTGGGCAGTACCTTATTCAATCAACTACTGGTGGGAGATGGCCTCCAGACGGACTTCGTGTGTCGCATCACCATGGCCCATGCCCTGTACGCCTTATTGATGGTGGCAGGTCTGGCGTGTGTGGTGGCTGCAATCGGAGCCTGGCGGGCCGTTCGTGTTCAACCTGCGGAGAGTTTGCGTGAAATTTAATCCTTTGTTCAGTGCGGCCAGCTTGCTGCTGGGTTTTAGCGCTGTGGCGCAGGCAGCGCCCTGGGACGAGAAGTACTACAACCCCAAGCCAGCCGAAGGCGATGTGGTTCTGCCCATGCCTTGCGAAGGTGCCATGGTGTTTCGCCGTGTGGCCGTGCCCGTGGCCGGTCCTTTGGACGATATGCGTGTGGTGGTGGGGCAGGAAGCCGAGGAGTGGGGCTATATCGAACACAAGCGCCCCGAGTTCATTGCAGGCAGCTTTACCGATAGCAAGGCTGGTTCCTCGCGCTATTACCTGATGGCCAAGTACGAGCTGAACAAATTGCAGTATCAGGCCATGACGGAAGCCATTTGCCCGACACCCAAGAACACCCTGGTGGTGCCGCAGACCGACATCAGCTGGATGGACGCAGTGCATTTCTCCGACCTGTACAACCAGTGGCTGCGCGAGAACGCGGCCGACAAGCTGCCCAAGGAAGATGGTTTGGCTGGTTTTGTACGTCTGCCTACGGAAATTGAGTGGGAATATGCGGCGCGCGGTGGTTCGGCCTTGTCCTCGGCCGAGTTCCGTGACGTGCGTTACCCCATGCCCGAAGGCATGAATGAGTACGAGTGGTATGCCGGTGCGCAGTCCTCCAACGGAGCTGTGCAATTGATGGGGCGGCTCAAGCCCAATCCGCTGGGCCTGCATGACATGCTGGGCAATGTGGACGAGATCATTCTGGAGTCCTTCCGCCTGAACAAGCTGGATCGTCAGCACGGGCAAGCCGGCGGCTTTGTGGTGCGTGGCGGCAATTTCCTGTCCAAGCCTGAAGCACTGCGTTCTTCGGCTCGTAAAGAGCTGGCTTACTACGGCCCCAAAGGGCCCACACAAGCGAAAACAACCGGGATGCGGCTGGCCTTGGTGTCGATTGCCCTGACTTCGCGCGAGCGTGTGCAGGCTATTGAAAAGAGTTGGCAAGCTCTGGGCACCGAGCAAGGCACGGTGAACCCGAATGAGCCAGCCGAGGAGTCCGCGGTGCAGCGCCTGGGCTCCTTGGCCAGTACGCTGGAAGACGACAAGCTCAAAGCCCAGTTAAAGCAATTGGAAGGGGATTTGCGAGCGGCCAATCTGCGTCAGGAAGAGATGCGTGATCAGGCCATTCGCGCCAATCTGGAGCTGGGCTCGTTCCTGTGCACCAAGCTGAAAGACGATGTGCTCTTCGTAGAATTGCTGCACCGAAATTACGATGCCTTGTGCGAAGCCGATACGGATGACAAACAATGCGCCAGCCGCAAATTGAAGTTGGATGAGCAGGAAGACCGTGTCGCCAAGCTGGCCCGTTATTATGCGAGCAATTTGATTGATGCCTCGTCCTTGTACGGGCTGAACTTGCTGGAAAAACAGGTGCCGGTAGAGCGCCAGATGATGGAACAGAACAAGAGCCTCAGTGCCTTGAAACCCTACCTGGAAGTGCATTGGAAAAATCAGAAGGATTATCTGAAAACAGATGCCATTGATATCAATGCCTGGAAAAACAGTTGTAAATCCGTGCCCAACTCGTAAATCACGAGTCAATAAAAACAGACGTACTTCAATTGGAAGAGGAAGTTATGCAACACGTGCGCCGTTTTACCCCTAGAACTTTGCTGGGCAGCCTGATGCTGGGCGTGGCTTTGCTCTCGGGTTGTGCCAGTACTGGCAGTAGTTTGCTGGGCGGTACCCAGGCCGATGACCGTCTGACCAGTGGTCAGGATGCGAAATTCTTTAGCCGCTCGGGCTTTCAGGCGTGTGCCGGTGCCGCAGCGGTGGGCGTGCTGGCTTGCATGCTGTCCAATTCCAGCAATAAAGCGGCTTGCGCGATTATTGCGGGTGTGGCCGCTTGCGGGGTCGCCATGGGAACCAACTACTATCTGGACCAGCGTCGCACGGAATACGCCAATACCTCGGATCGTCTGGCCGCCATGCAGCGCGACGTAGAAGCCGATACGGCCAATATCATTGAGCGCACCAATACGGCTCAACAAGTGATTGCTGACGACAAGCGGCAGATTGCTGAAATCGAAAAGCACATGAAAGAAAAAACGATGGAGAAAAAACAGGCCGAGAAGCAATTGGCCCGTATCGATAAAAATATCGAAGTGCTCAATCGTGATCTGAAAAACATGAATGAAAAGGTCAGCCTGTACCGCGATGTAGCCGAGGCTGAGCGCAAGGACGGTGGCAAGAAGTCCGAAGTCCAGCGCCTGGACCGTCAGATTGACCAGATGAATGTAAAAGTGGCCGTGCTGCAAAAAGAAGTAGACGACCTGTATTCCATGCGTTCCGCCGTTACTTTGGGTTAAAGAGTTTCTTATGCGAGTATTTCTGCGTTGGACCCCCTTGGCTGCCAGCCTCTTGCTGGCCGGTTGTGCCACCACCATGAGCGAATGCGACCCCTCTGATCAGGACGCCGGCTTTTTCACCAAAATCAGTTGCGACACTTCGGGCGCGTATCGCCAGCATATTGATGCGCGCGAACAGGGCTTGTTGAGCGCACAGGAAGCCAATGCGCTGTTTCATCAGGTCTACAAGGATATTCAGACCCAGCAAAGTCTGAGCAAAGCCAGTCTGGCCCAGCAGCGTCAGGCCCAGACGGCCCTGAACCGTTCCATGGGGCAGTTGGTGCGCAGCTTGCAGGCCAGCAAAGGCAAGGAAGCCGGTTTGCAGAACCAGCTCAAGGACCTGGATAAGGGCCTGAAAGATGTGAACCGCTCTACCGAAGACAATAGCCCGGCCGCGATCGCCCAGAAGCAGCAGCAATTGCAGAAGCTGCAAAAAGACGTCAGTCGCCTGCAGTCCAGTTTGGGTTACGACGAGTAAAAGCCTATGCAGCGCGTCATTCTTGATTCGGTTGGACCATCCTCGGCGTATCAGCAGCATCAGCATGCGCTCAATGTGCTGAAACGCCAGGATGAACCCTTAACGCATCTGTTTTCCACCTATCAGGCTGATGGTTCCGACACCACGGCCTGGTGGACGGGCATGCAGGGGCAGGCCGTGCCCAAAAACAGCTTGTCTGCGGCACAGCAACAGGCTCTGGATGCGCGTTACCAGCAATCGCTGGACCGGATCGAGGTTCTGAGCCGCCAACTGCAAGAGCAGGGGGCGACGCAGGACGCGCAAGCGCTGCAAGCCTTGCTGAAAGATGTGTCGGCCAAAGGGGCGGTTTACAGCGTAGGCGGCAAGCCTTTGCTGGTCATGAGCGAGAACCCGGCGCTGTCGCCCGAGCCCTTGTTCGAGTCCTATCAGAAGCGGGTGGCACCGCCACCGCCTGTGCCACCTGTGGTGCCTGCGGCAGCAGCCGTAGGGGCAGGGGCTGCTGCGACGACGGCGGCCACCTCCAAAGCTCGTCCGTGGCTGTGGTTCTTGTTGGCCGCTTTGCTGGCTTTATTGCTGGCGCTGTTCTTGTCGTGGTGGTTCAAGTGGCCTCCGGGCTGGTGGGACAAGGAGGTGGTGCCAGTAGAGCCGCCCGCCGTGATCACGCCTGATCCTGTGGTGGAAGAGCCTGTTGTCCCTCCAGCGCCACCACCTGAAGAGCCGGTGGTGCCTGTTCCTGAACCGGAACCCGAGCCAATTAAAGTAGAGCCCGTGCCCGAGCCCGTGGTGGAAGAGCCGCCTGCGCCTCCTCCTGCACCGGAGCCGCCGCCCAAGCCCGAGCCACCACCGAAACCCAAGCCTGAACCCAAACCCAAGCCGGGTCCCAAGGTGTCGTCTGATCCTAACTTTGTGTGTGCTCAGGACGAAAAGGGTGAAGTGCTCAAGCCCGAGGTCTACATCATTTTTGATTCCTCCATGTCCATGTTGCTGAGCGTCGATGCCAAGATCCAGGACGAGGAGTGGTTCTTCAGTCAGGATCTGGACGATATGGGCTCCTGGAGTGATTACGCAACCCAGCGTGCTCAAGCCCTGTTCCGGGGTACGTCGCGTATTGATGCGGCGCGCAGTGCGTTCTCCAGCATGGTGGACAGTTTGCCGGCCGGACAGGATCTGCACTTGGTGACCTTTGCGCAGCAGTGTGCCGCGCCCAATTACCAGGGCCGCTTTACGACTGCACAGCGTGGACGCTTGAAGAACCTGATCCAGAATATCGAGGCCAAGGACAGTACCAACCTGGTGCAGTCCCTGAATCTGGCTGCCAGCCGGGTGGATGGGGTGAATCGGGATGCCTTGATCGTCTTGTTCGTGGATGGCAATGACGGTTGCGATCAGGATATTTGCGCCGTGTCGCGCAGCATTGCCCGTGCCAAGCCACGTTTGCGCATTAACGTGGTGGATATTACCGGGCAAGGTTTGTCGGCTTGCGCGGCAACGGCAACCGGCGGGGTCACATTGGCTCCCAAGCAGTCTGGTCAGATTGCCAAAGCCCTGCGCGATGCCACAACGGACTTTGTAAAGCGCGCCGAGCAAGCCTGCAAATAAACACATAGCTTGTTGATGTGCCGTGATCAGCCTGGGTTCGCCCAGGCTGATTCGTTTCTGGACAGGCAGAAAAAGACAGGGTCACAATAAGGGCCTGATGACTATGTGTGAACTTGCCAAGAGGGCTGAGGTCTGGTTCTGTCCGCATTGACCGTAAGTGATGCCAAGTTCGCGATGAGATTTCTGTGACAGAACGGGTGGTCTGAGGCTTGGAATCGTTTTACCCGAGACTTGGCTCCGCACTATTCAATACCGCTTTTGCGCTGAACTACGCATAGACTGTGGAAATGTCTACATCATCCTCTCGCCCTGACTCGCCCGAACGCCGCCTGCGTCGCATGAAGCGCAGCGCCTTGGCTTTGCTGGTGCTGACTATCTGCCTGTTCCTGCTAAGCCATGCCATGATGCGGCAGGGCGAGGCGGCTCCTATCGCCGGATTCTGGCCCTGGCTGCGTGCCTTTAGCGAGGCCGCCACCGTCGGTGCGTTGGCAGACTGGTTTGCCGTCGTGGCCTTGTTCCGCCACCCGTTGGGCCTGCCGTTTCCACATACTGCGATTATTCCCAACAAGAAAAATAGCCTGGGTGAAAGCCTGGGCGTCTTTGTACGCGACCACTTTCTGGATTCCGCCATGCTGCTGGAAAAGCTGCGCAGCCTGGACCCGGCCGCGCGTCTGGGGCAGTGGCTGTCGCAACCCGAGCAAAGCGAACGTGTCAGCCGTGCCTTGCAAACCGCCATGGGCGAGGCCCTGCGTTTGCTGGACGAACGCAGCGTCAAACAAGCGCTGACCGATGGCGTACGTGGCTACTTGATGCGGGTGGACATGGCCAGTTCCAGTTCCCAGATTCTGGGGCTGCTGACGCGCAATGCCCGCCACCAGCGCCTGCTGGATGAAGTCTTGCAGCAATTGGGTGGCTATCTGTCCAACGAGGCGGTCAAGCAGCGTGTGGCCGATGTATTGGTGCGCTACGCCCAGCGTGAATGGCCCAAGCTCCTGGCCATGGTCGGGGTGGTCACGTCGGTAGACGAGCTATCCGGCAAGATGGCGGACCGCCTGGCGCGCGCTTTGGTGGACGAAGTGCAAGCCATTTTGAGCGAACCCGAGCACCCCTTGCGCAAGGATTACGAGCAATGGGTACACGAGTATATTCAGCGCCTGGGCCAGGACCCGGACTTGATGGAGCAGGTAGAAGCCATCAAGCAGCGTTTTTTGCACCATAAAGATGTGGGTGAGTACATTGATGGCGTCTGGACGGATGTAATGCGTGTTGTACGTAATGATCTGGCCAAAGAGGATTCTTCTGTCGCGGCCCATCTACGTCAGGTAGCGCAGGACTTGGGTACACGCATGAATACGGATGCAACGCTGCGTGACACCCTGAATGAACACATGCTGTCCGCAGCGGCGGGATTGGCCGAGCAATTGCGTGAAGGAGCCAAAGACCATATCTCGCGCACCGTGCGTCAATGGGATGACAGGCAACTGGTGCGCGAGCTGGAACTGACAGTAGGCACGGATCTGCAATACATACGTTTTAACGGTACGGTGGTGGGCGGCTTGGTTGGCGTAGGCCTGCACGCGATCTTGTTATTGGGGCTGGTCTGAGAGACATGAGCAGACCGGCGTTATGCGTGCGTACCAGCCGTAGCTTGCAAACGTCGAAACGTAGCGGGCATTTATTGTAGGACCCAGGTGAGCGCACGGCCTTTGTGTTGCCAGGTATCTGCGAGGGTGGGAGCAGCGAGGTCTTGTATTTTTACCGACATGCTTTTAATCAGGCAACTTTCAGCAAGGGCACAGGCTCCTCGGTGGCATTGGGGTCGGGGACATAAGTAGATCGGTTCGCCATGCCGGTATTCAGCAATTGAATCGACAGTTTCAACTCCAGAGCCTGACGACTGAGTTCGTGGACGGTCTCCCCCAGGCTGCGGGCCAGATCGGCATTGTCGTTGGTGTCGTTGTCCATGGTGGAGACAGCATCGTTAATCTGCGCCAAACCGCTGGCTTGCTCGTTGGAGGCCGTGGAGATTTCGCTGATCAGATGCGTCACGTCCGAGACAGATTGCATGATCTCGTCCATGGTGGAGCCGGCCCGCTTGGCATGATGGGCGCCGGTTGCCATGCGTTTCAGGGAGTCTTCCACCAGGTGCTTGATTTCCCCGGCGGCCTGCGCACTTTTCTGCGCCAGACTGCGTACCTCACCGGCCACCACCGCAAAACCTTTGCCAGCCTCACCGGCGCGGGCTGATTCCACAGCGGCGTTCAGCGCCAGAATATTCGTCTGAAACGCCAAGCCTTCAATAATCGACACAATATCGCCAATGCGCTCGGAGCTATTGTGGATGTCCTGCATGGTGCTGACCATGTCCTGAACCACTTCGCCTCCACGCCTTGCGGTAGACAGGCTTTGGTCGGCCAGCTGATTTGCCAGCCTGGCATTGTCCGCGGTCTGCTGCACATTCATGGTCAACTGCTCCATATTCGCGGCCGTGCGCTGCAAGGAGCCGGATTGGGCGGCGGTGCGGTGGGATAGCTGGCGGTTGCCGTCCTCAATCTGTGTGGATACATCCAGAGAGGCCTGAATGCCCTGATGCACATCGCGAGCAAGGCTCAGCAGGCTCTTGCGCATCATGTCCATGTAGAAATACAGCTGTGCAATTTCCTGGCTGCGGGTGTGTTGTGGGTTCAGGTCGATCAGCAAATTGCCCGTTGCGATTTGCTGGGCGATATGGGTGGCGCTGTGCAGGGCCTGCATCATGCGCTGGGTCACGATCCAGCCGTAGGCCAGAGTGGCCAGACTGACCACGCCCAAGGACGCCAGCCCGGCTGTCAGATAGGTGCCGGATGCGCCGCTGCCCAGTAGCAAACCGGCGCTTAGCGTCACCAGGCCGCCTGTCAGAATCCCGAAGCGCAGCAAGCTGGCGCGCAGGCTGCGGTTCAAGGGCTGGAGCAGGGTGTTCAGGGCAGAGCGCCAGCCTCTGGCTTGCAACTGGCCTTCATGCAGACGAAAGCCGCGCAACCCTTGTTGCTGGATGGAGTGGTACAGATATTCTGCTTCCTTGATTTCTTTAGGCTGGGCGCGTACCCGTACCGAGGCATAGCCGCTGACGCGGCCGTTTTCGATTAAAGGAATGACGCGGGCCTTCACCCAGTAAAAGCCGCCGTCTTTGCGGCGGTTCTTGATCAGCCCCGACCAGGATCGTTGTTGCTTGAGGGTCTGCCATAAATCCTGAAAAATAACGGCCGGCATGTGGGGGTGACGCACGATATTGTGGGGTGCCCCGATCAGCTCTTCATGGCTGTAGCCGCTAACCTCGATAAAAACCGGATTGGCGTAGATGATGCGCCCCTTCAGGTCTGTTTTGGAGATTAAATAGGTTTTTTCGGGTACCTGTGTTTCATGAGAGGTAATGGCTTGGTTTTCACGCATGATCTGGCCCTGTTAAAGACGTAGGCGGGAAAGGACAGATCATTATGTTGCATATTGACTCAATTTTGTTACTTAGTATTTGTATTGGAGTCTAAATGTGTCACTGTGATGACGGCCCAAAACCAGGTTTGGAGAGAGCTTTTCTGGTCTGCTACTGCGTTGATTTTATTATTGATTATTGTTTTTTTGTTTTCCGGTATGCAAAAGAGATCCCGGATTTTTTGTTTTGTCTAGCTGTCAGTTGTGTCAGGCTCGGCGATGGGGCAGCCGAGCCTGATTTTATGGTTTAGCGGCGAATCGCTTCCAGGCGGGCATTGGCTGTTTTTGCACTTTGCGCCTGAAAGGGCTGCGTGTTCTGGTAGGACAGCACCTGCATGGTCGGAGCCTTGCTGAGTTGGGCTAAAGCAGGAGCGCTTTGAACGGATTCGGCAGAGCCTGTATTCAAGGCCTTGATCGCATCGGCCAGTTCGGATGCTTCCGTGGCCAGATCGCTCATGGTGTTGCCCAGATCTTGCACCAGGGCCGCGTTTTGTTGGGTCACCCCATCCATCTTGGCCATGGCTTCGTTGATCTGATCCAGACCGCTGGCTTGCTCGATCGAGGCGGTCGAGATCTCGCCAATAATATCGGTGACGCGTTTAACTGAATCCACCACCTCGCCCATGGTGTCGCCTGCGCGCGCGGCCTGTTCTGCACCGACCGCCATGCGGCTGACCGAGGCATCAATCAGGTTCTTGATCTCGCCTGCAGCTTGCGAGCTCTTCTGAGCCAGACTGCGCACTTCACCAGCCACCACCGCAAAGCCACGACCCGCTTCACCGGCGCGGGCCGACTCCACTGCCGCGTTCAGCGCCAGGATATTGGTCTGGAAAGCAATGCCCTCAATCACGGTGACGATGTCGCCAATACGGCGCGAGCTGTCGTGGATGCCTTGCATGGTCTGCACCACTTCATTGACCACCTCGCCACCACGTTGAGCAATTTGCATGCTGGCATCGGCCAATTGGCTGGCCTGATTGGCGTTGTCGGCGTTCTGGCGTACGGTGACCGTCAGCTCTTCCATGCTGGCAGCGGTTTCCTGCAAGGACGCGGCCTGGTCCTCGGTACGCGAGGCCAGATTGGTATTGTTCACTTCCAGAATGCGAGCGGCATGGATAGAGGCGTCAATCCCGGCACGGGCGTCACTGGCAATGCCTACCAGACTCTTGCGCATCAAATCCAGGCAGAAGTAGAGCTGGCCAATCTCCGAATTACTTTCGCTGGAATGCAGATCAATTTCCAGCTGCAGGTTGCCGGTAGCGATTTGCTGGGCGATCAGGGAGGCCTGGTCCAGAGGGCGAATCACGCGCTGGGCAATCAGCCAGCCGTAGCCCATCATTACGGCACTGGCCAGACACAGACCACCCGTCAGCCACAGGCCCGAACCTTGGGGAACACCCCCCGTCAGCGCAAAGTACAGGGCGGTGCCAGTCGTGGCCAGCGCCAGGGCACCCATACGGAACAGGCTGGCACGCAAGGAATTGCTGAAAGGACGGCGCAACTGGCTCAGGGCCTTGCGCCAGCCGGTGGGCACGGCACGGCCTTCATGCAGGCGCACACCCTTGGCGCGACCTTCATTGATGGCGGTGTACAGGTTTTCGGCCTCGTCGATCTGTTCCTGGCTGGGTTTGACGCGCACCGAGGCATAACCGGCTACGGTGCCATTTTCGTAAATGGGTACTGCCATGGCGTACACCCAGTAAAAACCACCGTCTTTGCGGCGATTCTTTACCACGCCCATCCAGGGGCGTTTGTTTTGCAAGGTGTCCCAGAAGTCCTGGAAGGCCTCGGGCGGCATGTCGGGGTGACGGACCAGGTTATGGGCCTTGCCAACCAGCTCCTCACGGGTGAAGCCACTGATCGCAATAAAGGCTGCATTCGCGTAGGTGATCCGACCTTTCAGGTCAGTTTTTGAAATAAGGTACTGATCGGCCCGGACACGAACCTCGTCCTGGGTAATGGGGAAATTCTTACGCATTCATCATCCTGGAGGAGAACAACAAAGGGGACGCGGGGGGCCGTCAAGCCCGCATGGGCCATGCAAAAACGGGGCATAGGCTTCTGTCTGTCCGTAATCGACCTGAATTGTCAGAAACCTTCTATTTTTGCGAATGGCGGAGCAGAACAAAGCGTGAAACTGTTGTCTGATCCGGCCTCTGACTGAGCGCTTGCTTGTCATTTATGGCAAACACATACAGTTCGAACGCTTAACGGCAGGCAGGCGAATTTCTTTAGGCTTAGATGTTCATGGGTCATAATTTGATCATCTGAAAATAAGGTACCCACTGTATTTTCGGATAGCGCCCCTGCCGCCCGCCGGAGCAGGGCGGGCCTCGCTTATAATCCGCCAGATGCGCGCTGGCGCGATTCAGAAGGAGAATATGTGATCGATACGCAGGAACCTGTAGTCAGTGCTGAACTGGTGGCTGTTTTAGTAGCTGTCAGCGACGGCGAGCCCCGTGTCTTGACCACGGACGCCGGCCAAGCCTTGCCCGCCGGGCCGTTTCAGCACACGCACCGTTCTTTGCAAACGGGGCTGCGCGATTGGGTGGAAACCCAAACCCATCACCCGGTGGGGTATGTGGAGCAGCTGTATACCTTTGCAGACAGGGATCGTTTTGACGCGCAGGGCACGCGTATTGTGTCGGTCAGCTATGTCGGGCTGACGCGTGAAGTGGGCCAGCCGGATGTAGCCCAGGTGATCTGGCAGGACTGCTACCGTTACTTCCCGTGGGAAGACCGACGCGATGGTGCACCGGACATTATTCAGAAAACCATCGTGCCTGCCTTGCTGGACTGGTGCGAGCAGGACGAATCCTTGCGGGCCTTGCGCCGCCAGCGCGTCAATTACAGCTTTGGCCTGGAAGGGGCAATCTGGAACGAGGACTTTGTCTTGCAGCGCTACGAGCTGCTGTATGAAGCGGGCTTGTTGCCCGAGTCCTGTCGCCGTCGCCAGCGTGAACAGCAGGAGCTGGGCAAGCATTACGAGCTGGGCCTGGGCATGCGTCACGATCACCGCCGTATCCTGGCTACCGGCCTGGCGCGTCTGCGCGCCAAAATCAAATACCGCCCTGTGGTGTTTGAACTGATGCCGCCAGAGTTCACCTTGCTGCAATTGCAGCAGGCTGTGGAAGCCCTGGCAGGGCGGGGATTGCATAAACAGAACTTCCGCCGTTTGATCGAACAGCAAGCCCTGGTGGAAGAAACCGGCGCCATGAGCGTGGGCGGTTCAGGCCGACCCGCCAAGCTGTTTCGCTTCCGTGGGGACGTTTTGTTTGAACGGGCGATCTCGGGTAGTAAATTGCCGCTGGCGAAACAAGCACGTTAAAAACCGGGCCTATGGCTTGACAGTGCTTATGCTCAGGAATAGCATAAATGCACCGTGCCATTAGGCCTTATTTTTAGCGATTTAAATACTCATAATGAGCATAATTAATGCCCCCGAGCCGATAGTGCAAGCTGTAGAGACACGAGCTCACCGTATTCCTTCCTTGCCGGACGTCATTCTGGAACCCTTGGTGCGCGCCACTCTGCAAGAAGACCTGGGCCGCGCCGGTGATTTGACGACGGACTCCATCGTGCCCGCCACAGCGCGTACGCAAATGCGTCTGGTTGCACGCGAGGAAGGCGTGTTGGCGGGTCTGGATCTGGCTCGTCTGGCCTTTACCTTGCTGGACCCGACGCTGCGCTTTGAGGCGCAGCTGCAGGATGGCGATGCCTTGACTCCGGGTGCACAGATTGCGGTCATTAGCGGCTCGGCCCGTTCCATGCTGACGGCAGAGCGCTGCGCCTTGAACTTTCTGGGGCATTTAAGTGGCGTGGCATCGGCCACCGCTTCCATCGCCCGTGCGATTGCACCTTATGGCACTAAAGTCACCTGCACCCGCAAAACCATGCCTGGCCTGCGTGCCGTGCAGAAATACGCGGTTCGTGTCGGTGGCGGCAGCAACCATCGATTTGGTCTGGATGACGCGGTACTGATTAAAGACAACCACATCGCCGTTGCCGGGGGCGTGAAAGCCGCTGTGGAAGCGGCCCGTGCCTATATCGGCCATTTGGTTTGCATCGAGGTGGAAGTCGATACCCTGGAGCAACTGGATGAAGTGCTGGAACTGGGGGTGGACAGCATTCTTCTGGACAATATGGACACCGCGACCTTGACCGAGGCTGTGGCCCGCGTCGCAGGCCGTGCCAAAACAGAAGCCTCGGGTCGTATCACTCCAGAAACAGCCGTAGAAATTGCCCGTTGCGGTGTAGACCGAATTGCAGTGGGTTGGATTACGCACAGTGCCCGTGTACTGGATATTGGTCTGGATGCTTGAGTAGAGAAACGTGTGGGCTGTAATGGCGGGTTTTCAGGTGGGTAAGCGGGTGGCAGCAGCCGCCTTGCTGGGCATGGTGGCGCTGGGCTTGAGTAATCAGGCGGCGCAGGCAAGGGAGACGATAGCCGAGCAGGCTGTGAAGTATCCCGTCAGGCCCATTACCGTGATCGTCACCTTTCCGCCTGGCGGCGGGACCGATTTGCTGGCCCGCAAGCTGGGTCCCCGGCTGGAAAAGGCGCTGGGCCAACCCGTCATCATCGACAACCGACCCGGTGCCAGCGGCAATATCGGTGCGCGCGCCGTAGCCTATGCCCGCGCCGATGGCTATACCTTGCTAATGGCCAATAGCTCCTTTGCCATCAACCCCGGTGTGTTTCGTAATTTGGGTTTCAAGCCTAAAGAGGATTTTGCGCCGATCGCCAATATAGGCTTTGTGCCCTCCGTGATCGTGACGGGACACAGCTCGGATATTCAGAATCTGGAGCAAGTGCTGGAGCAGCAGTCGGAGCCAGCCTTGGCCTACGCATCCTGCGGTAACGGCACACCTCAGCATCTGGCCGGGGAAATGCTCTACGACTTGCGAGGCACGGCCTTGCTGCATATCCCGTACCGTGGCTGCGGCCCTGCATTGAACGATGTTGTCGCCGGGCAGGTGCCTATTGGAATCGTGACCTTGTCCAGCGCGGCCACCCTGATCGAGTCTGGACACTTGCGTGCCCTGGCTGTGACTTCAGCCCAGCGCAGCCCGGTTTTGCCTGATGTGCCGACAGTGGCCGAGATCAGTAAAACGGGTTTCGAGCTGGACCAGTGGCACGGCCTGCTGGCCCCTTCTCATACCCCTGAACACATCATCAACACGCTAAATAGCGTTGTGCAAAAAGCAGTGATGGACCCCGCCCTGCAATCGCAGTTGCTGGCCTTGGGCTATACCCCGCAAGAAGGCAATGAATCAGCGAAGGCCAGTGGTTTCAAGGCCATGATCTGGAATGACATCGACCGTTTTGGGGCCTTGGCTTACAAGATCGGTTTGCAGGTGGATTAGGGGGGGAGGGGGCTTGTCGGCCACTGAGGCAGTACTGGCCCAGATGGCTCTTGTAGCTTGCCTGGGCCAGTGTCTATATAGAGGCGGATAGTTGGGCTTGAGTCTGTCGATTATGAGCTCACAGACAAACCCGGCTTCTATTTTAGAAGAAGCTGTCCTCACTGGGCGCTTCAGGAACAGGCTGGGTTGCAAACCAGTGTTTTTCCAGCAGCAGGGTATGCGTCAAACCATCCTTGCTGCAAGTGGAGTCGATCTCGATCTGGCCGCGTTGGCTGCCATCCGCATTGAAATTGTCGGCCTCGACCTCGGCCGCGGCGATATAAGCCTGCAGGTTCAGATCAGGCTGACCACGATCCAGAACAAACTGACGAATGGCTTCAGTGCCTAACTCATTAAGGGTGTAGGTGTAGTTCATGGTGTGCTCCTGATTATTGATCTTGATAATACGGGACCATATGCCTGAATCCTAGCACGCCAAGGGCCGATCTCGGATAGCAAAGCGTTACGGGTTTTCGCGATAGAAAACGAAACGTGCTTGCGGCCGATGTGAGGCCAATAAAAAAGCAGCTATGCGCGAATCCGCACATAGCTGCTATAGCTGCTCTATATAGAGCCTGCTTCCTGAACCTGCTTAGAAGCTGCCAAAAATCGTACCCAGCGTAATCACCGTGATCAGCGCAAAGATAGGAGCGGCCATCGTCACCATGGCGATATTGCCGTAGGACTGACGATGATTCAGCTTGCAGATGGACAGCAAGGTAATGATTGCACCGCAATGGGGCAGCGTATCCAGACCACCCGCCGCCATCACCGCCACACGGTGCAGCAGTTCGGGGCTGATGCCAGCTTGCTGAGCCATCGCCAAATAGTCCGAACCCAGCGTCTGCAGAGCAATACTCAAACCACCCGAAGACGAACCTGTAATCCCCGCCAGTGTCGTCATGGCCACCGCTTCCGAGATCAAGGGATTGCCCGAAGCCACGTTCAACACAAAGTCCCGAATAATCGCAAAGCCTGCCAGGCTGGCAATCACCGCGCCGTAACCAACTTCAGAGGCGGTATTGAACAAAGGCAGCATAAAACCAAATACGCCTTTGTTAATGCTCTCGCGCAGACTCTTCCAGTGACCCAAGCGGCTGATGATCAGAACCAGATTCGCCGTAATCAAGGCAATGATCAATGCCCACAGACCCGTAATCTTGGCAGGATCAACCTGAGGGAAACGCTCGGCCATGAACGCAAAGTTTGTGCCGGGGAAAATCCCATAGGTGAACAAGGCATTGACGCCAATCACCAGAATCAAAGGCAGGATAGCCAGAAAGATAGGCATGGGCTTCTGACCCTGCGTGCTGTCCTCGGCGCTGATATCCAAATGATCCTGACCGTGATCGCCATAGCCTTCGCCATTTGCAATTGCCTTGCGCGCACGCGACTGCAACCACCACAGGCCACCCAAAGCCATGATCAAACCACCAATAATCCCCAGTCCCGGTGCCGCAAATACATTAGTACCGTAGTAAGGAATAGGAATCGCGTTCTGAATGGCAGGCGTGCCAGGCAGAGCCGTCATGGTGAACGTAAACGAACCCAAGGCAATCGAAGCAGGAATCAGACGCTTGGGGATGCCCGCAGCACGAAACAGATCCTTGGCAATCGGGTAGATGGCAAAGGCCACTACAAACAGGGATACACCACCATAAGTCAGTACGCCGCACACCATCACAATGGTGGCAATAGCATGACGATGCCCCAGCTTGCGCGTAATCCACTGAGCAATCGCCTGAGCCGCTCCGGAGTCCGCCATCAACTGACCAAACAAGGCACCTAACAAGAAGATGGGCAAGAACTGAAGCACATAGCCGCTAAGTGCGCTCATGAAGGTGGAAGTGTAGATGGGCAACAAAAACCCGGAGTCCCCCGAGAGCAGCACAGCCAGAGCGGCCATCAAGGGAGCCAGCAACAGAACCGTCACCCCCCGATAAGCGAAGAACATCAGCAGCAAAAGCGAGACAACAATAGCAAGCGTACTGGCCATAAGCAAAGTTCCTGTGGAAAGTCCGGATCACGGACGTCAGTCAATTAACAAGGACGGATCAAACGCCAAGCAGGCAGTGTAGCAATAGGGGATGACAAACAGTCTTGATAGGGCGCAAGGGGGAGGAGCAGCAGGGAAAAGCCGGGCTGTTTACTTTTTGTATCATTTGATTGAGTGGCCTGAACCGGCATTGAAGAAGGGAAGCTCAATGAATACAAGGGCTTAGTGTTTTCATAGGAGAGAATCATCAAAAAGATGAAAAAAGATCGAGATAAGTGCTTGCTAAAAGACGAAACCTTGCTATAATTTCTTCTTCGGCGCATTAGCTCAGCAGGTTAGAGCGACGGAATCATAATCCGCAGGTCCCCTGTTCGAATCAGGGATGCGCCACCAAGATAAAGAAAACGGCCCACAGCAATGTGGGCCGTTTTTTGTCGTCTGGATTAGAGCAAGAGCCTGCTAGGGGAGGGGCTGTGTTGTTTAGTCGATGGCTTGGCTGGCAAAAAGAAACGTGATTGATGTCAGCGTACACCAATGATTTTTCTAAATGGGCCAATGGTCATCTATGTAGGATAGGCAGCAGCCCAATTCACTCTGCTAAAAGGAGCGCGGTAGGCGCTCCTTTTGTGTTTCTAATGACTTGAGAGGCTACCCTAAAATCGGCATGGACCTGAGCGGTGCGTTCCGGCTGCTGGCTTGCTTAATTAACAGCTCAGGGCAGGGTCGCTACTTCCGGAATGCACTTGCCGATTTCGATGGCCTGCAAATCATCGGCGCTGGTCCGCCTTTTCAGCTCAGGAGGTGCTGCAGCGACCGACGCCTGCTCGTCCTTCTGCATCAACGGGCAATACGCCGACATATAGTCAATTTCCAGGTTAAGGCGTTCGAGCAAAAAGTCTACAAATACCCTTACCTTCGGAGACTGTCCGTGACCTCTTGGAAATACGGCATTCAATGTGTATTCGCCACCGCTCCAGCCTGCCAGGACCCGCTTGACTAGTCCGTGCTCGACATATGATTTGACCATCACATCCGCACCGATGATCAGACCCTCTCCACATAAAAGAGCGCCTTTCCAGGCCGCCGGATCATTGGCAACCAGAATAGGATTGATGGGAAACGCACGTTTTCCAGTGCCGTCGTCCAGTGTCCATTGATAGTCATTGCCATTGCGGTTCTTGCTCATCGCGATAGTGCGGTGATGCCAAAGCTCATCAGGATGTGAGGGCTCGCCGTATCGAGTGATATACGCATTGCCCGCAAATACCTGTGTGGTCAGGACCCCCAGCTTGCGTGCGACCAGGGTGGAGTCGGGTAGATCGCCAATGCGCAGGGCCAGATCAATCTCATTGTCGATCAGATCGACCTGCTCGTTATTTAGCAGCATTTCAACGCGCACTTCAGGGTAGCGCATATGGAACTCGCCTAATAACGGAGCGATTTTGTCGATACCGATGGAGTAGGGGGCAGAAAACCGTAGCCAACCTCGCGGCCCGGCCTGCAACTGGCCGACGGCGCTTTCAGCTTCGTTCAGTTCGCGTGCAATGCGTTGCGCATATTCCACGTAAACGTTGCCCGCCTCTGTCAAACCCAGACGGCGTGTAGTGCGATGCAATAACTGCACGCCCAGCCTGGCTTCAAGCTCCTGCACTTTACGGCTGACCGTTGTTTTGGGCAGGCGCAGGGCCTTGGCCGCTCCGATAAAACTGCCGTGCTCGACTACCTTGCCGAAGATAAGTGTGTCATTCAGATCGTGAGACATGGGAATTGAATCCGAGCAAAACGCCTATATTAGCCCACCTGAAGGACAATCTTTCCCTTAATTCATGACTAATCAATTCAGTTGTTCACTTGTAGAGTATCAACCTGGATGCAGGGAAGTGCCCGAATGAGTTGCCCGTCATTGTCCAAGAGGCTGTAAACGCCACGGGAAGAGTTCACTTAAGCCTGCTGAAAAACTTTTCATCATTAAAAATATATTCAGGTTTAACAGGGGGTTATGTGAAAGCAGAACATCGTATCCGGCAGGTGGGGGCCGGGCCATTTATCGTGCAATCCGGAGCTTGGCTACCCGTTCCCCAATTCTCCTATCGCTACCTGGCTGAGGCTCAATGTCCCACTGCTGGGAGAAACTATCCCAGCATAGGGACAATCGAAAACGGGATAATCCTGCCGCTGACTCCTGGTAGATCTACGCCTGCGCCACTGCCACCGATTCGTCGCCTTATTCCTTCTGCTTTAAACAGGATGTCGCCTTGATGTCTCATCACACTCGCTCTATTAATTTCGTCACACGGTCTCGTCGATGGCTTGCTCCTGCCTCCCTGGTCTTGTCGGCTGTTTTGCTGACGGCTTGTTATAGCCAGGCAGCATCTGATCAAGCCATGCCTGCTCCGTCTGTCAGCATCATGTCGGTAGCGGCTCAACCGATTCAGCCATGGGAGGGATTCACCGGCAGGGTGGCAGCAGTTGACTCTGTGGAACTGCGCGCGCGCGTCAGTGGCTACATTGATCATGTCGCTTTCACGGAAGGGCAAACTGTCAGCAAAGGGGATCTTCTGTTTGTGATTGATGCACGGCCATATCGTGCGGCCTTGGATCAGGCTCAGGCAGAACTGGCGCGTGCACGCAGTAATGCGCAGTTTGCGGTAACGCAGCAACGGCGGGCTAAAGTGCTGGTGCAGTCCAAGGCGATTTCTCGTGAAGAGTTCGATAGCCGCAATGCGTCGGCCTCACAGGCCTTGGCGGCTGTCCGTGCTGCTGAGGCCACGGTTGCGGCGGCGTCGCTGGATTTGCAATATACCGAAGTGCGTTCGCCAATCACAGGCCGTGCCAGCCGTGCTTTCCTGACGACGGGTAATCTGGCCCAAGCCAACCAGACGGTTTTGACGACGGTAGTGTCTCAGGACCCTGTGCATGTGCTGTTTGACGTGGACGAGAGTACATGGCTGCGCTATGCACGCCAAGCTCGGGACGGGCAACGCAGCACGACACAAAGCCCTGTTCAAGTTGGGCTGGCCTCGGATGAGATGTATCCGCATGCGGGCTATGTGGACTTTATTGATAACCATGTTGACCCCGCTACGGGCACCTTGCGGGCCAGAGCTGTGTTGCCTAACCCGGATGGCGTACTGACCCCTGGCCTGTTTGCTCGTGTGCAGTTAGGGGGTAGCCAAGCGTACACAGCCATGTTGATCGATGAGAAGGCGGTACTGACGGATCAAGACCGTAAGTATGTGTTGATCGTAGATCAGGACAACCGTGTTCAGCGGCGTGATATTGCGCTGGGGCCCATTGTTCAGGGACTGCGCGTGATCAAGAAGGGGCTGGCTGAAGGCGACCGAGTTGTTGTCAGCGGTCATCAAAAAGTTCCCATGCCCGGCATGGCGGTGTCGCCGACTTTGGTCGATTCGCCTGCTGTGGCCCAGCTTCTCGGCACGCCCGTGCCGCAAGCCGCCTCCGCACTCGCGGTGATGCCTGGCTGATTCACGTTCTCTTATGAGGTCGGCACATCGTTCGATGGCTGCCGATGCACAGGACATTTTCATGAATTTTTCAAAATTTTTCATCGATAGGCCGATTTTTGCGGCTGTCATGTCGATCGTGATATTTATCGGCGGGCTCATTGCGATTCCCTCCCTGCCAATCAGTGAGTATCCGGAAGTCGTGCCACCGGCCGTGATGGTGCGCACTGTCTATCCTGGCGCCAATCCCAAGGTGATTGCGGAAACAGTCGCGACGCCTTTGGAGGAAGCTATTAACGGCGTGGAAAACATGATGTACATGAAGTCGGTGGCGGGTTCGGACGGTGTATTGCAAATGACCGTTACCTTCGAACCCGGCACAGACCCGGATGATGCCGCTGTCAAGGTGCAGAACCGGGTTGCCCAGGCTCAGGCACGTTTGCCCGAGGATGTACGCCGGCAAGGGGTGACGGTTCAAAAGCAGTCGCCCGTATTTTTGATGGTGGTTCATTTGACCGCCGAAGACGATCGTTATGACACCTTGTACTTGCGTAACTACATGCGCCTGCATGTTAAGGACGCAATGGCGCGCATACCGGGGGTGGGGGATGCTCAGCAGTTTGGCGGGGGCGACTATGCCATGCGTATCTGGTTGGACCCGGACAAAGTGGCTGCGCGTGGTTTGACGGCCAGCGATGTTCTGCGTGCCGTACGTGAACAGAATATTCAGGTGTCGGCTGGTCAGCTAGGTGCCGAACCTATGCCAAATCCCAGTGATTTCTTATTGCCGATCAATGCCAAAGGCCGTTTAGAAAGCGTGGAGGAGTTCGGCGATATTGTGTTGAAGAGCGGTGCGGCTGGCGAGATTGTGCGACTGGCGGATGTAGCCCGGATTGAGTTGGCGGCGGGCGATTACACCTTGCGAGCACGTTTGGATGGCAAGAGCGCGTCAGCCATTGGTATTTTTCAGGCCCCGGGCGCTAATGCCCTGGAAATTCGCGATGCAGTTGTAGCCAAAATGGAAGATATCCGTCAGAAGTTACCGCCGGGCATTGAGATCCAGTCCATTTATGACACCACGGTCTTTGTGCGTGATTCCATCAAATCCGTAATCACTACTTTGCTGGAGGCCGTGCTATTGGTGATTTTGGTTGTGATCCTGTTCTTGCAGACCTGGCGTGCCTCCATCATTCCTTTGCTGGCGGTTCCGGTGTCTATCATCGGCACGTTTGCGGTGCTGCATGTATTGGGATTTTCAATCAATACCCTGACGCTGTTCGGTTTGGTCCTGGCGATTGGTATTGTGGTGGACGACGCCATTGTGGTGGTGGAAAACGTTGAGCGCCATATCGAGAATGGCGAACCTCCCTTGCAGGCTGCCCATCTGGCGATGCGGGAAGTTTCAGGTCCGATTATCGCCATCACACTGGTGTTGTGCGCCGTATTCATTCCTATGGCTTTTCTGGATGGAGTCATTGGCGAGTTCTATAAGCAGTTTGCTGTGGCCATTGCTATTTCTGTGGCGATTTCGGGCTTGAACTCCTTGACCCTGTCTCCCGCGTTGGCGGCGCGATTACTCAAGCCGCATGATGCTCCCAAAGATGCCCTGACCCGTGGTATCGATCGGGCTTTTGGCTGGTTGTTTGTTCCTTTTAACCGCATGTTTCAGCGTAGCGCTGAGCGCTATCAAAGCAGCATTGGCCGTGTATTGGGCCGTCGTGGTGTAGTGATGGTGGTGTATGTGGGTTTGTTGGCTGCAACGGGCTTGATGTTCAATCTCGTGCCGTCTGGTTTTATCCCCGTTCAAGACAAGCAATACTTGATTGCGGGCGTCAAGATGCCCGAGGGGGCATCTATTGAACGCACCGATGTGGTCCTCAAGCGTATGACTGAGATCGCCATGAAGGTTGATGGTGTGTCCAACGAAATCGCATTTCCAGGCCTGAATCCATTGCAGTTCACCAATACGCCTAATAATGGTGTGGTGTTCTATGTGTTGGAGCCATTTTCCGAGCGTAGTCGCAGCGCAGAGGATATTTCTGCAGAGCTGAATCAAAAGTTTGCTGAGATTCAAGAAGGTCTGGCTTTTGCTTTTATGCCGCCTCCTATTCAAGGTTTGGGTAATGGGTCTGGCTGGTCCCTGTTTATTCAGGATCGAGAGCAACTGGGCTACGGATCGTTGCAGCAGGCGGTTCAGGCTTTCCAGGGGGCTGTGGTCCAGACGCCGGGAATGGCTTATCCCATCAGCAGCTATCAGGCGAATGTCCCTCAATTGGATGCGGTGGTCGATCGTATTAAGGCCAAGGCGCAAGGCGTACCGCTGACCGAGCTGTTTGATACTTTGCAAACGTATTTGGGCTCGTCTTACGTCAATGACTTCAATATGTTTGGCCGAACCTGGCAAGTAATCGCCCAGGCTGATGGCGCTTTTCGTGCCAGTACTGAAGATATTAGCCGCTTGCGCACTCGCAATGATCAGGGCGAGATGGTCCCGATTGGCTCGCTATTGCAGGTTCAAAGTACGTATGGCCCCGATCCGGTTATTCGCTTTAATGGCTATCCTGCGGCTGATTTGTTGGGCGATGCGGATCCGCGTGTCTTGTCGTCAGGTCAGGCGATGGCGTATGTCGAGCAGTTGGCAAGTCAAGTCCTGCCAGCAGGCATGGGGATTGGGTGGAGTGACCTGAGTTATCAGCAGGCCAACCAAAGTGGTGCTGCCATGATCGTGTTTCCTATGGCGGTCTTGTTGGTTTTTCTGGTTCTGGCCGCTTTGTACGAGAGCTGGACATTGCCCTTGGCGGTCATTCTGATTGTGCCGATGTGCCTGTTGGCGGCTTTGTTTGGCGTGTGGTTAACGAACGGCGATAACAACGTATTTGTTCAGGTCGGACTGGTTGTATTGATGGGTCTGGCCTGTAAAAACGCGATTTTGATTATCGAGTTCGCTCGTGAGTTGGAGCAGGAAGGCTTGGATATTGTGCATGCTGCCTTGCAGGCTTGCCGTCTGCGTCTGCGTCCTATTGTGATGACGTCCATTGCGTTCTGTGCTGGTGTGGCGCCATTGATGGTGTCCTCGGGAGCCGGCAGCGAGGTGCGCGCAGCCACGGGTATTACCGTATTTGCAGGCATGGTTGGAGTGACGGCATTTGGCCTGTTCCTGACTCCTGCCTTTTATGTCGCACTGCGTAAGCTTGCCAGCCGTTCATCGGTGCAGCGCGCTCAGGCTCCTATACAGGTATCTCATGATTAAACTTATCTTTGCGACTGCTTTTTTTCCCACAAGTCGCGCCAGACGTGTGCTCCGTTTTTTATCGGTCCGACGACTGTGGCGCGTGACTGCCTCAACTCTTGCTATGCTGTGCCTGGCCGCCTGCGCAGTGGGTCCTGACCACCAGCAACCGGATACAACGATCCCGGATGAGTTTGGAACGACTCTGTCCGATAAGCAGGATGTGCCGCTGTCACAGAGTGCGGATCAAGTCATGGTCGAGGGCTTGGGCGATCCCTTATTGGCCGGGCTGGTGCAGGATGCCTTACGCACCAATTACGATTTGCGTGCGGCTCTGGCTGGACTGGACCGTGCGCAGGCCTTGTTACGCAATACGCGGCTGGAGGCTTTGCCCAGTGTGACGGCACAGGGAGAGGCAGGGCATCACCGTAGCAGTGTCGATCAAATGCCCGGTGTCAGCGCTTCGGGCCGGGACAATCAGAATTGGCAGGCCAGTCTTGTTGCTGGCTGGGAACTGGATGTATTTGGTCGTGTCCGTCGCCTGATTGAAGCCGGTCAGGCGGATACCTTCGCAAGTACTGCGGATTTGCGTGCCTTGCAGGTGCTGATTGTGAGCGAAGTCATGCAGAGTTATACGCAATTGCGGGGTACGCAGGCCAGGCTGCTGGTGGCACAAGCCAATCTGCTTAATCAGCAAAATACGTTGTCCTTGGTTAAACAGCGGCTGGATGCTGGTACCGGCACGGAGTTTGACACCGCGCGTTTGCGTGCGCAGGCAGAAACCACTGCATCGCGTATTCCGGCTTTGCAAGCCCAGGCTGCCGTGCAGATGCATCGTCTAGCCGTTCTGACGGGCCGTCAGCCCTTGGCCTTGGTCAAGCAGTTGACTCCGTTCCAGGGGATGCCTGTACCAGCGCGCCTGGATGCAGGCTCACCGGGGGAACTGTTGCGTCGTCGTCCTGATATTGCCGCTGCCGAGGCGCGCTTGCATGCAGCAACGGCACGGATTGGCGTTGCGACAGCCGATTTGTTTCCACGCTTTACATTGGGTGGCTTGATAGGGAGTCATGCCATTGATAGCAGCCAGCTGTTCTCCAGAGAGAGTGAGACGCGCCTGGTGGTACTGGGCATCGATTGGTCTTTCTTGGATGTGGGCCGTGTGCAGTCACGCATCGCGGCTACTGATGCCGATGCGCAAGCGGCCTTGGCGCGGTACCGCCAAACCGTATTGCTGGCCCTGGAGGAAACCGAGAATGCCTTGGTCCTGCATGCTCGTACTCGTATTGAGGACGCCCATCTGGAGCGTGCTGCTGCTGATAGCGAACTGGCTGCGCGTATTGCCCGTACTCGTTTTGAGGCTGGGGCTGCCGGTTTGCTGGAGGTGTTGGATGCAGAGCGCACGCAACTGCTTGCCCAGGATGCCTTGGCTGAGGCGCGTACCCGTACCATGCTCAGTGCGGTTGCCTTGTATAAGGCGCTGGCAGGCGGGTGGCCCTCTTCCTTGCCTGAACGGGAGGCTCTAGCGGCCCGTTCGAATTAATGGCTTTAAGCCTTTATCTTGTTACCCACCACTCCTGTCAGACAAGGGTGGTGGGGGCGGTCTAGTGGAATAGGGGCATGGTTTATGCGGTAGTTGGTGCAGGTGCCCAAATGCTGTGTTTACAGACCTCATAAATTCACGCACTAACAATAAGCGAAATCGTTCTTTTGCCTGCCGCCTTGCTTTGTCTATCCTGATTTCTCGACCTAACGGCTTATCGGGCCGCAAAAATAATCGAGGAATGCTCCATGTCGTTGACGAGAACTCTGCAGCATCTGGGCCTGGCCTTGGCGGCCAGCGTCGTATCTTTGACGGCCCAGGCTACCAGCCTGACGGTCGCCTATCAGACTATTCCCACTCCGTCGAACGTGCCTCAGGCAGACGGTGTTTATGAAAAAGAAACCGGCGCGAAAATCGATTGGCGCAAGTTTGATGGTGGCGCTGAAGTCATTAATGCCGTCGCTTCCGGCGATGTGCAGATTGCCTATTTAGGCTCCAGCCCCTTGGCTGCTGCGGCCAGCCGTAAGTTACCTATCGAGACTTTCCTGATCGCTGCCGAACTGGGCACCAGCGAAGAGCTGGTTGTGCGTAACGGTTCGGGCATTCAGGCTCCGCAAGATCTCATCGGCAAGACGATTGCCACGCCTTTTGTATCGACCAGTCATTACAGTCTGCTGGCTGCGCTCAAGCATTGGAAGATCGACCCCAAGCAGGTCAATATCATCAATCTGACTCCGGCCAATATCGTAGCGGCCTGGGCTCGTGGTGATATTGATGGTGCTTATACATGGGACCCGGCCTTGAGCAAGGCCAAGGAAAGCGGCAAGGTGCTGATCAGTTCTGGCGAGCTGGCCAAGCTGGGTGCGCCGACCTTTGATGTGTGGTTGGTGCGCAAGGATTTTGCGGAAAAACATCCGGATGTTGTGTCCGCTTTTGCTCGTGTCACTTTGGCTTCTTACCAGAGCTACACACGTGATCCTGCTGCCTGGGTCGCCAATGCCGATAACATCAGCAAGCTGTCCCGTCTGACTGGCGCGACGCCTCAAGAAATCCCCAATGTCCTGGCAGGCAGCGGCTTTTTATCTGCGGCTGATCAGATCAAGACCTTGGGTCAGCCTACCGCCAAAGCCTTGGCCGATACCTCCGCCTTCTTGAAGGAGCAGGGCCGTATCGACGAGGTCTTGCCTGATTACACGGGTTACACCACCAGCAAATATGTCGAGGCGGCTGCCTCGCAGGCCAAGTAATTCTGATGGCGCAGTTAACACTGAATCACGTCAGCGCACGTTATCCCGGCGCCGATCATCTGGCGCTGCGAGACGTGTCGCTGCAACTGGGGCCGGGGCAGTTGGTGGTGGTGCTGGGGCCTTCAGGCAGTGGCAAGACTACTTTGTTGAATCTGATCGCGGGCTTTACCTTGCCTAGCGCTGGAACGATTACCTTGGATGGCGAACCTGTGCGCGGCCCTGGGGCTGATCGCGGCGTGGTGTTTCAGGATGATGCCTTGTTGCCTTGGCAGACGGTCCTGGAGAACGTGGCTTTTGGTTTGACGTTACGAGGTGAGTCCAGGGAGCAGCGTCAGGCTGTGGCGCGTCATCAATTGGCTTTGGTGGGGCTGGAGGGCTTGGAGCAGCGCCGTATCTGGCAATTGTCTGGTGGTCAGAAGCAGCGGGTGGGGATTGCTCGCGCCTTGGCGGCGGACCCGCGTGTGCTTTTGCTGGATGAGCCTTTTGGGGCGCTGGATGCCTTTACCCGAGAACAGGCTCAGACGCTTTTGCTGAATGTCTGGCAGCGCAGCGCCAAGCCTGTTTTTTTGATTACTCACGATATTGAAGAAGCCGTGTTTCTGGCTACCGACCTGATCATTTTGGGCGGTACGCCTGGGCATGTGGTGGAGCGTTTAACGCTGGATTTTGGGCGACGTTACACCGATGGGCAGCCGGTGCGTCAGGTGAAGTCCTCGCCGGAGTTCATCGCGGCGCGAGAGAGCGTGCTGGAGCATGTGTTCTCGGCGCATCCGGTTGTGGCTTCGTCCTGAATTTAGGAGATTGTTCATGAAATCCTCTGCCGCTGGCGAGGTTCTGCAAGCAGGCGATATGGCTGGTTTGTCGGGCGCTTCGTCTTTAAGCGTGGGTGGCGAGTCCAAGCCTCATCAGTCAGCGTCCACTAAGACTCGGCAAGTCTCTATTGCTGTGATCAGTTTGCTCACCTTAAGTGGGGTGCTGTTTTTGTGGTGGGCCGTTACCGAGTGGGGCTATGTGGATCCGCTGTTTCTGCCTTCACCCCAGGCTGTGCTGAGTCGTGTTTTTCGTCTGTTCTCGGTGGGCTATATGGATGCCACGGTGCAGCAGCATTTGGCGGCCAGTTTGTGGCGGATCAGCTTGGCATTGATTGCGGCTGTTCTGTTGGCGATTCCTACGGGTATCGCGATTGGCCGTAATCGTATTGCCCAGGGCATTCTGGACCCTTTGATCGAGTTCTATCGCCCGATCCCGCCGCTGGCGTATTTGCCGCTAATCGTGATCTGGTTTGGGATTGGCGAGCTGTCCAAAGTGCTGCTGATTTATCTGGCGATTTTTGCGCCGATCACGATTGCGACGGCGGGCGGGGTGCGTAATGTGGATCCGGTGAAATTGCGTGCGGCTCAATCTTTGGGGGCGACGCGTGCTCAGCTGCTGCGTTACATCATCATCCCCAGTGCCTTGCCTGATATTTTGACGGGCCTGCGCATTGGGCTGGGAGTGGGGTGGTCAACCCTTGTGGCTTCGGAGCTGGTGGCTGCCACGCGTGGGCTGGGATTCATGGTTCAGTCAGCGGGGCAGTTTCTGGCGACTGATGTGGTGATGGCGGGGATTCTGCTTATTGCCTTGGTCGCGTTTGTGCTTGAAATTGGTTTGCGTAGATTGCAGGCCAAACTTGTTCCGTGGCACGGGCAAGCGCGTTAACCCCCCTTGTTTTGCGTGAACACCGCAGCCTAAGCAGATTTGGCTAGTTCACACCGACCGGGTCAGACCACCATCCACCTTGATGTTCTGGCCCGTAATGTAGCCTGCGCCATCTGACAACAAGAACGCAATCGTCGCCGCAATTTCCTCGGCTTTGCCATAGCGTCCCATAGGCACGCTTTCTCGCCGTTCTTCGGTCGCGGGCAGGCTATCAATCCAGCCAGGCAGCACGTTGTTCATGCGTACATTCTTGGCTGCATAGCTGTCCGCAAGAATCTTGGTGAAGCTGGCCAGCCCGGCGCGGAATACGGCGGAAGTAGGGAACATCTCCGCAGGCTCAAACGCCCAGGCGGTAGAAATATTCACAATAGCCCCTCCACCTTGCGCGGCCATGACGGGTGCCACCAGGCGAGCTGGACGTACGGCATTCAGAAAGTAGACGTCCATGCCTGTGTGCCAGTCTTCGTCGCTGATCTCCAGAACCGGGCCGCGCGGGCCATGTCCGGCGGAGCTGACCAGGGCGTCGATACGCCCCCAGCGTTGCATGGTCAGGTCCACCAGCCGCTGCAAGTCTTCGTTGGATTGATTCGATCCTGTCAGACCTATACCGCCTAACTCTTTGGCCAAGGCTTCGCCCTTGCCGGAGGAGGACAGGATGGCGACGCGGTAGCCATCTTGAGCTAGCCTGCGGGCCGCTGCGGCGCCCATGCCCGAGCCGCCTGCGCTAATAAGTGCTACTTTTTCTACAGTCATGAGAGCCTCCGTGTGTTGAGATTGATACTATTATTTCAGCCTGAAGCAGAAAAATCATGCGATAAATAAGCCTTCAAGGATGTAGAAAAACTACTGTCAAAAAGATGATGAAATCTCGCCGTTCCTTGCCTCCGCTCAATGCCTTGCGTGCTTTTGAGGTATCTGGCCGTCGTTTGAGTTTCCGTGCCGCAGCAGATGAGCTGGGCGTGACTCAAGGTGCTGTTGCCCAGCAAGTCCGGGCCTTGGAAGAACATCTGGGGCTGGCGCTGTTTCAGCGTCACCCGCGTGGGCTGCAACTGACTGTAGCGGGCGCGGCCTATCTGGCCGAGGTGACTCGTGCTTTTGATACCTTGACTGATGCAACAGGGCGCTTGTTGGTACGCCCTGATACGGTCACGATCAGTGTCACGCCCACGGTGGCTGCCAAATTACTGATTCCCCGCCTGGGGGATTTGCAGGCGGCCTTGCCTGATGTGGAGCTGCGTACCGTGGCAACGGAGGCCTTATCGGATTTTGAGCGCGATCAGGTTGATATTGCCGTGCGCCTGACTCGCCCGCCTTTTGCGGCGGACCTGGAGGCCAAGTTATTGTTTCGTCAGGATTTAGTGGCCGTAGCCAGCCCTCGTTTGGTGGGGAATATGACGCTTCCTTTGTCCAGTGAACAACTGCGTGCCTTGCCTTTATTGCATGACGCTCAAGGGCATTGGGCTACCTTCTTGAAAACCAGCAGCAAGTTGCCGGGCGCAGTATTCAACCAGACCACGCTGGCATTGGACGCCGCGATGGCGGGGCAAGGTGTGGCCTTGGCGTGCAAGGCTTTTGTGGCAATGGATCTGGCCGCCGGGCGTTTGGTGCAGGTGGCGGCGGCAGGGACCTTGGGGCCGGATTTCTATCTGGTGCGCAATCGCTCAGCCCCGGTCAGACAGTCGGTGGAGGCAGTATGGAATTGGTGCTTAAACAGATTGTTATATCGCTAGCTTGATGATTGGCATGTTCAAGCTAGCGTTGGCAACCGTTTCGAAACAGGCTGGCAAGAGTATGTGCGAGAGAGATGGGCTTGCCGGATTGTAGTTCAGTGTTTTTGGTCTTCCTGATGCAAAGGGCTAAACTGGCCGCACTTCTGGTGCAGCAGCACCCAGCTTTTTACAGGAAAAAAATATGAGCACACCGCTTCCCTGTCCTCAGTGCACCTTGGAAAATACCTACCATGACACGGAGCAATGGGTATGTGCCGATTGTGGCTATGAATGGCAAGACGCGGACCCGGTCGCCGAGTCTGAGACCGATGGCGACGAGCTGATCGTTAAAGACAGCAACGGCAACTTGCTGGCCGCGGGCGACGATGTGATTCTGATCCGCGACTTGAAGGTCAAAGGCTCCAGCACCTTGAAGAAAGGGGCCAAGGCCAAAGGCATACGTCTGGTTCGTGGTGATCATGAAGTCGATTGCAAGATTGATGGCATCAGCTACTTGTTGAAGGCTATGTACTTGAAGAAAGCCTAAGCGTTCAGACCTGATGGCTTGGCGCATAAAAAAACGATAGTGGCGGAACCACTATCGTTTTTAATCTTAACGGAGTGAGTGCCGCTTTATTTCAGGCAGGCTTTGATTTTTTCCAGATCTGGGCCGTCAATAGGACGCCCCAGGTTAAAGGGCATGGAGGTCTCGCGCCAGTCCTTGTAGTCATGCAGATACTCCATCTGGCTGGCATATACCTTGGCGGCATCGGGGTTGCTGCAAGCCATGGAAATCATCACCTCGTTGGTGACTTGCTGAATGGTCTTCAGGCTTTCATCATCCATGCGGTGGATTTCCACGCCAGCTTTCTGGAAGGTGCGCAGACCTTCCGTCGCCTTTTTCTCTGTAAAAGCGATGGACCACATCATGGTGGCGTCGGCGGCAATTTGCAGTTTCTCCTTGGCCGAATCACTGAGTGCATCCCAGGCGGTTTTATTGATCATGACGCCAAACACGGAAGCGGACTGGTGCCAACCCGGCGTTGTCCAGTGCTTGGTGACCTGATGCAGCCCGGCAGAAACGTCCACGTTCGGCGTGGAGAACTCGGCTCCCTCGATCACGCCACGCTCAAGCGATTGATACAGCTCCTGACCCGCCATGGACACCTGCGTGCCACCAATTTTTTCAAGCACCTTGCCTTGTTCCAGACCAGAGAGACGCAGGCGCTTGCCCTTGATTTCTTCCAGATTGCGAATCGGCACATTGGTATGGAAGCCGGATTCGTTATTGGTGATGGCGTAGGGGAGGTACACCATGCCGTACTTGCCGTAGATCTCGTTATAAAGCTCGGCGCCACCCCATTCCTTGATCCAGTTTGCGTAGTCAACCGCGTTGAACAGGCTGGAGTGTGTTCCTAAAGGGGAGAAAGCCGGGTTGCGGCCTGCCCAATAGCCCGGCCAGTCTGCCCCGGCCTGGATGGTGCCGGATTCGACCGCGCTGAACACTTCGCCAGTCGGTACCAGGGCGCCACCTTCGTAGAATTCGATTTTCAGCTCGTCACCGACCAGCTTGTTGGCCAGTTCCACCCATTTCTTGTCCAGTTCAACCAGCTCGATGGAGGCGGGCCAGGTACTGGTCATGGTCCACTTTTGTGCTGCCTGGCTCAGGCTGCTCATGCTCAGCAGGGCAAAGCCGGTCAAGGCGAAGAGTGCCTTCTTTGTTAGCTTCATGGTGTCTCCTTGTTGTATTTAAGTTCCGTACAGGACGGTGGGTAGCCAAGTGGCCAGGCCAGGGAAAATGGCCAGCAAGATACACATCAAAATAATCAGGCAAATGAATGGCACCACCCCGCTGATGATCTCCATGGTCTTCACCGATTTAGGCGTGATGGCCCGCAAATAGAAAAGGGCGTAACCAAAGGGCGGGGTCAGGAAAGAGGTTTGCAAAACAACCGCGACCAGAACTACAAACCAGAGCAGGCTGATACCCATTTCCTGCACAATCGGCAAGAGAATCGGGAAGGACAAGAGGACAATGCCGGTCCAGTCCAGAAAGCAGCCCAGCACAAAAATAATCAGCAGCATGACCACAATAAGCAGCCAGGGCTCCATATCCAGGCCACGCATCAGGTCTTGTGCAGCGCCCAAACCGCCGGTGATGTTAAAGACGCCGGTAAAGGCCGTGGCGCCTACAACGATAAACAGAATCATGGAGGAGGTGCGGCCGGTTTCGTAAAGGGCATTCAGAAAAATGGACCATCTGAATTTGCCCCGGAAAATAACGATCAGCAGGGACAGTAATACTCCAATGGCCGATGCCTCTGTTGCCGTTGCAATACCGGCCAGCATGGAACCCAGAATGCCAAGAATCAGAGAGATGGGGGGCACGGCTTCCACCAGCAGCATGCGGATCAAGGCGGGCCTGGAGATCTTTTCATCGGGCTCCACAGACGGGGCGCGTTCCGGGTGACGCCAGGCAACAAACACGACCCACACGGCATAGAGCAGGCCCAGCAGCACGCCAGGAATCAGCGCTCCGGCAAACAACTCACCGATAGACAGCGGGGAGTAGCTGGCCATCAAGATCAGCATGATGGACGGTGGAATCAAAATACCTAAACACCCCGAGGCCGCAATCACCCCTGTGGTGAGCTTGGGGCAGTAGCCGTATCGCAACATCGGGCGCAGGGCCATCATGCCGGTTACCGTAATGGAAGCACCGATAATGCCCGTGGTAGCGGCCAGCAAAATGGAGATGAACACCACCGCCAGCGCCAGCCCGCCACGAACGCGGGACATGAGCAGGCGCAAGGCCTCGAACATTTTGTCGGTCACTTCGGAGTCAGACAAAAAGCGCGCCATCAGGATGAACAAGGGGATGGCGATCAGCGTGTAGTTGTCCAGGACATCGCCGTAAATGCGGTTGACCACAATGCCCAGCACCATGGGTTTGCCCGCGACCAGCGCACCCATAACGGCTGTGCTGCCCAGAACAAAGGCCAAGGGATGGCCCATGAACAGCCCCAGCAACAGCAGGCCACCCATCACCAATGCAATCAGTTCAGGCGTCATGGCGGGGGGCTTCCTTCTGAATCAGCAAACGGACGACTTCAGCAATGCCTTGCAACAGCAGCAGTGCAGCGGCAAGAACCATGGACATCTTCAAGGGATAAACGGGCAATTGCACCGCGCCGTAGGTGGTTTCACCTTGAGCTAACGAGCGCATGGCGAAATCGTAGCTGCGAGTCAGAAAGACCCAGGCAAAGGGGAAGAAGAAAATCAGATAGCCCGCAATCTCGGTCCATTTGCGGACAGTGGGGGAAAAGCGGTTGATTAGCAGATCCACCCGGACATGGGCTTGGTGTTTAAGCGCGTAGGCACCCAGCATCAGAAAGTAAAACCCATATAGCTGCTTGGTGACGTCAAAAGTCCAGCGAGTGGGCTGATTCATCACGTAGCGCATGAACACTTCGTAAATAATGATGGTGGAGAAAATAATGGCGATAAAGGAGATGAGCCTCCCTATCCATTCATTCGTTGAGTCGATTAGACGCAAAACCATGCTTGTCCCTTTTGTACATTTTTATTGGTCACTCACCGGGTTTAGTCTATGAGTAAGCTACAAATCGCCACAACTTGGGTTTACCCTTACGTAAACTGGAGATTCATAATTAAGGGTAATAAGGCGTAAATAAGGGTGATTTTCTTGGGGAATCGTGCTGGGGAGGAGTGGAAACCTTGCTTGCAGGTTGGTCAATCAGCATTAAAAAAGCCACCCGCTTGGGTGGCTTTTTGCAATCGGGCTCCAGCCTCGTTCCAGTTCTGCTGCCCAAGGACAGCGAGTTGGAGTGTTGCCAGTGTGTGCCAGCCAGGTTTTGTAGAACGAGGCCAGACCCGACTGCTGCAACACGGTTCTTGGTAGAACCGTGTTGTGTCCATCACAACTTAGCGTACGCTTTGCGCCGCCAAGCCCAGGGCCAGATCCTGCTTCATGCGTTTCTTGTAGAAAGGCAGGCAAATGAACAGGGCCAGGAACCAGAATGGCGTGGCGATCAGACCGATCAGGGTTTCTTCTTCCTGGCTGAACAAGTACAGCGCAAAGGCAAAGAACGCCAGGGTCAGGTAGCACATGGGAATCGCAAAGGGCATTTTGTAGCTTGAAGCGGCATGGGCCTCAGGGCGAATGCGACGGTACTTCAGGTAGGTGATCAGAATCACGGCCCAGACAAAGATAAAGCAGATGCTGGCCACGGTGGTCACAATGGTGAACACACGCATTACGTCGCCTTCTGCGTAAAGCAGGAACAGGCTGGACAGCAAAAGGGCGCAAGAATAGATCAGACCATTACGGGGAGTGCCGTTACGCGACAACTGGCTGAATGCCTCTGGAGCCAGCTTGTTCTTGGACAGACCGTACAACATGCGACCGGTCGAGAACATACCGCTATTGGCGGACGACAGGGCCGAGGTCAGCACCACAAAGTTGATGATGGCGGCTGCGGCACCCACGCCAATCAGCAAGAACATATTCACAAACGGGCTCTTGTTGGGCGCAACAATATCCCAGGGGGTGACGGTCATGATGGCGGTCAGGGCCAGCACGTAAAACACAATCACGCGAACGGGAATCTTGTTGATGGCTTTGGGCAGGTTCTTGGCAGGGTCAGCTGTTTCAGCCGAGGCCGTACCCACCAGCTCAATACCCACGAAAGCAAAGATGGCGATCTGGAAGGCGGCGAAGAAACCATGCAGGCCATTGGGGAACATGCCGCCGCGATCCCACAAGTGGGTCAGGCTGGCTTTTTCGCCGGTTGGGCCTACAAAGCCGGTGAACAGCAGGTAAGCACCCACACCAATCAGAGCCACAATGGCGATGATCTTGACCAGGGCAAACCAGAACTCCAGCTCGCCAAACAATTTGGCCGACAGCAGGTTAAAGATCAGCAAGAAGGCGATACATGCCAGGCCGGGTAACCAGAGCGGAATGTCCGGCCACCAGAACTGGGTATAGCCGGTAATGGCGACAATATCTGCAATACCAATCACCACCCAGCAGAACCAATAACTCCAGCCCAGAAAGTAGCCCATGGTGGGCCCGAGAATATCGGCGGAGAAATCCACAAAAGATTTGTATTCCAGGTTATGCAGGAGCAATTCTCCCATCGCTCGCATAACAAAGAATAAAAAGAACCCGATGATCATGTAGGTAAACAAGACCGAGGGTCCGGCCAGGCTAATAGTGCGGCCTGATCCCATAAATAGCCCTGTACCGATAGCGCCTCCAATTGCTATCAGTTGCAGGTGCCGGTTTTTCAACGAGCGCTGCAGTCCAGATGAATGTTGCTGAGACACACTGTTCTCCTAATTTTTTTTCGTTCAAATGCGTAATTATGACTGTGCTGCGAGAAAACAAAGGGCACAACCCGTCCTCAAGGACGGTTTTCTTGATGCCGATCTAAATAGGGTACGGAGCGCACAGCAGTCCTCCTTGTTCTGACGACATGAAATGTCAAAACAGACCTGTGTGCGAATTGAAATGGGAATAGGGTTGTGGTGCCAGGCGGCCAGAAAATGGCACCCGACTATCTGCTCATAGATAGGCTCCGGACGAATAGGTGAACAAAGACCATATGGCCTCTGTACCCCCTCTGTCCGTTTACCTGAGAGCTTATCCATCGGTTCGCGATGGTCCCCTTCGGTGGGCACTGGTGTGCCTCTCTCCAGATGGTCAAAGGTTCAGGATTCTTTTGCCTGAGAGATTCCGGGGTCGTTGCTCCGTCGGCGCTTCATCAAAGTGAAGACTCTCACCTGAACCGTTATTGACGCCGCTATTGTATAGACAGCTAAAAAGCGATGACTACTAGCGTTAACCTGTAGGCTTTTAATGAGAATAGTTCTTGTTTGTTGAGGGGTTTTGTGGCTGGTGCTCGGGCATAGAGGGGCGTGGGGGAGGACGTTGAGCCTTTTTCTTCCAATGCCTGTGAAAACGTCCCGTTTTTTGCATGGCAGCTATTCCCGGATACGGTGAGGCTGCAACAGAAATTGGCTGTCATCGGCCTACAATACTGGCTGTCTGGCAATTTCTGTGCGTCTTTATATGGTCGAATCGATTCTGCAACTTATCGAGCAACACGGTCTGTTGATCGTGTTTTTCAATGTCCTGGTGGAGCAGGCAGGCGCGCCTATTCCTGCCTATCCGGTGCTGGTGGTAACGGGTGCCTTGCATGAGTCGGGCGGCTACAGCTTGTGGAGCTTGCTGGGTTTTGCCGTACTGGGCGCGATGATTGCGGACTACGGCTGGTATCTGGCTGGGCGACGCTATGGCGGCAGGCTGCTGGCCTTGCTGTGCAAGATTTCCCTCTCGCCGGATTCCTGTATTCGTCAGACCGAATCCATTTATATGCGCTGGGGCGCACCGTCCTTGATGGTGGCCAAGTTCATACCGGGCTTTGCCTCGATTGCCAGTGTGCTGGCCGGCACGGTGGGTACGCCAAGAAGAAGCTTCCTGCTTTACGACATTATTGGGGCTGCGGTCTGGGCCGGCTCTGCCGTGTTTCTGGGCTCCTTGTTCAGCTCGGCGGTGGATGAGCTGTTGAATGTGCTGATCAGCCTGGGTGTGGTGGGCGGAATTTTGCTGGCACTGGCTTTGGCTGTGTTCATTGCCAGAAAGTGGTGGCAGCGACATCGCTTCATGAAATCCTTGTGCATAGAGCGTGTCAGTGTGCAGGAGCTGCATCAGATGTTGTCCTCGGACACGCCACCCACGATTGTGGATGTGCGTTCGACCCTTATGCAGGCCCAGGGACGTATACCTGGGGCGATCAGTCTGGCTTTGGGTGAGGCTACGCTGAATTTGATTACCGACGGGGAAATTATTGTGTATTGCGATTGCCCCAACGAGGTGTCCGCGGCCCTGGTGTCCAAGCGTTTGCTGCAAAGTGGCTATAGCCGGGTGCGCCCTTTGGAAGGCGGGTTGGAAGCCTGGCGGGCTGCAGGTTTTGACGTGCAGCGCGATCCCGATCAAGCTGAAGCGGCCTTGTAAAAAAACCGGCAGACATCTAGACGTGTCTGCCGGTTTTTTCTCAAGCAAGGCGCTTGGTGCAGTGCTTATTGACGTGTCTGCCGTTAAGCATGAGCCAAGGCTGCTGCCACGGCCAGCCCGCCGATCACACTGAGATGGTCTTGCACCAAGGCTTGTTCCAGAAAGGCTTCCAGTCCCTGCATCTCCCAAAACCGATGTGCCAGCGGAATAGTGGACAAGGCAAAGACACTGAGCATCAGTGCTCCGAGCCAGGCCAGACGACTGGCGCTGATAATCAGCCAGCTGCCCAGCAGTTGAACCGTAATGGTCAGCACTGCAAACAAAGCCTGGGGCTCCAGCCCGAAGTGGGCCATCTCTCTTTTTGCAGCGCTGAAGTCCCAAATCTTGTTCACGCCACTCCACCAGAAAATGTAGGTCAGGAGCAGAGTAGCCAGCACAAAATACACTCGTGAACGTAGTAATTCTTGTATGACGTGGTTCATGATGTCTCCTCCTTGGGGGACGATCAGGGCTTGTGCACCGACGCTTCCAGTGTGGAGCGTGCGACGGCCAGGGTCTGCTGGCTCAAGACCAGACCACCCATGACCAGAGCCACACCCACCAGTTGCAGCGTGGTTGGCCAGATGCCCTTGATCAGCGCGTCCAGAATAAAGGCGGTGACAGGCACCAGCAGCATGAAGGGGGCAACGGTAACAGCACCCAACTGCTTGATGGCGCTAAACCAAAGGGCGAAGGGACCAGCAGTCAGGACGGTTGCCAGCAAGAACAGACCCAGCCAATGCACAGGAATGAGCTGGCTTGGAATGTCTTGAGTCAGCAGCGCAATGATGGTCAACTCCACACCGGCAATCAGAAGCTGCCAGCCGGTAAAGCCCAGCAAGGGGATCGGTGGTGCACCCCATTTGTTCATCAAGACTCCACCGGTCGCAATGGACAACATGCTGCCCAAGGCGGCGGCAATGCCGATCAGATCCAGTGTGGCCTGGCTGGACAAGACCACCAGCGACACGCCCAGGGCGCCCAATAGAACGGCACCAATACGCATCAAGGCCGGGCGAGCACGCAAAATGCCCCAGGCAATGAAGATGGTGGCCAGTGGTGTCAGTGCCTGGAAGATGGCAGCCACGCCACCGGGCAGGCGAGTGGCAGCGATAAAGAACAGACCAAAGAACAGGCCCGTGTTCAGGGTTCCCAGCACGGCCAGACGCCCCCACCACTCACGAGGTGGCAAGCTGCGTACCAGTACCAGCAGGACAACCGCGCCCCCCAAGGCCCGGACAGCCGCCAGGAACAAAGGGTTCGGTGGCAACCAGGTCGTGGTCAGAATGTAGGTAAAGCCCCAGAGAATAGCGGCGGTCGCCGCGGCCATTTTGGCGTTCATGTCGATGCACTCCCCATTATGAATACTAGGATGAAGAGACTATAGAAGTGCAACGATGGCTTGAATAGATGAAAATATGGCCATCATCGTTCCATAATTAGAACGATTTGCCGAGGACTGGCTTTGGATGATTGAAGGCAGGAATTTACGAGGGGGGCGTGTGCAAAATAGTGACGAATTCCTCGCCCAAAAAGTCCAGCAGGGCGCGTACTGCAGGCACCAGACCTCGGCGTGACGGAAAGACGGCATGCACCACCCCGGGGCGGGGATTCCAGCCGGGGGCGACATCCACCAGCCTGCCGTCCTGCATATAAGGGGCGATCAGCATGGCCGGCATTTGAACCACGCCAATTCCCTGCAAGGCTGATTGCAGCAAGGTCATGCGGTCGTCACAGACCAGGCGAGGATGATAGGGCACTTCCATCAGCGTGTTTTCTGAGGTTTGCAACTGCCAGATGGGGTTGCGTTGCAGATGCTCGTCACTCAAGGCTGGCCAGCTACCTAACTGGTCCAGCTTGGGCAGTCCGCCCATGCGTTCGATCAGGGCCGGGCTGGCAACCAGATACTGTGTACTCTCGCCCAGGACTTTCATGACCAGGCCGCTGTCTTCCAAAGGCGGGAAGCGGACGCGCAGGGCCACATCAAAGCCTTCACGAATTACGTCCACGCGGCGGTTGGTGCTTTCCACTTCCAGCTTTACCTGCGGATAGGCCGCCATATAGCGGGCCAGCAATTCATTGACGCCGTAGTCCAGCAAGGCCAAGGGGCAACTGATGCGTACCGAGCCTTGGGGCTCGCTGCGATGGCGCTCGATGATGTCCTGGGCGGAGTCGGCCTCCACCAGCATGGCCACACAGCGCTGGTAGTACATCTGGCCGATTTCCGTGACGCTGAAATGGCGGCTGGAGCGCTGAATCAGACGCACACCCAGGGATTCTTCCAGAAAGGTGATGCGTCGGCTGAGCTTGGATTTCGGGATGCCCAAGGCCCGTCCGGCCGGCGCAAACCCACCGTAGTCCACGACCTGTACAAAGTAGTAGAGGTCGTTCAAGTCGCGCGTGGACGGGTGTTTGGTATCGGGCATGTCATTACATGGCGGGGGGAACCGGGCAGCTCATATCGCCCTCTTCGCAGGACAGGTAGGTGTTGAAGTTCTTGATACGGGCCTGCGTCAATTCATTTCGGCAAGTGGTGATCAGCATGGAGTGAATGCTGCCGCCTTGGGTGTTGATCGCAGCAAAGTCGCATTCTGCATCCCTGAAGCTGATCCAGGCACGTTGGGCGTTGCGCAAGGCTTTGAGGGTGTCAGCATCATCCTTAAGACGATTGCTGATTTCCTTGTAGAGCTTGTTCAGTTCGGCGTCCGAGTTCTTGTACTCGTTGCTAAAGCACTGATTCATGGCGTTTTGATTGGTCATGCTGTCGCAGTCGGCTGCCTGAACGGAAGAGGCGCTTGCCATCAAGCTGAGTCCTAAAGCGATCAGGCCGGTGTTCAATGCTTTTTTCATGAGGTTCTCCGGGTGTGCGGGCGTTGATAAGCGTATGAGTCTGGGTTGAGTCGCCAGGTGCAGCGCGTACTGCCTGTTTGCTTGGGGCAGGGTGTAAATCCTACTACAGAAGCGCGACAAGTCTGGTGCTTTGCAGGGTGACAACTGAGTTCCATAAATAGCATTGAGCCGCATCGTCTTGAATCGGGCACATAGCCCGTTCAAGCCGATGCGGCTCAATGATCCTGTCAGCAGGAGTCAGTGCAGCTTATTCGTCGTTGCTGTGCAGAAAGCGATACACCAACGCGCCGATCACACCCCCAATCAAGGGAGCGACCCAGAACAGCCACAGCTGTTCCATGGCCCAGGTGCCCTGGAAGAAGGCCACGCCGGTAGAACGGGCAGGGTTCACGGAGGTGTTGGTGATGGGGATGCTGATCAGGTGAATCAGGGTCAGGGACAAACCAATCGCCACGCCTGCCAGGCCAGCGTGACCACGCTTGTGGGTCGCGCCCATGATGATGAATAGGAAGAAGGCGGTCAGCACAATTTCTGCGATCAGGGCAGCGTTACGGCTGTAGTTGTCGGGCGAATGCTCGCCAAAGCCGTTGGAGGCAAAGCCTGCTACGGGATCAAAGCCGGTTTTGCCGCTGGCGATCAGGTACAGAACGCCGCCGGCCAGCAGGCCGCCAATAACCTGGGCAATGATGTAGGGAATGGCATCGCGAGCGGGGAAACGTCCACCAGCAACCAGGCCTAGCGTGACAGCCGGGTTGATGTGGCAACCGGAGATATTGCCGATGGCATAGCACATGGTCAGCAAGGTCAGACCAAAGGCCAGGGCTACCCCGGCAAAACCAATCCCCAGTTCAGGATAGGCAGCGGCAAAGATCGCACTTCCGCAGCCCCCAAAGACCAGCCAGAAAGTGCCCAGCGTTTCTGCGGTGCATCGTTTTAATAAAGACATGATATTGCCCTGTTAGTGATTTAACACGGCTGGATTCTAGCGATAAGAAAGAGGCGCTAACTCCTTGAAAGGAAAACAACTGTTAAAAGTTTTCCTTTGTTGAGGGTGGTGTTTTTTTATAGTAAATGTGAGAAATATCGGTGGCGTGGCGACTTGTGTCAGGTGTAGGATTTTGTCGGGATTGTGAAGAGTTGTGTTGGGGGCGTTTTATCGGCCGACGAGTTGGTTTGGTTCGGAGCCAAATACGTGGCGTGGGGCAGTTCAATCTTGGCCCTTGCTATGCAGATTACTCTCACGGCTGTTGCTGGATAAACGCCGCTGTCACGGGGGACACTTGGTGGAAATCAAAAGCCTGATGGTAGATTTCCCCGCTCTTGGCCTCCACGGTTAGCCACAGTTGATGCTCCAGCTGGCTATTGGGTGGGATCGCAACGTCTACTGCACGCGTCCAGCGCGTATTGTTAAAAGCCTGGCGGGGCGCAGGCATAGGCTCGGGCTTGCTGACTTGCAGATAGGCGCGGCGTATATGTGGATCGCAGGTCTTGCAAAAGCGAATCTGGAAGGCTTTGCGATGTGCGCCGGAAGGCCCACTGATGGGGGCTTTGTCATCCGTTTCAGCCAGCGCAAACGACCATGGACCAATCTGACCTTGCAGGGCATTGTTGCGAAATACAGGCTCCGGGCCTTGCTGCGTCAGATAAATCATGAAGGCGGCCGGGATGGCCAGAAGGGGGCTGGCAAAAACCAGGCTGCGTGTGGAAAATCGTGATGCTGTGGGTGCCACTCCATTTTTCCCAGCTATAGCGTCACTTGATGTCGATGCAGTATTGTCCGCTCCAACCGCTTTAGGCGCTGCCTTCGCAACTGGCGCAGGTTTGGCCCGCACAGGTTTCTTTTCCTGCCAAGGCCACCAGGGCAAGTAAAAGGTCAGTCCGGCACCGGCCATGGTCAGCCAACCCAGCCAGGCAACCGTACCCATGCTCCAGCCCCAGCCTTGCCAGCACAGGGCTAAAGCCACGGCCAGCAAGGGCCAGCCGAGTAGACGAAATATCAGTCTTTCCTTCTCGCTGGGCGTGCGATGCAGCAGAAATTCTCCCTGGCGATCGCTGGCCAAGGCCAGGCAGATAAAGCCTGCCAGACTGATGATAAAAACGGCCAGATTCAGCCACAGACTGGTATTGCTCATGGCAGCACTCCGGCGGGCATCAACACAGCGCTGAGCACGGCGATCAAGGCCGTAGGCAGAACCATGCCCACCCAGGCGCGGGTGGCGCTTTTAGTGCTGAACACCCACATCACGGCGATGGTGTACCAGACAAAGCTCAACATATTCGCTGCCAGGACTGCCTGGGCTCTAGGCAAAGGCCAGAGCACGGTCAGCAATACTGTGGCAGCAGCGGCCAGGGCGTAGCCGCCGACCGTGGCGGCCACAATGCGCGACAGCACTTGCAGGCGGTAGCGGGAAGTCAGTCCACTCATCCGTTCACTCCCGCAGTTTGCAAGCTGGCCGGGGCAGCGGCTTTTTTAGGCAGGCTGGCAATGTGCCATTTGCGTTTCATTTTGATGGCGATATAGACAAAGAGGGCGGCCAGGCCAAACATGGTCAGGTCAAAGCCTGCCAGGCCCCAGTCGCCATGAATGATGGTGACACCCAGGTGACGGTCAGTAGTCAGCAGGTTCAGGACAGGAATCAGGGCGTAGGCGGCGGCTGTCAGGTACAGCAGTTCCAGCCAGGCGCGCTTCAAGGGTCGCCAGGAGGCATACAGGAAGGACCAGCCCCAGACCAGGAACAGAGCATGGAACTCCCAGGCGGCGCGGTCAGCCATATTGATGGGCAAGAGGCGGTTGGCCCAGAAGTAGGCGGCCAGACCTAGCGGCAAACCGGCCAGGGTGCCGGCATTCAGGATTTCCACCAGACGCAGGCCTGCGGCATCAAAGCGCTCGGAGACGCTAAGCGCGGCGGCTTTGGCCATGCGTTTTTGATGCTGGGTGCGACGCTTCACGGTCCACAGCACCAGGCCTGTTCCAATAACGGCGCAGCCCAGCAAACCAGAAATAAAGTACAGCCAGCGCAACCACCACTCGGCAAACACACCTTCGTGCAAGGCCAGCAACACGCGGTGCGTATCTCCGGTGACATTGCTATTGTTCTCCGGCTCCATGGCGCTGCCGTCGATGGCGTTAAAGCGCAGGGTTTCGGCACGGGTCCAATACACGCCCGTGACGCCGGTGCGACGCAGTTCTACATAAGCCTGGCTATCTGCCGGGTGCGTAATCTGCACCGAGGCAATGCTGTTCTTGCCCCAGGCTTGTTCAGCGCTATGCATCATCTCGCTTAGCGAGGCCTGCGGCGCGCTGATGGGCAGGAAGTCCTGTTTTTGCTGGCGAAGGTCCTGGAAGTAAGCCTGTCGTCCTTCCTCCGTCGCGCCGTACATGACTTCTCGCCCGGTCGGCATATAAATGGACATGAAAAAGATCAGGCCCGTGTAGGTGATCATCAGGAAAAAGGGCAGGGACATCACGCTGACGATATTGTGCGCGTCCAGCCAGGAGCGCTGCCCCTTGCCGGGCCTGAAGGTGAAAAAGTCGGTGAAGATTTTCTTGTGAGTCACCACGCCTGTAATCACGGCCAGCAGCATCAGCATGGTGCAGATACCGACCAGCCAGATAGCGACCGGGTAAGGGATGTAGTGCAGGGCGTAATGCATGCGATACAGGCCAGTGCCACCGGCCGTGGCGCGGGGCTCGGTTTCAGGCTGAATCTGGCCGGTGACCGGGTCCAGCTCCTCGCCTCCGCGACGGGCGCGTTGACCGGGCTGGGGCATTTCTTCCCAGCCAATGGATAGCCCTTGTGTGGTACGCGGGTTCAGGGCTTGATGCGGCAGGGTAATGGTCCAGGCTCTGGATTCTGCCGGGGCATGCGCTTGTAGCTGCGTCAGGGCTTGATCCAGCATCTGGCTGGATTGCTCGGGCAGGACTTGCATGGGCAAGGGACGCTCCGGCTCCATCCAGCGGGTGATTTCATCGTCTACATAGCCTGCCGTGCCAGTGACGAAGACGAAAAACAGGATCCAGCCCACCACCAGACCGACCCAGGTATGCAGCCATGCCATACATTGGCGAAATGACTCTTTCACGCTGACGCGCCTCCTACTTCAGCACCGTCTCCGGGTGCTGGATTGATGACCATTAAACCGAGAAAAGCCGTGCTTGCTTGGCAGCTGTGGGTGACGGATTGAGTCCGCCATTCTTGTTCGCTGCGCTCATCACGCAAGCTTCGCTTTTCAGTAAGCAAGTTCTTGGTGACAGAGAGGGGAAGAGGGCATCAGGCTTGAAACAACGGCAGAATAATAGCAATCATTCTCATTTCGGTGTTGGAAATTTCCAGGTTTCAAGGCTTTATCCAGAAATTAATGCGGCGCCATAGCTGTTTTGGCGTTTTCCATAGGGGAAAGACGCGGTTGAGAGGGAGGCGGGGCGATGAGCTGGTGAGACTCGGGCGGGAATAAGTCTTGTCGGTTCGGGGCTGAGGACTGAACGCAGGGTGGGGCAGAAGGGAATACGCCTTGCAGGCATTCCACGCTACTAGCAAATCTTATGGACTATGGAGTTGGACCATAGAGCGTTAACCGCCGGTTGATGAGGCCAGAATCCCCATCAAAAAGGCCCCGGCTAGCAAAGTGCCGGGGCCAGCTGAATGTCTGCTTCGCCGGGAGTTTCAGAGCACCACAAACAGCAGCCAGACGACGACCGGGGCAATAACCGTGACGGCAGCGCCGTATAGCAAAAGCTGACGGAAGAAGGCATCACGCGACACTCCCTGGGCATTGGCCAGTACCAGTGCGCCATTGGTGGAGAAGGGGCTGACGTCCACAATGGTGGAGGATACGGCCATGGCCGCAATAAAGCCCACCGGCCCCACGCCGCCATCGCCTTGCAAAAAGGGCACGGCCAGTGGAATCAGCGAACCTAGCACGGCGGTGGAAGAAGCAAAAGCCGACACGACCGCACCCACAAAAAGCAGCAGCAAGGCCGCCATCAAGGGAGAGGTCAGCTGGGCAACGCTATGGCCGACAAAATCAATCGTGCCCATGGATTCCATCACGCCCACATAGGTGCTGACACCCACGATCAGCATGATTTCAGGCCAGGACACTTGGCCCAGCGCGCGTTTTTGCAAATTGGGGGCCATCAAGGTCAGTACCAGACCGATGGTGATCGAGGTAAAGCCAATATCCTGTTTGAAAAACAAGGTCAGAACGGCCAGGATGAACAGGCCTGCCAGGGTCAGGACGCGATACCAGTGCGGGGCCTCGCTGGCACCATTGCCGGCTTCGACCAGGGCATCGGGACTTTTCCGGGCGGTCTTGCGCTCTTCGCCAAAGGCTTCGGCTTCGGCATCGCCGAATACTTGCGGGCCACCCGAGCCATGGGCCACGCGGGCAACGTTTACGTCTGCTGAACTTAAGTCCACTTTCTGACGCATCAGCTTCAAACCACCCATCCACACGAACAGCAAAATGGACACGGCCAGGTTGATGCCCAGGCTGGCCATCATGGTGGCCATTTCATTCAAGGGCAAACCGGCGGCGCTGACCACACGGTTGGTGATGCCGCCATAAATACTGATTGGTGAGAAGCCGCCCCCTTGCGCACCATGTATCACCAGCAAACCCATCAGGAGCGGGTTGATGCCGTACTGGCGGGCAAAGCCCAGTGCAATCGGGGCAATGATGGCAACGGCAGCCGGGCTGACGGCGCCGACAGCGGTCAATGCGGCCGTGATCAGAAACATGATCCAGGGAATGGCGGCGATGCGGCCACGCACTGCTCGCACGGCCATGCTGACCAGCCAGTTGATTGTGCCGTTGTTCTGAGCCAGAGCGAACAAATAGGTAATACCGGCCAGTGTCAGAAACAGGTCAGCCGGAAAGCCGCCCATGATTTCTTTGGCGCCCATGCCCGCCACCAGCGTACCCACCAGAAAAGCGCCTACAAAAGCAATCAGCCCCATATTGATGGGCAGGGCAGTTGCCAGCACGAACATACCTCCTAATACGGCAATGGATAGCCAATGCATATGTCTCGTCTCCTTGTAAGTGAACCTTTTGCAGGTTTCTGGAAACGACCATATCAGTGGCGGTATGGGGCTATCAATAAAGCTTATGACTGAACGATTACGCTAAACGTAATGATTAGTCAGGGAGGCGATGGTTGAGCTTTCAACTAGCACGCTCTTGTACTTGCACGGAGCAGGCGCGGTTTTCAGGAAGTGGGGCAGCAGGAGTCGGGAATCGAGTGAGGGGCGTTGTGGCTGGGGCAGATAAAAGGGGGGATCAGATGGGTGTGAAGGGGCGCAGGCTGTGAAAGCGAGCTGTTTATGACTGGTCCAGTTGAGCCAACAGTTCGCTGCTGTGAATCGTGCGCCCGAAGTGGTGCTTCCACAGCTTGATACCCAGCTCGCCGGAGCGATCCAGGGACGAGCCTACCGTCAGATCCGTAATCAGGGTGGGGTGCAGCCCGGCATCAAACAAGGCAAAACCGGCTGCCAGTACGCAGGTATCGGTTTGAATGCCGCAGACCAGAATGCGATCGGCCTGGCATTGCTGCAAATACTCCATCGCCGCCGGGCTGGGGGCATAGCCGTGCTTGATGAAGATTTGTTTGGCATCGACCAGACAGCGATCGCTGCGTGGTGGGCGCCAGCCCAGTTGGCTGGAAAAGGGCGTTTGCGACTCGTCGTGCAGTTCAATCAAGGCTGCGCAAGGCAGGCGGGTGCTCAGGGCGTTAATGCCGTCAATCAGCCACGGGGGTGGTGAAAAGCAGCTTTGCACATCGACAACAAGCAGGATCTGTCGCATTGCGGGAGTCTCAATAAGAGCGCATCAGCGATGCCAGACGGAGGTGGCCTGGGCAGTCTGAATAGCCGTCAATCAAGCCCTTATTGAAACATGGACTCAGGCGCTTGGGCGGGCCCAGGTCAGGCGTGCACCGACGATGATGCCCAGTACCGCCAGCAAGGAGGTGGCCGACAAGGTGGACAGGCCGCTTAAACCCTGGCCTATGGTGCAGCCCAGGGCCAGCACCCCACCGACTCCCATCAAGGTACCGCCTGCCATGGAGCGCAGCATGTGGCGGGGTGACTCAAAACCTTCCAGCTTCCAGCGGCGACGCAGCAGGGCGCTTAGCAAGGAACCGGCCACCACCCCAACCACAATCATGATGGTAAAGCGCGGGCTCATGCCGGTGGAGATCATGGCGTATTGAATGCTTTCACCAATTGGGGCGACAAAGCTTAGCGAGCTGACGGGTAAAGGCTCGAAGGGATCATCGCCCAGCCAGCCCGTGGTCAGCCAGCCTGCCACAATCAGCAGTCCTACGAATGCTCCGGCCAGCAGGTCATTGAGGCGTTGGCCGTCCTGTCGGCGCAGCAGGGAAAAAGCGATCAGCGCCGCGACAATGAGGACAATCACAATAGATCGGACGGGGCCTTCGGGCAGAGTGACCGCTGGCAGGGTGACACTGCTGGCTTGGGCGATGCTCATGCGCAGCGGTGCCAACAGGCCCGTCAAGGTGATATAGGCGGCGATGCCCAGACAAAGCACGACGACAAAGGAGCGAAGATTCCCCTGTCCCAGCAAAACCAGAGCACGGGCACCGCAGCCATTGGCCAACGTCATGCCGGCACCAAACAACACGCCACCCAGCGGCACCAGCAGCCAGGAAAAGGTGGGGTTCAGGTACAGGATCTTGTCCAGACTGATCAGGCCATAGCCTGCGGCCAGTTGTGTCCCGGCCAGGGCGACGGCCAGCGCCAGGGCAAAACCCTGGAGCTTGTAGCCGTTGCGCCCGGACCAGCGCTCGGTCAAGCCACGATAAAAGCAAAAACCACTGAGCTGGCCGCCAATGCCAAAGAGCAGGCCAATGGCCAAGCTGACCCACAGTACAAGTTCTGTATTCATCATGTGCGCTGGATGTTAGGACCGGATTAGAACCACTTAGCCTTTGGTGCCCCAGATGTCGCGACTGATCGCGGCATACCAGGCCTCGCCATACTGGGCTTCCTGCTTGCGAAAGGCCGGGCTGGCTTCTTTGGGGCTGACCCCGCCGGAGGCTTCAGCCAACTTGTCATCGGCAAAGGCGTACAAGTGCCCCACGGAAATGCCGTAGTCGGGAGCGATCAAACTGTAGCAGGTATTGCTTAGTGTGGCCTGTGGTGCAGGCTTGCCGCTCAAGGCATTAATGATGGAGGCCGCTGCCAGCTTGGCCTGTGTATTGGCCGAGAAACCCGACTTGGGCATGGGCGAGGCAATGGTGGCATCGCCCACCACATAGATGTCCTTGACCTGCTCGGACTCGAAGGTATGCGGGTCAATCGGCACCCAGCCGCTGGCGTTGGTGACACCGGCCTGCTCGGCAATGGCCCCGGCTTTTTGTGGCGGGATGACGTTCAGCACGTCAGCTTTGTGAATCTCGCCAAACTCGGTTTCCACGCTTAGCTTGGCCGCATCCACGCGGGTGACTTTGCCGTCTTTGGAGAAGGGCACCCATTCAATCATGTCGCCATAGACTTGTTTCCAGCCGTCCTGGAACAGGCCTTGTTTGGAGAAGCTGTCTTTGGCATCCAGAATCAGAATCTTGGATTTGGGTTTGTTCTGCTTGAAGTAGTGGGCCACCATGCTGGCGCGCTCGTACGGGCCGGGCGGGCAGCGGAAGGGGTTTTCGGGGGCCACCATAATGAAGGTGCCGCCATTGGGCATGGCATCCAGCTGGCTTTTCAGCAAACGGGTTTGATCGCCCGCTTTCCAGGCGTGCGGAGCCAGCAAGGAAGCGGCCTCGTCATAGCCCTCCAGCGTGTTCCATCGAAAATCAATGCCAGGCGAGAGCAGCAGCTTGTCGTAGGACAGCTTCTGGCCCTTGGACAGGGTCAGGGTCTTGGCCTGGGAGTCGACGGCGGTGGCCAGGTCGTGAATCACGTCGATCCCGGCGGCGCGCAAATCATCGAAACCGTGGCCTTGCTGTTCAAAGCGGCGCAAACCGGCCAGATACAGATTGGTGAAGGGGCAGGTGTAGAACGTGGTGGCCGGTTCAATCAAGGTGACTTTCAGGGACGGATCACCACGCTTCAAGTAACGGGCAGCCGTTGCCCCGCCAAAGCCACCACCGACCACAATCACATGGGCCGAGCTGCTGCGTGCGTACACCGGCAGGGTGCTTAAGGCCAGGCCAGCCACACTGGTTTTACCGACACGGCTCAGCCATTGGCGACGGGAGGAGTTCAAGGGGGTGCTCATTCTTAACGTCCTTCCGCAACGCTGCGAGGGGTGGAGGAGATTTCAGAGAAATGACGTGCCAGGGCTTCCAGATCCGCGTCCTGGTACCCTTTGACCAGACGACTCATGATGGTGGTGCCTGCCGGAGGTGTGTCCGAAGCAAAGGCGCGCAGTTGCTCCAGCAAGGCAGCTTCGGGACGGCCTGCCAGCGAGGGAATGATGGTCGTGGAACGCCCATCCGGGCCGTGACAGTTCGCACAGGAGTTGGCCACCGTTTTGATGTCCAATGTGGAACTGGCCCAGGCCGGCGCGGTGGCACTGCTGGCCACGAGCAAGGCGGGGGCGATAAGGAGACGACCTACCAGAGAGAGGGACATGGGCATTCTTCTTGTCAATGTGCTTCGTTGTAGGAAAGGACGCCAGCGTAGCATTACCGTTAAGCCCACCCTGTATGACTATATAGAACGCTGTTATGAACTCAGCGCCCGGGCAGGGCGCTGAAGAGGGCAGGTCTGGGAGTCTGGCAGCAAGTGGCAAGCAATCAGCCGCTGATGCTCAGCTCCGTCTGGCCGGTAATGACAGCGCCTTGATCGTCCGTCCAGCTCATTTCCAGAGCCCCGGAGTGTCGTGCGACAAAGGTGAATTCAATGTACGGGTTTTGGGAAATCGCTGTTTCCGGCTGCCAGTTGAACAAGGGCTCGCCGTTAAAGGTGGCCTTGAATTCGTGGATGATGTTGCGCGGCACAACCTGGCCTTCTTTGCTCAAGCGCAGGCCGCTTTCCATGCGGTGCTCGACCAGGGCGCGCACGCGCACCATTTCGCCCGCCTTGGGCTTGGCATTGCTGATCCAGATACGTGGTTTACTCATGAGTGCCCCTTGTTTACATGCCGCAGCCACCAGCCGTCACGGTGATGTGATGCTGGGCGCTCAGGACGCGGCCATCGCTTAACCGTGCCAGGGCGCGGATGGTTTGGGTTTCAATCAGACGCAGACGAACGGCCACTTCCGTTGTTCCGGCCAGGGCCGTGAAGTTGAAGCGGCAGGCCAGTGGATGCGGGTTGCCCTGGGCCAGAATGATCAGTTCCTGGCAGTACACATCGTCGCTTGCGGGCAAGTCCAGCACCACTTTGACGGGCACTGCGGCGGGGTTGTCGCCCAGAGCGGGCATATCCAGCTTCATGCCTTTTTCTTCTGGGCTGGCGCCTTTCAGGAACTCGTCCACAATGGCTTGGACCTGGGCCGCATTGGCCGGTTTCAGCAATTGATCAAAGGCAACTTGCGCATGCAGATTGATGGGCAGCCACGCGGCGCCCAGTCCGGCGGCACAGCCCAGCACAAGCTGGCGGCGGCGGACAAAACGGGAAGGAAGTTTAGAGGAAGTCATTGAAACGGCTCTGGATCCACTGGAAGTCTTCTTGAACAAGGTCGGGGGTACGTACGTCCATATCAATCTGCGTTTGCAGAACCTTGCCGCTTGCGTCCAGCTCGTATTCAAACTTGACCGAGATTTCTTCTTGCGGATCCCCGTTGACCATCATGTAGCACAGGTTGTCGGGCAGGACGGGCACCACTTCCTTGCCCGCAATGCGCTCCGCCAGATTCTGGGAAACGATTTTGGCCACCGCGTGCGCCACGTGAGCGCTCTTGGGGTAGTGGCCGAACTGGTCGGAAATAAAGCCCATGGAGTCTCCGACCACGTAAACATTGTCGTCGTCACGGGCGGTGAACAGGCGCGGGTCAATATTGGCCCAGCCTGTTGGCTTGCCGTCAGGACCTGTGCCGACCAGGCCCGCATTCCAGACCATGTCGGCGGCCTGATGCGGGGGCATCAGCACGGCGTCGTCAAAATCAAAGTCGCCAGCGGTGGTCTTGATGTGTTTCTTGAAGGGGTCTACTTCGCGCACCCGGGCATTGGGTACGTGGGTGATGATGTCTGGATACAGCTCCTGGAAAGCCGCGCGGTAGCCTTCGCCAATGGGGGCGATGGTGGGCTTGGGGTCCAGAATAATGATCTTGCCCGGAATCTTGTTGGTCTTGATATGCCAGGCCATCAGACAGGCGCGCTCGTAGGGCGAGGGCGGGCAGCGATGGGGCGGCGGGGGCAACGTCATCACAATGGTGCCACCCTTGAAGGCCTTGAGCTTGTTCTTCAAGGCGAACATCTCGGCATTTGGGATGTAGGCGTTGGGGAAGTGCTGGCGGGTGTATTCCGCCGCATAAGTATCATTGCCGAACCAGGCGTCGTAGGCATTGCGTATGCCGCCCGACAGAATCAGGTAATCGTATTCCAGCGCACCCTGGGTTGTGCGCACCGTTTTCTTGTCGCGCTCGATAGCGGTGACTTCGGCATGCACCAGGCTGTAGCCGTATTTGATGGATGGCGCCAGCATGTCGTGGTTCAGAAAATCGGTGTTGACGATGTCAATCAGCCACTTGTTGCTCATGGGGCCGGACCAGAACGTGGGGTTGCGCTCGATCAATACTACTTGCGCCTGCGGCACCAGTTTGGACAGGTATTTGGCGGCTGTCATCCCGCCCCAACCGCCACCACAAATGACAATGCGCGGGCCTTTGGAGTGGCGCGGCAGGATTTGGCTGGTGTTGGTGATGATGGCGGGGGCAGACAGGCTGGTGGAGGGCAGAACCAGTGTTCCAAGTGCGGCGGCTGGGGTGGCCAGCAGGAAGTTTCTACGTTTCATTGTATGTTCCTCGTGATCATGACATGACACACGTCAATCAGGATGAGTAGACCGCTTAGTGCGAGCCAGTATAGCCAAGAGTCCGGGTATCGGCTCCGGAAACAACACAAATCCGTGTTTTTTGCGAATAAAAAGTAACGGAGCTATCTTTGTGGACGCAATCAGAGGATAGTTCAGGAAGGGAAAATTTTTTTCTCTGATCGTTATTACATTTAGGACTTATTTTGAAGACAGAAATTGGTATTGTGAAGTGGTTCAACAGCGAAAAAGGCTTCGGATTCATCGTGCCGGAGAACGGCGGCAAGGATCTCTTCGCACACCACAGTGAAATTCAGGGAACCGGGTTCAAAACTTTGGAAGAGAACCAACGCGTTTCCTTCATCGAAGGTGCAGGCCAGAAAGGCCCATGCGCAACTAAAATCCAAATTCTTTGATGATGGGCTTGCCTGAACAGGCAAGCACCGCGTCAAACTGAAAAGGCCGGACCCTTAGGGGCTCCGGCCTTTTTTTGTGGCCTGGCTTGGTTTCAGCAGGTTTGGTGCAGGGAAGCAGCGGTAGCGATTAGCTGTAGAGCGGCGGTGCGTCTGTCAGGGGCACGGTCAGACGCGCTTCCAGACCGCCACTTTGACGATTCAACAGTTCCAGTGTGCCGCCATGCTGGGTGGCGATGGCATTCACAATGGATAAACCCAGTCCATATCCCGCCTGCTGCTGCGAGCCGCGCCAAAAGCGGTTCATGGCCAGATCCCGTTCGCTGTCGCTCAAGCCGGGACCGTGGTCCAGGACACTGATACGCAGGTAGCCTGGTTCTCCGGCCTCAATCCGCAGGCTGATTGGCTGCTGCGCCTTGGTATAGCGCAAGGCATTGTCGATCAGGTTCTGCACGGCCACTGTCAGCAGGGATTTTTCAATCTGCACCGGGCCGGGTTTGCTGCGTATATCCAGCGTGATCTGGTCGATGGTGTCGCCATAAATGGCTTTAAGCGCGTGCAAGGCGGCATACACGGCCTCGTCCGCCTGGCTGCTTTCCTTGCTGGCGCCTTGACCGTCCAGGCGGGCCAGTTCCAGCAGTCGCTGCAAAATGTTCTGTAGTTGCTGCACGCCTTGGTCCGCCTGGCTCAAGGCGGTATCCAGCGTGTTGCGCTCGCCAGGACGCTGGGCGGCCAGATGGGCAACTTGAATATGGGTTTTGATGCCCGTCAGCGGGGTGCGCAGTTCGTGGGCGGCGCTATCGGTAAAGCGGCGCTCGCGCATGATGGCGGCTTGTTGGCGTTCCAGCAGTTCCTCAATAGTTTGTAGCAAAGGTTGCAGCTCAACCGGGGCTTTGACTTTGGGCAGCGGGCTGTCGTCACCCGGACGGCGGCGGGACAGCAAATCCCGAATTCGTTCCAGTGGCGCCAGGCCGTGACCGATACCAATCCACAAAAGCAGCAGGCTGCCAAACAAGGCCACCACAAAGGGCAGACCAGCCGAGAGCATGATTTCCCGTACCAGTGACTCGCGTATTTCTATGCTGTCGGCAGCGGCAATCTGGATATGGCCTTCGCGCAGGACAAAGGTGCGCCAGCGCTTGCCGCCATGGATATGCGTGCTAAAGCCTAACGCCACTTGTGACATGTCGGGGCTGCCCGCCGTGCGGCTGACAGCCTGGATTTCCACTTCACTGCGCACCACGCTGATTTCACAAGCCACGCCATCGCGAGCGATGATGTCCAAAGGGCGCTCGGCCGATTGGGCCAGCTCCTGCAAGTTCGGGAATTGGGCTACCAGTCCGGCCACCATCCGGGCCGATGCTGCCAGTCGGCTATCGAGCGCCTCACGTAAAGAGTGACGCGCATCCATCAGCATCCAAGTGGCGACCGCACTCCAGAGTACGGTCAGGGAAATGCCGATAACCAGCAGCAATCTAAGGCGTAAGCTCATGGCGTCACATACCTAGCCGGCAGGCCCCAGTTTGTAGCCCAGGCCGCGCACGGTCTCGACAATATTGCTGCCCAGCTTGCGGCGCAAATGGTAGATGTGCACATTGATGGCATTGCTTTCCAGGTCCTGGTCGTAGCCATACACGCTGTCGCACAGTTGTTCGGCGCTCAGGATGGTGTGGGGTTTGTTAAGCAGGGCACGCAACAAGGACAGTTCGCGACGTGCCAGGCTGACCGGCTTGCCATCCAGCGTGACATGGCCGGTGGACGCACAGAAGCTGAGCCGTCCATATTCAATGCAATCGGTTTCATGACCGGCCACGCGTCGTGTCAAGACATGCAGACGTGCCAGCAGTTCGTCCAGGTCAAATGGTTTGATGACGTAGTCATCGCCCCCGCCCAGCAGTCCTTCGACCCGGTGATGCAGCGCATCGCGTGCCGTCAAAATCAGAATGGGCAATTTGCGGCCTTGTTCGCGCCAGCGACGCAGCAGCGTCAGCCCGTCCTGATCGGGCAAACCCAGATCCAGAATACAGACATCAAAGTGCGAAGACAGCAAGGCTGTGTCGGCCAGGCTGGCCGTGCCCACGTGGTCCACGGTGAGCCCATGCAGTCGCAAGCCCGCCACAATTCCGCTGGCGACAAGCGCATCATCTTCAACAAGTAAAACGTGCATTCTCCCCCCTGTAGCGAATGCGGCGTGTGCAGGCAAAGCCTGATGTTTATTACGTTTTGGCGTTCATGTTAGCAGTCTTGAGGGCAGGGGCGAGAGGGAAAGTTCTCTTAATTTGGCCTTAATCCTGATCCTCTACTGTGATGTAGATTGCATTGCATTTGTATCTCGGTACTTACTTTTTTAATAAAACCGGCTTGGGCAATGACGTTTCTCTAGGCTTAGCCGCATGACAGATATCGGGCATTAACTCACATGACTCCTATATTAGGAATATTACTGGCGACCAGTTTTGTCGCCTCTTTGGTGGCACTGGGCATTCTTGTCTGGGCCGTAGCAAACAAGCTGATTTTCGTTGGGAAGAACGAAGCCGAGACCATCTTCATGAAAGGTGAGCTCGGGCAGCCGGATGACAGTGCTTCCTTTGGGGGGGAGAACGAAGCACAGACGCATCGCTTTGACGTTTTACGTGCGGGCATTGACCGCAGTGGTCGGGGGCCGGTGCTGCTTCTGGTCACGGTCGGGATTACCTGGCTGCTGATCGGTTCGGTGTTTGGCGTGATGGCCTCGCTGAAACTGCACTGGCCGGATTGGCTGGCCGACGTGGCCCAAGTGACCTTTGGTCGTGCGCGTACCTTGCACCTGAACATCGTGGCCTATGGCTGGCTGTCGGTGACCGGGATTGGCGTGGCCCTGTGGCTGTTGCCGCGTATTTTTCATACGCCGTTGCGTCGCCCCAATATGGTGTACTTTGGCGCCGCGCTGTGGACCCTTGGGGTATTGGGCGGCACGATTGCCGTGGCCAATGGCTGGTCTGACGGCATCGAGTGGCTGGAATTTCCCTGGCAGATCGACATTCTGCTGGCTGTGGGCGGCTTTTTCCTGGCCTGGCCTGCGATTGAAACTGCAGCGAACCGCAAGTCGCGTCACATCTACGTGTCGGGCTGGTACTTCCTGGCCGGCATGGTCTGGTTTCCCTTTCTGTTTCTGGTGTCCAATATCCCTGGTCTGCACATCGGTGCCCAGCAAGCAACTGTGAACTGGTGGTTTGCTCACAACGTGCTGGGGCTGTGGCTGACGCCGATGGGGGTGGGTGCGGCTTACTACATCATCCCCAAAATCATCGGCAAGCCCGTGTATTCCTACAACGTGTCCTTGCTGGGTTTCTGGAGTCTGGCGCTGTTCTACAGCCAGGTCGGTATTCACCACTTGATGGGTGGCCCGGTGCCAACCTGGGCCGTGACCTTGTCCGTGGTGCACAGCATCATGATGTTTGTGCCGGTAATTGCCGTGGCGATTAACCAGCACGTAACCGTTGCGCAGAACCTGTGGGCCTTCAAGCAATCCATGGCCCTGCGTTTCGTCTGGATTGGCGCGCTGATGTACACCTTGTCCTCCTTCCAGGGTTCGCTGGAAGCGATCCGCTCGGTGAACTCGGTGACGCACTTTACGCATTACACCGTCGGTCACGCTCACCTGGGCGCCTACGGTTTTGTGTCCATGGTGATGTTCGGCACGCTGTATTACATGATGCCGCACATTCTGGGACGTCGCTGGCCTTTCCCGGCTCTGATCAAAACCCATTTCTGGCTGGTGACGGCAGGCTTCACGATCTACGTGCTGGCTCTGAGCATTGCCGGTGTGGTGCAGGGCATGGGTTTGATGGACCCAGGTTCAAGTTTTGGCGAGATCACTCGCAAGATGGTTCCGTATCTGGAAGCCCGCTCCATTGGCGGCACCATGATGACCTTGGGCCACTTTGTCTTTGCGGCTCACTTTGCCTTGCTCTTGCTGCGCAAAGGTTCCGCTGTTAATGCGACTCCTACACTTGCTCGGGCAGATGCGTCATGAATCGACTCTTACCTTTACTGATCGGGGCCATTGGCGTGTTGCTGCTGGCCACCTTGATGCTGGTGATTTTGCCAGCCTGGCAACTGCGTACCTCGGAACCGCCGGAGCAGTTGCAACCTTATACCGCCCAGCAATTGCTGGGACGTGACGAGTACGTGGCCAATGGCTGTTTGTACTGTCACAGCCAGCAGCCACGCTCCACCGGTCAAACCCTGTTTGATACGGCACGTGGCTGGGGCCGTGCGTCCACACCGGGCGATTACTTTTACGATTCGCCCCACCTGCTGGGCACCATGCGTACCGGTCCGGACCTGTTCAACGTGGGGGCACGCATGAAAAGCCGTGACTGGCATTTGACCCATCTGTATCAGCCCCGTGCGATTTTTGACTGGAGCCTGATGCCGTCCTATCCCTATATGTTCGAGCTGAAAGACCAGGTTTCCGAAGGTGACGTGGTGGTGCGTTTGCCGGAATCCCTGCAGCCTGCGGGCAAGCATGTGGTCGCCCGCAAGGAAGCGCTGGATTTGGTGGAGTACCTGCTGGCTCTGGATCGCACCTACGCGACCAGCGCGCAGGAACTGGATAAACGTGACCGTGGCTACGATCGTCGCCCCGCTGAAGCCTCGACGGATTCGGGCGCTAAATAGGACAAGTCATGACAATGGAAAAAGTTTCTAGTTCGCCCCAGGTCGAGAACATCGACCCTACCTTCGAGCCATGGGAGCCGCCGCGCCCCATTCCGATTTTCCTGTTGGCGGTGCTGTTCGCCTTGGCCCTGGCTGGGGTAGGTTTGTACCTGCACGATCTGGCGCCACACGCGGCACCGGACGAGCCTACGGCTCCTGTTCTTGCCTCCAGTGTGGGTGGCACGCCTGTGGCACCTGTGATTCCTGCCTTGAAGGATGCGCCGGTGCTGGTGCATTCCGGGCAGGGCAGTGTGTGGAGCTGTGCTTCCTGCCACGGCGAGGCAGGTGAAGGCGCTGGCATCACTCCACGTCTGGCCGGTATGCCCGAAGCGTATCTGCTCAAGCAGCTGGAGGATTTTGCCAAAGGAACACGCCTGAACGAGTCCATGCAGTATGTGGCTCGTGGCATGAAGCCGGACGATATGAAGGAGCTGGCTACCTACTACGCCAAGCTGCCGGCCCCCGCCATTAACGTGCCCAGCTCGGAAGCGAACCTGGCCCGTGGCGAAGCCCTGTTCCATAAAGGGGACTGGAAGCAGAACGTGCCCGCATGTATCAGCTGCCACGGCAGTCAGGGTGAAGGGGTGGGGGCGTCCTTCCCGCCTTTGGCCGCGCAACAGGCCGAGTACTTGTTCAGCCAGCTGTCGGCCTGGAAAGGTGGCCATCGTCACAACTCGCCGCAAAGCCTGATGGATGACATTGCATCGCGCTTGTCCTACGAGGACCTGTATGCGGTTTCCTACTACGCCGCCTCGCTGCCAGCCAATGGCAAGCAGGCGAAATAAGATCAGAACAGAGAGCTTTTTATGAAAGACACTCAAAACAATGGTCGCAGCAAACCCGCCATGTCGGGTGGACGCAGACTGGCCTGGGGGGCCGGTATTGGTGTGCTGCTCTTTGCAATTGGCTACGGCATGAACGCCAAGGGCTGGTTGTCCTTTTCCCTAGGCTCGCCAGACAATGGCACGACTCAGCTGGGCGAGGCTACGTATAGCCGTGAAGCGATGGAAGCCGACCGCAAGGCGCAGAGCAAGGATAAGCACTCGGTCACGGCCGGCATGCCTGTGGGGGCGGATGGCTACTATGTGCCGCCACCAGAGAGCAGCATCCCGGATACGCCGTATGGCGAGGCGGTTCGTCGCGGTCAAAAGATTTTTATGGAAACCTCGACTACGGTGTCCGATCACGTGGGCAATACCCTGGCTTGTGTGAACTGTCACCTGGACGGTGGGCGTCGTGAACATTCCGCACCTATGTGGGGGGCGTATGTCAGCTATCCGGCCTATCGTTCCAAGACCAAGGCGATCAGCACGCTGGAAGATCGCATTATTGGCTGTTTTACCTATTCCATGAATGCGCAGGCTTCGTCCTCGGGCGTTGCACCGCCCGCTGGGAGCGATGTGTATCGTGACCTGATGACCTATATGTACTGGATGTCCGATGGGGCGCCGACGGGTCAGAAGTTGCCAGGTGCCGGCTTTCCCAAGGTTAAAAAGACCGAGCTGGGTTATGACGTAGCGCGCGGTAAAGAGGTCTACACCAACAACTGTGTGTTGTGCCACGCGGTGGATGGTCAGGGGCAGAAGGATGCCGAAAGTGGTGTGGTGTTCCCGCCCTTGTGGGGCCCCAACTCTTATAACTGGGGTGCCGGGATGGCTCGTATTGATACGGCTACCGGTTTCATCAAGGCCAACATGCCTTTGGGTAAACCGTTCTCCTTGTCCGATCAGGATGCGTGGGACGTAGCGGCGTATATCAACAGTCATGAGCGTCCCAAGGATGCTCGTCAGAAGGGGACGGTTGAGCAAGCTCGTGTGGAGTTCCACGATGGCGAGGAAAGTTACTACGGTAAGGAAGTGAACGGCGTGATTCTGGGTGGAGGCGTGGAGAAGTAAGCCTTTGGCCTGGTTGCCGTTTGTTTGAAGATGAGACCGCCTCAGTTTCTTTTGGGAACTGAGGCGTTTTGTTTTGGGCTTCTTCTTCTTCTTCTTCTTCTTCTTCTTCTTCTTCTTCTTCTTCTTCTTCTTCTTCTTCTTCTTCTTCTTCGGTTTCCTGAGCGTTGGGGAGTGGCGCTGCTTATGCGCAGAGCAGGAGGTTTGTTAGACAAGGAGCGCAGAGAGCCTGCATGTTTGGATAGTGCTTCGTGGAAACGCCGGTCTGGGCCGGGGGGCCGTCCTCCGGGCTTGGCTCCTTGCCGGTGCTGCGCACCGGTGCCCTGGTCAGGCTTGCTATTCGGGCGCGCCCTGAACTCGCGAAAGTGCCTTGT
>NZ_JAUZVM010000008.1:0-152823 GCF_031844565.1 Alcaligenes sp. AB3
CAGTACTTTGCCATCACGCACTACGGCACGGCCATCCAGGCTGACCGTGCAATTGCGCAAAGGAATGTCGATGTGACATGCCGTCGTACGATTGCCGCCTGCCTCGTTGTTCGGGCCCAGGGAGAACAGGAAGTTACCCTCGAACGCACGGGCATCCATGCCAATGGTGTTCTCACGCGAGTACAAACCCAGCGTGGACCAATGACAACGCGGTTGCAGACCCCAGCCGATATGCGAGATAGCGTAGCCTTCAGGGTCATTGAAGGACTTCATGTACTCGTCCAATAATTGCGCCTCAATGCCGCCTTCGATCTTCGTGGCATAACCATTCTCCACAGTCAGAATAATCTGCTCGGAGGAGTACTTTTTCTGCGGCAACAAGATGTCGCCCTTATCGATCACGATAGTGCCGTTGGTACCCAACTCATTCGGCCAGGTCAGCACAAAACCGCTAGGCCAGTGGTCCCAACGACCGGGTTCATCCACAAAACCGTATTCACGAATCGCGGGGAACTCACCCAGCGGGCAACGCAAATTAGTGCCGGCAGGAGAGGTAATGCTCATTTCCTTGGCCGCTTTAATCAGGCCAGCGGCCGCTGTCACACGCGCTCGATCCGCTTCGGTTGGCACGGTCCGAACCAGAATTTCGGGTGGCTCCACAGCCAGCAGAATCTTGGTACCCGACTTCAGAATGTCGATCTGCTCGGGCGAGAACAACAGGGTCATCAGGTCCAGAACCAGATCGCTGGCCTTCAGAGCCGCAATTGCCGCCTCATTGCCCGTCAAAGGCGTGGTGCCCAAATAAGCCAAAGGATCCCGGCTCAGGGCCTTTTCTGCATTCACGGGCAACAGATCCAAACGGTTCACCACCGCACCCATGGACTGCGCCGCAATCTGCGCACACTGCATGGTTTGCTGATTGGTCGTGGAGCTGGTCAGCAAGGTCACGGTTTGACCCGCTTGCAGCTTGGACAGGCGCAGCACTTCTTGCCATGCTTCGATAAGTTGATAATCACTCACTGCCATTTTGTCTCTCCTTGTGAGGCACCTCGGCTTCAAACCGACATGCCTAATCACGACAGGGCCGCCTAGGCGACCCCTGCTCAACATCACACCAAGCGTTGGCCCAGGAAATCACCGAAGGCTTCGTAAAAGCCTGCTTCGTTATCCCAAGGGATCATGTGACCGGCATTGGGCACACGAACGTGCTGAACGCCCGAGGCCAGTTGCTGAATCTCGGCCACATCTTCATCACGCACCACGTCACCACGCTCGGCTGTCATCAGCAAGGCAGGCACTTTCAGATGCGGGAAGTCGACGTGGATATCGTCGGTGTGGAAACCCTCGAAGCTGGCCAGAATCGCAGGCTCGTGGCAGGTGTGCAGCCACTGAGCACGCAACTGCAATTGCTCTTCGGTCCAGGTCGGGCAAAAGGCACGCATGTCTTCTGCGGTGCAGCCTTTGCGAGCCATGGCCATGGAATCCACATACCAGGGCAACTTGGAGGGATAAGCACGGCGACCTGGGCCGGAGACGGGAGGATCAACCATCACCAAACGGTTCAACCCATCGCTGTTCTTGTGAGCCGCACGCAAACCAATGCGGGCACCCATGGAGTGACCAACCACGATGTAGTCTTTCAAACCCAAGCCTTGAGCCAAGGCGATCAAGTCATCGGCTTGCGCATCCAGGCTGTAATCCATGCCTTCAACCGCTTCACTCAAACCACGACCACGCACGTCCTGAATGTAAGTATCAAAGTGCTTGCCGAACTGCTCACCCACAAAGCCCCAGGTCACCGCCGGGCTGGTGATGCCGGGAACAATGATGACGGCAGGACGCTGGTCACGCCCTCCGACGGAGCCACCAAAACGCAGGTAATGCTGGCGAATACCGTTAGCGTGCACATGAGCGCCATACAAAAATGTGCTCATGCTTAGCTCCGGTCCAGTTTGAACAGACGGGCTGCGTTGCCGTAGCAAACCAGCTCGCGTGTCTTGTCATCCATAGGCGCTGCTTCGATGAAATCTGCCGCCAGCTCAGTGGATTCGTAAGGGTAGTCCACCGAGAACAGCACGGCTTCAGCACCCATTTCACCAATCGCGCCCATCAGGGTCGGGGCGGAACAGACACCAGATGTGGTGATCAAAATATTGCTGCCGATATACTCGGATGGCTTGCGCTTCAAGGTGACGCCGTGCGGATAAACCGCAAAACGGCTGTCGTAGCGCCAGCGCTGGAATGGCAGGCCTTCGCCCATATGACCCAGCACCAGCTTCACGTCCGGGCAACGATCAAACACACCACCGAACAACATGCGCAGCGCGTGGGTGCCAGTCTCTACACCCCAACCCCAGGTCGCGCCCATCAGCTCCGGGTGGCCCGTGTAAGCGTGTGGCATTTCATAGGCGTCAAACGGATGCAGATAAAAAGGCACATCCAGCTTCTGCACGGTTTCCCAGAAGGCATCATATTCGCGGCCGTCGTAGTACACGCCATGCGTGTGACCGTTAACCAGCGCGCCCTTCAAGCCCAGATCCTGCACCGCACGCGTCAGTTCTTGTGCTGCGGCAGCCGGGTCTTGCATGGGCAAAGTGGCAAAGCCGCCCAGGCGATCAGGATGGCGGGCAATTTGCTGCGCCAGGAAATCATTGTTCTGACGTGAACGCTCGATAGCGACGGACACATCCTTTTCCACCTGTACCCCAGGGCCGGTCTGCGACAGCACAACGTACTCGATACCGGCACGATCCATCACCTCCAGACGCTGCGCGTCGAAGTCATGCAAACGAGCCATCAGTTCACGCGCGTCGGCACTGTCAATATGTTTGACAAAGGCCTTGGAATAATCCTCAAAGCCAACGGCGTTGAAGTGCTCCTCCAGTGCTATTTTTTTAATACGTTTCACCGTAAATTTTCCCTAAATTATTGATTTACATAAGGTCAATCGTTTGACCCCCCAACAATATCTATCAGTATGCTGATTATTATTGTTTTCAGCAAGTCGGGAAATCACATATACTTTGGGGCGTGGACAGCGCCTGTAGACAAGACTACAAATCAGAAATCGGGGCTTCTGTTCACGCTAGCGTAGCCCTGCTTTCCTTGTAGACGCCGACCTTGCAGCCGTACCCTTTGCAGGTCGTCCCGCTTTCAGTGTGCTGCCTTTTTGGCAACAGGCTGAAAGCCACTCAATCGATGACTGACTTATCCATGAAGAATCACGCCGAGCTAAAGCAAGAAGAACGACTGGAAGCCGACGAGGCCGAAATCCTGGGTCCAGTGGAAGAAGAAAATGCCGAGCTGTATCGACGCAAACTGTGGTCCCGGCCCGGTTTTCTGGTTCGCCGTCTTAACCAGATTCACTACGCCATGTTTTACGAGGAATGCAAAAGTGACCTCACCCCTGTCCAGCACGGTGTCCTGTCCGTATTGATGGGTTCACCCTGGCTGGATCAAACCACGATCGGCTACGAGCTGGGGCTGGACCGCACCACCTCGGCCGATGTCATCCGCAGGCTGGAGGAAAAAGGTTTGCTGGGGCGTCGTATCAACCCCGAAGACCGCCGCTCTCGCCAGACTTACATCACCGAAGCCGGCCTGGCGGCGATGCAGGAAATCAGCGCTGGCATGAACCGCGCCCAGGAACGGCTGCTGGATCCACTGACCGCCAAGCAGCGTCAAACCTTTATGACCATGCTGACGCGTGTGGTGGAGCACAACAACCAATACGGTCGTGCTGCCCTGAAAAACATGTGAGAAATTCGGGGGGCCTCAGGCCCCTCGCGCATACCAATCCGGTAGTTCAAAGGCATGCGCTGGCAGCTGGTACAGCTGGCGCAAACTGGCCTGACTGAGCATGTCGCGGGGCTGACCCTGCGCCAATATGCCCCCATCCCGGTACAAGATCACCCAGTCCGCCACGCGGGCCGCATGCTCGGGTTGATGCGTACACAAGAGCACACCCAGACCTTCCTGACGCAAGTGCGAGACCTGATCCAGTACGCGTAATTGATTCGCGAAGTCCAGGCTGGAGGCAGGTTCGTCCATGATCAAGAACTGTGAACGCTGCACCAAGGCACGTGCAATCACACACAGCTGACGCTCTCCACCACTGATCTGATCAATACGTTTTTGAGCCAGCTGCCCGATGCCCAAACGCTCCAGGCAAACGCCAACCCATTGCCGATCTGCTGCACTCGGTTGGGTGTACCAGGCCAGCTCACTGGCGCAACCCAGCAAGACCCATTGCTCTACCGTAAAGGCAAAGGCAGACTCCTGCGCTTGCGGTACATAGGCCAGTTGTCTGGCCAAGGCACGCGCACTCCATTGCTCCAGAGGCTTGCCCTGCACCTTCACCTGTCCTTTTAAAGGCGGCTGCAGGCCCAGCAAGGTGCGCAGCAAGGTGGACTTACCGCTGCCATTGGGCCCGAGCAAACAGACGACCTGCCCGATCTGTACACGCAGATTCACATTGCTGGCGACTTGCTTGCGCCCGTAGCCTACGGCCAGATCAATCGCTTCCAAGCCTTGCCCGCTCATCGCTGCCTCGCACCACGAGCCAGCAACAGCAAGAAGCCGGGAGCACCCACCAAGGCCGTCAGCACGCCCAAGGGCAATTCCAGCGTGCCTAAGCTGCGTGCCAAGGTATCAGTTAACAAGAGAAAGGCGGCGCCCACCAACAAGCAAACGGGTAATAGACGGGAGAAGTCCGGGCCAACCAATAAACGGGCCGCGTGCGGGATCAGCAAACCGACCCAACCAATAATGCCTGCCAGGGCCACGCACACCGCCGTCATCAAAGTCGCGCAAACGATCAGCAGGCAACGCAAGGCAGAGACGGGCATGCCCAGGGAGCGGGCCTCCTCATCTTGCAGCGCCAGGACATTGATACGCCAACGCAAGAGCCATACAGGGACGATGCACGCCAACACCATCATCGCGGCGGGCCAGACTTCGTAAGAGCGCACAGCACTTAACCCACCCAGCAACCAGAAGGTCATGGAAGGCAATTGGGAATATGGATCAGCCAGGATCTTGATCAGCGACAAGGCTGCACCCAGCAAGGTGCCAACCGCCATCCCGGCCAGAACCAGTATCAGGATAGGTGGATGATGGAGCAACATGCGCGCCAGACTCAAGACAATGCCCACCGCCAGCAGGCCGCCTACAAAGGCCGCCATCTGTACGCCGAACAAGGAGAAATTCAAATAAATGGCCAGAATCGCCCCCAGACCTGCGCCCGAGGACACGCCCAGAATATCGGGTGAAACCAGTGGATTGCGAAACATGGTTTGATACGCCGCGCCTGCGGTCGAGAGCGCCGCCCCCACCAGCAAAGCCGCTGCAATACGTGGCAGACGCAAATCCCAGACCACGCGTACGGCCTGATTCTGCCCCGCTTCTGGATCGTTACCAAAACCGGCGGCCAAGGCGCGCAGCACTTCCGTCCCGGACAAAGGATACGCCCCCTGCCCCAAGGCAAACACCACCAAGACGGCCAGAATCAGCCCCAGCAAAAGCAGCAATAGCCCGTAAGGCAAACTGGCTTTCATGCGCCTTGCTGCGGACCCAGCGGGTCCAGCCCTTGTACCAATCGCTTGACCTGCATCTGGTCCAGGGACATGCCGTAAAAGGCCGAATAGAACGCCTGCAACTCTGAGTACATGCGTGGCATGGCCGCGCTACCTTCCAACAAGGCATTCAGCCAGATCACACCGGCCAGACGATTGATTCCCGGTGGGCCATCCAGCCAACCAAAGGGCAGGGCTGGCACACGATACAAACGCCCTTCCCTCACCGCCTTGAGCTGACTCCACGGCGCCTGGGTACGGGCCAGTTCAAAGAAAGCATCATCCTGGGCAAACAGAATATCCGGGTCCCAGGCCAATAATTGTTCGTAGGAAATACGGCCCAAACGATTATCGGTTTTCTCATCACCCATTACCGTCAAGCCGCAAAGCCGCAGCACCTCGGTATGAATGGATTGGCCCATGCCGGTTTCCAGACCATCGTTACCGCGTGCCAAATAGGCTTTCAAGCCTTTGGCTCGGGGTCTGGCAGCTTGATGAGCGCTGTCCAGAATAGCCTGTGCACGCATGGCCAATTGCTGGCCGCGTTCGGCCTGCCCCAGGATATGACCTGCCTGGCGCAACTGCGCCGGGCTGTCGTTCAGACGACCATCCAGCAAGACATACAGCACGCCCGTCTGCTCCTGCACGGACTTGGCGGCAGACTCGTAATAGGGATTCACATCGCCTATATCCACCACCATATCGGGCTTCAAGGTCAGCAGGCTTTCCAGGGACAAGGTACTGCCCCGACCGGCCAGACGGCCAAGATACGGCAAGGAAAAACCAGCGGCCTGCATCATGCTGCGTGCAGCAGGAGCCAGCTGAAAAGGCCAACCTGACAGCGTGTGGGGTGCCAGGCAATACACCAGCACCGAAGCGGGCGGACCGGCTGCCACCACCCGGCCAACATGGGCCGGATCGGGCAATTTGCCCGCCACGCTGATATGCAGATTGATCGGGGCGCTGGCTCCCGCCTGCTCAGGCCGAGCCAGCAAACGGGCATGAGGCGCCAAAACCGGCAGTGCCGCCAAGGCACGCAATATGTCACGACGCTTCATCCCGCCCTTCCTCTTTTAACTGCCAATAACAGCACGGCTTTAGAAACGATAGCTTCCGCCCACAAACCAGACACGTCCGGGCATGGGGTAGCCTTCTTTGTATTGGTACAACTTGTCGCCCAGGTTACGCACACCGACTTCCAGGGTGATGTCCGAGTTGGGACGCCAGATACCCTTCAAGCCCAACAAGGCAAAGCCCGGTGTTTTTTCGTAGATCTGATCACCCTTATTGTTTGCGTAGGAGTAGTAACGGCCACTTTCGGTTTCCACCGAACCCATCACTTCCCACTGCGCAGTGGGCTTCCAGCTCAAGTGAGCAAACAGGCGGTGATTGGGCGTATCCACCAGTTTTACGTCCGGGTCAGACTGGTTGCGGCGATTCAAATACGTGTACGCCAGGCCTGCCGACCAATGAGCAGAAAACTCCTGCTGCAAGGACAGCTCCAGACCCATTTGCCGCGCCTTGCCGACGTTGGTGGCCTGATCACAAAAACCCACTGGACGGTACTTGTCACAACCAGGAGCCTGGATGACGGTGCTTTGAATCATGCCACGCACCTGGCTCAGGAACAGCGCCGATTCCAGCTGTGCGCCTTCCCAGGGTTGGCCACGCAAGCCCAGTTCGTAATGAATGGCGTGCTCGGGTTTCAGATCCGGGTTGGGTTGGGCGTAACCCATGCGGCTGGAGTAGCGATCTTTAATCGTGGGGAAACGAGTTTTGTAGGCCACACTGCCGTAGACCTGCATGGCCTCGCTCCAGTCGTAACCCAGCTCCAGCAAGCCGTTGGTGGCATCGGTATCGCCGGTTTCAAAGTTGTGCGCTTCTTTGGCCTTGCGACGCTCATGGCTGGCACCCACACGCAACTGCCACAGCTCACCCAAGGCGATGCGGTCTTCAAACGCCAGAGACGTGGTCACGTCCTTGTAGTGCTCGGTGCCCGATGACTTGGGGTCACGGTGCTGATCTTCCTTGTAGTGCAAGGCAAAATGCAGCTCGTGATTGTCCAGGCTGGTGTTGACCCACTCCAGGGCAGCACCACGGGTACGGTCCGTGTACTCGCTGGTCGGGCCAGTCAGGGTCGCGTATTGACCATCGCTATACATATCCAGACCGTTCTTGTACTTGTCTTCGTACACGCGGGTCTTGATGGTGTTGCTCTCGCCAATCTGGGTAGAGCTCAGGAAGTACAGGCCTTCCTTGTCCCAGTAGGGCCAGCGCCAGTAACGTTGGCCCAGCTTGGCATCGTTCACGCCGGTGTAGACCGGATTGTCTTTCTGACCTTTCTGGTTCACGTAAGCAATGACGTACTCATCCGTCGCATTGGGGGTGATACCCAGTTTGAAAGACGCTTTCTTGTCCATTTGCGAGGCATTGCTGCGCATGCCGCCGGTATCGGTAGGACGTTCTTTTTGATCTTCAAAGCCACGGCCCAAGGGGAAGGTACGCTCGCCTGACCAGGACAGGCCCGCTTGCAAATACCAGGATCCCTGGTTGGTGCCCACGTTCAAGGCACTGTAGCGTTGATCGCCCGTGGCGTAACCGGCGCGGAACTCGCCTTCAAACTCTTTGACAGGCTTGCGGGTCACCAGGTTGATGGCGCCGCCCATGATGTTGGGGCCATACAGTAAGGAAGCTGCTCCCTTGGCCACGCGAATCTCGCTCAGGTCCATGGTGGTGAAACGGGTGAAGTCCACATAGCCGTCGTACGGCACGTACTGTGGAATACCGTCAAGAAACAACGGCACCTGACGCGAATCGAAGCCGCGCACATAGACCATTTGTTCGTTACGAGCACCGCCCGCCGAAACGGTCACGCCAGGTTGCACACTAACGGCGGCGCCCACATCGCGCAAATCAAAAGCCTGCATTTCCTTCTGGCTGACGGCGCTCTCCCCCAACGGAGCCTCGCGATCCAGGTTGGATTGAACAACCACTTTGCCCAGCTGAAACACGCGATCATTGTTTTCCTGAGCCTGAGCCTGGCCAACTGCCAAGGCCCCCATCAAGCTCAAGACCACTGCGCGAGGCACGAAACAGACGGACTGATGACGCGCCGCGATAGCGCGTTTGGGCTGATGTCTCATTCCACTTCCCTATTCGATCTTTCTAATTGATTTATGAACTGACACCACACGGTGGTGCAAAAAAAACGGGCCCCAGGGGGCCCGTAAATAGAACCCATCATCGAGCGATGAGTGATGGTTCTTTCGAAAACACCGCTATATATTAGAGCATATAGCGAAGAACAACAACTAGCCAAAAACTTTAAGGTTCAGGTTTTCCCGTCTTCCCAATTTGCGGCTTCTCGCCAACAATACGGCTGTACTGAGCATTGACATCAAAATGCTGCCAGCAAGGTGCCTGCACAAACGGGCACCAAAACAATCCCAAGACATCAGGACCCGCGCAAATACTGGCGCAAATCCACAGGAGCACAATTTATGTTTAAAGCCATGACGCGCGGTTCGGTCCGCCTGGTTGAACGCTATCTACCCGATCCGTATATTTTCGTCATCCTGCTCACACTGATTGCCGGCATTGCAGCAATGGCGTTTGAGCAACGCTCTCCCATGGAGATCATCCAATATTGGGGTAATGGCTTTTGGGGGCTGCTGACCTTTGCCATGCAAATGCTGCTGGTCTTGCTGACCGGTCACATGCTGGCCAGCACACCGCTGGTAAAAAGCTGGTTGCGTGGCCTGGCCTCCCTGGCCCGATCAGCCGGTTCGGCGATTATTCTAGTGACCCTGGTGTCGCTGGCCGCCAGCTGGATCAACTGGGGTTTCGGTCTGGTGGTCGGTGCCCTGTTCGCCAAAGAGCTGGCCCGTCAAGTCCGTGTAGACTACCGCTTGCTGGTTGCCAGTGCCTACTCGGGCTTTCTGGTCTGGCACGGTGGTCTGGCCGGTTCTGTACCACTGACCATTGCCACCTCGGGCCACTTCTCTGAAGACAAGATCGGCATAATCAGTACATCTGACACTATCTTTGCCTTCTTTAACCTGGCCATTGTGATCGCCCTGTTCATCCTGGTGCCGCTGGTCAACCGCTTGATGCTGCCCAGCGACAAGGAAAGCATTTATGTCGATCCCAAGCTGCTGGAAGACACTCCAGACGATGTCAACCAAACCACCGATCGCCCTGCAGACCGCCTGGAGAACAGCCGTCTGATCTCGATTGTGATCGGTGTTGCTGGCCTGGCCTACCTGTTTGACTACTACGTGCTGCGCGGTGCGACCCTGAACCTGAACGTGATCAACTTCACCTTCCTGATTCTGGCCATCTTGCTGCACGGTACTCCCCGTCGTCTGCTGAAAAGCCTGGATGAAGCCATTCGCGGTGGAGCCGGGATTGTGATCCAGTTCCCCTTTTACGCCGGCATCATGGCCATCATGATCGACTCCGGTCTGGCGGCCAGCTTGTCCGAATGGCTGGTGTCCTTTGCCACGGCGACCACCTTGCCTTTCTGGACTTTCATGAGCGCCGGTCTGGTCAATATCTTTGTGCCTTCGGGCGGTGGACAATGGGCGGTACAAAGCCCGGTCGTAATTGCTGCTACTCAGGCTCTGGATGCTGATATGGCCCGCACCGCCATGGCCGTTGCCTGGGGTGACTCCTGGACCAATATGCTGCAGCCTTTCTGGGCCTTGCCAGTACTGGCCATTGCCGGACTGAAAGCCAAAGACATTATGGGCTTTTGCCTGATTCAGCTGATTGTCTCGGGTATCGTGATTTCGATTGGTTTGACCTGGTTGTAAACCAGCCAAGCAATAAAAGTAAAACGTAAAAGGGCCCGCTAACTGCGGGCCCTTTGCAATTTAAAGCTCACGGCATACGTGACTGACTTGCTCCCGAAACCATGCGTAGGCAAAACTGGCGCGCGTGCGTTCATGCCAAATCTGGTACACACAAAACGGGGCTAAATCCAAAGGATGCTCCAGCACATCCAGCTTGTGTCCGGCACATAGCAGGCGAGCCATGCGCTCTGCCAAACTGATTACAAAGTCGGTACGTTCCAACACGCCGGGAACTGCCAAAAAATGAGGCAGGCTCACTTGCACCTGACGTTGCAACTGACGTGTTTGCAACGCGTCAGCCAAACGACGCTCACGGCTGCCGTTATGGCCAGGCACCCCAATGTGGCTACGTCTGCAAAACTCGTCCAATGCCATCGCCTGGCCATTACGCCCGCAAGATCGCATCACCACCACATAACGGTCATGAAAAAGCTCCTGGCGAAACAGCGGGTAGGACACAGCTGCCGACGATGAAAGCACCAGGTCGGCTCGCCCGCCCAACAGCCAGTCTTCAGCCCCAAAATCCGCCATATCCAAGACTTCCAGGCTGCACCGCGGAGCATGCAGCTGCAAATGTGCTGTCAAGGCCGGGATCAATAAATAAGACAAATATTCCGTCGTCGCCACCCGAAAACGTACGTCCAGACTGGATGGTTCAAGCCGCGCCTTGTCGGTCTGCAACAAATCATCCAGCAAGCTCAAGGCCTGCTCAATACGGGGCGCCAAAGCGCGCGCCTTGTGGGTGGGCTCGACGCCTTGTGCCGTCCGCAAAAACAAGGCGTCACCAAAATACAAACGCAGCTTCGCGATTTCCTTGCTTACCGTGGACTGATTGGACTCCAGCGTCAAAGCGGCACGGCTGACATTTCCTTCTCGAAACACAGCAAGAAAAGTACGCAACTGGACCAAATCCAGATTCTTCATCTCACTCCCCTGCTCACGTATTTCCATTTCAGCCTAATCAATCATTCCAATACGGAATTGCCTCGTTTTCAGGCCTCCCGGACACTAGTTCAACAACTTACTACCACAGGAAACCCCATGAGGACTCTGATTAAAGCGCGCTGGGTCATTGCATTCGAACAAGGACGCCACTGCGTGATCGACCACGGCCAGCTCGTCTACGAAGGCGAACATATCATATACGTGGGCACTCGTTACGACGGGCATGTGGACCAGATCATTGAAGCACCTGACAGCGTGCTGGCTCCTGGTTTTATTGATACCCATGTCCACTCCGGTCATCGGGCACTGCACAAGCTTCTGGCCGACGGTGGTCGCCCTGCATTATTCGGCCAGCCTTACATGGACGTGACCATTGCACGCCAAGGTACACAAATACGCGGCTACCCCAACTATCTGGATCAGGAGCAAGCAGCAAAAGATCCCGGCATTGCTCTGCATGCTGCCTTTACCGCAGCCGAGCTGCTGCGCAACGGTGTCACCACCTTTGTAGAACTGGGCGGACATGTACTCGTTCAAGAGGCATTGTGGGCTCAATGTGAGGAATTAGGTATTCGTGGATACCTTGGCCCTGGCTACGATAGTGGTCGATGGCAATCCGATGACAAGGGCCAGCTCGAACGTATTCCTTACCCGGACCAGGGCGAGCAACTTTTCCAGGATGCCCTGGCATTTATCCGCCGTGCACAAGCCCATGAATCCGACCTGATTCACGGCATCCTGGTCCCTCGGGAAATTGAAAACTGCAGCCTGGAATTGCTACGTCAAACGGTGCGTGCGGCCGATGAGTTGAATCTGCCCATGGCCACACATGCTGGCTACAACGTGATCGAGTTCATGGAGACCGTACGCGAACACGGACTGACCCCTATCGAGCTGCTGAACCATGTCGGGATGTTGCGTCCCACATTGAATATTGGGCATGCCAACCTGATCTCCAACAACCCGAAAATGAACTATTCAGGTGGAGACGACCTGGGTTTAATGGGGCAGAAAAAAGTATCCATCTCGCACTGTCCGGTCAATATTGTGCGGCGAGCTCGCACACTGGATAACTGGAAAGCGTATCGCCAGGCAGGAGTCAATATCACCATCGGCAGCGATACCTACCCGCGCGACATGTTCATGAACATGCGTACCGCGTCCTACCACGGGAAAGTCATGAGCCATGACCTGACCGCTGCCAGTGCCGCTGAAGTATTTGAAGCCGCCACCGTGGCAGCAGCGCGTTCCCTGGGTCGGGAGGACTTGGGGCGACTGGCTGCCAATGCCAGGGCGGACATGATCCTGGTCCGAATCGGCCGCAGCGACGTGCTGCGCTATGGCCCAATTTGGGACCCCATCCGCAGCATGGTTGAATGCGGCATCGGCGACGACGTGGACACCGTGATCTGCAATGGCAGAATCAGCATGCGAGACGGCGACATACCAAAGGTGGACCTGCCAGCCTTGCGCCGTCAGGTTCAGGACTTTGCCGAAGACATCTGGCCCAGCCTGCAGGATTGGGATCAGCTCAAACGCAGCGCACAAGATATGTGCCCCATCAGCCGCTGTACACATCTATAAAAACACCCTCAACGAGGAGACAAGACATGATCAAAAAAACAGCTCTCGCTATTGTCGCAACGGCTTTACTGAACACGCTTCCGATGGCACAAGCGCAGCAGGCGGATTTTCCGCAAGGCCCTGTACGCGTCATCGTCCCCTACGGAGCAGGCGGAAGCGCGGACATTCTGGCACGCGCAATCAGCGACAAACTGACTCAACTATGGGGACAGACCGTCATCGTAGAAAACAAGCCAGGGGGTATAGGTACGATTGGAATCATGAGCGTGGTCAAGTCCAAGGCCGACGGCTACACCCTGGTCTCGGTGCCCGTATCTGACTTGGCTGTTAATCCACACCTCTACAAGAAACGGTCTTTTGATGTGTTGAAGGATCTGGATCCCGTCAGCCAGGTAGGCTCAGTACCCAACGTCTTGATCACGAACCCGGCGCTAGGGCTGCAAAGCACGGCCGATTTAATCAAGCTCGCTCAGCAAGCAGGTCAAACCCTGACTTATAGCTCTCCTGGCGTGGGCAGTCAGGCACATTTGGCCGCTGAAGTATTTGCTCGCAAACATGGGCTGACACTTAACCACATTCCCTATAACAGCGTCTCGGCGGCCATTACTGACGTAGCAGGCGGCCATGTCGATCTGATGTTTGCGCAACTACCCAGCGCCTTGGGCTTTATCCAAGGAAAAACAGTGACACTGTTGGGCATCGCCGCGCAGCAGCGCAGTCCGCTATTGCCAGACACGCCCACACTGACTGAATCGACCGGCGAGACGTATGGCGATTTTATTTCGTGGTCCGGCCTGATGGCACCAGCGGGCACCCCCATAGCCATACGCGAAAAAATCGCGCGTGACCTCAAGCACGTGATGGACAACACAGACCTCAATCGCGTACTAGCCAGTTCAGGAACGGTAGGAATAGGTAGCACTCCACAGCAGCTCGATGCTGCCATACGCGAAGATTACGATCGCTATGGGCGCATCATTGCCGACCTGAAATTGGCCTTGGACTAGCTGAAATAGGGGAATGGAGATGGTGGGCGGTACAAGGTTCGAACTTGTGACTTCCACCGTGTGAAGGTGGCACTCTACCACTGAGTTAACCGCCCGAAGCTTTCAAGAACTGAAAAGCTGCGAAGAAAGAAACTATAGCACGGCCCTGCCCGATTCACAAGGTTTGGGCCGGCTATTTTTCCTGAATAATTACTCCGCGGCGGGATTGAGCATCTCGCGCCACATGGGTGGCTTCTTGTTCTGTTTTTCCAGAACGTCCATGTACTTTTCGTGCTCGGCCTGATCGGCTTCGGAGGCACGCAGTACTTTCAGCACACTGGTATCAAACTTGCCCAGGCTCAGATTGCTGCCGTCACCGCCTTGCCCATCGGACTCGTCAAAGTCCATCAGCAAAGCATCCTGCCCCCGCGTCATGGCCAGCCAGACATCGGCCAGCAATTCCGAGTCCAGCAAAGCGCCGTGCAGCGTGCGGTGAGAGTTGGAAATGCCGTAGCGTTCGCACAGGGCATCCAGAGAGTTCCGTTTGCCGGGGTGCATTTCCCGCGCCACCAGCAAGGAGTCGGTGATGCTGTCGCAGTATTGCGAGAACGGGCCTTTACCTACCTTTTGCAGCTCGGCATCCAGAAAGCGCGTGTCAAAAGAAGCATTATGAATAATGACTTCCGCGCCCTGCACAAAATCCAGCACCTGATCCACCACATCCTTGAAGCGTGGATGGCCAGACAGAAATTCCGTGGTCAGGCCGTGAATTGCCAATGCCTCGGGGTCGGAGTCCCGATCCGGGTTCAGATACAGGTGCAGGTGGCGGCCCGTCAATTTGCGGTTGAACAGCTCTACCCCACCCACCTCAACAATTCGGTGCCCCTCGCGTGGCTCCAGACCGGTGGTTTCAGTATCCAGAATAATTTGACGCATTCACTTTCCCTACAAATTCAATCACGGTAATGGCACTCGACAAGGCGGCTGTACGAGCAGCGTCCCCGGAGACCAGCACCACAGGTTCAGACAGTGGCCTCGGGCTTGTCAATCAATTCCAGCTGCTTGTCCTGCCCCCCTTTCTTGCCAGCGATCAGGGTGTAGGCCACAGGCACGACAAACAAGGTCAGCAAGGTACCCAAGGACAAGCCACCCACCAGGACCCAACCAATTTGCTGGCGGGATTCGGCACCCGCCCCGGAGGCGTAGGCCAGCGGCAAGACGCCCAGCACCATGGCGCCGGTTGTCATCAGGATGGGGCGCAGGCGCATCTCGCAAGCGCGCACCACGGCATTGTACAAACTGGCCCCGGCTTCGCGTTGTTGAGTGGCAAATTCCACAATCAAGATGCCGTGCTTGGTAATGAGGCCTACCAGGGTAATCAAGCCGATCTGACTATAAATGGACAAGGTCCCGCCCGACAGCCACAGGGCCAGCAAGGCCCCCGTCATGGACAAGGGCACGGACAGCATGATGATGAGCGGATTGCGCCAGCTTTCAAACTGCGCGGCCAGCACCAGATAAATAAAGGCCAGGGCCATCAGGAAAACCAGATAGATGCTGCCCGACGAATCCCGGAATTCTCGTGATTGCCCGTCCAGATCTGTCTGCACGGTTTCCGGCAAGGTCTTGCGAGCCACCTCATTCATGTGCTCCAGCACTTCACCCAAGGCATAGCCGGGTGCCACCGAGGCTTCCACAATGACCGCCCGCAAGCGGTTGAAGTGGTTCAGCGATTGCGGCGATACGCTTTCGCGCACATTCAGGAAGTTGGAAGCCTGCACCATGCCACCGTCTTTGGTGCGCACGTAGATATCCAGAATATTTTGCGGGCTGGAACGAGCCTGCTTGTCCACCTGCACAATCACGTCGTACTGCTCGCCGTCGCTCTTGTAGCGCGTGACCTGACGCCCACCCAGCATGGATTCCAATGTGCGGCCCACGGCTTCCACCGATACGCCGGTGTCGGCCAGTTTGTCACGGTCTACATCAATACGAATTTCCGGCGTGTTCAAGCGCAAGTCCGTATCCACGTTCAAGAGCCCTGGATAATCCGCCAGCTCGGCCAGGAAGCCATCCACGATCCTGGCCAGTTCCGGGTATGGGGCCTGGCTCATGATCACAAACTCGACCGGCTTGGAGGTAGCGCGCTGTCCCAGGGATGGCGGGTTGGTGGGGAAAGCACGCGCACCTGGAATGGCCGAAAAATGCGGCTGCAGCTCTCGCGCAATGGATTGCTGGTTACGGGTACGCTCTTCCCAAGGCTTCAAACGCAGAATCGCAAAGGAATCGGTTACCGTCGGGAACCCGATAATGGACTGATATCCCTCTGTCTCCGGTATGCCACGATACAGTTCCTCCACCCGCTCCACATTGTGCAAGGTGTAATCCAGCGTGGCCCCTTCAGGCGAATTCACAATCCCGAAGATCACGCCCCGGTCTTCAATCGGAGCTAGTTCGCTTTTGATGACCGTAAACAACAAGCCACTGCTTGCAGCCACGGCCACACCAATGAACAAGACCAGGAAACGCCAGCGCAAGGCCCGAATCAAAACGCGACGATAGCCACGCGTCAGCCAGACCAGGAAATTCTCGATACCCTGGCTGACGCGGCCCACTTTCGCGCCATGCGGTCGCAGCATGCGCGAGCACATCATGGGGGTCAAGGTCAGGGCCACGAAACCGGACACCAGCACGGCGGCGGCCAAAGTCAGGGCAAACTCGATAAATAATCGTCCGGTACGGCCTGTGGCAAAAGCCAGCGGCGCGTACACCGCCACCAGGGTCAGCGTCATGGCAATTACGGCGAAGGCAATTTCACGCACCCCCAGGAAAGCGGCCTGCATGGCCGTCTTGCCCTCTTCGATGTGGCGGTACACGTTCTCCAGCACCACAATCGCATCGTCCACCACCAGACCAATGGCTAGCACCATGGCCAGCAAAGTCAGCGTATTGATGGAAAAGCCCAGCATGTACATGATGGCGAAGGCCCCGATCAGGGAGATCGGGATCGTCACGATGGGGATGAGACTGGCGCGGAAACTGCGCAGGAAAAACACAATCACCAGCACCACTAGCAAGATGGCCTCGGCAATGGTGGTATAGACCGAATCAATGGATTTCTGAATGAAGATGGAGCTGTCGTAGGACACGGCCAGCTTCATATTGCCCGGCAAGCTTTCGTTGATGCGTTCCACTTCAGCGCGCACGGCTTTGGACAGATCCAGCGGATTGGCGGTGGACTGCTTGGTCACCCCAATGTTCAAGCTGTTTTGCCCATTGAAGCGGGCCAGCACCCGCTCTTCGGCTGGCCCGATACGCACCTCGGCAATATCGGAGATACGGACCGGATAGCCCGCTGCCTGGGCAACGATGATATTGCGAAACTCTTCCGGGGTTTCCAGATCAGTGGAGGACACCACAGAAAACTCGCGCGCATCGGACTCGATACGGCCTGCCGGAATCAGCACGTTTTGTTTGCGCAGTGCATCTTCCACATCCTGCACGGTCAGCTGGTACGCCCCCAGTCGGGTACGGTCCACGTCAATACGCATGGCGGGCAGACGTTCACCGAACACACGCACTTCTGCTGCACCGGGCAAGACAGACAAGCGCGTTTTGATATAGCGGTTGATGTAGTCCGAGGCCTCCAGCATGCTGTAGTCGCCGGTATCCACCCCTACATAAATAATCGGGGTGGAATCTGCCTCCACCTTGTTGATGATGGGCTCGTCCACCTCGTCAGGCAAGAAACGGCGGGCGCGCGAAACCTTGTCACGCACGTCTGCCGCAGCGGCATCGGGGGCTCGGTCCAGATTGAATTTGATGTTGATCAGGCTACGCTCGGAACGGCTGCGCGAGGTCATCACGTTCACGCCTTCAATCCCGGACAGTTGATCCTCCAAAGGCTTGGTCACCTGGGACTCGATCACCTCCGGTGAGGCCCCTTTATAGTTGGTGATGACGGACACCACCGGCTCATCAATGGCCGGGTATTCACGTACGGTCAGGCGTTCATAGGAAATGAAACCGACCAGCACAATCACCAAAGACAGAACCGTGGCGAAAACCGGGCGACGGATACATAAATCAGAAAGAACCATGATCCCGTCCTATTGCTGCGGCTGTGTTTGGACGTCGATCACTTCCTGAATATCGACTGGCACACCATCACGTACTTTTTGCAGCCCGGCTACCAGCACATTGTCTCCAGCCTTCAGATCACCCGTCACTTGCACCCAACCTTGCTCACGAACGCCGATCTGTACCTGACGGCGCTCTGCCCGGCCGTCTTTCACAATATAGATGTACTGATCCTGCCCCGAAGGAGCCAGGGCGGTTTCAGGCACCATCAAGGCCTGGTAGCGCGACAGCTCCAGGCGCACGCGGCTGAATAGACCAGGGCGCAGGGCACCATCGTCATTCGGCACCTGGGCCCGCAGCAAAATGGACCGGCCCGCCGTATCAACGGCAGGACTGACAGCCAGTACCGAGCCATGGCGGATTTCGCCCAGGAACGCATCAAAGCGCAATTCAACCGGCATGCCGGCTTTGACATCGGCCAGATATTGCTCCGGAATACGGAAGTCCACATTCAAGGTAGAAACCGCTTCCAGTTGCACCAGATCCGTGCCCGGCCCCACGTAATCGCCTACCGATACATTACGCAGCCCGGTGACGCCGTCGAACGGAGCACGAATACGGGTCTTGTCCAGATGCACGCGCGCCAATTGCACTTCGGCTTGCTGGACGGCCAAACGACTGCCCGACTCATCTTTTGCCTGCTGGCTGATAAAGCCCTGACGGCTCAGCTCCGAAGAGCGCTTGTGCTGGCTGTTGGCCAGATTCAAATTTGCCTGTGCCTGATTTAACTGCGCCTGCGCCATGGCCGGGTCCAGCTGAATCAGCACCTGCCCTTTCTTGATGGGCTGGCCTTCTTCAAAACTGATGGCTGAAATACGACCACTGATCTCGGGGCGCAACACGACGGACTCTCTGGCAACCAGGGTCCCCACCGCCGCCACATCACGAATCAATTCGGTTTGCCGCACTGGCAACACTTCCACCCGCGTGGCGTCAGACTGCGCCCAGCTGGGCGTACCACTGGCAAACAGTACGAGGAACAAAGAAAAAATCGTGGGGCGCAGCGTGGAAATCATGGGCGGCTTATCCTGACCGGCCAGGCCGGTGAAGCTGTCTGACAAAATATGACGGGTGGCTAATAGTACTATCAGCGGGCTTGAAGTTTGCCCAAGATCTTATAACTGCCTGGCTATTTCCACCCCTTCATTAGCCAGTTGATCTGCCCGCTCATTGCCAGGATCGCCAGCATGGCCACGCACCCATAACCAGGTCAGCTCATGCTTGGCCGCCTGCTGCTCCAGCTCCTGCCACAGGTCGGCATTCTTGACGGGTTTCTTGTCCGCAGTTCGCCAGCCGCGTGCTTTCCAGCCGGGCAGCCATTCATTCATGCCTTTTTGCACGTATTGCGAATCGGTATGCACCCGCACCTGACAAGGGCGCTTCAAGGCTTTTAGTGCCTCGATCACGGCCATCAGTTCCATACGATTATTGGTGGTATTGGCCTCGCCACCGCAAATGGCTTTTTCACGTCCACCATGACGCAACAAGGCGCCCCAGCCACCCAAACCCGGGTTGCCCTTGCAGGCGCCATCGGTCCAGATATCGACAACATCAGTCATGTCTTGCTAATTCCTTCATCGGCAGCGCGTCCTGCAACCACCATAGGCCGACGCACACGCCGACGGTTTTTCTTCCACTTGGGTCCGACCATGCGCAAGGCAGGCGTACGCTTGACCGCACTGATCATATAGACAGCACCCGCAAAGCTCCACCAGCGCGCCCCGCTTTGCTCCATCCAGGACCAGCGATCCAGCCAAACCTGTTGACGACACAAGGGCGCATAACAGCCCATCTGCGTGCCCTGCACATCAAAGGACAACAGCTTCAACCAGTCCCGCAACCGCAAGGGAGACATGACATCGCCCGGCAAGGTCGGCGTACCCCGCTCCAGTCCCGGAATCCAGTCATGAGCCCCCCATAAACTCAAAGGGTTAAAGCCCGTCAGAATGATGCGTCCCTCAGGCACCAGCACACGCTCGGCCTCTCGCAATACCTGATGCGGGTCGCTGGCACTTTCCAGCGTATGGGGCAGGATCAAAAGATCAATGCTCTGTGTATCAAAGGGCAGATGCTCGGGTTCGGCATAAACCAGGTTTTTCTGCTGAGCGGGCAAGACGCCGGCCTGAGCCGTGCATACCTTGCAAGAGATGCGGCTATGCGCCAGGAGGTCCCAATGCGGCAATCCAATTTGTATGGCATGATACCCGAAGGTGTTGACCACCTCCGCATCGATTCCGGCTTGTTCCCAAGCCCGCACATATCGCCCCGGTACGGTTTCCAACCACTGGGCAAATTGATCATTCAAAGTCTGCTCCACTGGCGCTTTCTCCCTCTACCATGATGAATGCATTTACCTGGCCTGTGCCAAGCGATGTTCGCCTGATTCCACTACCTGCCCTGAACGACAACTATATATGGGCTTTAAGTCGAAACGGTCACGCCCTGGTTGTAGACCCCGGCCAGGCCGCTCCGGTTCTGGATTGGCTGGAACGCGAGTCCTTACAACTGGATGCCATTTTACTGACACACCACCATGGTGACCATGTTGGGGGTGTCATGGATATCCTGGCCAGGCATCCGGCCCGCGTCTGGGGCCCGGCCCACGAGCGCCTGCCCACCTGTGACGTGCGTGTCGGCCAGTCCGACAAGGTCGAATTACCTGCGCTGGAACTGACGCTGGAAGTCCTGGACATCCCCGGCCACACCGCCGGACACGTTGCGTACTTTGGTCAAAATGAGGTAAAACAGCCCTTTGTTTTCTGTGGTGATACCTTGTTTGCTGCTGGTTGCGGACGTCTTTTTGAAGGCACCCCGGCACAAATGACGGATTCCCTGGGCAAGTTGGCGAAACTGCCATCGGACACCCTGATCTGCTGTGCGCACGAGTACACCTTATCCAATTTACGCTGGGCTCTACAGGTAGAGCCGGACAATCCCCAACTGCATGAACGTTGGGAACAGGATAATCTCAAGCGTCAGCAAAACTTGCCTACGGTGCCCTCCACCCTGAAAACAGAATTGGCTACCAATCCGTTTCTGCGTTGCGAGACGACTGCTGTTATCAAGGCCGCCGAGCGCCATGCCGCCCGGCCCCTGAATAATCCTGTCGAGGTATTTGCCAGCCTGCGCGACTGGAAAAACAATTTCTGAAGATTCCGCAATGAACCTAATGAGACTTTTTGCGCTGCTATGCGCTTTCGTGCTGGCAGGCTGCGCCACAGGCCCCAAGGTCAGCCCTCAAAAAGCCGCCAAGACTTCCACCAGCATTGCCGCCGATACGTCTCGCACCATTGATCTGACCCACCCACCCAAAGACGCGTGGGACCGGATGCGCCGGGGATTCTCCATCCCCAACCTGCATACCGATCTGGTTGATTACTGGACCAATTACTACGCCTCGCACCCCGAATCCATCCGTACCATGAGCCAGCGCGCCTCGCGCTATCTGTATCACATCATGGACGAACTCGATGCCCGCGGCCTGCCTTCCGAACTGGCCTTGCTGCCTTTTGTGGAAAGTGCCTATAACCCCGTGGCTTACTCCCGCTCCCACGCCTCCGGCTTGTGGCAGTTCATCCCCAGCACCGGTACCCAGTACAAGCTGGAGCAGAACTGGTGGGTAGACCAGCGCCGCGACCCTGTCGAATCCACCCGTGCTGCTTTGGATTACCTGTCGTACTTGTACGAATTCCAGGGCGACTGGTATTTGGCTCTGGCCTCCTACAACTGGGGTGAAGGCTCCGTGCGCCGTGCCATGGAGCGCAACGAGCAAGCCAACCTGGATGTTGATTACTTATCACTGAAGATGCCGGACGAAACGCGCAATTACGTCCCCAAGCTGCAAGCCATCAAGAATATTGTGGCCAACCCGGAGCGTTACGGTATCACCCTGCCTGCTGTCAGCAACACGCCTTATTTCACGGCCGTGCGCAAGAACAAGGATATTGACGTTGCCTTGGCAGCCGAGCTGGCTGAAATCTCCGTGGACGAATTCAAGGCCCTGAACGCCGCCCACAATCGCCCCACGATCCCGGCGGATCGCGGCACCTTGCTGCTGCCCGCCAACAAGGTAGATATTTTCAATGCCAATCTGGCGGCCTATCAAGGCAAGCTCAGCAACTGGAAGGCCTACCAGTCCAAGCGCGGCGAAAGTTATCTGTCCATTGCCCAGCGTCACGGCATTACCTTGTCGCAACTGCGTTCAATTAACGGCTTGAGCCGCAAGAGCACCAAGGCGGTCGCCCAGACGCTGCTGGTGCCCAGCACCACCCTGGGTGAAGGCAGCCTGCAACTGGCCTCTCTGACCAACACACCTGCCGCGCCGGTAGCGCAAAGCACACGTCGTGCTCGTACGCAAACGGCCAGCGTCAACCGCAAGAACGATACCGTGGTTTTGCGTCGCGGTGCCAACGTGCGTACCCATACGGTTCGACAGGGCGATACACTCTACGCCTTGGCCAAACGGTACGACACTTCGGTGGCTGAACTGCGACGCCTGAACAATATCAAAGGCAGCTCTCTTTCCAGGGGTACACGCTTGCGTGTTCCCGGTTCCAATATTCGTGGCTAAGTCCACCCACTAATTACATAAAGGATTTTCAGCATGGGTTTCCTGCAAGGAAAACGCATCCTGGTCACAGGCGTCCTCTCGAACCGCTCTATTGCTTACGGGATTGCGCAAGCATGTCGCCAACAAGGTGCTGATATTGCCCTGACTTATGTGGGCGAGCGTTTCAAGGAACGCGTTGAAGGCTTTGCCGCAGAACTGGGCACAGATATCGTCCTGCCCTGTGACGTGTCCGAAGACGATCAGATCGAACAAGCCATGGCTTTGCTGGGCGAGCGCTGGGACGGCCTGGACGGTCTGGTGCACTCCATTGGCTTTGCCCCTCGCGAAGCGATTGCCGGCAACTTTCTGGACGGCCTGTCGCGCGAATCATTCCGCGTTGCCCACGACATTTCCGCCTACAGCTTCCCCGCACTGGCCAAGGCTGCCCTGCCCTTGCTGAAGGGCCGCAAGAGTTCGGTGCTGACCCTGACCTACCTGGGCGCTGAGAAAGCCATCCCCAACTACAACACCATGGGTGTGGCCAAAGCCGCTTTGGAAGCCTCCGTGCGCTACCTGGCGGTCGCTCTGGGCGAGTACGGCATTCGTGCCAACGCCATCTCGGCCGGTCCTATCAAGACCCTGGCTGCCAGCGGCATCAAGGACTTCTCCACCATTCTGAAATTCGTAGAGACGCACGCTCCCTTGCAGCGCAACGTCACCATCGAAGAAGTGGGCAATGTCGCCTCCTTCCTGATGTCCGAATTGGCCAGCGGTATCACGGGCGAAATCACGCACGTTGACGCCGGCTTTAACTGCATCGTTCCGGGTATGCAGGAGTAACGGCTAACATCAGAGGCCAACAAGCATCATGATGACAAAAAGGAACAGGCTTTCGCTCTGTTCCTTTTTTTTGGCCTTGAATCAGCTGAAATTTACGCTACTGGCTTCTTATATAAGCAATAAAAAACATAAATAAATCAGTACACTGACTTTCTCGTTTTCCCTAGTAGGCTATAAAAAATAATCTGTGAATAATATTTATGTCAGTGCACTGACTATTAAAGCATAAAAAATCAATCACAGAACTCGATTCTCGAGGAGACACAATGTTCCAACGCCAACCGCGTCTGCTGGCCCTGGCTGGGCTTTTGCTGAGCTGTGCAATGCTGGCCCCCGCCACCGCCAGTGCCAATAAACCGATCGAAATTATCGTCACCTTCCCACCAGGAGGGGGCACGGATTTACTGGCCCGCCTGGTCGGGAATTACTTCAACGAACAACTCGGCCAGCCCGCAATTGTGGACAACCGTCCCGGTGCCAGCGGCAATATTGGCGCCCGTATGGTGGCCCAGCGCCCGGCCGACGGTCAGTCACTGCTGATGGTCAACAGCTCCTTTGCCGTCAACCCGGCCGTGTTCGACAAGCTGCCATTTGATCCCAAGAATGACTTCACCGCCGTCTCCAACTTCGCCTTTGTTCCATCGGTCGTCATCGTGCCGGCCAACTCGCCCTACAAGACACTGCAAGACATGCTCACGGCTGCCAAGGAAAAACCGGGTGAAGTGTTCTTTGGCTCTTGCGGCAACGGCACTCCGCAACATCTGGCCGGCGAAATGCTCAACGAAGCAGCAGGCGTGGAGATGGCGCATATCCCCTACAAAGGCTGCGGTGGCGCTCTGAACGATGTGATGGGTGATCAGGTGGGCTCAGCCTTCGTCACTGCGTCCAGCACCCTGCCGTTCATTGAAAGCGGGAAGGTACGTGCCTTGGCTGTGACCTCGGCAGAGCGCAGTCCCCTGCTGGCCGATGTGCCCTCGATCGCCGAGCTTGGCTACCCAGGCTACGAGCTGAACCAGTGGCACGGTTTATTGGCTCCCGCTGGCACTCCTGAGCCTGTCGTGCAAAGACTGCACGAGGCGATCGAAAAAATCATTGCGCGCGAAGATGTGCAAGCCAAGCTGACAAGCCTGGGCTACACCGTTGCCCACGACGGCCCCGCCCAGTTCCAGGCGATGATCAATGCCGACATCGACCGGTTTCGCGAATTGGCACAAAAAATTGGACTAACAATCAACTAAGGATCCACCATGAGCAAACTGAAGTTAAGCGTATCGATTGGCAATTACGACCGTACCCTGGCCTTGAAAGATGGACGTGTCGGAATTGAGGGCTGTGATATCAATGTCGTATCCCTGGAGCCTGAGGAAGCGTTTCATCGTGCATTTCGCTACGAGGAGTTCGATGTCACGGAAATCTCCATGAGCAGCCACATGATGACTACCGCGCGTGGCGACAATCAGTACGTGGGTATTCCAGCCTTTCTGTCACGCGTCTTCCGCCATTCCGGCATCTATGTGCGTACCGACCGCATCCGCAAGCCAGAAGACCTGAAAGGCAAAATCATTGGCGTACCCGAATACCAGATCACGGCCAATGTCTGGATCCGGGGCATCTTGCAAGATGAGTTCGGTATCCGCCCCAATCAGATCAAATGGGTACGGGGAGGAATCGAAGAACCAGGCCGGGGCGAGCGCGCTCCCATTGACCTGCCAGATGACATCAGCCTGGAGCAGATCCCGGATGACCGCACTTTGTCGGACATGTTGGAAAAAGGCGAAATCGATGGCTACATAGGCGCACGGGCACCTTCATGCTTCCTGCGCAACACCCCCAATGTAGGCCGTCTGTTCGGAGATGAGTACGTGGAAGTAGAGAAAGACTATTTCCGCCGCACGGGCATCTTCCCCATCATGCATATGGTTGGCATCCGCAAGTCTCTGGTACAGGACAACCCCTGGCTGCCGGTCAGTGTGTACAAGTCCTTTCTGAAGGCCAAAGAGCTGGCCGTGCATGAACTGAACGAGCTGTGCCATCTGGCCGTCACCCTTCCGTGGATGGTGCACCATCACAATGAAGCCAAAGCCTTGATGGGAGAGGACTACTGGCCCTATGGCCTGGAGGCAAATCGCCACACCATCCAGACCTTTGCGCAGTACCACCACGATCAGGGCATGTCGCAGCGCCTGGTCAAACCCGAGGAACTGTTCGCGGCCTCCTCGCTGGATCTCTCCAAGATATAAGGCAAACCCGGCATGAAGGCTCCCGTTTTCAATTACTACGCCCCCGAAACGCTGGCTCAGGCACTGGGGTTGCTGGCCAATCAGGAAAACGCTCGTGTATTGGCTGGAGGCCAGTCCTTGCTGGCCATGCTCAATATGCGCTTTGCATTTCCGGACACGCTGGTTGATATCAACCAGTTGCCCGAACTGTCCTACCTGCAAGAGCAAGAGAATGGCGATATCGCGATGGGTGCCATGACACGACAACGCGACATCGAATTCTCTGAGCTGGTGGCAACACGTCTGCCGCTCTGGAAGGATGCAATCCTCAACGTCGGGCATCGCCAGACTCGTAACCGAGGAACAGTGGGCGGCAGTCTTTGTCAGCTGGACCCTTCTGCCGAAATACCGACAGTCAGCATGGCGATGGATGCTGTGTTGACCGTAGCCAGCACACGTGGAGAAAGAACACTTTCAATGGCCGATTTTCCGGCAGCCTACATGACTCCCAACATGCAGGCTGACGAGCTATTGATTCGCGTCCAGGTCCAACCGTGGCCCGCCGGTCACGGCTGGGCTTTCCTGGAATTCTCCCGTCGTCATGGCGACTTTGCCATCGTGTCTTGCGCGGCTTTGCTGTTGCTGGACGCAGCAGGTCTGGTTAGTCGCGTCAGCATCACTCTGGGCGGAGTAGGTGCATTTCCCCTTCGTATGACAGAGGCAGAAAACGCCCTGCTGGGCACCCCGGCCAGCCCCTCAGATATTGAACTGGCCGCTGAACTATGTGGCCAGGTCGATGCTTCCAGTGACAGCTATGTCCAGGGCTGGTATCGCCAGCGATTGGCCAAAGAATATACCGCGCGCGCCCTGCGGCTAGCGCTCTCTCGTACAGGACAACGGCATGAGTAATCCCCTTCCTTCGGGCAGTCGCCCCATCACACTGTGTATCAATGGCCAGAACCTGACAGCCCATGCCGAACCTCGCGTCAATCTGGCCGATTTCCTGCGCCACGACTTGGGTTTGACCGGAACCCATGTGGGCTGTGAGCACGGCGTCTGCGGTGCCTGTACCGTGCAGATCGACGGCCACTCCGCCCGTAGTTGCCTGATGCTGGCGGTACAAGCCCAAGGCAAGCATATTCGCACCATTGAGGGCCTTGCCAATGAGCAAGGTTGCTGGCACCCCATCCAGGAAGCCTTTCGCGAACTACACGCCCTGCAATGCGGTTTCTGTACGCCGGGCATCCTGATGTCCGTCGTCGAGCTGCTGGAGAACCACAGCGATCCCAGCCCCGAGCTGATACGAGACGTGCTCTCCGGGCATCTATGCCGCTGTACCGGCTACCAAAATATTGTGCGTGCGGTACAGAAAGCCGCTGCTGCCATGAGGGCCAGCCATGCTCATGAATGATCCTCACCAGCGGGAACAAGCCGCCTGCGGACTGGGGCACTCCTTTCTGCGCCTGGAAGATGAGGCCTTGTTAACCGGACAGGCCCAATTTCTTGATGACATCCCCATGGAGGGTGTATTGCATGCGTGCTTTGTGCGTAGCCCTCACGCGCACGCACGCATTCGTTCCATAGACTTGTCGGCCGCCCGGGCCTTACCCGGCGTACACGGAGCATTTACCGCACAGGACCTGATGGGCGAATTAACTCATTGGCGCATGCCATTGGGCTTTGCCTTTGCCGTACTGCCAGAAAATACCGTCCCCTTCGTCCTGGCTCGCGAGGAAGTTGCCTTCGTTGGCGAAGCGATTGCCGTGATCGTCGCCCAGTCCCGCCACGTGGCCGAAGATGCGGCGGCGCTAGTGGCTATCGACTTCGAAGTTCTGCCAGCGATTTCTGACCTGCGTCAGGCTCTCGAACCGAACGCACCGGTGGTACGCACCGAGCTGCAAAGCAATAGCCTGCAAAACTACACACTGGCCTATGGCGATATAGATGCCGCCTTCCTTGAGGCAGACATCACCATCGAAGAGTCATTTTCAGCCCACCGCGGCTGTGCTCACCCTATCGAAGGGCGAGGCGTGCTTGCGCGACTGGACCCTGCCGGCAACGAGTTGACCGTTTGGTCTTCCACCCAGATGGCGCACGAACTGCACTATACCCTGGCCCTGATGCTGGGCCACCGCGAAGATCAATTGCGTGTGATCACCCCTGATGTGGGCGGCGGTTTTGGGGCAAAGTTCATGATTTACCCCGAAGAAATCGTCATTCCAGCTGTCGCCCGCCTGCTGCGTCGTCCCGTCAAATGGGTAGAAGACAGACGCGAGAACTTCCTGACCTCTATTCAGGAGCGCGACCAATTATGGTCAGTATCTCTGGCGGCCGATAAAAACGGGCGCATACGCGGCCTGCGCGGCAATTTTATCCATGACCATGGAGCCTACACCCCGCAGGGAACCAACGTCCCCTACAACGCAGCCTCATCCATGACGGGCCCCTATATAGTTCCGGCTTTCAGTCTGACTGCTGACGTGGCCTACACGAACAAGGTACCAGTCGCTACCGTGCGCGGCGCGGGCTATCCGCAGGCCGCTTTCGTCATGGACAGACTAATGGATCGGCTTGCGCAACATATCGGCATGGACCCCATCCGCTGCCGCGAACTGAACCTGATTCCTGCCGCCAAAATTCCCTATACCAAGCCACTGAAATCCAGGGCGGGTATACCACTGGTTATCGACAGCGGTGACTTCCCCCGCATGCAAGCCATGGCAGAGCAGGCGATGGACCGCGACGGTTTTGAGCAACGACGACAGGCTGCCCTTGCTCAAGGCCGTTATCTGGGCCAAAGCCTGGCCAATGCCGTCAAGCCAACGGGTCGCGGCCCTTATGAGTCCGCCACCGTCAAGATTTTCCCATCAGGCCGGATTGCCGTTTTCACTGGAGCCCTGGCCATGGGCCAAGGCATCAAGACCTCCCTGGCGCAGATTTGCGCGGCGCATTTCGGGGTAGAACCAGGAGGCATAGACGTTCACGCCGGCGATACACGTCACATCGGCGTTGGGATGGGCGGTTTCGCAAGTCGCCAGGCGATTATGGCCGGTACAGCCGTTGAACAAGCTTCGCGGCAACTACGCCATAAAGTATTGCTAGCAGCGGCCGCTGTCCTGAAGGTCCCTCAAGATACTCTGGATATTTCTTATGGCATCGTCAGCAGCAGTGCAACTACCACGACCATCAGTCTGGCCAGGCTGGCCATGGAGCTCAAGGGCGTGCCGGGCTACAGCCTGCCTATAAAGACGGACCCGGGCCTGGAGAGCACCGCCCATTTTCACTGCGACGAGCAAACCTATGCCGGGTCCACGCATGCTTGTGAAGTGGAGGTAGATGCCAGCACTGGCGCTATCCACATCACACGCTATCTGGCTGTGCAAGATTGCGGCACGCTCATCAACCCGATGATTGTGGAAGGTCAGGTCGTCGGCGGTGTAGTCCATGGCCTGGGCAATGCCCTGCTCGAACAAATGGCCTACGACGCCGAAGGCCAGCCTTTGTCCACCACGTGCGCCGAGTATCTTCTACCCACCGCTCCCGAAGTACCAAATATCGAGGTGCTGTTCTGTCCCTCCCCCACGCACTTGAATCCGCTAGGAGTCAAAGGCGTGGGCGAATGTTCCACCATCGCCGTCGCCGCCGTCGTGATCTCCGCCGTGGAGCAAGCACTGTCACCACTGAATGTGCGCATCAACGAGTTCCCGCTGAGCCCTATGCGACTACTGGAACTGATCGATCAGGCCACGCAACCGACACAATAAAACAGGAAAGCTGCCATGAATTTCAAAAACCGGTTTCATATTCCTCTACCGCTGGATCAGGCATGGGCGCTAATGCTGGATGTACCGCGCATCATGCCCTGCCTGCCCGGAGCCAAACTGACTGATGTCTTGGACGGCAACAAGTACCAGGGTTCGGTTTCAATCAAACTCGGCCCGATCAAACTTTCTTTCGATGGAACTGCGGAACTGGTCAACACCGACGAGGAAAACCACATTGCCTATCTGCGTGGCGCCGGTCTGGACCCCAAAGGACGCGGCTCAGCCAGCTCGGACTTCAGCTTTGCGCTGACACCGTCACCAGAAGGCGGGACAGACGTGGAGGTCAGTACAGAACTGACCTTGTCAGGAGCTGTGGCCCAATATGGACGCGGCAGCGGCATGATTGCCGAAGTAGCTGGACAGATCCTGGGCCAGTTCGAGCGCAACCTTGCGCGCATGGTGCGGGGTGACGCCGCCCCTGCACAGGGGGCTGATATCCCCGCCCCCCCGAACCACCCGGGCATGACGGCCGCACCCGGCGGTACAGCTGTCAACATGCCCCCAATAGCTGCCACGCCAGTTTCCACTATCGAAGCCCAGGCCATCCTCTATCAATCCCAAGCCGTGCTCGCTCAAACCCAACAGCTACAGGCCCAGATGCAACAAACCCTGCTAAGGCTGCAATCACGAGGCCGCGAGGATGATGACGCTGCAGGCGAGCTCAATATGCTATCTATCGGGCTCAAAGCCTTCTGGTCGCAGATACGCTATCGAGTGGGAAGACTGTTCGGGCGCAAGGATCCCGCGTAAAGACCACGGAGAATCTAAGCGCCTCATGCCCGGCGCTTAGATTGCCACTGCAACTACAAATCAGCCGCCTGCAAGCAGCAATTAAAACGCCCAACAAGTTCTTGATTTAAATAAGAAAATAGTTCACCAAGAAAAATCAATAAAGCAGCACACTGATTATATTTTTTCAGCAAGTCGGGAAATAACTGAGAGATTGAGCATGGACAGCACCAGGTGGAAACGAATACAAAATAAGAATCCAGCGCCTGCCTTCCCAAGTCTGGCGCTGTCTTCCCTATAATCGCCGACCTTGTTACTACTGCCCCCTTGGGGCTAATCCTGCCATCAAGCTGGGGCCTCACAAGTCACAGCTTACTGACCACACTCTTGATGTCTGGCTTAAGCATGAAGAATCACACCGAGTTAAAGCAAGAGAAAGGACCGAAATCCGGCGAGGCCGAATCCCTCGGCCCAGTAAAAGAAGAAAATGCCGAATTATTCCGGCAAAAGCTGTGGTCGCGTTCCGGCTTTCTGGTTCGACGTCTGAACCAAATCCATTACGCCATGTTCTACGAAGAATGCAAAAGCGATATCACCCCTGTCCAGCACGGGGTACTGTCCGTCCTGATGGGCTCACCCTGGCTAGACCAAACAACCATAGGCTATGAGCTTGGCCTGGACCGCACGACCTCTGCAGAAGTCATCCGCCGTCTGGAGGAGAAAGGACTGCTGGGACGACGCGTCAACCCTGATGATCGCCGCTCGCGTCAAACCTACATTACCGAGGCTGGCCTGGCCGTCATGCAAGGACTGAGCGCTGGCATGAACAAGGCACAGGAACGTCTGCTGGACCCACTGACCACCAAGCAACGTCAGGTATTCATGGATATGCTGACCCGCATTGTGGAGCACAACAATCAATATGGGCGCGCTGCCCTGAGGAATATGTAGCCTGATCGTAAATTTGAGCAAAACCCCGATCTAGCTCACTTTTATCCCAGTCTTTACTCGCCCTGCGCCCCCTCTTCCACAAAGTCGCTGCGCAAAATCCCATGCCGTTGCAGCTTGTCGTAAAAGGTTTTGCGCGGGATGCGCAGATCCTGCAAGGTCGCCTTGATATCGCCACGGTGACGCGCCAGCGCCTGACGTATCTGCTGCGACTCGAATTGCTCCATGCGGGCGGGCAGGCTCAAGTCCTCGCTGTCCAGCTCCTTGATCTCCGGATGCTGCACACCCAATACCTCACGTTGCGCAAAGTGCGCCAGCTCGCGCACATTGCCCGGCCAATGGTGTGATTGCATATAGGCTAGGCTGCGCGCATCAGGCATCTTTTGCGGCATGCCGTACTTCTTGGCAGCCAGCGCCGCAAAGTGGGCGAACAGCATGGGGATGTCCTCCTTGCGCTCTCGCAACGGTGGCAGACGCAAGGTGACCACATTGAGTCGGTAATACAAATCGGCGCGGAAATTGGCACGCTGGGCAGGATCGGACAAATCCACCTTGCTGGCCGCCACCACGCGGATATCGACCGGATGCTCTTCGTTGGAACCTAAAGGAGTCACGCAACGGGTTTCCAGCACACGCAGCAAACGCACCTGCGCAATCATGGGCATGCTTTCGATTTCATCCAGAAACAGCGTGCCCTGATGTGCATGCTCCACACTGCCCACGCGTCTGCGCTGCGCGCCGGTGAAGGCCCCCGCTTCGTGACCGAACAGCTCGCTTTCAATAATGGTTTCGGGCAGTGCGCCACAGTTCAGCGCCACAAAACGATGCTGGGCTCGGGCGCTCCAGCGGTGCAACAACATGGCCACTACTTCCTTGCCTGTGCCGGTTTCCCCTTCCACCAGCACGTCCACATCGGACTGAGCCAGATGCCGCAAAGTGCTGCGCAAATTGACCATGACCTCTGAATTACCCAATAGCGCCGGGCCTTGGCCGTCCTCGTCCAGTTCCTCGCGCAAGGCACGGTTTTGCAGAACCAGGCTACGCTGCATGGCGGCATGGCGTATCACCGTCAGCAAGCGTTCGGCCTGATAGGGTTTGGTCAGAAAATCAAAAGCGCCATCGTGCATGGCCTGCACGGCCATATCAATATCACCGTGGCCGGTAATCAGCACGACCGGCTGCTCGGGATCACGAGCATGCAAGGCTTGCATCAGCGCCAGACCATCCATGCCCGGCATGCGAATGTCCGTCACCACCACACCGGGATAATCCTTGGGCAAGCGGCTCAGGGCCTCCTGCCCGCTGGCACAGGCCACCACTTTCAGGCCCGCCAGTTCCAGACTTTGCACCACTGCGGCACGCAGATCCGCATCATCATCAACAAACGCAACTTCCATTCTTATCTCTCTCCCTGGTCCAGCTCGCTATCGGCATTGCGCAGCACGATATGGAATGTGGCACCACCTAGGCGCGAAGGCCCTTCTTCCAAACGGCCACCCAGGGCCGCCACAATATCGTGCGAGATCACCAACCCCAGGCCCACGCCTTGCCGGCGACTGGAGCTAAAGGGGGTAAACAGGCGCTGGCGGATTTCCGGACTCAGGCCGGGGCCGTTGTCGGAAACCACAATGCGCACATGCAACTGCTCGCTCATCACTTCAATACGAATGCGCCCCTGACGGCTCCCTTCCAGAGCATCAAGTGCATTACGCAGTAAATTCACCAGAACCTGTTCCAGGCGCACCGGCAAAGCCCATACACGCACAGATTCGTTCACGCCTTCCAGCTCCAGATCTACGCCCTGTGCCCTTGCCCGGTGTTCCAGCAACTGCCAGGCACTGTCCACGGCTGAGCGTACCCGTACCGGGCCCTCCTGCTCCTGGGGCTTGCGGGCGTAATGACACAACTGGGAGGTGATGCTGCCGATGCGTTGGGTCAATGTCTGGATACGAGACAGGTTCTGCCGGGCCGTTTCCGTCTGGCCCTGATCCAGCAAACGCAAGGTGTTGTCGGCATAGACCTCAATCGCCGCCACGGGCTGGTTGATTTCGTGAGCGACACCAGCCGTCACTTGCCCCAGAAAGGACAGTTTCTCGGCCTGCTCCAATTGCTCACGCAGATCACGCGCACGCGACCGGGCTTCTTGCAGGGCCTGCATCTCCTGTTCCAGGCGGCGACGCGCCACCTGCAACTGGGCAGTGCGGGACTCCACCGCTTCTTCAAGTGCATCACGCAGCAACTCCTGCCGCGCCTGGGCTTCTCGTCGCTGTTGACTGCGTTGCAGCGCCAAGGCCGTCAGCACCAGCGCCGCGAATAATAGTCCCATCACCGTCAGACGGGATTGAAAGGCCTGGGTCTGCAACGCGGCATCCATAGGAGCCATCGCGTGCAAAGTCCAATCACTGCCTGCGACTGGCTGCTGCACATGCAAAAAGCGCTCCTGCCCCAGTGTCCAGAAAGAGGCTCGTTCGCCGGAATCCGACATGCTCAAGCCCACTGAGTCCAAGGGCTCATTACCAAACTGCTGACTGGCCCGCAGCTTGACCAGTTGCTCGGGCCCGGCTTGATCCAGACTATGCAAACGCCAGTCCGGTTCACCGCTTAGCAGGATCACGCCATTGGGATCACTGACAAACATGCGATCGCCATAACCTTCCCATTCTTTTTCCAGCAGATCGAATACCAGCTTGATGACGACCACACCAACCGGCTTGCCATCCTGATCTTGCACCATGCGTGAAATGTATAAACCCGCCTTGCCACTGGCAGTACCCAAGGCAAAGTATTCAGCATGCCCCTGCTCCAGGGCTTTGGTGAAGTAAGGGCGGAAACCGTAGTGATTGCCCACGAAGCTGTCGGGCTCCTGCCAGTTACTGGACACCAGCGTCTGCGAATGAATATCCAGCAGGTACAGAACAGGAGCGCCCGTATCTTCGGCCAATTGCTCGAACTTGCGATTCAAAGCCTCGGCATCACCATAGGCAGGATTGCCCATCAGGTATTGGCGCAGCGCCTCGTCCTGGGCCAGCGCAAAGGACAGGGTGCGAAATTTGTCTCGGATCGTCCTGATCCAGCCCGCATTGCCGCGCATCAATGAGTCAAGCCGCTGCTCGCTTTGTGCCAGCAAGCGAGCCGTCCCCAAATCGGCCGAGCGCCAGAAGGCAAATAGCCCCAGTACGACGGCCAAGCTCAGCAGCAGCAACCATTCGAGCCTGAAGCGCCGCCGCATGCCCGAAGAAACCGGAATGGAGTTCATGAAACCTGTGCGAAATATCGCCAAAAAATAGTAATAGCTGTGCGGATTTTCGCACACATCAGCCGCAAGCGGGAAAGTCTTCTGCCGGCAAGCCGCTTATTTACTGCTTTCCCCTTTGCGCACAGATTGGCACGGATGTTGCTTTAGTCATGAGCTTATGGGCCGGGACATGGATCCCGGCGAGCGTAAACCGCCTGCCTACACAAAATTCCAAGCAGGTCACCAGCCGACTGCCAGGTTGGCTACATCAAGTCACGGAGACGACATCATGATGGATATAAGCACAGGAGACCGTCCGGTACCGCAAAACGTCAGAATCAAGTGGTATCGGATTTTGTACGTACAGGTCATCATCGCCATCACTATCGGGATTTTGCTGGGCCATTTCTACCCCTCGCTGGGCGAGAGCATGAAACCCCTGGGCGATGCCTTCATCAAGCTGGTCAAGATGATTATTGCGCCCGTCATTTTCCTGACGGTAGCCACCGGCATTGCCGCCATGACGGATCTGCAAAAAGTAGGCCGAGTGGTGGGCAAGGCCATGATTTACTTTCTGACCTTCTCCACGCTGGCCCTGATTGTGGGTCTGGTGGTCAGCAATATCGTGCAGCCCGGTCATGGCATGAACATTGACCCCGGCACCCTGGACCCCAGCTCTATCCAGGGCTACGTGCAGCAAGCCCATGACAGCACGCTGACGGGCTTTTTGATGAACATCATCCCTGCCACCCTGATCAGCCCCTTTACCGGCGGCGACATCCTGCAGGTGCTGTTTGTGGCCGTGCTGTTTGGTATTGCCCTGGCCGCTGTGGGCGATCACGGCAAGCCAGTGCTGAAACTGCTGCAGGCCTTGATGACGCCTGTATTCAAGCTGGTGGCCATTCTGATGAAAGCCGCTCCCATCGGGGCCTTCGGTGCCATCTCCTTCACCATCGGCAAGTACGGGATTGAATCCGTATCCAGCCTGGCGTTGCTGGTGGTGACCTTCTACGTCACCTCTGTGCTTTTTGTGCTGATCATTCTGGGTGCTGTGGCGCGCTACAACGGCTTTTCCATCACCAAACTGATCCGCTACATCCGCGAAGAGTTGCTGCTGGTGCTGGGCACCAGCTCCTCGGAAGCGGCTTTGCCTACCCTGATGCAAAAGATGGAACGTGCCGGGTGTGCCAAGTCGGTTGTGGGCCTGGTTGTGCCTACCGGCTATTCCTTCAATCTGGACGGCACCAATATCTACATGACCATGGCGGCCCTGTTCATCGCTCAGGCTTGTGATATTCCCCTGACCTTGCAACAGCAGATTCTGCTGTTGCTGGTTGCCATGCTCAGTTCCAAAGGGGCGGCGGGTGTGACGGGTGCCGGTTTCATTACCCTGGCAGCCACCCTGTCCGTGGTGCCTTCAGTGCCTATCGCAGGCATGACCTTGATCCTGGGTATTGACCGCTTCATGTCCGAATGCCGTGCACTGACCAATCTGGTGGGCAATGCCGTTGCCACCATTGTGGTTGCCCGCTGGGAAGGCGAACTGGATGCCGATCAGCTCAACAGCGCCATGAATGGTGAGTTGCCACCGTTGGATACCAGCGTCACCTTGCATCAACATGGTGAGGTGGGGATTCCCGCACACGAGGCCAGCGAGCCACGCGCTACTGCTACGGCCTGATCCGGGCACTTGAAAAGAAAGGCCGGTTTTCAATTGAAAACCGGCCTTTTTCTTGTTTGCTTTGCGTGATCGATCAAGCAGAAGGAAACTGCACAATCTCGCTTTCCGGCGTCCAGGCAGGATATTTATCCATGATGCTCAGGAACAAAGGGCTGGCCTGAAAACTCAGCAACCAGGCCGACAGCGCCGTCCAAGGTTGCGCATCAAACCAGGCCCTGTCCACTTGTGCGAATTGCCGCACAAAAGGCGCAATCGCCAAATCTGCCAGACAAGGGCGCTGCCCCATCAGATAGCCATGCTGCTCAATACGAGCATTCAGCCCCATCAATAAGTCACTGGCTTGTGCTCTGTGCAGGACTGAAAAACTGGCAGCGTCGGTGAATTGTTCATCCTCGGTATGGCGATCGGGGTATTTATAGCAATCCAGGTGTCTTTTGAAAGGGCCATCATTGCTCGCAATCAGAGCCAGCATTTGCTCGGCACCGCCCTGTTCAGGCTGTAAATACTGCTTGGGATCCTGAATTGCCAAAGCCCAGCGCATGATGTCCAGGCTTTCATCAATAACCTTGCCATCGAGCAAGACCAGCACGGGGACGGTGGCTTTGGGAGAGGCCAGACGCAGGGCCTCGGGCTTGTCACGCAGTACGACTTCGCGCAACTGACAGCGGACGCCGCTAGCCGCAATAGCCAGCCGTGCCCGCATGGCGTAAGGGCAACGGCGAAAGGAATACAAAATGGGCAGATCAGATAAGGACATGCTCGATACCGTTAAAAAGCCGCGCCGCAGGCACGGACTTAACGCGCTGGCGTTTATGCAAAGCGCCCTTCTGCAGCAGAAGGGCGGACTATAAACGACGCAGCGTCAGAATCAAGCTAATAGAGGTAACACAGCTGCCCGTTCAGGGCTAGGCGTTCTTGCCTTGCTGGGCCAGCAAGCGTTGCTCTTCCGCCTTGCGACGGGCGGCTTCGCGACGCTCGGCCAACTCGTCCATGCTGACGCCAATGTGACGCTCTTCACGCTCGCGCGCCAGAGCCACTTGTTTCTGGCGCTCACGGAAACGCTCGACCTGCTCGGGGGAGCTGTGGCCATGGCAATAAGGGCAGCTGACGCCTTCCTCGAACTGGGGCGAAGCTTTTTCTTCTTCGCTGATGGGCATGCGGCAAGCACGGCAGAAATCGTAATCGCCCGGTTCCAGCCCGTGGCGCACCGATACACGCTCGTCGAACACAAAGCAATCACCATCCCACAGGCTTTCTGCGGCTGGAATCTCTTCCAGGTATTTCAAAATGCCGCCTTGCAAGTGGTAAACCTGATCAAAACCCTGCGAGCGCATGAAGGCCGTGGATTTTTCACAGCGGATACCGCCAGTACAGAACATGGCCACACGGGGCTTGCCATGCAAGACACCGCCTTCCTTGGACTGCTCGGCCACCCACTGAGGAAACTCGGTAAAGCTTTGGGTCTTGGGGTTGATGGCACGGTTGAAGGTGCCAATCCCCACTTCGTAATCGTTGCGGGTATCCACCACCACCACGTCCGGATCGCTGATCAGGGCATTCCAGTCTTCAGGGGCAACGTACTCGCCTACCATCTCGGCGGTTTTCAGATCCGGCACGCCCAGGGTGACAATCTCTTTTTTCAGCTTCACCTTGAGGCGGTAAAACGGCGCCTTGTCGGCATAGGATTCTTTATGCACCAGGCCAGAGATGCGCGGATCGGAGTTCAGATACGCCAAGACGGCACGGACACCCTCCTGAGGACCGGCAACGGTGCCGTTAATCCCTTCGCGCGCCAGCAACAGCGTGCCTTTGACCTCATGCTGCTCGCAAAAAGCAAACAGAGGGTCGCGCATTTGGGCGAAATCGGGCAATTCCACGAACTTATATAAAGCCGCGATCAGGTAGGTAGACATAGGTAAACGAATTCTCTGGATAGAAGCAGTGGCGCAGCCCGCAGGCGATAGGACAGCGCAGGCCGTCGTACACTATACGCGACTGATACCCCTTGGGCCTTTGACGCCTGTCAAAAAAACAAGGCAAGCTGGGGATTCAACTTTAAAATCATAACGCTAAAGCCGTCAGGCCGCATCTGGCCCCGGTATCTGTTTTACTTTGCACGAGAGCTATGGATTCCGTAACACAAGCAGTCCTCGGTGCCAGCATCTGCGGCTCCCTGCTGGGACGGCAGTATGGCCGCAAGGCGGTCCTGTCCGGTGCCATCATCGCCACCCTGCCCGATCTGGATGTCTTCATTCAATACGGCGACCCCATTACGTCCATGGTCAGCCACCGTGGTTTCTCGCACTCTTTATTTGTGCTGAGCGCGGCGGGCATACTGGTCACCATTTTGTGGCGACTGCTGTTTCCGCAGGCACGAGCCTCGGCCGGGCGTTTAGGTCTGGCGATCTGGTTGACGCTGATCACCCACCCTTTGCTGGATGCCTTTACCAGTTACGGAACGCAGCTGCTGTGGCCTCTGGCCGCTACCCCGGCCGCCTGGTCCAGCATCTTCATTATTGACCCGCTCTACACCCTGCCCTTGCTGATCGCCACCATCATAGGCTTGATACGTGGACCGGTACCCGCAACGATACGGGCCTGCAATTGGGCCCTGTTGCTAAGTAGCCTGTATCTGGCGGCCTCGGTCGGTGCCAAATTCTGGGCCGAGCAGCAGGCGACAGCACAGCTCAAGCAAGAGCAGGTAGAAATCGCGCGGGTGTATTCCGCCGCTCAACCCATGAACATCCTGCTCTGGCGTGTACTGGTGCGCGACACTCAAGACCGGGAATGCGAAGTCATTGTGGGCCTGCTGGACCGTCTGCGCGCACCCAAGGAGCATCAATACGAATCCCTGTGCCTGCCCGTTCACAGCGACTACACCCAACTGTTCCCCCCCTTGAAGCAACTGGAGCAGTTGCGCTGGTTTTCGGACGATTGGTTGCGCTACGACATCATTGACGACCTGCTGGTGGTCAGTGATATACGCATGAGCCTGGGCCCCGGCCAATATAGTTTCCGCTTTGTCGTGGCCGAACGCATTGCCGACGATACCTGGCTGCCGGTGATCCCGTATCGCTGGGCCAGTGGCCACAATATGGCATTGCTAAAGCCCGTCCTGCGTCGTATTTGGGAACCGGTTCCGCCGCTGCCGTTGCAAGAATGGGCCAAACGCATTGATGCCGGTGTGCCTATTCCTCGGGCGACACCAGACTTCCGGGATATGGATTAAGCAGAGCCTAAAGCCAACGCGGGAGACTTGCCCGTATAGGATGGACATAGCAGCCCCCTGCCAGCCCGCTCGGCAGCAGGGGCAAGCTCTCTTGAAACATAACGACCTAGCTTGATACAAAATACGAAGTGGTGAGCTTATAGAATTACGTCCAACCCGATAGGGGTTTTAACGTATTGCAAACGCATCAAGAGCATCAACCACTTTCATCATGAACTTAAAAAAAATATCTGTTGTCACCACGCTGGGCCTTTGCATCGCTATTGCCGGCTGCAACAGCGACGAAGCGACAGAAGCATCACCCCAAGCAGTCTCATCCGAGCAAGGCTTTATCCAGAAATACAATGCCTATGTTGAAGTTGCCAATAACTTGCATACGCCTTTCTACCGTGAGCTTTCCGATTATCAAACTGTCTACGAACCGGCCGTGCAGGCAGGAAAGAAGCTCGATAGTTATTCGGTAGTCTCGCTGGTAAGCATCAAAAACACGCAGGAAAAACTGAAGTCCGCCTTGGCACTGGAAGCTGACATGCCGGAAATAGATGGGCCTGCCAAACAGTTTGACGATTCCTTGAGCAAGCTGGCCCCCCTTAACGCCGAGTTGAACAACTATGCCGAATCAAAAGAGTTTCTGACTGATGGCGGCAAAAAGGCAGCCGACAATAACGAGGCTTTCGTCAGTGCCTTGACGCAAGTCGTGCAGGCAGAGGCCGCATTTCTTCAAGGCATCCAGAAACAGGATGAGATAAACATTCAGACCTCTTTCGATAAAGCTCCTAAGGACTCAGTGGAGCACTACCGTCTGGGAGTGGTGCTGTTCAGCAAGCAGGCCATGAACAAGGTCGATGCTATTTTCGAGCAGCAGGGAGCGAAAGAGAGCATTCCCCCCTTCCAGGAAAGTCTTGACCAGGCAGCTGCGATGATTAGCAACTGGGACAAGAAGTTCAAGGAAGAGACGCCGCAAGGATGCCCCAGAATCATGTCGAAAATGAACGAGTTCCTGGCCCAGGGCAGAAGCGTCATCCAGCATGCCTCTGAAGGAAATTATGTGCCGCAGCAAGGGTCCATCAGCTGGCAGATCAATAACCCGATCAAAAATGACGCCAGCAGCTTGCAGTTGAAATTCAATGCAATGATCGGATCGCTTAACTATCCCCGTTGCTAATGGCTTGGCTCGGAACAGGCAGGTAAAAAAAACCCTGGGCGGTATCGCCCAGGGTTTAAATTTACCCACTACGGTCACTACAAAATGACACCCGGCGCTCTGTCAAACCCGAGGATCAAAAACTTTACTTCAGCATCCCTTCAACACGCTGGCGCAAAGCCGGGTCCTGCTGAATAGCCAGACTGATACCGTTGTAGTCAGCTAGATCCATGCCATTGGCACTGACCACGCCTACCAGGCGCTGGTCGGCCTCTTGAACAATAGCCTGACGCTCTGCATCACTTTTGGCCGCATCCAGACGCGGCTGATATTCCGAAGCAGTCTGGGCGACCTTTTTGTAGGTACGCGCATATTGCTCCAGTTGAGAATCCGTAGGTTTAACGATCTGGGTGGCAGCAGGGGCTGCCGAGTTGGCCGGAGCCGCATTGCCCTGGGCCATCGCAAACGGGCTGTACATGCCAAATGCGACTGCGGTAGCAGCAAGAAAAGCTTTAACTGAGGGCTGCATGGATAGAACCTCCTAAACAGAGTCAATGAACGCCCATCATGACAAGAGCGGCAGCAGCTTACAAGTTTCTCGATGTAGTTTCGTGTATCCGCATGCCACCCGTCCCGTTACCAATTTCAGTCGCGCGAATAAGGACGCCCGTTGAAGTCCACGGTCACCAGGTTGCCGTCCATCTGGCCCATGCCGGGTGAATTGGCGGGCATGCCGGGCGCGGCTACCCCACGCACACTGCCATCGTTCATCATGCGTTTGACGACCTTGGCGGGCACATGGCCTTCAATCAATTGCCCCGTCTCCTCAATCATCGCGGTGTGGCAGGACGCCAGGTTCTCCGGGACTTTAAAAAGCCGCTTCACGTCTTGAATCTTCACGACCTTGACCTCTTTGACCTCGAAGCCCTCATCGCGCATGTGCTGTGCCCAGCCTCCACAACAACCACAGTTCGGATCCTGGTACATCGTAATAGCGGGACCCTCTGCCAACGCCATGGAACTGAAGGCCATCAGGCTGGCCGTCAACAATAAAGGTTTAATCACAATTACATTCCTGTTTTGCAGCGCCACGGCGCTCTGGTTGACACTCTCATGCTCTTGACTAAGACTAGGTGCTCGCAAAAAAGTTTAACAAAACACACTAATTCGTCCTGATCCGTCATGAGTCTTGATTCCGTCAAACAGTTTTTTAACGAACACGCTGCCGATATCCAGGTGATTGAAACCACCGAAAGCACAGCTACCGTCGTGCTGGCCGCCCAGGTCCACCAAGTTGAACCGGGGCAAATTGCCAAAACACTTAGCTTGAAAGTGGGCGATAAAGTGGTGCTGCTGGTCGCTCGGGGCGATGCCCGTCTGGACAACAAGAAGCTGCGTACTGCCTTTGGCACGCGCGTAAAAATGCTGGATCTGGAAAGTACCGAAGCCTTGACGGGCCACCCGGTAGGCGGGGTTTGTCCCTTTGGTCTGGCCACGCCACTGGAGATCTACTGTGACCTTTCCCTGCAGGGCTACGACACGGTCTTGCCTGCGGCAGGCTCTATCAATTCTGCAGTACGCATCACCCCACAACGCCTGGCCGAGCTGACCAGCGCGCAATGGATTGATGTGACCCAGCCGCCTCAAGTCCAATCCTGAACAAGCACTGTTATCGGGTCAGATTTTGACCTGCTTGCCTGTGTCTCCCAGGCACAGGCAAGCCTGCCCATGCCCGACTGGTAAACAGATGTGTAAGTTGAATACGTACATGACCAGGCGACAAAAAACACCACAAGAGCCCAAGGCATAGGGACGCGGCCACACGGTATTTTCAGGAGAGAAGCGGGCTCGTACTTGCCATATCTGGTTACGGATGCACTTTTTTTCCTGATTAGGATAAGACATCGGGTTTCAAATTAACTTTGTCTATCCCAGAGGAAAAAATGCCCCACCTATTATTGCTGGAGACAGATTCAGCTTTTATCAGCCTTTTTTTGGCGCTGGCGCGGCAAATGAACTTTTCCGCCATCGCTGCAAATACGCCAGAAGATATTCTGATCCGTTATCACCAGAAAACTCCTGATGCCCTGCTGTTTGGTCCTAGCGTAAGCGCGCTGCAGGCTCAGGACTTGAGCCGTCGCATCGGACTGGATGCGGTGGAAAGCTATACCTTGCATGCCTACAGTGGCTCGACCCGGCAAGACCAGGCGCAATTGCGCACCTTGCTGGAGCAATTAAAAGCCAAGTATCAAAACGGTGCCTGTGCTTTTCAAGCCGAGCAGCATCATGACTTTGGCGAGTTTGTAGGCTGCTCCGCCCCCATGAAAAAACTCTATGAAGAAATCAGCAAAGTGGCCAGCACCGACCTGCCTGTGCTGCTGATTGGCGAGAGTGGTACCGGCAAGGAACTGGCGGCCCGGGCTATTCACCGCTGCAGCGCTCGCAAGGAACAGGCGTATGTGCCCATCAACTGTTCAGCCATTTCAGAACAACTGATCGAAAGCGAGCTGTTCGGCCACGAAAAAGGCAGCTTTACCGGAGCCGAACGTAATCGGCAGGGCTACTTTGAACTGGCGGACCAAGGTACGCTGTTCCTGGACGAAATCACCGAAATGCCCATAGACGCCCAAACCAAGCTGCTGCGCGCATTGGAAAATGGCGAATACATGAAGGTAGGTGGCGACAAGTTGATCAAACATGATGCCCGCATCATCGCTGCGACCAATCGCCCGCCCATGCGCGCTATTGAGGACAAGAAACTGCGCGAAGATCTGTATTACCGCCTGGGGGTCTTTCCGATTCAAATCCCCCCCCTGCGTGAACGCGGCGACGATGCCGTCCTGATCGCCCAGCACTTGGTAGAACAGCTGAATCAGGAGCATCAGCAGAACCGCTCACTGAGCCTGGCCAGCATGAAGGAGATCGAGCGCTATCACTGGCCGGGCAATATACGCCAGCTACGCAATGCGGTACTGCGCAGCTATGTAATGAGCAACAGCGATCAAGTGGAAATCAATATGGAGGCCGACCCCATGGAATAAATGCTTGCCCAGTGTGGAACTGAGCAAGCTTGGCAAAAGCTTACTGGGCAACGGCAGGCTTCATGGAGTCTGCCAGCGCATGAGCATGCCGCAAGTGTTGCTGCAGCATGGGCAAAGCGTCCTGAGCAAAACCCATGACTTCCTTGTCTTTACCATCCTTGATGTAGTCCTCAAAGAGCTTGATGGTGTCCTCATGCGCTTTGACTGCCGCTTCGTTGGCATAGTCCGCATCGAACTGTTCACCCTCCGCGCCCTCAAGCATGGAAATCTTGCCGCGCTGCATCAGGCTGGGCTCGGTGGGCAGCTCCACCTTGCGGGCCTGTGCCAGCGTCTGCAGTTCCTTGGCCAGCTGCTCGTGGTCGTCGATCATCATTTGTGCAAATTCGACCACTCTATCGTTGTTGCTGCGCTCCAGAGCCAGCTTGGCTGCCTTCACTTCAAAATGTCCCGATTGTGCCGCATCTCTCAAGAACCCTTTATCCGGAGAAAACAGCTCAATGGCAGAAGCACTGCGAACACTCAAACCCAATACCAGACCCGCCGCCAGTGCCAAACACATCAGATGTCTTACTCGCATCGCACACCTCCAAAAACGTCAGTCATTGCCTGAAACCAGAACATCTTTGCTGACCTGAGGCCAATCAGCATGGCCAGCAAAGCCTTGACGGTGTCCTAGCAAGGACCGTACCCGCGCCTTGAACCTTGGGGCAGGAACGGAACTTGCTATGTAGATAGCACAGGGCCTGGATCATCCCGGCAACTGTGTCCGAAGAACTGTCGGTTCTCATCACCAACCACAAGGAGACGCCACCATGAAGCTGGAAATGGTTCCGCAGCTGCACATGCAGCAAACCCTCTCGCAGCGACTGCAACAGTCCGCACAAATCCTGCAGCTCTCGGCGCAGGAGCTGCAAACGCTGGTACAAGACAGCCTGCAAGACAATCCCCTACTGGAACCCGCTCCAGAACCCGCCGCCCCCGTACGAGAGGGCCTGTCCCATCCTGTGTCCAGCCAAAGCGCTCACCTGATCGATAAGCACGACATAAGCCCGGCTCCGCGCAGCCGTGACGAACAGATCCTGGAGCATGTACGTTTGAGTCACGCCAGTGAGCGCTGCAAGGCCTTATGTGCCCTGATCGTGAACGCACTGGATGACAACGGTTACTTGCGCGATCACTTTGAAGACCTGCTCCCCGCCGGCTACGAACACATCCCCCTTGCCGAATGGCAAACCGCGCTGGCGCTGGTCCAGTCCCTGTCTGTTCCCGGCACAGGCGCCCACTGCCTGTCCGACGCGTTGCGCTTGCAGATCCAGGCGCGTCACTCTCTAGACCCGGTTCTGAAACAGAGACTGCTCAAGTTAGTGGCTACCGAGCTGCCCGCGCTGGCGCAAGGCGAATGGTCACAAGTGCAGAGCCGTCTGAATCTGTCCGATGCAGACTTTCATCAGGCGCTGCGCGAACTGCAAAGCCTGGACCCCAACCCCGGTCTGGCTTATCTGGAGCCGTTACGCCAGGCCATTACGCCAGACGTCCACGTCTACCGCGATGGCAAGCATTGGCGTGTGCTCGCGGACCCTCGCAGCCTGCCACGCGTTCAGGTGCATCAAGAATATGCCGCCACCCTGGAGCAACAGGCACGCACGCAACAGAACCGCCCTTTGCACAGCGCCCTGACTCAGGCTCGCTGGCTGGCCGAGAGTCTGGCGATGCGACGCAGTACGGTGTGCCGTGTCGCTGAATTCATCGTCCGGCACCAGATCCTTTTTTTCGAGCTGGGTGAGCAAGGCCTGCAACCCCTGCGCATCAGCGATCTGGCCAAGGAGCTGGATCTGCATCAATCCACCATCTCCAGAGCGACTGCCAACAAGTACATGAGCACTCCCTTTGGCACCTTGAGCTTCAGGCATTTTTTCTCCGGCGAGCTGGAGACTGATTTCGGTGGCAGTTGCTCCACCGCCCTGGTCAAGGAGCAGATACGTCGGCTGATTGCCAGCGAACCAGAGCGTCAGCCTTTAAGCGATGTCGACTTGCATCAGGCGCTGCGTCAGAACAGTGTGGAGCTATCCAAACGAACCGTCACCAAGTACCGCCTGCAACTGGGTATTCCCAATGCCCGCGAACGTTTGCAACGGGCACGCCTGCGTGCTGTCAGCGGGCAAGATGTGCACCCCTTGAACTGAGCGGGTACGCAATTTGCTGATTCTCCAACGAAGATCCCTTAATAAAACAAAGCGAGAATCAGCATGAGCAAAATCATTGTGGTGTCCGTACGCGTGGCCAGTTCCGATCAACCTTGCACAGGCGGACTGGCCGTCGCAGTAGATCAATTGTTAAAGCACCCGCAGACCCAGGGCATCTGGCTGGGGTGGAATGGTCAATGTGATTCACAGCCGGGTTCGCTGCGTACCGAAGACCGGGGCAGCTACCAAGCCGTCACCTTCTCCTTCACCCAGGAGCAATACGAACAGTTTTACTGCGGTTACGCGAACACCTGCCTTTGGCCCGCCTTTCACTACCGCCTGGACCTGATGGACTTCCAGACCCACCACTTCCAGCAATACCTGGAGATCAACCGGCAAATTGCCGCTTATTTGCGCCAGATTGCCGAAGAGGACGACTTGATCTGGGTCCATGACTACCACCTGATGCCATTAGCCCATTTTTGCCGAGAGCAAGGAATGCAGCAGGCTATTGGGCTGTTCTTTCACACCCCCTTTCCGTGCCCGGAGATTCTGCGCTCCATTCCCCGCTATGAACAATGGCTGCCCATGCTGCACCATTACGACCAGATTGGCGTCCAAAGCCGTGGCGACCATCATGCGCTGACAGCCGCACTCCAGACCTTAGTGCCACCGCGTACGAGCGAGTCAGGCGCCCGTACCGTCAGCACAGACGTCTATCCCATCAGTATCGACGTGGATCTGGTTCAGGCTCTGGCCAAGGCCCCCTCATGGACCGACAGCGCCACACCAATCGAGCCAGTCAACGGGCCTGACACCATTATCAGTGTGGACAGGCTGGATTACACCAAGGGTCTGGCCTATCGGCTGCGCACCCTGGATACGCTGCTGCGTAGTTACCCGACGCTGCACGGGCAAACAACGTATGTCCAAATCGCCCCCTCTACCCGCGGCGATATTCACGATTATCAAGTCATGCGTGAAGAGCTGGAAAGTCTGGCCGGACAGATTAACGGTCAATTTGCCACGCCAGGCTGGAGTCCGGTGGTGTACATGAACCGCGCCTTTCCGGCCGGCCAGCTGATGCGCATGTTGCGCCGCGCCCGCGTCGGTTTTATCGCACCCTTGCGTGACGGAATGAATCTGGTGGCCAAAGAATATATCGCTGCCCAGGACCCCGCCGACCCCGGTGTCCTGGTTCTGTCCACCTTTACGGGCGCGGCACAATCCCTGGAAGGCGGCTACCTGCCCGTCAACCCATTTGATGCGGACGCCACCGCACGCAGCCTGTATCAAGCCTTGAACATGCCGCTAGAGGAACGACGCCGACGCCACCAGCATTTAATGATGCAACTGCGACAGCAGGACCTGAGGCAGTGGTGCGAACAGTTCCTGCATGATCTTGGCATCAGCTCGGGCTTGAATCAGGCCCATGACCCTCTGGCTGAGCTTCCAGCATCCTGACTCGTACAAACGCATCCGGTTGGTGCTGACTCAGATAGGCCACCAGGCGCTCTCTCAACAGACAGCGCAAATCGAACAAACGGCCCGAATCTGCAGCACTGACCAGGAACCGCAATTGCATACCCCACTCATTGGTATCGGTCACTTGCAAGACCTGAACGCGTCGATCCCACAGTTCAGAGGACTCACACAGGTGCTTGAACGCCGCGTTCAAGCCCTGCATTTCCACCTTGTAATCCACCCATAAAAACACCGTGCCCAACAACGAGGCGCTGCGACGGGTCCAATTCTGAAAAACGGTTTCTACAAACCATTGCAAGGGAACGATCAGACGGCGCTCGTCCCAGACACGTACCACCACATAGGTGGATGTAATTTCCTCAATCCGGCCCCACTCCCCCTCCACAATCACCACATCATCAATGCGTATGGGCTGGGTAAATGCAATCTGCAAACCGGCTATAAAGTTACCCAGCACCGGCCGGGCGGCAATACCGGCCACCAAGCCAGCGACCCCTGCTGATGCCAGCAAGCTGGTGCCCAGTTGCCGTGCGCCGGGTAGAACCATCAAAGCAAACGACAGCCCCAGCAAGACCAATAAAAAATGCACACTGCGTGCCAGGACCCGTGCCTGGGTGTAGATCTGACGCGAACGCAAATTGTCAGACACATTCAAGGGATGGCGCATCACCACAAGCTGGAACAAGGCTTCAACGGCACTCATCAGCATCCAGGTCGTGCAGATAATCAGCACGATCATATCTCCAACAATCAGATAGGACTGCCACTTGGCCGGAATAGGAGCCAAGGGGATGCACACGCGCAAAAACGCAGCCAGAAAAAACAGCCGTGACGGCCACCGTATTCGCTCGCTAAAAAGACGCAGAAAGTGCTCTGGCGAGGCCAGCCTTTCAATGATCTTGCCGCCTAAAAAATGCACCAGCAGCAGTATCGCCCAGCCGCCCAGCAGTAACAGCAGCCACATCCACCACGTCATTGACATCATGATTGCTCTCCTGAAAAACCTGTCTCCAGATACAGCAACTTGTGTGCCGCTGCCTGAGCCAAAGCCGTCAGGCACGCTTTGTGCTGGGTAAGTCATAACCAATCACGTGATTGGTGTTCTTTCTCAAGGAGAGTTATATGACCCAGCACACAGACAAACAGGATCATAAAGATCAACGTGGCTTTGCCTCCATGGACGACAAGAAGCAGCGTGAGATCGCAGCAGAAGGCGGGCGTGCCTCGCACGAAAAAGGCACAGCGCACGAGTTCACCCCTGAAGAGGCTCGTGAGGCTGGTGCCAAAGGCGGCCGTGTCGCCCATGAGCGCGGCACAGCTCACGAGTTCAACTCCGAAGAGGCGCGCGAAGCCGGCGCCAAGGGTGGTCGCGCCGCCCATGAAAAAGGCACGGCCCATGAGTTTGACTCCGAGGAGGCCCGCAAGGCTGGCGCCAAGGGTGGCAAGGCTACCCAGGACCAGCGACGCTAAGCCTTAGCCAAGCCCCAGGTGGACGCGGCGCCCCCTCCGGGGCCGCCGCGCCCTGTTCCATTCTTTGCCTATCCAAGGAGCCGTCATGACAACGCGTCAAACAGTGAAAGAGCAACGCCACCTGCAAGAGCAGCAGGACCAAAAGGACAAGAACGGGGTCGGCCAAAACGAGCCCGTCACGCATGACAAAACCCATCCAGGCAGCGACTACCCCACTCCCCCCCTGCCCCAACAGCACCTGGAAAAGCCCGGATGTGAAAGTGACCTGGACCCTGCCCCCCGGTATGAAGCCTCCAGCTACAAGGGCAGCGGCAAGCTGGAAGGAAAAGTCGCCGTTATTACTGGGGGTGACTCGGGCATAGGTCGAGCCGTCGCAGTGCTGTATGCACGAGAAGGCGCCGATGTGGCGATTGTGTATTTGCACGAGGATGAAGATGCCGGGCGTACCCGTCTGGCTGTCGAAGCTGAAGGTCGCCAATGCCTGACACTGCGTGGCGATGTAAAAGACCCCGAATTTTGCCAACAAGCGATTGAGCAAGTACTGGACCGCTTCGGTCACCTGAATATTCTGGTGAACAATGCCGGCTTTCAGGAGCACGCCCAGTCCTTGCTGGACCTGACCCCGGAGCGACTCAATGAAACCTTCCATACCAATATCTATGGCTATATCTACATGGCCCAGGCCTGCCTGCCACACCTTCACGCGGGCGATGCCATCGTCAATACCAGTTCGGTCACAGCCTTGCGCGGGGCCGCTCATCTGCTGGACTACTCCAGCACCAAGGGCGCCATTATTGCCTTCACGTACTCCCTGGCGGCCAACCTGGCGCCCAAAGGTATACGTGTAAACGCGGTCGCTCCCGGACCCGTCTGGACCCCTTTGAACCCCGCCGACTCCCCGGCCGAAAAAATCCCCGAGTTTGGTGCCGATACGGTCTTTGGCCGCCCGGCCCAGCCCGAAGAGCTGGCCCCAGCCTATGTCTACCTGGCCAGCCCGATCACCGCCAGCTACATCACCGGCACCGTGCTCCCCATCACGGGTTATCCAGGAAGCTGACATGAATAACGCTCTCCATTTGGACCAAACGGCCTTGTTTCTGGATCTGGACGGTACCTTGGTCCCCTTGGCCGCGCGGCCCGATCAGGTGTTGCTGCCCGCCAGCACCGCCGGCCTGCTGCTGAATCTGCACGCTGCCTGCGACGGCGCGGTAGCTCTGGTTTCAGGCCGCGACTATGACAGCTTGCATATCGCCTGCACCAAGCTTCCACTGGCCATGATCAGCAGCCACGGCGCAGCCATGTATGACGCCGATGGGCAGGAATGCTGGAACATTCCCATCGACCCCGCTGAGCACCACAGCCTGTCCCGCTCAGTCGCTACCTTGATCCACCCCTACTCCCTAGTTTGGATGGAGCGCAAATCCCATGGTGTGGCCGTGCACTTTCGGCAACGCCCCGACGTCGGCGATGCCTTGAGCGCTGAGCTGCGTGTGCTGTGCTCGGAATACCCCGGTTTTGATCTGATCCGCGGGCATTGCGTCATCGAACTGCGTCTGAGCGGCTTTGACAAAGGCCAAGCCCTGGCCCGTGCCCAACGCCTGCCCGCGTTCGCTGATCGCAAGCCCGTCATGATCGGCGACGACTTGACCGATGAGGCCGCCTTTGAGTTTGTGAACCAGAAAGGCGGCCTGAGCATACGGATCGGTCCCCAGGAACCGGCCAGTGCGGCCCAGCTTTCCTTGCCACAACCCTCTGACCTGCTGACTCTTTTACAAACCAGCCTGCTGGAGACACGTTTTTTCTCCGACCTGGCACAACGAACGCCATCAGGCGCCAAGATGGTGGCGCCATGAGCCACTGACACCTGCCACACTCTCTTTACTCAGAAGGATGGCCCCATGAGCAAGATTCTCACCTCTCCGCCCAAGACCTCCTTGCAAATCAGCCTGCCCAGCAAAGGCTGCAACAAAGGCACGCTCCAGGGTCTGGAATTCATGGCCAGAGAACTGGCGCAATTCCTGGATCTGCCTCGCATCCGTATTGACTATGAAGACCAGCTAAAGCCCAGTATGGGGGATGCCTACTACCTGCCCCTGCATACGTTGAAACTGGAGCAGGCGCAGCAACTGGGTATCGAACAGCCCTCGCAGCTGTACGGGGGCGTGGTGCCGTATGACTTTCTGGCTCATAAAACAGTCGCTCATCCCCTTCCCCAGGACGATATGGATCGCCCGCAAGGCTGGAACAATGAGTTGGGCCTGGCATTACGCCATACCGTCTTGCCGGGCTACAGCGTCTTTTCAAGAAACGACGCACTGCGCACGATGAGCCTTCTGGATGAGGCAGGCCAAACCGGTATACGGGCCAAGCTGGCCAGCGGCAATGCAGGCAAAGGGCAAAAGGTGATCTACAGCCGTCAGGAGCTGGAAGAGCTCTTGAACCTGCCTCAATGGCAAAGTGAGCTGGAACACGGCCTGGTACTGGAAGAGAACCTGCTCGATGGTGAGACCTTCAGCATTGGCCAGACCCAGGTGGGCGAACACCTTTTTTCCTATATCGGCCAGCAGCGGCAGACGAGTAACTGTCAGCAAGAATCCGTATACGGCGGTACCAGTCTGCTAATGGTTCGAGGCGGATTCCTGCAATTGCTGAAACTCTCTGGCATGAAGCGCATTGCGCACCTGGTTGAGATGACCATGAGCTACGAAAAAAACATCAGCCAGGCTTTTCCGCAACTGTATGCCTCACGTCGCAACTATGACCTCATCGTGGGCAAGAATGCGCGTGGCCATTACAAGGCGGGCGTGCTGGAACACTCCTGGCGTTTCGGCGGGGCTTCCATTGCCGAGATTCTGGCCATACGCAACCTGCAATTGCACCCTGAACTCCAGCACACCCACGCGTGGACACGCGAGCGTTATCTGGACAATGCCAGCTCCATAGAGAACTCCCCTCATCTCTACAGCCTCGACCAAGAAGGCGAGGCTTATCTGGCCCGCTTTGGAGGTCCCCTGCCATCATGAGTACAGAAATCTTCAATACCACGATCAAAGTGCCCCACCAGCAACTGGATGCCCGCCTGCTGGTTCCTCAATCTCCTGTCCCTGGGATTCTATTTGTACATGGCTGGGGCGGCAGCCAGCATTTTGACCTGAAGCGCGCGCATACCATTGCCGGTATGGGCTGCATTTGCCTGACCTTTGATCTGGCCGGGCACAATGCCAATCAGCACGAGCGGGAAAAAGTCACCCGTGAACAGAATTTTCAGGACATTTGTGCGGCCTTCGACACCTTGAGCAGCCACCCTATGGTGGACTCCCAGTCCATCGCTATCGTGGGGCATAGCTATGGTGCCTACCTGGCCTGTCTGTTAAGTGAGTTTCGTTCGGTACGCTGGCTCAGTTTACTGGCCCCTGCCCTGTACCCGGACGACAACTGGCTGGCCCCGAAGGATCAACTCAATCGAGAGTTATTGCAGGACTATCGTCTGCATACTCATACTCCGCAAGAGAACCGGGCCTTGCAAGCCTGTTCCAAATTCACCGGGGACGTTTTGCTGTTCGAGGCGGAATACGACGAGCTGATTCCTCGCCAGACATTGCTGACATATCGACAAGCCTTCAGCCAGGCCCACTCCCTGACACATCGGGTACTGGAAGGAAGCAACCACGCACTGGACGAGAAAGTCGCCCAGCGTGATTACTCCGTGCTGCTCTATCGCTGGATTCAGGAAATGATTATTGGTGCCCGTATCGGACACCTGCCCAGCAACGCCACTTGATTCACGCGACAGCCGGCCGGTTGGCATAACCAGAGACGAACTCCTTGGCCTGCCCGGTCTGCGGGTCAAACACATGGCGGCGTACCTTGCCGATATCTGCGCCATAAACGTGAATGCTGATGGACACCTGGTCGTCATACACATTGGAGACCTCGTGTATATCGCCCACCGTGGGTGACACCACTTCCACCACGCCCGGCTCCAGCGTCTGTGTGTCTTCTTCTGTCATACGTCCGGTATCAGGGTCACGGTCAAAAGGCCGGGAGCGTTCGGCACCACGCAACATGCCAATCAAGCCCCACACCGTATGGTCGTGAATGGGCGTTTTCTGGCCGGGGCCCCACACAAAGCTGACCACGGAAAAGCGTTCCTGCGGACAGCAATACAGCAAGTACTGTTGATAGAACTGCGGATGGGGCTGGGTGTATTCAGGTGCCAGCCAATCGTCCTGGGCCACCAGTTCGCCCAGCAGGGCGCGGCCCTCACGCAAGATATCCGCTTCGCCTACAGCGGGGCGGGCGGTCAATTCATTCATCCCTTGGATAAAGCGCTCAAAACGGGGGTGCATAAGGGGATGTCTCCATAGTTGACTGGGCCTTGCGGCCCAATTCGTGAATCAGTTCTTATTTGTTCAGATACACCGGGGCACGTTTTTCTTTGAACGCGTTCATCCCTTCCTTGGCATCATAACTATCCTCGATCGCTTTCAGGTGCCGCATGGTGCGCGCCATCTGCTCGGACGGGCCACGTGTCAGCACCTCGTTATTGATAAAGCGCTTGAGGGTCTGCAACACACGGGGCGACATCTTGGCCAGATCCTGAGCCATGCGCACGGCAGCCTGGACTTGCTCACCGACCGGCACCACTTCATTGGCAAAACCCAGATCATAAGCACGACGGGCTTCCAGGGTACGGCACAATAGGATCACTTCCATGGCGGCGTGATGCGGAATGCGCGAGGCCAGGCCGGAGATAATGCCGCCAGTAAAGCCCAGCTTGGCTTCCGGGTAGGAGAACTTGGCGCTCTCGGAGGCCACCAGCAAGTCCGTCATCATGGCCATCACCAGGGCCCCACCCACGCACCAGCCGCTGACAGCCGCAATAATGGGCTTGTCGGTTTCAAAGCCTACCGTGGGAATCGCACGCCACAACTCGGGCCACTCATTAATATCGGCACCGGCGGAAAAAGCGTCATTGCCTGCCCCGGTCAGCACGGCTACACGGCGTGTGGGGTCTTCATCAAAGGCCAAAAATGCCTGCTGCAGCTCCTTGACCACGGTGGCGCTCAAGGCATTGCGGCGATCAGGTCGATTGATCGTAAAGATGGAAACACCGTCATCGTGGTTTTCTACAAGAATGCACTGATAATCCGACATGGTTTACTCCTCCTGGGTATTTTTCAAAGAATAAGTATTGGTTTTATGTGCCTATGGACAGGCGGGCATCGACAGCGTGACAACGGGTGGCCGCCACGATCAATGGGTTGATATCCAGTTCAAACTCGGTGTCGCGCAGGTCGTGGGCGAGGAAGCTGACACGCACAATCGCATCGAGCACACCGGCCCGATCCAGCATGCGCCCTCGGTATCCCTTCAATAGCTTGTCGATCATCAAGGTGGACAAGAGCCGGTCCGCATCAGCCAGGGTCAACGGTGCAGCCGCAATAACCCGGTCTGACAACATTTCCACCAGAATGCCGCCCGCACCAAACACCACCACCGGGCCAAACTGCGCATCCTGACGTGCTCCGATCAGAAGCTCCACATCGCCCTTGGCCATGGCCTGCACCAAAACCCCTTCCAGACGGGCATCCGCTTTATAGGCTTTGGCATTTGCGTAGAGCCGGGCAAAATCGCGTCGCAAGCTGGCCTCTTCGGCCACATCCAGCGCCACCCCACCCGCTTCGGTTTTATGAACGATGTCGGGGGAGACAATCTTCATCACCACCGGATAGCCAATCTGCTCGGCCTGCGCCACGGCCTGTTCCACGTCCTCGCACACTTGGCCCAGATTCACCGGCAAGCCGTAATGCGCCAGCAAGCGCTTGGACTGGTCTTCATTAAGGACGCCACGCGGCATCACGGTAGGAGCCTGGCAAGCGCTGGGGCGCAAAGCCGCCTGACGCGGCACAAACTGCCCATGACGTTTCCAGGCCGACAAGGCCAAGGCTGCTTCCAGACTGGAGCTGGCATACGCATGGCCGTGCTGGGCCAGCTTCTGCCGCAAAGGCTCGGACGTTGCACCCGCATCAAACGCCACCATGACCGGCTTGGCCCAGTGCGGTTCAGGGTGGATGATTTTTTCAATCAGAGCCGCCATCCATTCCTGCGGACACATGGAGGCCGTAATCAATACCGCATCGCTTTGCTGATCCTGCATCAAGGCATCCAAAGTGGCGCGGGCCACTTCGGTGGAATCCTGGGTCAGACGTGCGCCCAGATCCACCGGGTTATCCGCCTGGCCGGACGGGTAGTGGGCAGCCAGAGCCTGCTTGGTAGAAGCAGAAAAGCCGGACAGCTCCACGCCATGCTCTGCCAACGCATCCGCTGCCAAGGCTCCGCCGCCGCCCGAAGGCGTCACAATCGCGACTTTGGAGATCCTGTTGCTGGTAAAGCGCACCATGCTGTTTGCCAACAGAAGCATGGCTCCCATATCGTCCATCAGGCTGATGCCTTCATCGCGGCAGACACTGGCAAACACATCATGGTCCCCCGCTACGCTGGCGGTATGCGAAAAGGCGGCCGCCTTGCCCGCACTGGAGCGCCCAGCCTTGACGGCCAGCCAGGGCTTGCCCGCGGCCTGCGCCCGGCGAGCGGTGCGCCGTAAAGCCTGGGTATCTTTAATGCCTTCTATATAGGTACAGATCACTTGCGTCTTGGGATCATCGATCAGGAAATCCACAAAATCGCACAGGTCCAGATCCGCCTGATTACCGACCGAAAAGCCATAGGTAAAGCCGCCGCCCATGGCCCAGGCTCGATCAAAGTAGGTAGTCATCAAGGCACCACTTTGACTGACAAAACCAATAGGCCGCTCCGGCAGACTGTCTCTGTCCAGCACCGGCGAAGAGCACAGCACCAGATGGCGACTGGGGCTGATCATGCCCAGGCAATTGGGGCCGATCAGTCGCATGCCCGAATCACGGCAAATACGCAGCAAGGCTTGCTCACGCTCCAGCCCGCGCTCGCCTGCATCAGCAAAGCCTGCCGAGATCACCAGCAGACCGCGTACCCCCATTTGAGCCGCAATCTGCGCCTGCTCCAGGACGGTATCGGCCCCCACTGTAAACACGGCCAGATCCGGAGCACTGTCCAGTGCAGCCAGGCCGGGCACAGCGGGCAAACCAAACAAACTGCTACGGCTGGGATTGATGGGCAGGACCTTGCCGCCATAACCGTGCTTGAGCAGCATACGGAACAGTCGCCCGCCAAACTTGGACTGATCTTCCGAGGCGCCGACCAAAGCTATGGATGCCGGGTCCAGCAAAGCGTCCAGCGTGCTGGCGCAAGTGACGGTTTCCATCACGTTTGTCTCCTGTTGGTGGTTCTGTGAGCGTTTAGTCATCGCTCATCTTGATGGTCTTGAGCAGCTCGCTGTAATAAGCCCGGCTCTTTTCCAGATCTTTGGCATACGCATCGCCATCTTTCCAACTGGCACTGACGCTGATGCGGTGGAAACGCTCCTGGGTCTGCGGCTCGGCCAGGATTTCTTCGGTAGCCTTGGCCAGCTTCTTCATGACATCGTCAGGCGTGCCTGCCGGTACCGCCAACCCCCAGAACCCTTCAAAGGGCAAGGCCAGATCAAAACCGGCTTCTTTCGGTGTGGGCACATCCGGCAGTTCGGGATGGCGCACGCTGGCATACGTCACCAAGGCTTTGGCCTTGCCGCTTTTCACCAGTTCCAGCCCGACACCATCAATAAAGAAATCGATGTGATTGCCCATCAAGGCCGTCATGGTGTCTGCCGAGCCTTTGAACGGCACGTGCAACAGGTCCAGCTTCTGGGAGTTTTCCAGAATCTCGCCCGCCAAATGACCGCCAGACGCAATACCTGCCGAGCCATAGGTCAGGGTGCCGGGCTCCTTGCGAGCCAGTTCGACAAACTCTTTCAGATTGGAGACGGGCAAATCATTGCGCACCGTCATGATGGGCAGATACCCTGCCAGGCTACCCACAAAATCAAAGCCCTTGACCGGGTCATAAGGCACGTCGCGTATATAGGGCAGCACGGTGAAGGCGGTGCTGGTGGCCAACAACAAGGTATAGCCATCGGGTTTGGCACGACCCACGATAGACGTACCCAGCGAGGTAGTGCCGCCGGGCCGGTTTTCAATCACGATGGGAACGCCAAGCTTGACGCGCAGACGGTCGGCAAAAAGACGCGCCAGATTGTCGCTGTTGCCGCCCGGGGGATAGGGAACCACAAAGGTCACTTCACGGCTGGGATAGGTATCGGCCGCGATGGCCGCCGGGGCAGAAAAGCTGCTGACTGCCGCCAGTCCCGAGACCAGTACTGTGCGTAGAAACCCGGTGCGCGAAAAAAAAGAACTGAACATGATCCTTGCCTCCTGTGTGAGAGTTTTTCTCTCTTGGTGTTCCAATATATAGAACGCTGTTCTTGTTTTTGATATTAAAAATGCCGTGAAAACGGCTTGAATACAACAGACAGCAACAACACAAGCAACTTAGGACAACGGTTCAAATATAGGGAGATTTGATTTCAAGTGTCAACTATTAAAGCCCCTCGGGATTTCCCCAGTCCGATCATCTTGTCGCTTTGGGCTTGACCGCAACGAGCTTCTGGATAAAATGAAAATACAGATTTTTTATGTCATTTTGAAGAACGCTGTTCCAAATATCAGAACACAAACCCTTAACTGATCGAAGGAATTCATTCATGTTCTCTGCCATCGTCATCGACAAAACCGACGGCCAATACAAGGCCAGCCTGCAATCGCTGGACGAGTCCGCCCTGCCCGAAGGCCAGGTCACGGTTCGCATCGACTACTCCACCCTGAACTTCAAAGACGGCTTGGCCATGACGGGCAAATCCCCGGTGGTACGCCAGTTTCCCATGGTGCCCGGCATCGACTTTGCCGGCACGGTGACCGACAGCAGCGACCCGAATTTCAAGTCCGGCCAGAAAGTGGTGCTCAATGGCTGGGGCTTGGGCGAAGTACATTGGGGTGGCCTGGCACAACAGGCACGCGTGAAAGGCGATTGGCTGATTCCCCTGCCTGAGGCTTTCTCTACCCAGCAAGCCATGATGATTGGCACCGCAGGCTATACCGCCGCCCTGTGCGTACGTGCCTTGCAGCGCCAGGGCGTCACGCCCGACAAGGGCCCGATTCTGGTGACGGGTGCCGCTGGTGGCGTAGGCAGTGTCAGCGTGGCCTTGCTGCATGCACTGGGCTACACCGTGATGGCCAGCACGGGCCGTCCTCAGGAAGAAAGCTATCTGAAGGCGCTGGGCGCCAGCGAGATTGTGGACCGCAACACCTTGAGCGAACCCGGCAAACCGCTGGGCAAGGAACGCTGGGCCGGTGCCATCGACAGTGTGGGCAGCCACACGCTGGCCAATGTTGTCGCAGGCACGCAATACCTGGGTGCAGTCGCTGCTTGCGGTCTGGCTCAAGGCATGGACTTCCCTGCTTCCGTGGCCCCCTTCATTCTGCGCGGCGTGCAGTTGATTGGGGTGGATAGCGTGCATTGCCCCAAACCCGAGCGCCTGGCGGCCTGGGATTTGCTGGCCAAGCATTTGTCTATCGAAGCCCTGGAGCGCATCGGTGCCAGCACCATCACGCTTTCCCAAGCCATTGATCAGGCCGGCCAGCTACTGGAAGGCAAGGTACGCGGCCGCATCGTGGTTGATGTGAACGCCTAAGGCCCTGTCGGCCCCCATTTACCTATCACGCTCTGGAGCTGATTCATGGATACGACATTGCCCCTGAACGGGGTTCGGATACTGGAATTTTGCAATGTGGCCGCAGGCCCGTACTGCGGTATGTTGTTGGCCGATATGGGGGCCGACGTCATCAAGATCGAACACCCCAAGGGGGGTGACACCTTGCGTAGCTGGCCGCCCATCAACCAAGGGTATAGCGAGAACTTCGCTTCGCTGAACCGCAACAAGCGCTCGGTCACGCTGGACTTGAAGAACCCTGAAGATGTGGCCAAGGCACGCCAACTGGTGCTGGATGCCGATGTCTTGCTGGAGAACAACCGGCCTGGCGTCATGCAGCGTTTAGGACTGGACTACGAAAGTCTGAAAGCTATTAATCCCAGACTGCTGTATTGCTCAATTTCCGCCTATGGACAAAGCGGCCCTCGTTCGCAGGAAGGCGGTTTTGACCTGACGATTCAGGCCATGAGCGGCGTGATGAGCGTGACGGGCGAAGCAGGTGGAGCCCCCGTCAAATGCGGTGTTCCACTGGCGGACTTTGCAGCCGGTTTGTATGCCGCTTTTGCCATCAGTGCCGCTTTGCCACAGGCCCGCGCCACCGGCCAGGGTGCACATATCGACGTGCCCATGCTGGGAACCACGCTGGCCATCGCAGCGCTGCAAACCTCCGAGTATTTCGGCAGTGGTCGCGACCCGGACAAGCTGGGCTCCGCCCACCCACGCAATGCTCCCTACCAGGCGTTCCAATGCAAAGGGGGTTATTTCGCCATGGCAGCGGGCAACGATGCGCTGTGGCGCTCCGTCTGTCAGGTAGTCGAACGCCCTGATCTGACCGAGGACGAGCGTTTCACCAGCACCACCTTGCGCGCCAAACATCAAGACGCCTTGCGTGAACTGCTGGAAGCCATTTTTGTGCAACACGACTCCGAACACTGGCTGGCACAATTCCGTGCCCAAGGCGTGCCGTGCAGCCCGATCAACCGCTATTCCGACGTTTTGCGCGACCCGCAAGTCGAGCACATGGAATGGGTGCAAAACATTCGCCTGCCGGGCACAGACACCGAAACCCGCACCTTTGTCTCGCCCCTGCGTATCAATGGGGTGGGCTTGCCCGTCCGTCTGGCACCACCCGCGCTGGGCGAACATAACGACAGCATCTTGCACGGAGTCACCCCATGACAGCGCCGTATTGCAGCAGCAGTCCCAGTCTGAATGTGGACTGCGCGGGCAAAGTCTGGACCCTGACACTGAACCGGCCCGACAAGCGCAATGCCTTGTCGGCCGATCTGGTAGAAGCCTTGATCGCGGCCGTCCAGGCCGCGGAACGGGCCCAGGCCGATCTGCTGATTTTGCGCGGTGAAGGCCGCAACTTCAGTGCCGGTTTTGACTTCAGCGACTACGAGCAACAAAGCGAGGGGGATCTGGTGCTGCGCTTTGTCCGCATCGAAACCCTCTTGCAGATGTTGGCCCACACACCGTGCGCCACCCTCGCACTGGCGCATGGACAAAACTTTGGTGCAGGCGTGGATTTGATTGCCGTCTGCCGTCGGCGCGTCGCCAGTGCGGATGCCCGCTTTCGCATGCCTGGACTGCAGTTTGGCTTAGCTCTGGGAACCGGCAGACTGGCGGCTTTGATTGGCGGCCAGCAGGCTCATCAGCTGCTGGCGGGAAGCCAGGTTTTTGATGCTGCCAAAGCGGAGCAACTGGGTTTTATTGAAGGCATACAAGAGCCTGACGCGTGGCCTGCGGTCATCGAACAAGCTCAACAGACAGCGGGCTTGCTGGACGCAACCAGTCGCGCCTATCTGCATCAGTTAACGGGCTGCCCACAACAGGCGGATCGGGATATGGCGGCCCTGGTGCGCTCTGCTTCCGCACCCGGTATCAAGCAAAGAATTGCGGCCTTCAGGCAGGCCGCAAAATCTTGAACTCTGACATTGAACTACCCCAAAAAAAAGCCCCCACGCTGCGCCTTCGGCTTGCTGCCCCCCGAGGCGGAGTTTTTGCCTTGGGACAGCCCGGCGACAAAAAATGGGAGGGGCGTCCAAGCTTTAACAGCAGTTCCAATCCGGGCTGTTTCATCCAGCCCGGAACCTATCTTCTATAACGTTTAGCGACCACTATAGCCCAAGCGGCGCGAGATCTGCGCTGCTGCCGTCATCAGGGTTTTACCAGCCTGAACCAAGCGGGCTTCTTCCAGACGCTCGGCTGGCCCGGAAATCCCCAAGGCCGCCACTACCATTCCCCGACTATCGTAAATAGGTGCAGCCGCACCCACAACCTGTTCACGCCACTCGCCACGGTTAATCGCATAGCCTTGCTCGCGCACCTGTTCCAGCTCTCGGCGCAAATCACCGAACTTGACCAGGCTGCGAGGCGTATAAGGCTTGAGGCGGTTCTTGACCAGATTCAAGGTGTCTTCACTGGCCCAGGCCAGCAAGGCCTTGCCGGTTGCTACACATTGCGCGGGCGAGCGTCCGCCCACCGTGGTGTAGGCACGCACCGGCTGCGGGCTGTCGATCTTTTCGATATACAGCACCTCTACCCCGTCCAGCAGCGACAAATGCACCGTTTCCTGGGTTTGCTCGGCCAGCTCTTTCATGAAGGACAAGGCCTCCACGCGCACATCCAGCCGGTTAGCCAGGCCCGAGCCCAGTTCCCAAAGCTTCATGGTCAGCTCGTAGCGTCCGGTATCGTCGTTCTTGCGTGCAAAGCCCTGGTGAACCAGCGCCTGCAACAGACGATGCACATTGCTTTTATTGAGCATCAGTTGATTGGCCAGCTCGGTCACACCCGAGCCTCGTTCGTGCTTGGCCAGGGCTTCCAGGAGCACCAGGCCCTTAACAAAAGTCTTGTCCAATCGAATATCCCATCAATCACTAAAAGTGCATGAATTGTCTCATGGAACCGGGCCACACCATAGCCAGACAAGCCCGTATAGCAAAGCGGCAAGCGGCTTTCGCAACAGATTCATCAGACATGCAGGCAGACGGGCGTGCACACTTGAACCTTCAACAACAAGCCCACTATCCACCCGGCCCCAAAACCGGCCAGCAGCACAGGGATTTTTCTGCTTTCCAGCGCAAGCCAAAAACGTGTACAAAGAGCCTTGCCCCTCTTTCATCCCCCCGGAGCCAAACCCCGATGGACCCCCCTTCTACGCCCTTAGCCCTTGCGGCCATCGTGCATGCAGGCAAAGGCAGCGCCGACGCCTTGCTGCTGGAATTCGTGCAGGAATTGCGCGCGAAAAACTACCGCGTTTGTGGTCTGGTGCAGGGCCCGGAAATCCAGAAGGAAGACCATAACCTGCGCACCGTGCAGGATCTGGACAAGGGCACGCTCTATCCCATCACCCAGAACCTGGGTTCGGAATCCACGGCCTGTTGTCTGGATATTGGCGCCTTGCTGGAGGCCAGCGAAGTGCTGCGGCAGGCGCTGGAAAGCCCCGCCGATCTGGTAATTGTGAATCGCTTTGGAATCATGGAAGCGGATGGCCAGGGCTTTAATAACGAGATCATGGCCTTGATCGACCAGGGCTATCCGGTGCTGACCGTAGTGGCCCACACTTACCTGCCTGCGTGGCGTGAGTTTACGGGTGGCCTGGCGGTGGAACTGGCGCCGGAGAGTGAGGCACTGTGGAACTGGTTCGAGAGCAGTCGTCAGGCAGCCTGAATCGATCACCTGACACGACTGCTCTCACAGGGTCTGCACCATCACCCGAAACCATACGGCCAGCCCCTGCCAAACGGCTCCACAACAGAACAGCAATAAGCACCAAGCCTGGAACAGGCTGAAGCACGAGCTTCTTTTACTGACCCCAACCTTCCAGAACCAGTTTGCCCTTTGCCTTGCCCGACTCGATCAGGGCATGGGCTTTCTTCATATTGCTGGCATTGATGCTGCCAAAGCGCTCAGTCAGGGTAGTACGTATCAGCCCCGCATCAATAAGGGCTGCGACTTCGCTTAGCAAACGGTGCTGGGCCTGCATGTCATCTGTGCCAAACAGGGCACGGGTAAACATGAACTCCCAGTGCAAAGACACAGACTTGCGTTTGAGCTTGCCCACATCAAGACTGGCCGGATCATCAATCAGACCGAACTTCCCTTGGGGGGCAATAAGCTGCACGATCTGGTCGAAATGCTGATCGGTATGCGTCAGGCTGACGACATAATCCACTTCCGGATGCCCGATCCGCTCCAGTTGCTCCGCCAAAGGCTGGCTGTGATCAATGACATGATGCGCGCCCAGATCCTGCACCCAAGCTTGGGTTTCTGGACGGGAGGCGGTGCCAATGACGGTCAAAGCGGTCATGCGGGAAGCCAACTGCGTCAAAATGGAACCCACCCCACCCGAAGCCCCAATAATCAATATGGCCTTGTCCGTGGGAGCTTTTCCTGGGGCCACGCCCAAGCGATCGAACAGCATCTCCCAAGCGGTGATGGTAGTCAGGGGCAAGGCAGCCGCCGCCGCAAAATCCAGCGTTTTCGGGGCATGGGCCACGATGCGCTCGTCCACCAAATGCAGTTGGCTATTCGTGCCGGGGCGAGCAATGGAGCCGGCATACCAGACGCGATCACCAGGCTTGAACAAACTAACTTGTGGCCCTACCGCCTGCACAATCCCGCAGGCATCCCAACCCAATACTTTGTATTCCTCTCCATCAGCAGGAAAGGCCGACTGGCGAACTTTGGTATCGACCGGATTGACCGAGACCGCGTGTACTTGCACCAGCAGATCACGACCTGTGGCGACCGGCTCAGGCAGTTCAATATCCATCAGGGACTCGGGCAACGCTATCGCTTGAGGAACCTTGTAGGCAATCGCTTTCATCTTTTTTCCTTTGTAAAATCAATCGTCTGTCTCAGGCCATGCCCGGATAATCGGTATACCCGTGGGCGCCACCCCCAAACAAGGTTTGGGGATCAAAATTTGCCAAGGGGAGCTGATCACGCAAGCGGGCAGGCAAATCCGGATTGGCGATAAAGGGGCGACCAAACGCCACCAGATCAGCCAGGCCACTCTTTACAATCTGCTCGGCTCGGTATGCGTCATATTTGCCCGCAACGATAATTCGACCCGAAAAATGGGCACGCAAAGCATGGCGAAAATCATCAGGAATCTCAGGGGCATCATCCCAATCAGCCTCTGACAAGTGCATGTAGGCCAGGCCCTTGCCGTCCAGTACCTTCGCCAACTGCAAGATGGTTGGAATGATTTCGGGGCAGTTCATGGCTCGCTGCGTAATAAAGGGAGCCAGACGGATACCCGTGCGCTCTGCCCCTATCTCTCCCGCTACTGCTTCAACCACCTCTCTGGCAAAACGAATACGGTTCTCCACGCTGCCGCCATACGCATCTTCACGGTGATTGGAGGTGGTACGCAGGAACTGATCAATCAGGTAGCCATTGGCACCATGGATTTCCACACCATCGAATCCCGCCTGCATGGCCTTGGCAGCCGCCTGGCGGTAGTCCTCAACCACGGCTGCAATTTCTTGCTCGCTCAGGGCGCGCGGCACGGGGCAATCCAGCATCCGTCCCACCCCATCCTCCCCCACCACCCAAACCTGCGCCTGGGGTGACAAGGCAGAAGGGGCCACAGTCTGCCCATCTGCATGAAAGCTGGCATGCGACATCCGACCAACATGCCACAGTTGCAAGACAATCCGGCCACCGGCCTGGTGCACGGCATCTGTTACCAGGCGCCAGCCCTGCACCTGCTGCTGGGTGTAAATACCGGGCGTAAAGCTGTAGCCTTGCCCTTGTCGCGAAATCTGCGTGGCTTCGCTGATCAACAAGCCTGCACTGGCACGCTGAGCGTAGTACTGGGCCATCAGCGCGTTCGGAATATCACCCGGCTGGTCGGTACGGCTGCGTGTCATGGGAGCCATCACGATACGGTTGGGCAACTGCAAGCTGCCCACTTGTAATGCTGAAAACAAAGTAGATGTCGCTAAACCCATGATTCGTGTGCCTCATCAACAAAATGAAAATGTGGATCACAGTGTGCCTTTTCAGACTCTTTAGAAAAACAGGCCATTGTTTGAAATGATCTTCAAAAATATTTTGAAAATAGAGTCATAATTAATCCCATTGATTCGCTTTCCAGCATAAAAACATTGAACTCAGCCCAGCGAGACACGCCATGAAAGCCCTGCAGGATCTGGAAATTTTTGTTCGCACCGCTGACACGGCCAGCCTGTCCGCCACGGCACGGGGTTTGGGCATCACACCGGCAGCCGCCAGTGCGGCACTCAAACGCCTGGAGGCGGAAGTGGGGGTGCAGCTTTTTCTGCGCTCCACCCGCCACTTGCGGCTGACCTCTGAAGGCGAAGTATTCCTGGCTCAATGCCGTCCTGCCCTGTCCGCCTTGCAGCAAGCCAGCCTGCAACTGGCCAGCGGCGGCCCCGGTTCCCGTGGCCAACTAAAGCTGGCTGCACCGTCCGACCTGGGCCGCAATGTGCTCTTGCCTTGGTTGAACGAGTTTCAGGACGCCAATCCGGGCGTGGATATACGCCTGCATCTGTCCGATCGGCTGGCCAATGTCTACAGCGAACCTATTGATGCAGCCTTTCGCTATGGCCATCCGGCAGACTCCAATCTGGTGGCTCTGCCTTTGGCTCCGACACACCGCCGTGTCCTGTGCGCTGCCCCCTCTTATTTAAGGCATCGCGGCACGCCCGCCTCCCCTCTGGAGCTGCAGGAGCATGACTGCCTGTGCTTCATGCTGGGGGATGATGTGCACGACCGCTGGAAGTTCGAGCGCAACGGCCAGCCCGCCACCTTTGTCCGTGTCCGGGCCGTGAATGTCTCCAACGACGGGGATGTGGTCCGACGCTGGGCCTTACTGGGCAAAGGCATTGCGTACAAATCCTACTTCGATGTGGCCCAGGACCTTGCCAGTGGCCGTCTGCACGCGATCTGCGAGGACTGGCAAGGCGAAAGCACGCCCCTGTATTTGCTGGTAGCCGGGAGGCAGCAAATTACCCCCCTGCTGCGCCAGCTGCATCAATTCATGCAGGAGCGTCTGGAGCACTGGGAGCAGCAGCACCATCAAAGCGCTCTGTCCGTCGCCAGCACGGCCGCCTGAAACAAGCAGGCAGCAAAAAGGGCGGGGTTTGTCGCCCCGCCCTTCTTACCAGGCCTGATTCAATGCCCCCACAGAATCAGGGTGTCTCGCCTTGCGCCAGACGTGCCTGAATCGCCAGCACCACAGCCGGGAAATCGGCCACGGTTTCAATCACGTAATGAGCACCCGACTGACGCAAACGTTCGCTGGCACGCTCGACACGTGCTTGCACTTCTGCCGGATCAGTTTGGGCCAGCTCGTCCAGGGACAGCCCCACTTCATTGCCCGACAGGCTCAAACCTACCGTCCACATACCGGCGCGGCGGCCTTCTTCAATACCCGGCACGGTATCGTCCACTTTGATGCAACGACGCACATCGCCCACACCCAGAGCCAGCACATTGGCCAGCGCCATGAACGGACCGGGTCGGCCACCAGCAGGCAACTCGTCACCCGCAATAATGCAGTCCGGCGCAATGCCCTGACTGGCTGCGGCGGGCAGCAGAACATCCAGCACCTGACGCGGGTAGCCGGAACAAGAACCAATTTTGATGCCCTTGGCACGCAATTCTTCCAGCACCGCAGCGGCACCTTCAATAGGGGCCGAGTATTCCGCTACCTTCTCGATTTGCATGGGCATGAAACGCTCGTAAATGGCGTCAATGTCGGCATCGGTAGACGCACGCTCGAACTGAGCCAGCCACTGATCCTGAATCGACTCGGTGGCCAGCAAGGTACGGATGTGATCCCGTTTGGACAAGCCCATCGGGCCACGTGCCTGCTCCAGGCTGATTTGAATGCCAAAAGTGGCAAAGGCATCTACAAAAATCTGTGTCGGTGCCAAGGAGCTGAAATCGACCAGCGTGCCTGCCCAGTCAAAAATAACGGCTTCGACCTTGTCCGACATCAGCGTATTGAGCGCATTGAAATTCTGAGTCATTGTTTGCAACCTTCAGTCCTAAAAACAAGCCGGGTCAAAAACCGGCTTATACCTGCACTGCATCCAGAGCATGTGCACCAATAAAATTACGTCCGCGTGGTCCTTGCATTGCCTGGACAATGCGTTGTTGCCACTGTTCGGGCGATACCCCGTAGCTGGCCGGGTCCGTGCTGACCCCCAGGCCTTGCAAAAAACCGCTCAAGGCCGAGACAGCTTGAGGGCCGTTGCGAGCGTCAAAAATCGACAATAAAAACTGATCCAGCTGCTCATCCTGCCCCAAGGCCATCTGCATGACATGCGGCAAGCTGAACGAGCATGCAATCCCATGCGGCAAGCCCTGCTCCAGAGTCAGGTCGTAGGACAGGGAGTGCGCCAGAGCCGTCTTGGTATTGGAAAAAGCCAGGCCCGCCATGGCGGCAGCCACAGCCAGTTGAGTGCGCAATTCCAGGCTGGACAGATCCTGCATCAGCAAGGGCAAGCTGCTGATAATCTGCCGTGCCGCCGACACTGCCAGGCTGGCCGATACGGGGTTGCGATTCACATTCCATAAGGACTCCAGCGCATGCGACAAGGCATCCAGTCCACTGGCCAAGGTCGCGCCCGCAGGCAGGCTGCACATCAGGGCCGGATCAATAATCGCGGCCTGAGGCCAGGTCCAGGGCAGATGCAGGGAGTACTTGCGTCCCTGCCCCTTATCCCAAATGGTTGCCCAGGGGGTCACTTCGCTCCCGGTTCCTGCCGTGGTGGGCACGGCAATCAGGCTGCGCACCCGCCCTGGAGGCTGGCTCAGGCTGGTATTGCCCGACAAGCAGTCGAGCAGTTCGGCAAACGTTCCCGAAGGAGTGCTGGTCAACATGGCTTTGGCGCAATCAATCACGCTGCCGCCCCCCAAGGCAATAATGCATTCGGCCTCGGGGTGGTCACGCCACAGACGTTCGTACAACGGCGCCAACCAGGACACATCCGGATTGGGCTGAATATCCGTTTCAATCGCAACCAGCTGCTCGCCCAGCAAGGCTTGCAAGCGCTCGCACTGTCCCAGCTCGCGTGCCTGCGGGAAAGCAATCAGAATGGCCCGTCGGTTGCCCAGACGCTCGGGCAAGCGCTCGAAAGCACCTTCGCCAGCATCGATCTGAACAGGATTGAAAAAATGCCACATAAAAAATCTCGAATAAAAACGACGATCAATCGCGCCCGTTGTTGCGAATGGCCTCACGCAGGCGATTGGAAATCAGGTCGGCTACCACCACCATCACCGTAATGACCACGATGCAGGTTGCGGTCTCCTGGTACTTGAACAGTTTCAGGCTGCTGACCAGCTCAAAGCCCAAACCACCGGCCCCCACCATGCCCAGCACGGTAGCCGAGCGCAGATTGACCTCGAAGCGATACAGAATCACCGCAATCCAGGCTGTAATCACCTGGGGCAAGACACCGAACACAATCACTTGCAAGGGACGTGCGCCAGTAGCGCGCAAGGCATCCAGCGGGCCTTGATCAATCTCCTCAATACTTTCAGCAAAGAACTTGCCCAGCATCCCCACGCCGTGCACAGCCAGAGCCAACACACCGGGGAAAGGCCCAAGCCCAACTGCAGCTACAAAGACCAAGGCCAGAATCAGCTCGTTGATACTGCGTATCACGTTCAGGCTTTGACGGGTAAAACCGTACAGATAGCGGTTGACCTTCAGGTTACGGGCGGCCAGAAACGATACCGGTACGGCTCCCAGCACACCCAGCACCGTGCCCCAGATCGCGATCTGAATGGTCTCGACCGCAGGTGCAACCAGATTGCCCAAAATGCTCCAGTCTGGCGGGAAGGTGCGACTTAGAAAGTCGGCAATCTGCGGCAGGCCAGCCGCAAATTCAGCGGCGCTCAGTTGTGCACCTTCAGCGCTCCATTGCAGCCCCACCACAATCGCAGCGAGCAGCAAAGCCGTGGTGACCCAGCCCTTCATACCCGTAGGCGTGGACATGACCCAGGCATATTTGTGTTCCATGATCAGGCTCCCTTGGTCGCGATGGTCAGTGGTTCGTTCAGGAAGGAGGCAGCCACCTCACTGGCTTCTTGGGAGTGAGCACCGCCCTGCCCTGGCTCCGGACCAGGATAGATGCGGGCCAGATCATCTTCCGTCATCAGATCAGGGGCGCCGTTATAAACCACGCGGCCATGGGCCAGGCCCACAATGCGATCCGCAAACTCACGGGCGTAATCAACCTGGTGCAGGTTGCACACCACGGTAATACCCAGTTCCCGACTAGCGTCGTGCAAATAACGCATCACCAGACGCGCTGTTTTGGGGTCCAGGCTGGCCACTGGTTCGTCGGCCAGAATAATGCGGGGACGCTGCGCCAGAGCACGGGCAATGCCCACACGCTGACGCTGACCACCCGACAAGGAATCCGTGCGAGCCTGGGCTTTATGCGCCAGTCCCACACGTTCCAGACACTCTTTGGCCAAGGCAATATCAGCACGGCTGAACAGTTGCAGGATCGAGCTCCACACGGGAACCGCCCCCAAACGCCCGGTCAATACATTGCGCAGCACTGACAAACGAGGCACCACATCGTGATGCTGGAAAATCATGGCAACCTGGCGGCGCAAGGCCCGAGTATCCTGGGCCGACATGGCATCAATACCGGCCACCGACATCTCGCCCGTATCGGCCTGCGCCAGCCGGTTCATGCAGCGCAGCAAGGTGGACTTGCCCGCTCCGGACTGACCCAGCACAACCAGAAACTCACCGGCTTCTGCATCCATGTCCACACCGCACAGGACATCATTGGAGCCATAACTTTTGTTCAGGCCACGCAAACGGATCATTTCATGCTCCGCAGATCCAGGTTCAGCACCTTGGCGGTATCGCGCACCACGTTGTAAGCGGCATCGTCGGTAGCCTGAAAGCCATTCAACATGCCCTGGTCACCCCAGGGTACATCCTTGATATTGGCCAGAGCCTTGGCCACTTTCTCTTTGACGCTGGGGTCCAGATCCTTGCGCCAGACCATGGGCGACTCGGGGATATCGCTGGAGGACCACACCACTTTCAAATCATCCTGAGCCAATTGGCCTTTGGAAATCGCGCTGGCGTAAATACGATCGGCTACAGCGGCAGCATCCACTTTCTTGTTGGCTACAGCCAACAGGCTGGCATCGTGCGAACCAGAAAACACCACGCGGGAGAACAGCTCTTCAGGCTTGTAGCCATCGTTTTCCAGACCCGCTTTAGGGAACAGGTGGCCGGAAGTCGAGCTGGGGTCTACAAAGGCAAATGTGCGATCTTTCAACTGATCCACATTGTCGATCCCGCTATCGGCACGCACCACGATCAGGCTCTTGTAGGCGCTTTTACCTGTTTTCTTGGTGACGGCAACCGCAAAGGCTTCCACATCGGCCACCGAACTGGCCAGCACGTAAGAGAATGGCCCCAGGTAGGCCACGTCCAGCTTCTTGGCACGCAAGGCTTCGATAATGCCGTTGTAGTCCGTCGCCACAAAGGGCTCGACCTTCATGCCGGACTCGCGCTCCAGTTGCTCAATAACCTGTTTGCTCGATTCGATCATGGCCTGCGAGTCTTCGGCCGGGATCAGACCAATCGTCAAGGTGTCCTGGGCGGCGTGGGCGGCAGTCCCAAACACCGAAAAAATAATAGTGGCGGCGCTTGCCGCGATGAAAGAGCGGCGGGCTGTCTGAAATACGTTCTTGTTCACGGCAGTCGTCCTTGAGGTTTGTAGGAGGAATGCCGACATAGTAGAAAGGTCACATTGCCTTCATATTATCGATTTAGGATTCAAAACATCAGTTATCTATAGATGGAGTCTATATGTCCGCCGCACGCCTGCGCGCCTTCCTGGCTGTTGCCCGTCATGGCAGTTTCAGCGCCGGGGCCCGCGCCCTGGGACTGGCTCAACCCACTGTGACCAAACAAGTACAGGGGCTGGAACAGCAACATGATGTGGAGTTGTTTCATCGCCGGGGCAGAGGTGTCCAACTGACCCAGGTGGGGATGGCGCTGCTGCCGGTCGCGCAGCAACTGGGAGCACTGGAAGTTGATGCCTTCAACCTGCTGCATGACAGTGGAAAACTGCATGTAGGCCGACTGCGTATTGGCGCAGTCGGGCCTTTTCATGTGATTGAGATGGTAGAGGCCTATCACCGGCTGTTTCCCGGCGTGGATATCTCTATTCATATGGGGAACTCGGCACAGGTGCTGGCAGATCTGGCCGACTATGCCACCGATATTGCCGTGCTGGCCGGAGCCTGCGAGGACTCGGCCTTTCACACCGAACATTACGCCAGCCATGCTGTCATTCTGTTCGCCCCCTTGTCGCACCCTTTGGCCCGGTACGACAGTGTGCCTTTATCTGCCTTGCAGGATGCTCCTTTGCTGCAGCGGGAGTCGGGCTCCACCACCCGTGCCTGCCTGGAAGCGGCGCTGGAAAAGGAAAATATACGGCCCCGCGCGGTCATGGAAATTGGCAGCCGGGAAGCCCTGCGTGAAGCCGTTGCCCGAGGGCTGGGCGTAGGCACGGTGTCCGAGGCGGAGTTCATCCCGGACCATCGCTTCAAAGCGGTTCGTATTCAGGGCGATCCGGTACGCACCGACACGTACTTGTATTGCCTGGCCGAGCGCCGGGACAGCCGCATGATTGCCCAATTTTTCACAGAAGCTTTGGCATTACGCAAGCAAATACAAACGACTACATAGACGCATTTGTGAGTTTTAGGCTACTGTGCATCAGGAGGCCATGACAGTCAGTGATGTGTTTCGTCCATTTTCTGCGCGTAGACTCACAGTTTCAAGGCCCGTCAGTTCTGTTTGATTTACTCCCAGGGAGGACGAAAACCATGCTTGGCATGATGATGAATACCCCGCTGTTAGTGTCATCCATACTGCGTCATGCGGCCAACTACCACGCAGACCGCGAAGTTGTCTCTCAAACGGTAGAAGGCCACATCCACCGCTACACCTATGCAGATCTGTCCAAGCGCAGCCAGAAACTGGCCAATGCGCTTCAGAAAATGGGCTTGCAGCAAGGCGACCGCGTGGGCACCCTGGCCTGGAACGGCTATCGTCACCTGGAGCTGTATTACGGCGTATCAGGCTCGGGCCTGGTGTGTCACACCATCAACCCGCGTCTGTTTCAGGATCAAATCGGCTACATCATTGAACACGCTGGCGACAGTGTCCTGTTTGCCGATCTGAGCTTCATGCCAATTCTGGAGGCCCTGGCCGAGCAACTGTCCAAGCTGAAAGCCGTGGTCATCATGACCGACGAAGCGCACATGCCCAAGTCGGACTTGCTGCCCAATCTGAAGTGCTATGAAACCCTGATTGCCAACGAGTCAGATGAATTCGACTGGCCGGTGTTTGACGAGAACACTGCATCGGGCCTGTGCTACACCTCCGGCACTACGGGCAACCCCAAGGGCGTGCTCTACAGCCATCGCTCCACCATCTTGCACGCCTTTGCCTTGAGCCTGCCCGATGCTCTGAGTCTGTCGGCCTCCGACACCATTACCCCGATTGTGCCCATGTTCCACGTCAACGCCTGGGGCCTGCCCTACGCCGCCTTGATGGTGGGGGCCAAGCTGGTCTTGCCCGGCCCTAAACTGGATGGCGCCAGCCTGCACACCTTGTTTGAAAACGAAGGCGTCACCATGACGGCCGGGGTGCCGACGGTCTGGCTGGGTCTGCTGGACTGGATGCAAGCCAATGGGAAAACCTTCAGCAGCCTGCAACGCCTGGTCATTGGGGGCTCGTCTGCGCCACCTGTCATGATTACCCGCTTCCAGAAGCTGGGCGTAAAAGTGCGCCACGCCTGGGGCATGACCGAAACCAGTCCAGTCGGCCTGGCCGCAGCCTTGCTGCCCCAGCACGAAGCCCTGCCCGAGAACGAAAAACTCAAGTTGCTGGCCAAGCAAGGGCGTCCGCTATTTGGCGTCGAGTTCCGAGTGGATGGCGACGACGGCCAGCCCATTGCGCGCGACGGCAAAATGTTTGGTGCCATGATGGTGCGCGGCCCCTGGATTGCCAGCGCTTACTTCAACAGCAAGGACTCTTCCGCCCACACGGAAGATGGCTGGTTCAATACCGGCGATGTGGTCACCATTGATAAAGACGGCTTTATCCAGATCGTGGACCGGACCAAAGACGTGGTGAAATCCGGTGGCGAATGGATCAGCTCGATCGAGCTGGAGAACATTGCCCAGGCTCACCCGGCCATCAAGGAAGCGGCCGTGGTTGCCAAGCCCGACGAGCGCTGGGGCGAGCGTCCGGTGCTGGTGGTGCAGTTGCAAGAAGATGCCACCTTCACCAAGCAGGACATGATTGATCTGTTTACAGAGCAAGTCTCCAAATGGAGCATTCCTGATGAACTGATCGTGGTGGATGAGCTGCCCCACACAGCAACGGGCAAGCTCTTGAAAACCGCTATTCGCAAGCTGATTCAGGAAGATCTGGACAGGCTGGCTGCGCAAAACAAGGCGATCTAAGCGATGCCCAAACAGACGTTAAACCAGGCGTCTGACAGCAAAATCAAGAAGCCGGTCTAGGCGGCCTTGAAGTGCGATAGCAAACTGCCCCCCGAAAGCTGGATAACTATCCAAATATTCGGGGGGCAGTTTTTTTGCTTTTAGCTTTACTTTCGCCTTTGCCAGGACCAGAGACATAGGCTTTGGTTCTGGCTATGGCTATGCAACAGGCCCTTCTCAAGGATGAACGGGTGTAGGAATGTCCCAGATATTCAGGTCCGCATTCTCACGCTCCCAAGCCCTTACAGAGAACTTGGCACGGTTGAACAGCGCCAGATAGTTTTCATAGCGAATCTTGTTGCCAACGTCCAAAGGCAGTTCTCCCAGGAAGTCCCTCATCTTGGACAGATCCGCGTGATACTGGTCTGGCGACATCAAGCCGCCCGGTGTCACCGAGGTGGGAGGGGTCGATTCAAAACGGTTACGTGTGAAGATCACCACATCCGACCCCCACAGAATCCGGTTTTTGTATTCCTTGAAGAAATTCAGCCAATCCTGACGGCTGGGCATTCCGGGCTCGGGATTGAGCATATAGTCCTGCACCAGATCCCAGGAAATATCGGTAGACCAGCTGGGGCAAGCATCCAGCACTTTCTTGACGCGCGTAAGGTGATCCTGAGTCGGTTTCACAAAGCGCCCCAAGCCGGTATGCGCCCACACCACCCTGGCCTTGGGTGCATGTCCGCACACGTGCTTCAAGCCATCCACATAATCCTGGTCGGGGTAGACATGCTCCAGCTCGCCCTGATAATTGACCTCAACCCGGTACATATCGTTGTGCAAAATCGCGACCAGGCCAATTTCCTCAATCGTCTGGAACAGGTATTCCAGAGATTCGGAATAGAGCGACACCTTGCTGCCATCACCCGCATCCGGTGGCAAGGGCACCGAGGGAGCCTTGGTTTGCTCTACGGTTTCACCAGCCAGTTTGCTGGACACCAGCTCCTTATGAATGGTGAACTCCCCCACCCCGGAAAACACGCCTGGAAAACTGAGCACCGCACGCTTGATATGTTGCGAGGCATACACGTCCATCGGGTTGAACGCCGTGATCATGACATCCAGCTTTTCCTGATATTGCGGTGGCAGCCGCTCGTACTCGCGTGCAAACATGGCATCAACAAAGGAGTAGTAATACAGGTCTGCCTTGGGGCCAATATAGTAATTGGGCCCGTACATCTGATTGCCTGGGCCCTGAGCCTGATATTGCTCGAACCCGTCCCACCGTTGCTGCAAAGGAATGGGCATGATGGTCGAGCGCACAATCTGCTGCAGATTGCCACGCATATATCGCTCTGCATATTTCTTTAAAGGAATCCCCTGCATGGCATAGTTGGATGCATGAAAATGTACGTCAGCATAGAGCTGGCTGGTATCCAGCCGGGGTTCCAGGCTTTGGGCCATGGCAGGGCCCTGCAAGACAGCTAATAAAGCCAGGCAGGAACCCGCTATCGTTTTTGCATTTAGATGATGGCAAGTCATTCGTGTCTCCCTATCTACAAGTAGTGTGCGAAACCTCATACTGCACCTTGTCGATAATACCCAGACACTCATCAATAAATGACAAAAAATAACAGATATTCTTTTTAAAATTTTATTTATATAATTTTCTATATTTTTAAATTTTTAATATTAATCACCTTATAAACAATTACTGAATAATTAAAAAACAAAAACTCAAAAATAATTCCAATTATTCAACCAATAAAAAATTCATTAAAACTTGAATAATCAGGCCATTCACACCGTCTTTTCTCCCCGGCACCTATCCAGCAAGCTCCCCCCGGGGCACCGAGTTGGCAAAGAGAAGTGAGGCGCCCAGCCCCAGCAAGGCCACACCAATCACCTTGTCCAGCAATCTTTGCCGAGCCAGCATGCCCGCCCGCAGGCGCTTGTTTGAAAACACCAGGGCCACAATGCTGAACCAGACCCAATGCGCGAAGGACATCCAGAAACCGTAGGCAAAATTCAGCCAGAACGGCGCATCCGGCTGCACCAGCTGGGTGAAGGTGGCCACCACAAACAACATGGTTTTCGGATTCAGGGCATTGGTTAAGAAACCCATGCCAAAAGCCTGCCAGGCGCTGGGCACACTGCCCGCGTCGCCATCGGTATCAAGCGCAGCACGGTTACTGAAAGACTGATAGCCCAGGTACATCAGGTACGCCGCCCCCACCACTTTCATCATCCAAAAAAGAGTGGGGGATTGAGTAATCAGAATCGCCACGCCTAGCACCGTGTAGACCACATGCACCTGCACTCCGGCCGCAATGCCCAACGCTGAAATCAGACCCGTCTTGCGACCAAAGGAATAACCATTGCGCGTGATCATGGCGAAGTCCGGGCCGGGGCTGATCACAGCCAGGATAGTGATAGTGGCAACAGCCAACAGTTCATGCATGTTTAACAAGCCTAAGTTTGATGAAATCGGCCTTATGAGCGACTGCACGAGCAGCCAAAACGCAGGACCAGTCCTACACTCTTGGCAAGAGATACAGTCTTGCCCAGCGGGACAGCAATCTGCAAAAAGGCAGTTTTGTCAGGTACAGAGCATATTTTCGGAGAACTTATGATTCCATCGAATTTCCAAGGCATTTTCATTCTTGGTCCGAATAATCAAAATTCTTCAGCCACAGGAAAGAAAATCAACCATAAGCAATTCATTTCCTGTTCACATCTGCCCTGACAGGATGTCATTATTGATAATCCTGTGCTAATTTAAAAACGATAATTACTACGTCCCTTCTGTGAGTTTTCATCGACCATGCAAATCCCCAACCTCACGGCCTTTCGCTACTTCGATACTGCGGCTCAGGCAGGCAGTTTTGTGCAGGCAGCCCAGCTGCTTCATGTCACTCACGGCGCTGTCAGCCGACAAATTCGTGCATTGGAAGAATCTCTAGGGGTAGAACTGTTTGAAAGGCGCAATCGGGCCGTGTTTCTGACGCCTGCAGGCCGCCAGCTTTTGCACGTCACCGCCCCCATGTTTGAGCGCCTGGAAGATGTGGTTTACCAACTGCAGCAAACCCAGCGCGAACATGCTCTGGCCGTCTCCTGCGAGCCCACTATTGCCATGAAGTGGCTGATTCCGCGTCTGGGAGATTTTCACACTCTGTACCCCAACATCACCGTGCACCTGATAACGGCCGGAGGCCCGGTGAACTTTGCTCAAATGGGAGTGGATCTGGCCATACGCCGCGACGACTTTCATTGGGCAGACTCGGTGTGCGGCCTGAAGTTGTGCGAAGAGATGATAGGGCCGGTCTGCCAAGCTCAATACCCACACATACAAGACACGACCAAGCAGATATTGATACAGAGCAGCTCCCGCCCTCAGGCCTGGGCCACGTGGGCACGGCTCAGCGGCAACTCCCTGCGATCAGCCGGCAAGCTGGAGCTGGAGCATTTTTATTTATGTATCCAGGCTGCCCTGTCCGGACAAGGTATGACTATCGTGTCGCGCCTGATGGTGGAGGATGAGTTGCAAAGCGGCCAGCTCATCGCCCCGCAAGGCTTCATCCCCGACGGCTCGGCCTACTACCTGCTCTCCCCGCAGGCGCTGGATCAGAACCCGCGCGCAGAAGTGTTCGCCAGCTGGTTAAGCGAGCAACTCGAGAGCCAAAGGACGAATCCACACCAATGAGCCAGGCTACTATTGGCCCAAGCCAAAATACTTGGTCTTGAACTCTTCCACCTTGCCTTCATCCACGGCTCCGAGAACGGCCAAGGTGACTTCTCGGGAGAGCTCACTTTGCAGTGGCAATGCAAACCCGTACTTGTCACGCTCGAATAGCCGCCCCACCACATTCACAGGCAGACCAGGATTGGTGTACACGTAATATTCCAGCACAGGGGCGTCGGCAATCACGGCCACGACATCCCCGTTGCCCAAGGCTGTTGTGGCCTCCTCCAAACTAGGATAACTGCGCATGGCCAGCCCCTGCTTGAGGGCATAGTCTTCTTCTACGGTACCGACCAACACTCCCACCGGCCGCCCTTTTAAATCATCCACGCTATTGATCTGGTTTGAGATAGCCAAGGTCGTCATCACGCTGGTGACGGAGGACGTTACAAAGGCCAGGATGCCTACCCCGCAGACCAGCCATAACCCCTGCCAGATACGCCCCAACCAACCAAAAAGATTTTTTCTGGCCGGAGCACGCCCCGAGGTCACGACAGACATCACGGTATAGAAACTCTCGGCTACGCCATCACGCCAGCGAGCGGGAAAAGATTGATCAAAGCGTCGGTCAAACAAGGTCAAAACACCAGTGGCAAACAGAATGACAAAGGCAATCCATGCATACGCGGTGATAAAACCAGCCTGTGCCAAACCCTTGATAACACTTTGAAAACCCGTTCCCTGATCGGAGCTGACCATCAGGCGCATACCACCATCAAACCAGGGCTGTGTGAAATCTACCTTCAGCGCCCGTTGCTGAGTAATGGTCAAATTGGTCATGGCAACATCAAGCGCTCCGGACTCTGTCGCTCCCAGCAAATCCCGAAATGTGCTGTATTCCTTGTATTCGTACGCCCAGTCTTTCTCTGCTGCCAGGTTTTCCCAAAGGTCTATCGCCAAGCCGGTAAAGGCTCCATCATTTTTCATCACAAACGGCGGCGATACCAATACGCCTACCGTCAATGACGGCTCTTTGCCATGTCCTGTTTGAGGAAAGGCGACCAGTAAAACCAGAAAAAAAGCCAAGCAAAGAAGTCGTGCTTGAGCAATGTGGCGGCCAAGCTGATGGCGGCTCAGAAGAGATGTTTGCATAGTCAGTCTTGTCGGAGCAGTCAGAAATTCCGTGTACCAGGCGGGCTGAGAATGACACGGACGGACGAACATTCTGGTAGAGGATAGCAAATTGAAACCAGGCCTGTTCCCAATTCCCCGCAGATCCGCAGATGCAGACTGATGGTTTCACAATGCCTGACAAATGAATATGCTCACGCACATTTGTATGAGCAAACGGCCTGCTTTGCGGCCCATAAACATATTCATTCAACAATTCAAGAATTGTTGTATTATCTATTGATGGAAGAATCTCAAGTTATCCGTTCACTGGCCGCCCTGGCCCACGAAGCCCGCCTGCGGGTGTTTCGCGCTTTGGTCATCGCAGGCCCATCCGGGCTGACTCCCAGCACCCTCGCGGAACAGCTAGACATCGCCCCCAATGCCCTCTCCTTCCATTTAAAGGAGTTAAGCAATGCGGGGCTCATCCATGCCGAGCGCCAAGGCCGCAACCTGCTCTACAGCGCCACCTTTCCCACCATGAATAATTTGCTCGCCTACCTGACTGAAAACTGTTGTCAGGGGGAGAGCTGCATCAAGGCATCCAGCTCGTGCCAACTTCCCTGAACGAAAGGGGCAAATCACACCAGTTCGGCTCGGCAGGCCACCTGTTGGCCCTGCCCCCACTCCCCCTGCTACCTACCCTTCTCGACAAGCATTCCCATGATTACATCCGCCCTGATTTTCCTTGCCACTCTGATCCTGGTCATCTGGCAGCCCAAAGGTCTGGGCATAGGCTGGAGCGCCTCTCTGGGAGCTGCCGCCGCCCTGCTTTCAGGTGTGGTGCAGTGGAGTGATCTGGCCGTGGTCTGGGGCATAGTCTGGAATGCAACGGCTACTTTTATAGCAATCATTATCATCAGCCTGATACTGGATGAAGCCGGTTTCTTTGAGTGGGCCGCCCTGCATGTTGCACGCTGGGGCGCAGGTAGTGGGCGCAAACTCTTTGCTTTTATCGTGATTCTTGGGGCTGCCGTTTCCGCGCTGTTTGCCAACGATGGCGCTGCACTGATTCTGACGCCTATCGTCATGGCCATGTTGCTGGCCTTGGGCTTCTCGCCGGCCGCGACCTTGGCCTTTGTCATGGCGGCGGGCTTTATTGCCGACACCGCCAGCTTGCCACTGGTCGTCTCCAACCTGGTCAACATCGTCTCGGCGGACTATTTCAAACTGGGTTTCACGGACTATGCCGCCATCATGGTGCCCGTCAATATCGTGTCCGTATTAGCCAGCCTGCTCGTCCTGATCTTGTATTTCCGGCGTGACATTCCTGCCCGATATCACCTTGAGCAGTTGAAACCACCCGCACACGCCATTACAGACATGGCAACCTTCAAGGCAGGCTGGATAGTACTGGCCTTATTGCTGGCAGGATTTTTTGCACTTGAACCCATGGGCATTCCCGTCAGTGCAGTTGCCGCCGTGGGAGCCATGATCCTCCTGGCCGTTGCTGCCCGTGGCACGGTCATCAGTACCAGGAAAGTCCTGCGTGGTGCTCCTTGGCAGATCGTCGTGTTCTCGCTGGGCATGTATCTGGTGGTGTATGGTCTGCGAAATGCGGGCCTGACAGACTACCTGGCCCTGCTGCTGGACAAATTCGGCCAGGCTGGAATCTGGGGGGCCGCCCTGGGCACGGGGGTTCTGTCTGCCCTGCTGTCCTCGGTCATGAACAATATGCCCACTGTGCTGGTGACTGCCTTGTCGATTGATGCTTCCAGCGCCCAGGGCGCAATCAAGGAAGCCATGATTTACGCCAATGTCATTGGCAGCGACCTGGGCCCCAAGTTCACCCCTATCGGCAGTCTGGCTACCTTACTGTGGCTGCATGTACTGGCCCAGAAAGGCACAAGAATCAGTTGGGGCTACTACTTCAAGGTGGGAGCCATCCTGACCACGCCCGTATTGCTGATCACCCTGGCGGCCCTGGCCCTGCGCTTGGGTATCGCTCACTAAGTCCTGAGATCAAGACAGCGCCATGACAGACATCATCATCTATCACAACCCTGCCTGCGGCACCTCCCGCAATACCTTGGGCCTGATCCGCAATAGCGGACAAGAGCCCACCATCATCGAGTACCTGCACACACCGCCAGACCGCGCCACGCTGACGAGACTGATAGCAGACAGTGGCCTGAGTGTGCGTGCAGTCCTGCGTCAAAAGGGAACGCCCTATGAGGAGCTGCAACTAGGCGACCCGAAGTGGAGTGACGAGCAGCTGATTGATTTCATGTTGCGGCACCCGATTCTGATCAACCGCCCCATTGTTGTCACACCACTGGGCACACGCTTGTGCCGCCCCTCGGAACAGGTGCTGGAAATACTGCCCCAGCCTCAACAAGGCGCATTCCGGAAAGAAGACGGCCAAGCTGTCATTGATGAAAAAGGACAAAGAATTGAGCCATCCTGACCTGGACAATCTGGACGAGCACGCATTTAAAATCCCGGACATGGCGCGGTTGCTGCCTCCACAACGTGCCACACATCCACCTCGGATTCTGCTTTTATACGGTTCCCTGAGAGAACGCTCCTACAGCCGATTCCTGACGCAAGAAGCAGCGCGACTCCTGCAAGCAATGGGTGCCGAAACCAGGGTTTTTAATCCACACGAGCTGCCTTTGCCCGATGGCGCACCAGAAGAGCATCCCAAGGTGCAGGAATTGCGCCAGTTGGTGCAGTGGGCGGAGGGCATGGTCTGGACCTCGCCCGAACGCCACGGTGCCATGAGCAGCGTCCTGAAAGCACAAATCGACTGGATTCCTTTAAGCATCGGTGCCGTGCGCCCGACACAAGGCAAAACCCTGGCCGTGATGCAAGTCTCAGGCGGTTCCCAATCCTTTAACGCCCTGAACCAGATGCGGGTCCTGGGCCGCTGGATGCGCCTGATCACCATCCCCAACCAGTCTTCCGTTGCCAAAGCCTTTCTGGAGTTCGACGAAGAAGGTCGCATGAAACCCTCGTCCTACTACGAGCGGGTGGTGGATGTGATGGAAGAGCTGGTGAAGTTCACCTTGCTGACACGTGACTGCGCGGAGTATCTGGTCGACAGATACAGTGAACGCAAGGAAACGGCACAGGAACTGTCAGCACGGGTGCAACAGCGAAATATCTAATAGCCCGATCGGGACGGAAAACACAGAACCTGCGTGCTTTTAAAATACACGGCAGCTATACAAGCACTTCCGGGCTTGCAGCTGCTTTGAGGCATGCCTCACACTAGCATCAGATTCCCTTCATCTTTCCCTGCCAGGCTTTGCACATGCGTATTCTCTTAATCGAAGACGATCCCTCGCTAGGCAGTTCCTTGCAGTCCTGGCTGCATCTGGACGGTTATGCTGTGGACTGGTTGCAACGTGGCGATCAAGTTGCAACGGCTTTGGCGACTCATACCTATCAATGCATATTGCTGGATCGGGGCCTTCCCGGTCTGGACGGCGATGCGGTCCTGCGCACCCTGCGAGGGGCCGGTGGGTCCCATGCACAGGTTCCAGTCATTGTGATCACCGCGCGCGATACCCTGGCTGACCGGGTGCAGGGTCTGGACCTGGGGGCAGACGACTATCTGGTCAAACCGTTTGACCTGGAAGAGCTATCCGCACGGGTACGCGCTGCCTTGCGTCGAAGCGCCGCGCAAGCAAGTCCCGAATGGCGACACGGCCCTGTCGCCATAGACCCGACAGCCAAACGCGTCACATTGAACGATAAGCCCGTGCCCGTAACAGCCCGTGAATTCGCTGTTCTACAGGCATTGATGCACCATCCCACTCATATTTTGAGTCGCGCCCAGCTTGAAGAAGCCCTCTATGGTTGGAGCGAAGAAGTAGAGAGTAACGCTATCGAAGTCCACATCTACAATCTGCGCAAGAAACTGGGCAGCGACTTCATCGTCACTGTACGGAATCAAGGCTACGTGTTGGCACCCGCATGAAACGTTTGCTCCAGAAACTGACTCCTGGCCGCGCCAAGCCCAGGTCCTCGGCATCACGCGCCGAAGGCTGGTCACTACGGCGTCGCTTGCTGCTGACTGTCATGGGCACCAGTATTGGCCTGTGGCTGGTCAGCCTGTCCATTGTGGTCGGTGTCGCCTGGCACGCCACCGGTGATGTTCTGGATGACGCCCTGGAGGAAGGTGCCCGTCTGGTCTTGATGCTGGACCCGCAGGAGGCATCGGCCGGGGCCACTACTACTGGCACGCGCCTGAACCGCGACGACGCACTCAAGCTGCGTATGTACTACCAGTTGGTCGCGGCAGACGGCCGTGTGCTGCTGCGCGGTGACGATACTCCTGAAACGGCTTTTTTACCGCAGGCACACAGCAAGCAAACCACAACTGTCTGGGTCGACGATGAGCTCTGGCGGGTTTACGTCCGCCCCGGTTCGGGAGGGGTCACCGCCCAGGTCGCCCAGCCTATGGAAGAGCGCCTGGAACTGCTGGAAGATATGGCCGAAAATCTGGCTTGGCCCGCATTGGGGCTGCTGGCGCTACTAGGCCTATCAAGCTGGCTCTTGATACGACGCCTGATGCGGCCATTAGAAGACACCGCCAAGCTGATCAACTCCAAATCACCCGATGACCTCACGCCCGTGCAAGGGGGCAATCCGCCACGTGAACTGCAGGCCATGCTGGATGCCCTCAACACCTTGATGGCACGGCTATCCACCGCCCTGGAAAGCGAGCGACGCTTTACCTCCGATGCCGCGCACGAGCTGCGTACCCCGCTGGCCGGGCTGCGCATGCGCGTTCAATTGATTGAGCGCGAGCTGCAACTCCCTGATGCCCATCTGCAGCAATTGCGTGCCGACCTGGATCGCTGCACCGCACTAGTAGAAAGCCTGCTCGCCCTGACGAGACTGGAACCGCAGGCGGAACCCCTTAAACTTGAAACCGTAGACCTGAATCAGCTCCTGGACAGCCTGAGTCCATCATGGCCATCTGTATCAGTGAATATGGAAAGGGCCTTGGCCGTCACAAGCTTGCAGGCGGCGCCCGTATTATTAAGCAGCGCTTTACGCAACCTGATTGGCAATGCCATTCGTTACGGCGGCACAGGTGTCCGGGTACGAATCGAAACGACGCGCAGACATGATGGCGGTGTCCGTCTGGCAGTTCGCGACAACGGGCCTGGCGTTCCCTTGGAACAGCGATCCAGACTAGGAGAGCGATTCTTTCGCGTGCTGGGCACCGGCCAAGCCGGCAACGGTCTGGGTTTGTCTATCGTGGTCCGCATCGCTGCCTTGCACAATGCCACGCTATCCTTTGAGGATGGACTGGACGGCCAGGGCCTGAGCGTCGTGCTGGATTTTCCACCCAATCAAGTGTCTTAAGATTGCCTTCAGGTTCGGGGGGTTTAATAAAACCATTCCGCAATCGGCGGAACATTGACCCGATAACCCGATACAGGAAACCCAATCATGCGATTCACTTTACCTACCCTCGCCGCCGTCCTTGCCCTGAGCGCCACCGCTGCTATCGCACAACCGGCCGGCTACACGGGCCCAAGCAATGTCCCTCAGGCCACCAATGCCACAGGCCCTTACTCGGGCCCTAGCAATGTGCCGCTAATGACGGTCAAGCAACTATTGGAAACCGGCCGCGATGACCAGATCGCGCGTTTGCAAGGTCGCCTGGTCTCCTTTGAAGGCGACGAACGCTATACGTTTGAAGACGCCACCGGTCGTATCACCGTAGAGATCGACAACGAAGACTTCCCGGCCGGCCAAAGCATCAGTGCTGAACAAAAAGTGGAGCTGACCGGGGAATTCGACAAAGGCCTGCGCAAGACTGAATTTGAAGTCGACCGTCTGACTCTGGTTCCTTAAACAGCGCCTGTGCTGCGAAGCATCACCACAGCCGAAAGGCGCCGACACCACCGGCAATAAAAAACCCGCCTAGCTTGTGCTGGGCGGGTTTTCATATCGAATTCTTGGCGGACAGAGGGGGATTCGAACCCCCGATACGCTATAAACGTATACACGCTTTCCAGGCGTGCGCCTTCAACCACTCGGCCACCTGTCCTAATTGTTCTTTTTGGCCAAGCAATTTGAAGCTGCTAATGCCAAGTCCATAATAATAGCAGCACTTATCCTTGTAACGCAAGTGCTCAAATTTTTTCCGTGGCTAATTGTTGGTGGCAACCAAGCAGCAACATCCATCTGCATTGAACATGTTCTGTGGGCCCGTGCGCATAAGGATCACTGCCATGCTTTCGCAAACCTCTTGCCTGTATTCCGGGCCAAGCCATAATGCAGAAAAATGAGTTATTCCGAATCCGACGGATAAGCCCCACCCACCGCTCGCAGCAAGGCTTCCCAGTGATCTCGTTGGCGTGCCAGGACACGCAGATCGGCACCTAGCAAACGCACATCGGTGAACTCAAATGGCTCTACATCGTCCAGCCCAGCCAGCTCGGTAATATCGGCAACGCCCCGCCCCTGCCCCAAAATCTTGGGGGCCAGGTACATCAGCAATTGGTCAACCACTCCTGCATCAATCAAGGCACCGGAAAGACGGGCACCGGCTTCTGCGTGCACTTCATTGATCTGCTGATCTGCCATCCAGTCCAGAACAGCACGCACATCCACCTGACCTTCGTGCAAAGGCATGGGAATCACCTGTGCATTGCGATCTGCCAGCTCGGCTTCGCGTTCGGGATCACGACGGTGGCTGAATACCCAGCAAGGCGTGCCATCCAGCAAGGCAGCGCTGGGGGTCAGGCGTAAATGCGTATCCAGCACGGCTTTGATGGGGGGACGTGGCGTGGAAACCGCCCGCACATTCATTAGCGGGTTATCCGCGTTAACCGTACCTATGCCCGTCAACACGACACAACTGCGGGCACGCCAATGATGACCATCATCACGAGCTTGCGGCCCGGTAATCCATTGAGAGCTGCCATCGGACAAGGCACTGCGACCGTCCAGCGAGGCCGCCATTTTCATCCACAACCAAGGACGTCCACGCGTCATGCGGGCAAAGAAACCGGCGTTGATGGCCAGCGCCTGCTCTACGCACAAAGGGCCATCTACCGTAATTCCCGCCTGGCGCAGGCGTGAAACGCCGTTACCTGCCACCAGAGGGTTGGGGTCGTACATGGAAAAGACGACTCGCCCGGCTCCTGCCTTGATCAGGGCATCGGCACAAGGAGGCGTGCGGCCATGGTGACTGCAAGGCTCCAGGGTGACGTAGAAGGTAGCACCCGCCACATTCACGCCGCGCTCTTTGGCCTGGCGCAAGGCCATCACTTCTGCGTGAGGGCCACCCGCCTGCTGTGTCGAACCCGAAGCCAGCAACTGGCCATCGCGCACGATCAGGCAGGCAACTCGCGGATTAGGGGCACTGATATACAGGGATTGCTCGGCCAGCTCCAGGGCTTGCCGCATCCAGATGACGTCTTCTTGCTCGACCATCGCCTTAGCCGCGGTCGGGATCGTTCATTTCGTCGATCGCCTCTACAAACTCGCGGATGTCCTTGAAGCTCTTGTAGACCGAAGCAAAGCGCACATACGCAACCTGGTCCAACTGCTTGAGCTCGGCCATGACCAGCTCGCCTATGGTCTCGGAGGAGACTTCGCGCTCGCCAGTCAGTTGAAGCTTTTCTTCGATGCGCTGCACAGCGGCATCGACCTGAGCCATGGGGATGGAACGCTTGCGCAGCGCAACGCCCATGCTCGCCCGCAAACGTGCGGGGTCAAAATCCATACGGGTGCCATTGCGCTTGGCCACAACAGGCAGGCTCAGCTCAGCACGCTCGTAAGTCGTGAAGCGCCGTTCACAGGCCGAGCATTTACGACGTCGCCGTATGGCGTCGCCTTCTTCGGTGATTCGAGAGTCGATCACCTGGGTATCGGCATGGTGGCAGAACGGACACTTCATTCAAGATCGCGGGCCTTGCGGCCCGCTCCGGCTGGATTACTTGGAGGAGTAAACGGGCAACTTGGCAGTCAGCTCGTGTACACGGCGACGAACGTCCGCCAAAACGGCTTCGTCGTGAGGATTGTCCAGTACATCAGCAATCAGATGCGCCGTCAATTCCGCTTCGGCTTCTTTAAAGCCGCGAGTGGTCATGGCAGGTGTACCCAAACGCACGCCGCTGGTGACAAATGGCTTTTCAGGGTCGTTAGGAATGGCGTTCTTGTTGACCGTGATGTGAGCCTTGCCCAGTGCTTCTTCAGCCACTTTACCGGTGATGCCCTTAGGACGCAGGTCCACCAGCATGACGTGGCTTTCGGTGCGACCGGACACGATACGCAGACCGCGCTCAACCAGAGTGCGGGCCAGAACGTCAGCGTTTTTCACAACTTGAGCCGCGTAGGTCTTGAACTCTGGAGCCAGGGCTTCCTTGAATGCAACAGCCTTGCCAGCGATCACGTGGATCAGCGGGCCACCTTGAATGCCGGGGAAAATAGCCGAGTTGATGGCTTTTTCGTGTTCGGCCTTCATCATGATGACGCCACCACGAGGACCGCGCAGAGACTTGTGAGTGGTAGACGTCACAAAGTCAGCGTGAGGTACGGGGTTGGGATAGGCACCACCTGCAACCAGACCAGCATAGTGAGCAATGTCCACCATCAACAGGGCGCCGTTTTCGTGAGCGATACGTGCCATGCGTTCAAAGTCGATGCGCAGGGCGTAAGCCGAAGCACCACCCACGATCAGCTTGGGCTTGTGCTCTTTGGCCAGGCGCTCCAGTTCGTCATAGTCCAGCTCTTCGTTCTCGTCCAGACCGTAGGACACGAAGTTGTACAGCTTGCCCGAGGCGTTCACGGGGGAACCGTGGGTCAAGTGACCGCCTTCAGCCAGGCTCATGCCCAGAACGGTATCACCGGGTTTGAGCACAGCCATGTACACACCCTGGTTGGCTTGCGAACCGGAGTTGGGCTGCACGTTGGCGGCTTCAGCGCCGAACAGCTCTTTCAGGCGGTCAATAGCCAATTGCTCGACCACGTCCACGAACTCGCAACCGCCGTAGTAGCGCTTGCCCGGATAACCTTCCGCGTATTTGTTGGTCAGTTGTGTGCCCTGGGCCTGCATCACGGCGGGGCTGGTGTAGTTTTCCGAGGCGATCAGCTCGATGTGCTGCTCCTGGCGCACATCTTCGCTTTGAATCGCAGCCCAAAGATCGGGGTCAACTTTGTCAAGAGTCGCAGAACGGTCAAACATGAGGGTTCCTAAGGATAAAGTGGTAGCAAACTAAGAAAGCAACATTTTAGCGCGGAAGCGCATCAAACCACCGAGACAAACGTCTCCGGTGGCAGAAACCCCAAAAAATGCGGAAATAAGTAAGGCGGCGGCAGGCGGACTCAAGAGAATATGAAAAAAACTCAAACAGTCCGCCCTGGGGAATCAGGATTGCTGGATCAAACGGGGATTCAGGGTATACAGGCCGGTCAGGGATGCTCGACCCAGAATATGACCTTCCATGGCGCGCAACACGTCCTGGCCACTGAAACGACCTTCCAAAGGCAGTTCGGCAATATCCAGGGCATAGACCGTAAAAACGTAGCGGTGTGGCAAGGCATCGTTCCACGGCGGGCACGGGCCATCGTAGCCGAAGTAATCACCATTCATGTCGCGGTCACTGGCAAACCAGTTGGTAAAGTCGTTCACGCCCTGGCGCGTATCGTCCAGAGCCAGTGGACCGGCTTTACCGCGCGGCGTAATGCCCTTGGAATAAGAGCCTTCAGCCAGGCTACGCAGCTCGGGCGAGATGTTGATCAAGACCCAATGGAAGAAATCCACCCGTGGCAAATCCGCCGGTACCTCGCGCCCATCCTGGTTCACATCGTCCGGTTTACTGGGGACATCGGGGTCGTGGCAAATGACCACAAAGGATTGGGTCTGCTCGGGAACATCGGACCATTCCAGATGCGGATTGGCGTTACCGGCCAAGGCGACTCTCGATTGTGCGTCATAGCGGCAAAACGCCAGACGCTCGGGAATCACGCTCTGATCTTGAAAAGAATCACTACGCAGTTTCATTGCAGACCTCCACAATCAATCAGCCGGTCAAAGTGACTCGCGCAAACTTGCGCTTGCCCACTTGCAGCACATAGCTGCCCGGCTCCAGTTGCAAACCTTTATCGTCCACACGTTCGCCATTGATGCGCACGCCGCCCTGCTCCACGTTGCGCTGGGCTTCGCTGCCAGAAGCAACCAGACCTGCTTCGCGCAAGACGCGCAGCAAGGCCAGTTCACCGGCCACGGTTACCTCGGGCATGTCTTCGGGCATTTCGCCACGACGGAAACGGGCATCAAATGTTTCCAGTGCCTGTGCAGCGGCTTGGGCGCTATGGAAACGTGTGACGATCTCCTGTGCCAGCTCCACTTTGACTTCACGCGGGTTACGGCCTTCTTCAATCTGCTTTTGCAGACCGGCGATGTCTTCCAGACTACGGAACGACAGCAGCTCGAAGTAACGCCACATCAAGGTGTCGGAGATGGACATCAACTTGCCGAACATGGAGTCCGGCGTTTCACTGATACCAATGTAATTGCCTTTGGATTTGGACATTTTTTCTACGCCGTCCAAACCCACCAGCAATGGCATGGTCAAAATACATTGCTGTTCCTGACCATATTCTTTTTGCAATTCACGACCCACCAGCAAATTGAATTTCTGGTCGGTACCGCCCAATTCCACATCCGCTTTCAATTGAACCGAATCGTAGCCTTGCAGCAAAGGATACAAAAACTCGTGCACCGAAATAGGTTGATTCGCCTTAAAGCGCTTGGTGAAATCATCACGCTCCATCATGCGGGCCACGGTGTAACGCGACGCCAACTGAATCATGCCGCGCGAACCGAGCTTGTCGCACCATTCCGAGTTATAGCGGACTTCGGTACGGGCCGGATCCAGAACCAGCGCAGCCTGATCGTAATAGGTCTTGGCGTTGGCAATGACCTGCTCGGGCGTCAAGGGCGGACGAGTCGTGTTGCGGCCGCTGGGATCACCAATGGTCGAGGTGAAGTCGCCAATCAGAAAGATGACGGTATGCCCCAGATCCTGCAGCTGGCGCATCTTGTTGAGCACCACCGTGTGCCCCAGGTGAATGTCGGGAGCCGTGGGGTCCAGACCCAGCTTGATACGCAAGGGCTGTCCTGTTGCATGGCTGCGCGCCAGTTTGCGGGCAAACTCGGATTCGACGAGCAATTCGTCGCAGCCGCGTTTGACGATGGCTAAATCAGCCAGGACTTCTGGAGAAAGGGGCTCTGAGGGGGATGACATAACAAATCTGGTGACAAACTAATGAGTAAAAATGCTCGAAAAATTAAGCCTAATGCGCTAGGATAGCCTGCTATTGCGAGACGTGCTTAATAAATGAGCAAGGTTTCGTAAACCAAATTATTTTATCATTCCCGCGCAGGTCAGATTGCCAGGGCTGGAATGTTCTGTCCGCCCAGTACAACTGACCTCCGCCTGCCTGCCGGGTGGACAGTAAACCGTACGTCCAACAAGGTTCTGGTTTTATGTTCAGCAAAGGGAAACGCTCCTCCTCCCACCTCAACATCCACCAGCCTCGGTCCGCCCGAGCCCTTTTTATCCGCGCCGGTTTGATCACGCTTGCTCTGGGCTCTTTTGTAGCCGCCGGCGCACTTGCCGTGGTCATGCCCAGCAGCCCGGAACCCCAGATCTACGAGGCCCGCACCGCTTTGACCCTGCCGTCGGACCTGACCGTCCTGCAAGCTCAGGATCAACAAGCCTACATTACTGAAACCCGCATCCGCCGTGGCGACACCCTGTCCGCCCTGCTCCAGCGCATGGAAGTCAGCGAAGAAGGGCTGCTGCAATTTCTGACGCACGACAAGAAAGCGCGCTCCATCTACAAGCTTTACCCTGGCCGCACCATACAAGCCGCGTTGGATGCCAATGGCAATTTGCAATGGCTGCGCTACCGCCACACCCCCTATACCGAGCAAGCTGGCCAGGGCCAGGCCAGCTGGCTGGAAGTACGCCCGGACGGAAACAACGGCTTTACCGCCCAGGAACAGACCGACCTGACACAGACTCGTGTGCGTGTGGCCCAGGCCACCATCAACAGCTCGCTGTTTGGCGCCAGTGATCAGGCCGGCATTCCCGACAACATCACCCTGCAAATGGCGGATGTGATGGGCAGCAAGATTGACTTCCTGAAAGACCTGCGCAAGGGCGACAGTTTCCGCGTGGTCTACGAGTCCTACGGCCATGAAGGCCAGGACGTGGGTTCGGGCCGCCTGCTGGCCGTGGAATTCATCAATCAGGGCAAAACTCATGAAGCTGCCTGGTTCCAGCCTGAAAACGGCTCCGGCGGTTACTACGACTTCAGCGGCCAAAGCCTGAAAGGCGCGTTCCTGCGTACTGCCCTGAAGTTCACCCGTATCAGCTCCACCTTTGGCGGCCGCCGCCATCCGGTACATGGCGGCTGGCGCAACCACAAAGGCGTGGACTATGCCGCCCCATCAGGCACCCCGATCCACGCTACCGCAGATGGCACGGTCGAGTTTATTGGCCGCCAAAACGGCTACGGCAATACGATCATTCTGAAGCATCATGGTCAGTTCACTACCTTGTACGCTCACCAGAGCCGTTTTGCAGCCGGTCTGCGCAAGGGCGACCGCGTGGAACAGGGTCAGTTGATTGGCTATGTAGGCTCGACCGGTTGGGCAACTGGCCCGCACCTGCATTACGAGTTCCGAATCGCCCAAAAAGCGGTTGATCCCCTGTCGGTAGACCTGCCAGTCGCACGCGTTCTGGATGCCCCACAGCGCAGACAGTTCCAACAAACCCTGGCCTCCTACCAGAACAGCTTTGCCTTGCTGCACACAGATGCTGAACCCGTAAAGCTGGCTAGCCGCTAAACCATGAAAGCCCCCCTGTTTATCGGACTGATGTCTGGTACCAGCATGGACGGTGTAGATGCCGTGCTGGCATCCTTCGGTCCACAGGGGGCACAGATACACCAAACCCACAGCCTGACCATGCCAGCTGCTCTGCGAGATGAGCTGCTGGCTTTACAGCATCCTGGGCACAATGAACTGGCCCGTGCCAGTGTCGCCGCCCTGCAGTTGACCGAACTCTACGCCCAAGCCTGCCTGCCCTGGACCCAAGGCCCGGAGAAAGACCTGATCCGAGCGATTGGCGTACACGGCCAGACTATCCGCCATGCGCCTGACCAGGGCTATACCCTGCAATTGAATGCCCCTGCCCTGCTGGCCGAACGCTGCGCAGTGGACGTGATTGCGGATTTCCGCAGCCGGGATATTGCAGCGGGTGGCCAAGGTGCGCCATTGGTGCCCATTGTTCATGAGGCGCTTTTCCGTCACGAGCATGGACGCGTCATTCTGAACCTGGGCGGGATTGCGAATATTTCCCTGCTGCTGCCAGGGTGTGATGTTTTTGGCTTTGATACTGGCCCGGCAAACATGCTGCTGGATGCCTGGGTGAACAAACATGAAGGCCAGCCCTACGACAAGGACGGGCAATGGGCCAATAGCGCGGCGTCTGACCCTGCCCTGCTTGCCAGTCTGTTAAGCGAATCCTGGTTTGCTCTGCCTGCACCTAAATCTACGGGCCGTGATCTGTTCAATTTGGGGTGGCTGCAGGAGCACCTGGATCGTGTTGATCCGAAAGGCGAACTTCAGCCTGCCACGGTGCAATCCACTCTGATGGATTTGACCGTACATAGCGTTGCACAGGCCATCAAGCCTTACGCAGATCAGATTCAAGAGCTGATTGTGTGTGGCGGTGGCGCTGCCAATCCTGCCATGCTGACACGCCTGGGCGATCTAGTGACTATGCCTATCCGCTCCAGCGCCGAGCTGGGCATGGATCCGCAATCCATCGAAGCCCTGGCCTTTGCCTGGCTGGCTTACGCGCATATCGAACGCATTCCTGCCGGGCTGCCTGCTGTGACAGGTGCACGGCGCGCTACGGTGCTGGGCGCTTGTTATCCGGCTTGAAAGCCATCTTGACGTAGCAAGGCTAACTTAAAGACCTGCGGAATCATAATCCACAGGTCAGAGCCCAGCCGACAACGTCGCAACCAAGCAGCCGCACCCGGACTCCCAACCCTAGCAAACAAAACACCCCAGACCCTGCATTCAGAGTCTGGGGTATTTTTGTATAAACCTTCCAAAGCTATCAGCGCCGAACAATCAGCGCCACCCCTTTCTTCTTACATCGTGAAGGAAGAGCCGCAACCGCAGGTAGTTGTCGCATTAGGATTACGGATAACGAACTGAGCACCGTCCAGGTCGTCTTTGTAATCAATCTCTGCGCCCACCAGGTATTGGAAGCTCATGGCGTCAACCAGCAGTTGCACGCCATCCTTATCAATAATGGTGTCGTCGTCGTTAACCAGTTCGTCAAAGGTGAAGCCGTACTGGAAGCCGGAACAGCCGCCACCTTGCACGAAGACGCGCAGCTTTAGTTCGGGGCTGCCTTCTTCAATCAGGAGCTCACGGACCTTCTCAACCGCTGAATCAGTAAAGATCAGTGGGGAAGGAGGGGCTTGCAGATCAACGGATTCGGTAAGAGTGCTCATGTGGTTCTCCTGCCGGCCCCCGCCGGCATGAATAATTATCATGTGATCGCCTTGCACATGACCACCCGCGGGTAAGGTGATTAGTCTGGCTGGGCGATTTTTTCCTGGCGAGAGGCGCGGATAACGCTTCCTTCCAGGACGTTCAGCGTCAAGGCGGTGGGTTCAAAGCCTGGCGGCAAAGCCAGCCAACCCATGGCGCGCTGAAACTGGTTGAAGTTTAAAACCAAGGGATCGATCTGTTCTACAGACGACTCTGCCAGTACCGAGTCCGGCCCGGAACTGGGTGATAAATCGATTTTAACGTTTTTTCCGTCTTGTCGCCCAGTCAGCTGAAACTGCAGGCGGCCGGAAAAAGCCTTTCCTTCTGGGGCGTTACGTTGCAGCAGCACCTTGTACTCCAGCAAATCGCCCCTTTTTGCAACGTCCAGAGCTCGGACAGTCACCGAGCCACTAGGGCCGGGCGGAAGCAACTGTTCGTAGAAAGCCAGTTGTTCACGCGTTTGGGCCAGTTCCGTCTGGGTGGCCAGCAAGGACTTTTCCAAACCCTTGCGCGTACTCTCTTCCAGCACCAGTTGGCCGCGCAGCCCTTCAAACTCGCTTTGGATCTGCTTCAAGGATTGCTGACTACGCGCCAGATTCTGCATGGCCAGCTGTATTTGTTCGGACTGATCGGCAGGCTGAGTCAGGCTGCGATAAAGCCACAGGCCCCCGCCGCCCAACAGCACTCCCAGCAATACGGCCAGTCCAATCGTCGTCGCTCCGCCCCGCGAGCGGGAAGGAGCGACAGTATGAGAATTGCTTTGCGGTGATTCAGCCATAAACATTTGACCTGTTCACCAAGGCCAAGTTCCCTTTAAGGCAAAATAGCAACGTGCTTCAAGCCGGCTTGTTCTGGCAGACCGAACAAGATGTTCATGTTCTGCACCGCCTGCCCCGAAGCGCCTTTAACCAGATTGTCCTGCACCACCAGAATGATCAGTTGGTCGCCATTACCAGGACGTTGCACGGAAATGCGCAGCTGATTGGAAGCGCGCACCGAGCGGGTTTCTGGCAGAGTACCGGCAGGCAGCACATCCACAAAGGTTTCCTGGGCGTAGCGCTGCTCGTACAAGGCCTGGAAGTCTGTATCCATGGCTTCCGGCTTGATGCGCGCGTAGATTGTGGAGAACATGCCGCGAATCATGGGCACCAGGTGAGGCACAAAGGTCAGACCGACCGGGCCACCGGCCAGGCGCTGCAACTGTTCCACAATTTCCGGGTGGTGACGGTGACCCGACACGCCGTAAGCCTTGAAGTTGTCGCTGGCTTCAGCAAACAGATTGGGAACCGAAGCCCCTTTACCAGCACCGGACACACCGGATTTGCAGTCTGCAATCAGATGCTGGGTATCAACCAGCGCTTTGCCGCCTTCCAGCAAGGGAGCCAGGCCCAGCAAGACGGTGGTGGGGTAGCAACCAGGATTACCAATAACCTTGGCTTGAGCAATCTTGTCGCGCAGCAGCTCTGGCAGGCCATAAGCCGACTGGCTCAGGATATCCGGGCAGCTGTGCTCCATCTTGTACCACTTCTGGAACACGTCCGTATCTTGCAGACGGAAGTCTGCGGCCAGGTCAATAACGCGCACGCCTGCTTCCAGCAGACGTTCAACCTGGCTCATGGCTACGCCATGCGGAGTAGCAAAGAACACCACATCGCACTGTTCCAGATTGGCGTTTTCAGGGGTAGAGAACTTCAGATCCACATGGCCACGCAAGTTCGGATACATATCCGAGACAGGCACGCCGTCCTCTTTACGCGAGGTAATGGCGACCAGTTCCACCTGAGGGTGCTGACTTAACAGACGCAGCAACTCGACCCCGGTGTAACCTGTACCGCCGACAATCCCTACCTTGATCCGGGTATCGCTATGTGTAGCCATGAACTTTCCTGAAAGAGAGACGAGCAAAAATTCTATCTTAACGTAGTCCTGCCTGTTCTCAAGCACCAGAGCGGGCAAAGCAGGACAAATGTAGCCAGCAAACAAAAACCCCGGACAGGTCCGGGGTTTTTGAGCACCATAAACAGGTCGCGAGGCGAATTAACGCTTGCTGAACTGTTTGCGGCGACGTGCTTTGTGCAGACCGACTTTCTTACGCTCAACAGCACGAGCGTCGCGAGTCACCAAGCCAGCTTGTTTCAGTTCTGTCTTCAGTGTTGCGTCGTAGTCGATCAGAGCGCGGGTGATGCCGTGACGGGCAGCACCGGCCTGGCCGCTTTCGCCGCCGCCATGCACGTTGATCTTGATGTCGAACGATTCAACATGGTTGGTCAGCACCAGAGGCTGACGCACAATCATGCGACCCGTTTCACGAGCAAAGTATTCGTCAACAGGCTTGCCGTTGACTACGATTTGACCCGTACCCTTCTTGATGAAGACACGAGCAACGGAGGTCTTGCGACGGCCCGTACCGTAATTCCAGTTACCAATCATGACCTATCCTTAGATGTCCAGAGTTTTAGGCTGTTGAGCACTGTGAGGATGCTCGGCACCAGCGTAAACCTTCAGTTTCTTGGCCATGGCGTAGCCCAGAGGGCCTTTTGGCAACATACCCTTGACGGCCTTTTCGATGGCACGGCCTGGGAAGCGCTCTTGCATGGTTTGGAAGTTGGTTTCGTAAATACCGCCTGGGTAGTTCGAGTGACGATAGTACTTCTTATCCTGCGCCTTGTTACCGGTCACGGCAATGTCAGCAGCGTTGATGATAATGATGTAATCGCCGGTATCAACGTGAGGGGTGTATTCGGGTTTGTGCTTACCACGCAAACGGCGTGCGACTTCGCTGGCCACACGACCAAGGACTTTGCCTTTAGCGTCAATCACAAACCAGTCACGTTTGACTTCAAGCGGCTTGGCCACGAAGGTCTTCATGATGGTTCCTAAATATTAAAATTCTGGGTCAAAGCAACATGCCTGGCCCATACAATCCACCCGCTTTTTCAAGCTGGGCAGCTCCATTTGGCCCTGCCAAGGCGTTATATTCCGCCCGTGCATTTCTGCCAAATAGCTCGCCATAATAACATAAATAGTGGATAACACTAGGGTTTTGTACGAAAACACAGGTTTTTCGCCACAAACCGGCGCGCTCTCATAGAGGGAAAGCGCATGAAAAACCCCTGCCTTCCAAAGGAAGAACAGGGGTTAGCAAGACTGGCCGGTCGAACCGGAGCAGATTGCTCTGCCCGGCCCAAGCGACGGAGATCAGCTTTTTTTCTGGTTTGCCAAAGCAATGCCCAGGTAGTTGTCGTAGGAGCCTTCGGCAACACGGAACCAGGGCACAATCGCGTCACGGAAGCCCATGTAGTCGTCGTGAATCTTCTTGAACATAGGATCCTTGTCGCAGAACTCCTTGTACAGAACATTGGCGGTCTTGAAGGACTCGTCCATCACGTCGCGCGGGAAAGCTTTCAGTACCGCACCGCTGGCGATCAGGCGACGCAGTGCGCCTGGGCTTTGGGCGTCGTATTGGGAGATCATGCGCTCGCCAGCAGCACGCGAGGCAATTTCAATCAGGGACTGGTATTGCTTGGGCAGCGCCTGGAAAGCGGCGTCGTTCACGTACAGCGACACCTGGGCCGAACCTTCCCACCAACCGGGGTAGTAGTAGTACTTGGCCACTTTCTGGAAGCCCAGCTTTTCGTCGTCCACTGGACCCACAAACTCCACGGCGTCCAGCGTGCCTTTTTCCAGCGAGGGATAAATATCGCCTGGTGGCACTTGCTGAGGCACCACACCCATGCGGGCCAGCACTTCACCAGCAAAACCGGCAGTACGCATCTTCAGACCTTTCAGGTCTTCCAGGGAATTGATTTCCTTGCGGTACCAACCACCCATCTGGGTGCCGGTATTACCGAAAGCAAAGTTGATGATGTTACGGGTAGCGAACAGTTCACGCAGCAGCTTGGTACCGTTGCCTTCCTGCATCCAGGCATTCATCTGACGAGCGTTCAGACCAAATGGCACCGCTGTGTCAAAGCTGAAAGAAGGATCTTTACCGTAGTAGTAATACGAGGCCGTCTGGCCGCATTCCACCGTGCCATTGCTAACAGCGTCCATCACACCAAAACCGGGGACGATTTCACCAGCAGGATACAGACGAATGTTGAAATTGCCGTCAGAGGCCTCTTCCACCATCTTGCAAAACGACTGGGCTGTCGAAAACAGAGCCGGGGTAGCGGGACCGTATGTCGATGTCAGCTTCCAATTAACCTTGGGATTGCTTTGGGCAATAGCAGGAGCAGCAATAGCGGCAGTACTGGCTACGGCGCCAAGACCTGCCTTTTTCAGAAACGAGCGACGCTGCATGAATAACCTCCTTGTGGGTATTCGGTAACTGGGAAATATTTTTATGCTATGGATAGTACACTGGCGCGCCCCGAATAGGGGGCTGGGAAAGCCCGGATTATCCCGCAAATCCGGCCCTATATTGTCGGGTCTTTGATCTGAAACACCTGAACGGCATCCCATGGAAAACGGCCTGAGTCGAAAGCAAGTTCGAACTCAGGCCGTAATCATCTGATTTCTGAGCGCCCTCTTGACTGTGACCAGGCATGGCGGGCCAAGCAAATTTTCCAGGCAGCAGAAATCAGGAACCGGCCACCGACATCTGCTCGATCAGGATGGAACCTGTGCGTTTGGAGCCGGCCGCAAAGGTATCGGCACCCACGGCCACAATCTGCGCAAACATCTCGGCCAGATTGCCCGCAATGGTCACTTCTTCCACCGCGTGCTGAATACGGCCGTTTTCCACCCAGTAACCAAAGGCGCCACGCGAATAATCGCCGGTCAGGTAATTAATACCCTGACCGATCAGCTCGGTTACCAGCAGCCCGCGACCCATTTTCTTCAACATGGCATCCAGATCGTCCTCGGGACGAGTCAGACGCGAACTCAGCAAGAGGTTGTGCGAGCCACCGGCATTCCCTGTGGAAGGCATGCCCAGCTTGCGACCGGCGTAAGAGGACAGGAAATAGCCTTTCAGCTCGCCGCCGCGCACCACATCACGGTCGCAGGTGCGCACCCCTTCCGAATCAAATGGTGCACTGCCCATGGCCGCTGCCAGATGCGGGCGCTCCAGCACATCAATGTGCTTGGCCATGACGGACTTGCCCAGCTTATCGAGCAGGAAGCTGGTTTTGCGATACAGAGCCGAGCCGCTGGTCGCCTGCACCAGGGAACCAATCAAGCCCACGGCTAAAGGAGCCTCGAACAAAACCGGGTAGCGGCCCGTAGGAATCCGGCGCGCGGACAGGCGCGACAAGGTTCGCTCGGCCGCGTAGCGCCCCACCGACTCGGGGCTGGCCAGACGCGAAGGATCACGCGAGCTGCTGTACCAGTAGTCGCGGTGCATATTGTCACCCTTGCCTGCAATGGGGCTGACGCTGAGCGAGTGGCGACTGTAGGGATAGCCCCCCAGAAAACCACGGCTGTTGCCCATCACAAAATGCCCTTCCAGCGTATCGACTGACGCGCCTTCGGAATTGCTGATCAGGGGGCTCAACTCCAGCGCAGCCTGCTCGGCACGGATGGCCAGCTTGGCAGCCTGGTCGGCATCCAGCATCCAGGGATGATGCAAGTGCAGATCGGGATAGGTTTGGGCCAGCATGTCCTTTTCAGGCAGACCGGCAAAGGGATCTTCAGCGGTATAACGGGCAATATGCCAGGCGGCTTCCACGGTCTCACGCAGTGCTTTGACCGAAAAGTCCGACGTGGAGGCCGAGCCACTGCGCTGGCCTGCAAACACGGTCACACCCAAGGAGCGGTCTTGCGTCTGCTCTACCGTTTCCAATTCCATCTGGCGCACGGAGACGGCCAGACCTTTGTTTTCTGAAATGTCGACGGCAGCATCACTGGCGCCCAGTTTTTTGGCATGCCGCAGCGCCTCGTCCACCAATTCGCAGAACTGGAACTGATTGGCGCTGATCGACAATTGGGAAATAGTTGGATGACTCATTGCTACTCTTTGAGGGTTAGGCGGTTATCATAGCCAATTGGCGACAATCTTTGCTATTTCACTTCTTATGGCCCGTCCACGCACTGAAATCGATGAAAACGGTTACGACCGCCCCAGCAAATCGCAGGTAAAACGCGAAATGCACGCTCTGCTCGACCTGGGCAAACGCCTGATCGAGCTCTCGGACGACCGACTCAAACAACTTGATCTGGGCGAGTCCTTGATGGCCGCCATCAAGGATGCCAAGCGCATCAGCCCGACGGCCCGCGAAGGACGCCGCCGTCAAATCCACTATGTGGGCAAGCTGATGCGCAATGTGGATCCCGAACCGATCCTGAAACAACTGGACGTCTGGGAAAACGGCTCCAAGGAAGACACCCGCGCCATGCACAGGCTGGAAGCCTTGCGCGACCTGTTGTTGCGTGATGACGACGCTCTGACCGAATTCATGAATGAATTTTCCGGCGCCGATATCCAGCAATTGCGCACCCTGATTCGTGCCGCACGCAAAGAAGCGGAGAAAAATTCCACACTGGTACAAGGCCAGGATCCACAACGCAAGCACTACCGCGCCCTGTACCAGTACATCAAGACCTTGGTAGATCTTTCGGAGTCCGCATGAACCCTCTGCTTGAGTCGATTGAAATTGAAACCGGTGCCAATCCCCAGCACGCCGTTATCTGGCTGCATGGCTTAGGCGCAGACGGCCACGATTTTGCCCCTATCGTGCCAGAGCTGGGCCTGCAAAACGCCCCCGCTATCCGTTTCATTTTCCCGCACGCCCCCATCCAGCCCGTCACCATTAACGGCGGCATGGCCATGCGTTCCTGGTATGACATTTATGTTGCCGACCTGGTGCGTCACGAGGACGAAAGCGGCCTGCGCCAATCGCAGATCGAAGTGCAGAATCTGATTGCCCGTGAAAACGCTCGCGGCATACCTACAGAAAACATTGTGCTGGCCGGTTTCTCGCAAGGCTGTGCCATGACCTTGCAAACCGGCTTGCGCTTGCCCGAACGCCTGGCTGGCATGCTCTGCCTGTCCGGTTACCTGCCCTTGGCCGCTGCGGTGGAAAAAGAACGTCATCAGGCCAATCAGAACACGCCTATTTTCATGGCGCATGGCAGCATGGACCCGGTCGTACCGCTTACCCGTGCCGAAGCCAGCCGTCAGCAGCTGGAAGCCATGGGCTATCAGGTGCAATGGAATGTCTACCCCATGCCCCACGCTGTTTGCCCAGAAGAAATCAGCGCGATTGGCCAGTTTCTGAAGCAGGTACTGAAGTAAGCTTCGCGCCTGCAAAAGCGATTGCCTGGCAGGCGAAGTGCAAGAAAAACGCCACTGATATCCAGTGGCGTTTTTTTATGGACTGATACAGCCTGAAAATCAGTCCGATCGGCGCGTTTCGCCCAGATCCAGCCAGACACGACGCATGCTGGGATCTTCCGGGTCGGCGTCGTTCTGAAAGCCCAGACGTTTCATCAAGGCTTGCATGGGCGCATTGGAAGCCAGCACATAACCGTCTATATAGGTCAGCCCCTGCTCAGCGGCGGCCTGTATCAGCGCCTCCATCAAGGTGACGCCCAGACCGCGCCGCTGCCAGGCATCCCCAATGACCAGGGCGTATTCCGCCCCTCGACCATCACCATTACGCAGATAGTGGGCAAAGCCAATGATCTCGTCGCGCGGATGGTTACGGTTATCTGGGTTGGGTGAACGCACGGTCGCGATCAAGGCCAGCTCACGGTCGTAGTCGATGCGGGTGTAGCGGGACAGCATGCGTGGTGTCAGTTCGCGCAGCATGGACACAAAGCGCATGTAGCGGCTTTCGTCCGACAGACCACGCATAAAGGTCTGCAGGGCCTCGGCATCCTCGGGGCGGATGGGGCGCAAGGTCCAGCGCTGCCCGTCCTTGAACTGACGCCGTTCAATCATGTGACGCGGGTAGGGGTGAATCGCCATATGGCGATAACCCGCTGTCTCGGGCAGCACCAGCATGGACTGCTTGCTCAACGAGATCGAAATACTCTTGATATACAGACTGTTCTCGCCCGCCATGATGGGGTCCAGCACCACGCGACGCACACCGGGCAGCTCGCTCATCAAGTCCGACAAACGCTCCAGCACCTGCAACAGCTGCGTCAACACCAAAGGCGTCAATTGCGAGGACAGGCTCTTGCGCCACAAAGGACTACGCTCTACCAACTGGCGTGCCAGATAGCGGTTCAAGGGTGGCAGTTCCACCGCCGGATAGGATGAGGAAAGCCAATCCGCGTGATCGGCTCCACCAAACACGGCGTAAGGGCCCAGCTTGTCATCGGTCTCAAAACGCAGGCCCATGGGCGGAACATCGGGATCAGGCTCTCCCTGATCGTGCGTCACGCGCAAGTCCACCACAGGCACGTGGAAGTAGCGCAGCAAATCACGACACTCCTGCTCACTGGCCTCGCGTCGCTCGCTTTGAATCTGGCGCACCAGTTCGCGAGCAGGCTCCACCTCTGGCAAGGTGCCCAGCGGCAAAGGCGGCAAGGTTTGCTGCGACAAGTGCTGGTTATAGTGATAGCGAGCCAGCAGATCAAAGGCATTGGCCGCCGTGTCCGGGGTACGGAAAGCCGGTGTCCCCACCCCATCCAGCAGATGACGCAGGGGCCGCATATCCGCATCCCCAATCAAGCAGGTAATGATGGGCTTGCGAGCACTGGCCGACAACATGGCCAACTCACGCGATACCGCCGGCATATCGGCCAAAGGGTCCGGGGTCAACAAGACCAGCACCCCGTCGATATCCTTATCGTCCAGCAAGGTAGAAATAACCGAGTCGATACGCATGGGCGTCAGCGGCACATAGGTCACCACCGGGTTCTGAACCTGGTCGCCAGGCGCCAGCAGATTATCCAGCGCCCGCTGGGTCGAGGGCGACAACTCCGGACACGTCACCGCCGCATCCGAACCGAGTACATCCAGGGCCATCTGCGCCGCGCCGTTCCCATTGGAAAACAAGGCAATACGCCGCCCTTTGGGACGACGGGTATACACCAGCACTTTCAGGGCCGAGAACAGCTGCACAAAATAACGGATGCGCACCGCCCCCACGCGCCGCATCAAGGCATTGAATACCGCCTCGTGGGCCTCGCCCTGCTGACGCTGGCCGCCTACCTTCAGGACCACCACAGGTTTGACAGCCGCCACCGCATGCAAGGCACTGGTAAAACGGCGAGACGCAGGCGTGTGTTCCAGATACAGCGCAATACTGTCCGTGCGCGGGTCCATGGCCAGATACTCCAGCACCTCGGGCACGTCGATAACAGCCTCGTCCCCTACCGACACAATGGCGGAGAAACCCAGGCTGACATCTTCAGCCCAGTCCATCAAGGCCGAGGTAATGGAGCGCGACTGGGACACCAGCGCCACGCGGCCCGCCAATGCCATTTGCGGCTCGTGACTTAAATTGATGCCCAGATGTGGCCGCTGTATTCCGAAGGCACGCGGCCCCAGCACCAGACAATTATTGATGCGGGCCCAGGAGCGCGCATACACCATGTCTTCCATGGGATCGCGGGAAGCCAGATTCGAAGGCAGGAGCAGAACCACACGCGGCTTGTGCACTCGAATGGCATCCAGAGCCTGCGGCAAACGCACCGGCTCGATACACACCAGCGCCAGATCCAGACGCTGTGTATCGGTCAATCCTTCCAGACGATCGGGCACCAGCACTTGCGTGGCCGTAATCCGTGCCTGCGTGATCCGTCCAGCCAATCGGGCTGGCATCTCGTTGATCAGGGGCAAGGGCAAGGTGGAAACGACCAACACCGAACGGGGCTCAAACAATGCTGTCAGACGATGCCTTAGGGCTGCCATGATTGTTCCGCCATAAGAAGACCACACACCAAAATAATGAATTCCCTCATCTTAAGCACAGCTGTCTACAAATAAAAGAGACTTGGCCGGCTATCTCTGTCTTGCATCATGTCGCCGATTTTTACCCCGCAAAGGACCATTCATATACTTTCGTATAGCGGCCATACGCCAATGCCTGGGTAAAAACGGCTCAAAGCCAGTCGCAAAGCGGCTTGCAGACCGTAAAATAACATCCGTTCGGAAAGCAGCACCTTTCGTTCTCTCTGACAGGAAAAACACACTATGTCCAGCGACGACAGTCGAAGAAAGATGCTGCACAGGCCCCTCAGACATTACTGACCTACCGGGTTGTCTGCTGATGTGGCTTGCGCAGCACGATCAGGAGTCAACCATGCACCGCATTATTCATACTGGACCGATTCGGCCCCTGAGCTCATCGGGTTCGCATCTTGCCACACATTGCCCACGCGAGCGCACTACCCCCAGTCGCCGTCCCGCTATTGCCTGGCGTATCAACACGGCCAGTCGCAAACCAGAAATTCACTGGATTGCAGACAGTGACAAACCACCCTCAGCGCGAGTGTGGCGCTACAGCTTGCCCAGCCACTAAACGCTGGCCTGACGCCAACTAAATCCGCTTGTTCTTACCTTTAGTTTGCCGACCCTGAAACCGGTCGGCAGGACCTGCTGCGCCCGTCTTTTGGGACGGGCGGCATGGTCACGCCTGTACCCCAGGAGCATTACATGAGCATTCAACAACACCGTCCGCCACTGCGTTCAGTGGACCACGACGCCAAGCTGCGCACGGCCACCGAAACCGGGCTTAGCCTGGAGACGACTCTGGCCTCTGTGCAAGCCAATCTGAACGGCCTGACCGACGCCGAAGCCTTGAGCCGTCTGACCGAATACGGCCCTAACGAGGTCGCCCGGGACAAGCCCGCCCACGCCCTGATTCAATTGGCTCTGGCCTTTAAAAATCCCTTTATTGCGGTCCTGATGGTGCTGGCCGCCGTCAGTGCTGTCACCGACATTATTTTGCCCATGCGCTCGGGCGAAGAAGTGGACTACACCGGCGTGCTGATTATTGTGGTCATGGTCACATTAAGCGGCCTGCTGCGTTTCTGGCAGGAATATCGTTCAGGCAAAGCCGCCCAGGCCCTGAAAGCCATGGTACGTACCACCGCCAGCGTGCAACGACGCTCTACCGTGTCCAGCGCCACAGTCATGCGCGAAATCCCCATGAGCCAGATCGTGCCCGGCGATATTGTGCGCCTGTCGGCTGGGGACATGATTCCGGCAGACTTGCGCTTGATAGAGTCCCGAGACTTGTTCGTCAGCCAGGCGGCTCTAACGGGTGAAGCCCTGCCTGTCGAAAAGTACGATGTCTTTAGCGCAGTCAGCAGCAAAAGTGCCACGGCGTCCAGCTCCCAGGCCGGCGTGCTGGAACAGAACAATATGTGCTTTATGGGCACCAACGTGGTCAGCGGCACAGCCACGGCCGTCGTTATTGCCACCGGCGCCAGGACCTATTTTGGATCGCTGGCCAAGGCCATTGTGGGTTCGCGCGCCGAGACCTCGTTTGACCGGGGTGTGAACAGCGTCAGCTGGCTGCTGATTCGCTTCATGCTGGTCATGGTGCCTATCGTGCTGCTGATCAACGGTTTTTCCAAAGGCGACTGGACCGAAGCCTTCCTGTTCGCACTGGCCGTTGCCGTGGGCCTGACCCCTGAAATGCTGCCCATGATTGTGTCCTCCAACCTGGCCAAAGGCGCGGTGGCCATGGCCAAGAACAAGGTGGTGGTCAAACGTCTGAACGCGATCCAGAACTTTGGTGCCATGGACGTGCTGTGCACCGACAAGACCGGCACCCTGACACAAGACCGCATCATTCTGGAGCACCATCTGGGTCTGGATGATCGCAACAGCCCACGCATTCTGGAACTGGCCCTGCTCAACAGCCTGCACCAAAGCGGTGTGAAAAATCTGATGGATCAGGCCGTGCTACGCTTTGCCGAGAAAACACCCTCTGCCCTGCAAGCCATCGGCTCCTACCGCAAGATAGACGAACTGCCTTTTGACTTTGTGCGGCGTCGCCTATCGGTTGTCGTACAAAACCCGCGGGGCGAACAGCTCATGGTCTGCAAGGGTGCGGTGGAAGAAATGCTCAGCATTGCCACCCACGTTCAAGACGGTGATCAGCGCTTGCCACTGGATACCGAGCAGCGTGCCCGTCTGCTGAAAATGGCCTACCGCTACAACTCGGACGGCTTCCGTGTCTTGCTGATCGCCACTCGCCGCATTCCTGTCGAACAGGCCAAGAGCCGTTACGAGGCCCAGGACGAACGCGAGATGACCGTGCAAGGCTTGCTGACCTTCCTGGACCCACCCAAAGAAAGTGCTGCCCAAGCGATTGCCGCCCTGACCGAGCACGGTGTGGCTGTGAAAGTCCTGACCGGCGATAACGAAATCATTACCGCGAAAATCTGCCGTGAAGTAGGCCTGGAGCCCGGCAAGCCTTTGCTCGGCCCCGAGATCGAGCTGATGCAAGACCCCGATCTGCGTTGCGCTGTCGAACGTCACTCAGTTTTTGCCAAGCTCACTCCCCTGCAAAAATCGCGTGTGCTCAAAGCGCTACAGGCCAATGGTCATACCGTCGGTTTCCTGGGTGATGGCATCAACGACGCCCCCGCCCTGCGCGATGCCGACGTGGGTATTTCGGTCGATAGCGGCACGGATATTGCCAAGGAGTCGGCAGACATCATCCTGCTGGAAAAGAACCTGCTGGTTCTGGAAGAAGGCGTGATCAAAGGCCGCGAGACTTTTGGCAATATCATCAAGTACCTGAACATGACGGCCAGCTCCAACTTTGGCAATGTGTTCTCGGTGCTGGTAGCCAGTGCCTTCATCCCCTTCCTGCCCATGTTGGCCATTCACTTGCTGATTCAGAACCTGCTCTACGATATCTCCCAGCTGGCTTTGCCCTGGGACCGCATGGACAAGGACTTTCTGCGCAAGCCCCGCAAATGGGATGCCAAGAATATTGGCCGCTTCATGATCTGGATTGGCCCGACCTCGTCCATCTTCGACATCACTACCTTTGTCTTGATGTGGTACGTCTTTGGAGCGAATACGCCCGAACTGCAATCGCTGTTCCAGTCCGGCTGGTTTATTGAGGGCTTGCTCTCGCAGACACTGGTCGTGCATATGCTGCGTACGCAAAAGATCCCTTTCATCCAAAGCACGGCAGCCCTGCCTGTGATGCTGATGACCTTCCTGATTGCCGCTGTTGGCATTTACCTGCCCTTCTCTGGCGTGGGCGCCATGGTGGGCCTGCAGCCACTACCTTGGGAATACTTCCCTTGGCTGATCGGCACCTTGCTGGCGTACTGCCTGGTCGCACAGGGTATGAAAATGTTGTACATCCGCCGCTTTGGCCAATGGTTCTAAGCCTGACAAGTCAGGCCTTCCGGAAATCCTTCCGGCAGGCCCGGCCTTGAAGCGCATTCTGGCAGAACCTCGGGTATATGATGGCCACACTACAGACACGATCCTGCAGCCTGGCCCATACACGACAGATATGACACCACCCCTTCGCTTCCTATCGAGCAAAACGTACCGAGCCTTGGCCCTGACCGGCATTTGCATCTTGATGGCACTGGTCTTTATTGCCGATACGGTCACCAACTACGCTATCGCTGCCGCGGTCTTTCATACTCCGCTGCTGCTGATAGCGATTCGCTTCCTGTCCGCCCGACAGGTGATTGCCCTGACCAGCATCAGCATGGTGCTGACTGTCATCAGTTTCGCCCTGACCCGCTCGGGCGACTACGATGTGGGCCTGGTCAATACCGGCATCAGCATTATTGCCATCGCCATCACCTCGTATCTGGGGCTGAAGCTCAAGTCCGTGCAGGCAGCAGCGCATGAAACACGCGAGCATTTGCTGCGCCTGTCCCGTTTGACTACCCTGGGGCAGCTCAGCACCTCCATTGCCCATGAGGTCAGCCAGCCTTTGGCCGCCATCAACAGCAGCGCGGGTGCCTGTCAGCGCTGGCTGGAGGCCTCGCCTCCTAATGTGGAGAAGGCACAGGCTGCCGCACAGCGGATTGTGTACGACGCCCAGCGCGCCAAAGATGTCCTGGACCGGGTACGCAGTATTACCCGTAACGAAGCACCGACCAGCAGCGCTTTTGATCTGAACCTGGCCTTGACCGAGCTGCTGAGCCTGTCCGGTGGCGAGATGCGACGTCAGCATATTGATCTGCGTCTGGCCTTGCAGTCCGATCTGCCCCCAGTCTTTGCCGACCGGGTTCAGGTGCAGCAGGTGATGGCCAATTTGCTGCTCAATGCCATCGAAGCCCTGTCACCTCCCTCGGACTATCATGCGGCTCATATCACCATAGAGACCAGCCTCTTGCCCGGCGACAAGCCGCAAGCCAACAAGGTGCTGTTTTCCATCAAGGACAATGGCCCCGGCCTGTCGGGCACGCAGTTGTCCCAATTGTTTGATACCTTCTGGACCACCAAGGCAAGCGGTCTGGGCCTGGGTCTGACCATCAGCCGCACCATTATTGATGCCAATAACGGCCATATCTGGGCGACTGACCAGCCTGATGGCGGTGCTGCCTTTCATTTCACCTTACCTTTGGCGCCATGACAGAAAATCTGGACTCCTCTCTGAACACGCCCACGGTCTACATCATTGATGATGATCCGTCCGTTCGCGCTGCCCTGGACGATTTGCTGGCCAGCGTAGGCTTGAACGCGCTAAGTTTTGCCTCTACGCGGGACTTTCTGGCGCACCCTTTAACCGAGGCCCCCGCCTGCCTGGTGCTGGATGTGCGCATGCCCGAGCAAAGCGGCACGGACTTTCATTTGCAGATGGAGTCGCGCGGGCTGCACATGCCGGTCATCTTTATTACGGGCCACGGCGATATTCATATGGCGGTCAAGGCCATCAAGCATGGCGCCTGGGATTTTCTGACTAAACCGTTTGTGGATCAGGCCCTGATTGATGCCGTGCAGTCGGCTCTGGCCGCTGACGCGCAGCGCAAGGAAGAAGCCAGAACCCGCCTGACCTTGCAGCAACGCTGGGACAGCCTGAACGCGGGCGAGCGCGATGTGTTCGAGCGGGTGGTACAAGGCCTGCTGAACAAGCAGATCGCTGCCGAGCTGGATGTGAAGGAAGTTACGGTCAAAGTGCGGCGCGCACGCGTGATGCAAAAAATGCAGGCCGGTTCGCTGGCGGAGCTGGTGCGTCAGTTCGATCAGCTCAAGACAGAAAGCGGCCATTAGGACACTTCTGCGCAGCGGTTCTTTCTTAGTTGACGCGCTGGGTTAAAATACGCAGATTCGGTCCCGTATGCGGGCTTCCCAAGGTCAAGGCCACACACAAGTTATGAGCACGTCTACTTCCAACGTCATCCGTACCCGTTTTGCCCCCTCGCCCACTGGTTATCTGCACCTGGGCGGCGCGCGCACTGCACTGTTTTCCTGGGCTTTTGCCCGTCATCATCAAGGCACTTTTGTGCTGCGTATTGAGGATACGGATCTGGAGCGCTCCACCCCCGAGGCCGTGCAAGGCATTCTGGATGGCATGCAATGGTTGGGCCTGGATGCGGACGAAGGTCCGTTCTACCAGATGCAGCGCATGGATCGTTACCGCGAGGTTATCGCCCAGTTGCTGAAAGACGGTCATGCCTATTACTGCTACAGCAGTCCCGAGGAAGTGGAAGCCATGCGCGAAAAGGCGCGTGTACAAGGCTTGAAGCCTCGTTATGACGGTACATGGCGTCCTGAGGCTGGCAAGCAATTGCCTGCCATCCCGGCTGACCGCAAGCCTGTGGTTCGTTTCAAGAGCCCGCAGTCCGGCGCGACCAGCTGGGACGATATGGTGAAGGGCCGCATCAGCTTTGATAACAGCGAGCTGGACGATCTGGTCATTGCCCGTCCTGACGGCACGCCTACATACAACTTCTGCGTGGTGGTGGACGATTGGGACATGGCGATCACTCATGTGATTCGCGGGGACGATCACGTGAACAACACGCCACGTCAAATTGTGATTTTGCAGGCTTTGGGCGCGACTTTGCCCGAGTACGGTCATGTGCCCATGATTCTGGGTCCTGATGGCGAGAAGCTGTCCAAGCGTCATGGTGCGGTCAGCATCATGGATTACGACAAGGACGGTTATCTGCCTGAAGCCATGATCAATTACCTGGCCCGTTTGGGCTGGAGTCATGGTGATGACGAGCTGTTCACTCGCGAGCAGTTGGTAGAGTGGTTTGATACGCGCAGTCTGAGCAAGTCGGCTTCGCAGTGGGACCCCAAGAAGTTGAACTGGGTAAATGCCCATTACATCAAGGCCAGCGACAATGCGGATCTGGCCGAGCGTGTGGCGCCTCGTATTGAGGCTTTGGGTGGCAAGACGGATGGTCAGGATTTGCCCGGCATCATGGGTTTGTTGAAAGACCGCGCCGAGACCTTGAATCAGCTGGCTGAAGGTGCTTTGTTGTTCTGCCGTCCTTTCGAGCCTGCCAGCGATGAGCTGATGGCCGAGGTGTTGACGCCGGAAGCGCGTGTTTTGCTACGGGACTTTGCCAGCAAGGCGATTAGTTTGCCGCAGTGGAATACGGAGAATCTGGCTGCTTTGATCAAGCAGGTTCTGGCCGATCATGAGGTCAAGATGCCCAAGTTGGCTATTCCTTTGCGGGTGGCTGTGACGGGGCAGAAGCAGACGCCTGCGGTGGATGCTGTGCTGGCTTTGGTTGGGCGCGATAAGGTGTTGGGGCGTTTGGCTGGGCTGTAAGAGTTATAGATCGGTACTTGAAGGGCATCTCATTCGAGGTGCCCTTTTTGTTTGATACCCTGACGTAGAAGCTAAGCCTGAGTGCAACCATACGCCGATTTCAAGGGAGCTACCTCAATGCTCTTTGCGCCAGCGGCCACTTTATTTCGCAGCGAGCTGCTGGCTCATATCAAGCGGCAGCATTCAGGTGGCTGACTTCGATAGTGGCTTCGCCTTTGTCGCTACTGGCCCAGACCGTGCCGTCCTGAACATTCAGATTGATGGTCATGCCACGCTCGGCCAGGGCCGCTAACGCTTCGGTCCCGGCAGCATCCAACGCATAGACCTGTACATTGCGGGCGCGGCTGATCTTGTCCTTGATGCCACTCCACCAGACGGATACGTTGCGCCCATAGGCCAGCACCGTCACTTTTTCGGCACGGCCACTGGCCTTGATCAGACGTCTGTCGTCCGGCAGGCCAACTTCCAGCCAATGCAGCAGATTGCCGCTCAGATCATGCTCCCACAGGGCGGGCTCGTCCGAGTCGCTTAGCCCGCGCGAGAAGCTCAGGGCTTCGTCCGCTTGCGCATACAAACCGTAAGCCAGCAAACGCACCATCAGACGCTCTTCGGTCTCGGAGGGGTGACGGGCCAGCGTCAGGGTATGACTGCCGTAGTAGGCCCGATCATTATCGGCCACATTAAGTTCAGCTTTATAAATCGTTGCGCGCAGAGCCATGGAGCGTCCAGCAAAAGAAACAGACAAAAAACTGGCCGCCCCCAGGACGGCCAGGAATCATTCAAACCAGCAGTGATCAGAACGGCAGGCGGTAGCCAGGCGACATTCTGGTCAGGCGGTAAGTGGTACCACTTTGGTCACGCAGCACCAGATTGCGGGCTGTCAGGCTGACGATGTTGTAGTGGTTTTCGTAAATCGGGTCGCCAGGTTCGGTGGTGACGCCATTGGATTCTTGCGTGCTGATTTGCAAATCATTGCCCTTGCGTACCCAGCAACCGCTTTCGTTCAAACCTTGCGAAGGTTTGTTAGGACGCTTGACCTGTTCGGTATAAGCCATGGAACCGTCGGCTTGCAAAGTGAACAAGGTACGCAGCTCGCCAACCACGCCTTTCTGGCGGTGTTTGCTTAACCAGTTACCAGCCAATTGTTCTCCAGCTGCAGCAGGCTGACATGCAGGATGAACAGGCTTGGCAGCCGCTTGTGCAGCTGGCTCGGGAGCCGGCGCCTTGACCGCGCAGGCGCTTAAAAACACGGTAGCCAGCACAGCAACCCAGGAAGTGCGTCGCAAGATATTCGCCTTCGTCATAAAACCCCGTCCTTCATGCGTACATACCGACCCACCACAGGCCGGCGAATCCTGATTATTCTACCTGAAGGCGCTTGTATTACCCCATAACAAGATGCTTCAAAGTGGCAAAGGCAAGCGGGTCACGTTCTTGATTTCACGCATGGCCACAATAGTGCGGGTTTGACGCACGCCCGGCATATTGAACAGAAAGCGGTGCAGGAAATCGTCGTAGGACTCGGCGCTGGGCACCATGATCTTGAGCAGAAAATCCGCATCGCCGGTCACGGCGTGGCATTCCAGAATCTCGGGCGCATCGCGCACAGCACGAATGAAGTTATCGACAATCTCACCCGAGTGACGGTCCAGACTGATCTGGGTAAACATGCAACTTTGCAGCCCCACCTGACGGCGATCCACGCGCGCATAATAGCCTTGGATAACCTTGTTTTTTTCCAGGTTTTTGATGCGCCGCCAGACGGGCGCAGTGGACAAACCCACCTGCTCGGAGACCTGCTGAGCCGAGGCTCGGCCATCCAGCTGCAAGGCATCCAGGATTTTTAAGTCAGTTTTATCCATATTTGAATATTTACGAAATGAAAATTTCAAAGAATAGGGAATACACGCAACTATAACGCAAAAAAAAGCGAGGGCAGACTCTCTATCATGATCTCTATCTGGAGGTTTCATCATGACGCAGTCCGTCGACACTCAATACAAGCTCAGCGACAACCTGACCGCACAATCAGGACGCATCTTTTTAACTGGCACACAGGCCCTGGTGCGCATGTTGCTGACCCAGGCCCGCCTGGATAAAGAACACGGTTTGAACACCGCCGGTTTTGTCTCTGGCTACCGTGGTTCGCCACTGGGTGGCGTGGACATGATCATGTGGAAGGCCCAGAAGTATCTGGACCAGGCCAAGGTCCGTTTCCAACCCGCTATTAACGAAGACCTGGCCGCCTCCATGATTATGGGCACCCAGCAAGCTGGCGAGCGTGCCGACCGTACAGTCGATGGCGTGTTCTCCATGTGGTATGGCAAGGGCCCCGGTGTAGACCGCGCGGGCGATGCCTTGCACCACGGCCATGCTGCCGGTGCCTCCCAACACGGTGGCGTCCTGATGATTGTGGGTGATGATCACGTGGCCTCGTCCTCGTCCATTCCCCACGCCAGCGAACAATCCCTGATCGCCTGGGGCATCCCGGTGGTCAACCCCAGCTCGGTTGAAGAATACGAACGCTTTGGTATCTGGGCCTGGGCCTTGTCGCGTTACTCCGGCTCCTGGGTGGCCTTCAAAGCCATTACCGAAACCGTGGAAAGCGGCCGCTCTTTCGAGATTGCCCCTCTGGATGATCTGGCCCCGGCCTTGGCCGACAAGCAAGGCGGCAAACACCCTTACGACCCGAGCAAATTCCTGACCCCTTCCATGGAAGGTACGCTGGACGCCCGCCTGGATAGCGTGCGTGAATTTGCGCACAAGTACAGCCTGGACCGCGTGCTGGAAGCGGCACCTGATGCGCGTATCGGTATTGTGTCCACCGGCAAAGCCACACTGGATACGCTGGACGCGCTGCAGCAGCTCAGCGGTCTGGATAATCTGCCCGCCATTCGCCATCTGAAAATTGGTTTGAGCTGGCCTGTTAACCCGCAATCACTGAACGATTTTATTGAAGGCCTGGACCACGTTCTGGTCATTGAAGAAAAAGGCCCGATCATTGAAGACCAGTTAAAGAATCTGCTCTTTAACCGTGCCCAGCGCCCTACGGTGTCGGGCAAGCGCGATATCGAAAATGAAGTGCTGATCCCTGCCGATGGCCAGCTCAGCCCTGCCCGTGTGGCCGTGGGTCTGCGTCGCTGGCTGGGCCATCATGCCAATGTGCAGTTGCCTGCCTGTACGGTGCAAAACCTGGCACCGATTGATACCAATGGTCTGACACGTCGCCCCTACTTCTGTTCGGGCTGTCCGCACAATACTTCCACCAAAGTACCCGAAGGCAGCCAGGCTATGGCGGGTGTGGGTTGTCACTACATGGCAACCTGGATGGACCGCAAAACCCGTGGTCTGACTCAAATGGGTGGCGAAGGCACGGACTGGGTGGGCCTGTCACCCTTTATCCAAACGGGCCACATGTTCCAGAACATGGGTGAAGGCACGTACTTTCACTCCGGCTATCTGGCGATTCGTCAGGCGATTGCCGCGGGTGCCAACATTACCTACAAGATTCTGTTTAACGATGCGGTTGCCATGACGGGCGGTCAGCCGGTTGACGGCCCGATCTCCGTACCCCGCATTTGCCAGCAAACCATTGGTGAAGGTGCGCGTCGTGTGGTCATCACCACCGATGAGCCTGAGCGCTATCGCGGTGTCAGCCTGCCTGCCGGTGTGGATGTACATCACCGTCGCGAGCTGGATCGCTTGCAGCGTGAATTGCGCGAGATCCCTGGCGTCACCATTCTGATTCACGACCAGACCTGTGCGGCTGAAAAGCGTCGTCGTCGTAAAAAGAACGAGTACCCCGATCCTGCCCGTCGCCTCTTTATTAACAAGGCCGTCTGCGAAGGCTGTGGGGATTGCGGTGTGCAATCGAACTGCCTGTCTTTGGTGCCTGCTGAAACTCCTGAAGGCCGCAAGCGCCAGATCGACCAGTCCAGTTGTAATAAGGACTACTCCTGCGTGGACGGTTTCTGCCCCAGCTTTGTGTCGGTGATGGGCGGTGCCCTGCGCCGTGGTGATCAAAACGGTCCGGCCGATATGAAGGCCCAGTTGCTGGCCAAGCTGGACACGCTGCCACAACCCGCCATTCAAGCGCGCGACTGCAATGTGATTGTGGCCGGTGTGGGTGGTACGGGTGTGATTACCATTGGCGCGGTGCTCTCCATGGCTGTGCACCTGGAAGGTCGTTCTAGCTCGGTGCTGGACATGACAGGTCTGGCTCAAAAGGGCGGCACCGTCATCAGCCACATTCGTCTGTCTGCCAATAAAGAGACCACGGGGGCCGTGCGTGTTGACCCCGGCCAGGCTGACCTGGCGATCTTGTGCGATGTGGTGGCAGCCGCTCACCCCAATGCCCTGTCCTGCCTGCGCCCTGGTCATACTCACGCCATCATCAACGAATACTTGGCCCCCACAGCCGAGTTCACCCGCAACCCGGATGCTCCTCTGGATGCGCAGCACTTGCTGAGCCAACTGAAGACCACTGCTGGCGAAAACCAGGTACGGTCGTTCAATGCTCACCAGGCTGCCACCCTGCTGTTCGGCGATAGCCTGCTGTCCAATATGCTCTTGATGGGTATGGCTTGGCAGCAAGGTTCCATGCCCGTTAGCAGCGCGGCGGTTGAACAGGCCATCCGTCTGAACGGGGTGGCCATTCAGGCCAACCTGGATGCTTTCCATTTGGGTCGCGTATTGGCTCACGATGAAAAAGCACTGGCCAGCCTCTTGGCTCCGGCCGCTCAAGTGGTGACCTTGCAGCGTCGCGAAACACTGGAACAAATCATGCAGCGCTGCACCAGCAGCCTGGAGCAATACCAGAACGCCGCTTATGCCCAGCGCTTCACCAACACCATCAATGCACTGCGTGACGCCGAGCAAAAACTGCGTCCGGGTCAGCGCCCTGCCTTGACTGAAAAAGCCGCACGCAGCTTGTACAAGCTGATGGCCTACAAGGACGAGTACGAAGTCGCTCGCCTGTTCAGCTCGCCTGCATTCCGCCAGGATCTGGAACAGCAATTTGAAGGTGACTTCTCCTTGCGCTTTCATTTCGCACCGCCTTTGCTGGCACGCCGTGATCCGGCTACCGGCCGCCCACGCAAGATCACCTTGGGTCCACGCACGGCCACCTTGCTGCGCTGGATGGCTAAGGGCAAAGGTCTGCGCAACACGGCACTGGATCCCTTTGGCTACACCCATGAGCGTCGGATGGAACGTCGGTTCTGGCGCGAATACCAGAACCTGCTCAACAACTTGAGCAAGAATCTGGACCAAGCCAACTACGCCACCGCTTTGGAGCTGGCCGAACTGCCTCAACAATTGCGCGGCTTCGGTCCCGTGAAAATGGAGTCGGCCAAGAAGTATGAAGCCCGCTTTGCCGAGCTGTCGCAGCAATTGAAAAAAACAGGTCCGGAAATTCAGGCTGTTCCCGCCTAAGCCTTGCCCACTGCGGCTTTCGAAACGATTAACCTGCCCTTTCAGCCCTGCTTATGCAGGGCTTTTTTTTGATTTGAAGCGACATTGAAAAGCATCAATCAACCACGAATTAAAGACCGTTTTCAAGCGCCTTTTCCATGCTTAAAACAAAGCATTCAAAGCAGAAAAACGCCATGCAATCCATCCAGCAATGCGTCAAAAATCAGGGACTTGGATGCAGCAATGGTGTGATTGCGCGTGTCGAGAACGCAACTTATTTGAGACAGCAGACACCGATTCCTAAATCCATAAGCCCCAAGCCATGATTAATGCTTGACTGTGTAGGGGCTTGCGTTAGACTTCTAAGCGTATAAGGTATCGACCTTAAACGCCTGCGTCATTTGAAAAAGGCCATTGCAGTTTTCCAGGCCAGGTCAAATGGGTGTGGACAAACTAAAGACTTGTTCTCAAGGAGCATGATCATGGCAACAGCCAAGAAAGGCGCAGCAAAAGCAGCAAGCACAAAAGCCGTTAGCCCAAAAAAAGCAACGCCAGCAAAAGCAGCCGCAGCACCCGTAAAAGCTACTGCTACCAAGACCAGTCCCAGCAGCAAACCCGCTGCCCCCAAGTCCCCCGCTAAAACCACCGCTACCAAGACCAGCAAGGCTGCTGTAAAAGCCCCTGCCAAGTCTGCGACTAGCGCAACTGCCAAGAAAACAGTCGCGAAAAAAGCAGCGGTAAAGAAAGCCACTCCAGCGAAAACCACGGCAGTCAAAGCCGCCGCAACCAAGACAGCCGCCGTTAAAACCGTAGCCAAAAAAGCAGCCGCCAAAAAGACGGTCGCTAAAAAGGCTGTGGCCAAGAAAGCCGTTGCCAAAAAGGCCGTCGCTAAAAAAGCGGTAGCCAAGAAAACGGTGGCAAAGAAAGTGGTTGCCAAAAAAACGGTAGCTAAAAAAGCCGCTGCGCCCAAAACGGCCAGCGCCAAACCCGCTACCACCAAACCTGCTGCCACCGCTGCCGCAAAAAAACCGGCCAGCACCAAGGCAAGCAAACCCGTGGCCAAAAAAGCCACACCCAGCAAAGCGGCAGCGAAACCTGCCACCAAAACCGGCACCAAGGCAGTTGTAAAGACCGCGGCTAAAAAAGCCAGTCCTACTGGCAGTGCCAAGAAACCCGTAGCTCCAAAGAAGAAAGAAGTTAAATCCGTGACCGCAGAAACCAAGACCCCAAAGACCAGCACAACGACCAAAGCCACCACTAAAGCAGGCAATAAAACAGCGGCTCGCAAAGCGACCAAAACGGCGGCAGCGCCTGCTGAACCTCGCCGCGAAGACGTCAACCCGGCTGGCTCCTGGCCCTTCCCAACTGGCAAGCGTCCTTAATCGCACGCTGCTTTCATGTTTCTCCCCAAAGAGCCACCCTGATCAGGGTGGCTCTTTGGTTTGTAGCACTTGCATGCGACAATTCCCTCTCCCATCAATTCATACCAAGCAACTATGTTCAGTGAAGTCGCCCTCTTCCTAATCCATATTGTTCTGTCGCTGCTGGGCACGATTTTGCTACTGCGTGCCTGGGTGTATGCGCTCAGAATCCATCCTTTCAACCCTTATTCGCAAGCCATGTTCAAGGTCACGGACTGGCTGGTCATGCCTTTGCGGCGCGTGATCAAAAGCGGCAATCATTGGGACTGGACCTCTTTAGTCGCAGCCTGGCTAAGCGCACTGGTCTACCTGGTTCTGAGTGCCATGGTGCTGACCGGCTCAGTGTCCATGCTCTCGAACTTCCCCATGTTCTTGCTGGCCGCTATCTTTACCGTGCTGCGCTGGACCTTGAGCCTGATCTTCTGGGTCGTGCTGCTGCAAGCGCTGCTGTCCTGGATTCAGCCACAATCACCCAGCATGCCCTTGCTGCGCTCGATTACCGCCCCCTTACTGGACCCGATACGTCGTGTCCTGCCGGATCTGGGTGGCCTGGACCTGTCGCCGCTGGTTATCCTGCTGCTGACACAAGTGCTCAATATGGTCATCACTCGCACGGCGTTCAGCCTGGTGCCAATCTAAGCACTGCACGTTGAAAACTTGAAAAACCTGGGCCATGCCCAGGTTTTTTTTCACTCCGAATTCAAGAGCAAGAATCAGGGTGTCTTGTCCCTGCACCGACTTTATACTGGCCTCATCACCCATCAGCAGGCCACTGTCATGACTCGTCTTCCATCAAAACCGGACCCCGCCAGCCGCTACCGCGAGGCCGAACAGTTTCTGGCCGCGCTGGACCCGGACTGGCAAGCATTGGTCGTCCACGTGGGTCCTTGCATCCATCAGCCACGCCCCGAACGCGACCCGTACGAAGCCCTGATCCGCTCGGTGGTGTATCAGCAATTGCATACTCGTGCCGCTGAACGCATCCTGCAGCGCCTGATTGATATTTATCCGCACGGCCACTGTCCAACACCCGAAGAGGTGCTGGCTACTCCCTATGAAACCCTACGCGCCTGTGGCTTGTCCGGGGCCAAGGCCAACAGCATTCTGGGGCTGGCGCAGGCACGTCTGGATGGGATCATTCCCGATCAGGCCACCGCTTTGCAAATGCCTGATGAAGATCTGATCAAGCAGCTGACCACACTACGCGGCATAGGCCGCTGGACGGTGGAAATGATGATGATGTACACGCTGGAGCATGAGGATATTCTGCCCGCAGACGACTTCGGGGTGCGTGAGGGCTATCGTCATTTGAAGCGCTTGGACAAAGCCCCCTCAGCCCGCGCCTTGCGTGACATCGGCCAGGCTTGGGCCCCCTATCGCAGCGTAGCTTCCTGGTATTTGTGGCGCATGCCCAAGCAGGCGCCCGCAACCGCCCCTGCTCCAAACGCTGTACATCGCAGTCCACGCGTGCAGGCCAAGGCACCTCGCCAGCAAGGTCCAGGCAGCCCAATTCGTTTTGCAATTACCCAATCCAGCTTGGGAGTATTGATGGTTGCAGAAAGCGACCGCGGGATTTGTGCGATTTCCTTGGGTGATGATGCCCAGGTCTTGCTGGAACAGTTGCAGAATCGCTTCAAGGCTGCTGAACTGATTCGTGCGGACTCTCTTCTCAAGCAACGGGTCGTTCAAGTGCTTGCCATGGTGGAAGACTCCGCCCGGGATCTGGACCTGCCTCTGGACATTCAAGGCACCGCCTTTCAACAACGTGTCTGGGAGTTTTTGCGTCATATCCCGGCAGGCCAGACGCTGAGCTATACCGAGATTGCCGAGCGCCTGGGCATGCCTAAAGGCGCCCGAGCAGTCGCACGAGCCTGCGCCAGCAACATCCTGGCCATCGCCATTCCCTGCCATCGAGTCTTGCGGCAAAGCGGGGATCTGGCGGGCTACCGTTGGGGGCTGGAGCGCAAGAAAACCTTGCTGGAGCGCGAGCGCGCCCAAGACAGGTTCTATCAGCAGGTATAAAAAAACCCGGCCATTGGCCGGGTTTTTTATGCACAAAGCTTTGGGACCTTGATTACAAGGGCACCACACGAGTTGGGCCGTTACCGCTAAGCATACGTACACGCTGACCTGCGGACAGAGGAACGTCGGCTTCCTGGGCCACCACACGAGTTTCGCCATTATCCAGCTGAACCGTGATTTCCAGACCCTGGGTTTTACCCATGCGGTTTTCAACGGCATTACCCACCAGACCACCCAGAATGGCACCACCAATACTGGCCAGAATGCTGCCACGGCCACCACCAATGCTGCTGGCAGCCACACCACCCAAGGCAGCACCACCCACGGTGCCCACGCCGGAGCTCTGATCTTCCTGAATAGTGACGGCGCGCACCGAAACAACAGTACCCAAACGCACGATTTGTTCGCGCTGAGCCTGACCGTAGCTGTACACCGAGCTGGAGGCCGATTTATTGGCACAACCGGCCAGCAAAAACACGGGTGCTGCCAGGCTAGCGACTACCAGCAGACGTACTTTGGGTCGATCGAAAAAAGAGACGTACATACGGTTTACTCCGAAAAACGTAGCTGGCCGAACCATAAAAAATTGTTGGACGCTATCTTAGAGACTGCGTTCAATCCCATAGTGCTGTTTTAGCATGGCCGAGATATCTGACCGTTTAAATTCATGATTTTGTGGGCCATCAGCCTGGATTTTAATACTGCCCATCAAGTTGCCCAAGCTGCAAGCCTCCTGCCAGCTCCAGCCTTTTGTAAGACCATATAACAGGCCTGCGCGATGAGCATCGCCGCAGCCGGTAGGATCCACCACATTTTCCACGGGCACCGGGCCAATTTCGTAGGTCTGACCGTTGTGGTAAAGCGTGCTGCCATGCTCTCCACGCGTCACGACAGCCGCTTGCAGGCCCTGGGCAATCTCGGCCATGCTCTTGGAAGTGCGCTGTTCAATCACTTCGGCTTCGTATTCGTTAGCCGTAAGAACTTGACACAGTTCCAGCATCTCCAGCAGGTCCTCGCCAGCGAACAAAGGCATGGCCTGGCCCAGGTCGAAAATGAAGGGCGTGCCTTGCGCATGCAGGCGGCGGGCATGGGCAAACATGCCGTCTTTGGAGTCCGGAGCCACAATGCCCCAGGCCGCTTCCTGACCGGACAAATCAATCTGGGCCGAACTGACCATGGCGCCAGGGTGAAAAGAGGTGATCTGGCTGGCGGCCAGGTCTGTGGTGATGAAGCACTGAGGGGTGAACATCTCGGGCATCACACGCACCATGCTGGTATCAATGCCCAGGTTCTGCAGGCGCTGCACATAATCCACACCGTCGCTACCAACAGCACCCACAGGCACAGGCTGGCCACCCAGCATGTTCAGCGTGTAGGAGATATTGCCGGCGCAACCGCCCCACTCTTTACGCAAGCTGGGCACAAAGAAAGAAACGCTCAGGGTCTTGATGCTATCGGGCAAGATGTGATCTTTGAAGTACCCCTCGAAAACCGCGATCGTATCAAACGCGATCGAACCACATACCAGCACTCGCTCGGTCATAAATTACCTTAAGGAAAAAAAGGGCTAATCTGGTAGCCATTAACTTGGAGCTGCCCGGTATTCAAAGGCAGACGCACCATAATTTCACTGCGCGCTGCAAACGCGGGCTCGCGTCGCTCGGGGGCCAGATACTGATCGGGCGTGATATTGCGCCGGGCGATCAAGGCTCCGGAAAAATCTTTCAAATCCAGGACCAGCGTAGGCCACTCCTGGGGCCGCTCAAACTCGTTGCGCAGCGTAAAGCCCAAGGTGGACTGTCCGGGCTGATTCGGCGCTTTATGCAGGGCCGAAGCCTGCACGCGAATCTGGTCCAGACGACGCTCGTAGGGAACCTTGCACGACAAGGTCTGGCACGTACTCTCGAATACCGGGCGCAGCATGGGTATCTGGCTGACAATCTGCACGCGATACACGTACATCAGCTGCAAAATGAACAGCACCGCGCCCACTATGCACAAACTGGTCCAGATCAAGGAACCCACGCGCTGGCCAAAGCTGGCCTCGCCCTCGTAACGCGTTTCGCGCTGCAAGGCGGGGTTGGGATCAATGACCCAGTCCTGCTGGAAATGCTCGCCATCATCGTCATGAGTGCCATCAGCCTGACGCGAGGGGTAAGAAGCGCGCAAGGCACTGGCACGGTCCCCCACACTGAACTCGGGCTCGGCTGCCGACCAGGAGGCCTGGCCAATATGATGATCACCGTCCGGTTCAGAAGCAGGACCAGCCGATACAAAAAACGGAGTGTCCTGATCATCCTGCAGCAAAGGCTCATGTCTGGAGCGAGCGCGAATGACAGAGGGTTCCGCAGAGCGGATCGAGTGTTCTACCGAGTTAACCGGCGGCTCTGCCGAACGGAAAAAGGGCTCTGCGCTTACGCCAGGAGGCTCTGCCGGAGTGACAGGTGCTTGAGCCAGGATGGAGTCGGGGAATTTGCGTACCTGCAAGGATTCGTGGGCCGTGCCTTCATCACGCGGCGGGGCGTGACGGGAATGCTCCACAAAACGCGGGCCTGGAATGGGCGCTTGCAGGTCCACCGACTGCACCTGTTCCTGCCGTGGCGAAACAGGTGGCTCGGGCGCCAGGCGCGGCTCGATCTGAACCGGCGTGGCGGGGGAATGATAGGAAGGCTCAGGGGCTTGCTCATCAATGACTTCTTCAAAGCCATCGAAGATATGCGCACATTGAATGCAGCGTATATAGCCCCGGCGGCGTTGCAGCGTTTCTACACTGGCTGCAAACGATGTCCCGCAACGGGGGCAGCGAGTCTTTAGCTCCATGAACTCACCTTAAGTTCTGCCGTCTTATAACGGGCGTTGACCAGCCAAACACACCCAGCCATCGCGCTCCTGCCAAACCGACATGGGCAAGTAGGAGGAATAGACCTCGATCATTTCCTCGGCCTGCCAATCGTAAATACCGGACAGGATCAAATGCCCGCCCGGTTTGACACGGTTGGCCAGCATGGGAGCCAGCATACGCAGGGGATTGGCCAGAATGTTGGCGACAACCAGATCCGTTTGCCCGGCGGGCATGGCATCGGGCAGCAAGCCTTCAACCTCGACCTGATTGACTTGCGCATTGTAGCGCGTGGCAATCACGGCCTGCTCGTCAATGTCCACACCAACCGTATGGCCAGCACCCAGCTTGCGGGCGGCAATCGCCAAGATACCGGAGCCACAACCGTAGTCCAGCACGGTCTGACCCGCTTGCACATGATGAGCCAGCCAATCCAGACACAAATGCGTCGTGGGGTGACTGCCGGTACCAAAGGCCAGGCCGGGGTCCAATTCAATGCGCACCAGGCCGTCATCGCCTTCCTGGGCGACTGGCAGGTCCTCGTCGTCCTTGTGCCAGCTGGGCACAATCAAGATACGATCGCCCACCGGGATGGGACCAAACTGCGATTGCGTCAAACGAACCCAATCCTCGTCGGGTACTTCGCGCACGCTCCACTGGGCCTTTGCAGGATCCAGCACACCGGCTTCAAAAAGTGGTTGCAACAACTCTTCAGGCTCCAGCTCCTCGGGCAGCAAGGCCACCACCCGATTTCGGTCCCAGGCCAGCACATCCGGTTCGATACCAGGTTCGCCAAACAGGGGCTTTTCCTGGTCGGTATCTCCATCGGCATCTTCCACCGACACCGACAAGGCGCCCGCTTCAAGCAAGGCATCGGACAAGCGCTCGGCCTCGTGTTCCTGGCAGCTCAGTAAGAGTTCACGCATACATAGTTTCCATAAAGCAAAACAGGGGGCTCGCCCCTGTTTTACATAGTCATCATTCTTGTCAGGTCAGGCCTGTGGCCTGACCTGTTGCTGCCCTTACTTGCTACGTTGGGCCAGCTTTTGTTCCAGGTAGTGAATGCTGGTGCCGCCTGCCTTGAAGCTGGCGTCCTGCATCAATTCCCGGTGCAGATCCACGTTCGTCTTGATCCCTTCCACCACCATTTCGGACAAGGCAATGTCCATACGGGCAATGGCTTGCTCGCGCGTCTTACCGTAGGTAATCAGCTTGGCAATCATGGAATCGTAGTACGGCGGCACGGTGTAGCCGGTGAACACGTGCGAGTCGATACGCACGCCAGGGCCACCGGGAGTGTGCCACTTGGTAATCAAGCCCGGGCTTGGTACGAAGTTGAATGGATCTTCCGCGTTGATACGGCATTCGATCGAGTGACCTTCAAACTCGATGTCACGCTGGCGCAGCACGAACTTCTCGCCTGCGGCCACTTTGATCTGCTCCTGGACCAGATCAATGCCGGTGATCATTTCAGTGATGGTGTGTTCGACCTGAATACGGGTGTTCATCTCGATAAAGAAGAACTCGCCGTTTTCGTACAGGAATTCAAACGTACCAGCACCGCGGTAACGCATGCGACGGCAGGCATCGGCACAACGCTCGCCGATGCGCTCGATCAGGCGACGTGGAATACCTGGAGCCGGTGCTTCTTCAATCACTTTCTGGTGACGACGCTGCATGGAGCAGTCGCGCTCACCCAGCCAGACGGCATTGCGATCACCATCAGCCAATACCTGAATTTCGATATGGCGTGGATTCTCGAGGTACTTTTCCATGTAGACCTCGGGATTATTGAACGCAGCGGCGGCTTCGGTTTTGGTCGTGGCAACGGCCGTCAGCAAAGCGGCTTCGGTGTAGACCACGCGCATGCCGCGACCACCACCACCGCCAGAGGCCTTGATGATGACCGGGTAGCCCACCTCACGGGCAATGCGCACGATTTCAGCGGGATCGTCGGGCAAGGCGCCGTCCGAACCGGGAACCACAGGCACACCGGCCTCGATCATGGCTTTTTTGGCCATGACCTTATCGCCCATCGTGCGGATGTTCTCGGGACGTGGGCCGATAAAGACAAAACCGCTCTTTTCGACACGATCAGCGAAGTCCGCGTTTTCAGCCATAAAGCCGTAGCCAGGGTGAATGGCTTCCGCATCGGTGACTTCTGCTGCCGAGATAATGGCAGGCATGCTCAGGTAGCTGTCACGGGCTTGGGCGGGGCCAATACACACGGCCTCGTCGGCCAGACGCACGTACTTGGCACCACGATCAGCTTCAGAATAAACGACGACTGTCTTGATACCCATCTCGCGGCAAGCGCGCTGGATACGCAAGGCAATTTCGCCCCGATTGGCGATTAGGATTTTTTCAAACATATCATCAACCGATGACGAACAGAGTCTGACCGTATTCCACCGGCCCGCCGTTTTCAACCAGAATTTCCTTGATCACGCCGGACTTGTCGGCTTCGATCTCGTTGAGCAGCTTCATGGCTTCGATAATGCACAAAGGCTCGCCTTCCTTGACCGTCTGGCCCACTTCCACAAAAGGAGCAGCGCCTGGGCTAGGAGCACGGTAGAACGTGCCGACCATAGGAGCCTTGACGGCGTGGCCTTCGGGAACGGCGGGTGCAGCGGGAGCTGCGGCAGGAGCGCCAGCGGCGGGGGCTACCACCTGGGCTACAGGAGCCTCGGGAGCATAGACCACGGGAGCTGCCGAGCTTTGCGAAAATTTCACAATGCGAACCTTGTCATCACCTTCAGTGATTTCCAGTTCGGCAATGCCAGACTCGGCTACCAGATCGATCAGGGTTTTGAGTTTTCTAAGATCCATGCGTACTTCCCGCAACGCCGCACTAGCCACTGACTGGGTCAGGACGGCATTAAAAAAATATTGGTCAAAAAAACGAAACGAACCGCCTAACTATTCAAAGCAAACCGCAGCGCGGCTTCATAACCGTAGGCCCCCAAACCAACAATGACACCGCTAGCGATGTCAGAGAGATAGGAGTGGTGACGGAACGGCTCACGACGGTGAACATTGGACAGATGAACTTCAATAAACGGAATACCGACACCGGCAAGCGCATCCCGTATCGCCACGCTGGTATGGGTGTAGGCCCCAGCATTGATCAGGATGAAATCCACGCCCTCGGTACGGGCTTGATGAATTCGATCGACGAGCCCGCCTTCGTGATTACTTTGAAAAAAATGACACTGCGCGCCATGCTGGTCGGCCAGCACCTGTAAACCACTGTTGATATCGTCGAGAGTCTGATGTCCGTAGACATCGGGTTCTCGGGTACCCAGCAGGTTGAGGTTGGGCCCGTTAAGGACCAGGACATGTTTCGCCATAGCGGATTTTTCGTCAAGACAGACCGCCTTTTTACGCTAAATAACGTCATTTGTCCATAAACCTGCTTGGCTTACAAACAGTTAGCATTGGTCCCATCCCGTTTGAAACAGGGGTGGACCAGACCGACAATTTGACGAAATTAAGCGAAAAAGTCGGCCAGTTAGCGTTGAGCTTTAATAACTTCGTCCAACTTTTCGGGATCTATCTGGCCCAAAATGCGTTCACTGACCCGGCCATTGCTGCCAAAGACCACGGTAAAGGGCAATCCGCCCTTTTTATTACCCACGCTGCGCATTTGTTTCAAGCCACCTGAACCGGCCAGCAAAATGTCGTAACTGACGGGCACGCGCTCCAGAAACTCGTTCACGTTGTCCAGCGAGTCCACTGCGATACCCACAAAGTTCACGTCCGGGTAACGCTTGTGTAATTCCTGCAGATCCGGCATTTCCTTGACGCAGGGCGCGCACCAGGTGGCCCAGAAGTTGATCACCAGAGGCTTGCCCATATAAGTAGACAGCGCGCGATCTTCGCCCTGAAGATCCTTGAAGCTTTGCGCCAGGAAAGGGTCTGAAGGCAGCAAACTGGCCCAAGGGGCGGGATGCAGGGCCAAAAGACTTGCACACACTAGCGATTTCTGCAGAAAAAGACGCCTACGCATACCGGCTCACACCTGAAAAAATATCATCTGGGGATGATAGCACCGGCCCTCACCAAAGCTCACGCATCAGATCAAACAGTCGTCTAGAATACAGGCCGGAGGATTGTCATGCACATACATATACTAGGAATTTGCGGCACATTCATGGGTGGTCTGGCCCTGATTGCCCGTTCAGCTGGCCACACGGTTACCGGTTGCGATGCCGGGGTCTACCCGCCCATGAGCACGCAGCTGGAAGAACAAGGCATCGAGCTTATTGAAGGCTTTGGCGCAGAGCAAACCAGGCTGGCCCCTGATCTCTATATAGTGGGCAATGTGGTTACGCGCGGTAATCCTCTGATGGAAGCGATTCTGGATCAGGGCCTGCCTTACACATCCGGCCCGCAATGGCTGGGCGAGAACATTCTGCACAAGCAGCACGTTCTGGCCGTGGCCGGCACGCACGGCAAGACCTCCACCAGCTCCATGCTGGGCTGGATCCTGGAGCAGGCCCAGTTGTCCCCCAACTTCCTGATCGGTGGCGTGGCCCCCGGCCTGGGTGTGTCGGCCCGCTTCAATCCAGAACAATCCTTGTTTGTGATCGAGGCCGACGAATACGACACCGCCTTTTTCGACAAGCGCTCCAAGTTTGTTCACTACCGCCCCCGCACGGCCATCCTGAACAATCTGGAATACGATCACGCTGATATCTTCCCTGATCTGCACGCCATCCAGACCCAATTTCACCATCTGGTGCGTACCATCCCCTCCACCGGGCTGATTCTGCGTCCCACCCACACCCCCAGCCTGGACGAAACCCTGGCCCGTGGATGCTGGACGCCGGTTGAACAGTTTGGCCCCGACGGAGATTGGGACAGCAAGGCAATCAGCGCCACCTCTTTCGACGTGATGTTCAAAGGCCAGTCCCAAGGCATCGTCCAATGGACACTGACTGGCGAACACAATCGCCTGAACGCTCTGGCCGCCATCGCCGCTGCCCACCATGTGGGCGTCAAATCTGAACAGGCTTGCGCGGCACTGAGCCAATTCGCTGGCATCAAGCGCCGCATGGAAGTGCGTGGCGTGGTCAATGACATTACCGTCTACGACGATTTTGCCCATCACCCTACCGCCATTGCTACTACGCTAGCCGGTTTGCGCAGCCAGACAGGTAAAGCCACCCGAGTTCTGGCCGTGCTGGAGCCACGCTCCAACACCATGAAGCTGGGTGCCATGGCTGCCCGCCTGCCCGGTTCGCTGGAAGATGCCGACCTGGTTTTTTGCTACGGCGAGACCCAGGGCAAGCACGCGCTGGGTTGGGATGCGGCCAAGGTCCTGGCTCCTTTAGGGGATCGCGCCACAGCGTGGAATGATTTGGATAAAATGGTTCAGGCCATTGTTCAGGCCAGCCAGCCCGGCGATGCCATTGTCGTGATGAGTAACGGCAGCTTTGGCGGCATTCATCAGCGCCTGCTGGATCAACTGTCACGCTGACCCTCTTATCTATATAGCAGGTGCCTCCATGATCCTCTATCTACACGGCTTTCGTTCCTCGCCTTCGTCCTACAAAGCGCAGCGCCTGAAACAAACCATGCAGGACAGGGGCTTGCTGCACCTGTGGCGCTGCCCGCAATTGCCCGCCAGCCCGGCCCAGGCCATTGCCATGTGCAAGCGCATTGTGGACACGGAAATGCAGGCAGGCATGAGCGCCGATCAATTGTGTGTGATCGGCTCCTCGCTGGGCGGTTACTATGCCAGCCACCTGGCGCAGCACTATCACAGCCGCGCCGTGCTGCTTAACCCGGTGGTCTACGCAGGGCGCGATCTGGCTACGCAGGTGGGCGAGCATGTCTGTTATCACTCGCCCGCCCCGTTTCACTTCCTGCCCGACTATGTGGATGAGCTTAACGACATTCACGTACCACGCCCCAGCGATCCCCAGCGCTTTTACCTGCTGGCCGCCAAAGGTGATGAAGTCCTGAACTGGCGCGAGATGGCGGACTGGTACAAAGGCAGCCAAGGTCACATTCTGGAAGGCGGAGATCACGGCCTGACCGACTTTGATCCCTGGATCGACGAAATTTTGCGCTTTGCCCTGCAACAACCTTAACTATCTTTACCGGATGGCCAGCACCATCCAGATGGAAAATCATGTACGTCCTTTTTGAAGACAGCGGTAATTTCAAAGCAGAAAAAATATTTTCTGACAGCGATACCACCATGCAGGTGGAATCCGCGTCTGGCAAACGCAGCAAAATAAAGAAAAACAGCGTTCTATTTACCTTCGAGCAGCCCGCCCCGGCAGAACTGCTGGAAAAAGCCCAAGCGCTGGCCGAATCCCTGGATATCAATTTTTTATGGGAATGCGCCCCCCAGGAGGAGTTTGAAGCGTCCACGCTGGCACAGGATTATTTCGGTCACGCGCCCAGCGCTGTCGAAAAAACCGGCACCATCTTTGCCCTGCACAGCGCACCCGCCTACTTTCACCGTCGTGGCAAAGGGCTGTACCGCCCTGCTCCGCCAGAAATTTTGCAAGCCGCTCTGGCCGCCATTGAAAAGAAACGCCTGCAGCAAGAGCAAATCCAGACCTGGGCCGAACAGATGATCAAGGGCGAACTGCCGCCCGAAGTTGCCGAGAAAGCCAGCACCTTCCTGACTCAGCCAGACAAGAACACGCTGGAGTGGAAAGCGTTTGATCAGGCCCAGAAAGAACTGGGTGTCAGCACGGAAAAGCTGCTGCTGTCGCTGGGTGCCTGGTCCAATCCACTGACTTTGCATCAACATCGCTTTTTGGCCGCGCACTTCCCCAAAGGGACAGGCTTTCCGGAGATTGCCCTGCAAAATTGGGGGCAGGACCTGCCCGAGGCCGATGTCACCGCCTACTCGGTGGACGACGCCAATACGATTGAAATTGACGACGCCCTGTCCGTCCAGCATCCGGAACCCGGCCGCCTGCGTATCGGGGTTCACATTGCCGTGCCTTCGCTGGCCTTGGCTCGTGGCAACGAGATCGACCAGATTGCCCGCAATCGCATGGCAACGGTATACACACCGGGCTACAAGATCCCTATGCTGCCGCCCGAGCTGATCGCGCATTTCTCCCTGGATCAAGGGCAGACTCGTCCTACCCTGTCGCTGTATGTAGACGCCGACATCAGCACTGGTGAAATCCTGTCGCATCAGACTCGTCTGGAACGCATTACCGTGGCGGGCAACCTGCGCCAGCACGAGCTGGACCCGCTCATCAGCGAAGAAGCTCTGGCCGACGAAAACGCCGAACTGCCCTATGCACAATGGCTGCGTCCGCTATGGAACTTCTCGCGCCAACTGTCAGCCCAGCGTGAAGCCGTGCGAGGCAAACCGGAAAACAATAACCGTGTGGAATACAGCTTCGAGCTGGATGGCCCGCACGACGATCCAAACTCCATCATTCGTCTGGTGCCACGCGTGCGCAATGCGCCGCTAAGCCTGCTGGTGGCTGAATACATGATTCTGGCCAATCAGCTGTGGGGCGGTTTGCTGGCCGAGCACAATGTGCCCGGTATTTATCGCTCCCAGCAGTTCATGCGTACGCGTATGTCCACCACCCCCGGCCCGCACGAATCCATTGGGGTGCCGCAATACATCTGGTCGACCTCGCCTCTGCGCCGTTATGTGGACCTGATCAATCAGGGCCAGATTCTGGCAGCCGCCGAGCATGGAATTTCTGCGCGTCTGGCCGCCCCCTTCCAACCCAAAGATGCGGATTTGTACGCCATTATTGGTGCCTTTGAATCGCAATACACACAGTGGTCGGACTACCAGTCCTCTCTGGAGCGTTTCTGGTGCCTGCGCTGGCTGCAACAAAACGACATCAAGCAGGTACAGGCCAGCTTCATCAAGGAAGATCTGGTGCGCCTGACCAATGCGCCGCTGGTTCTGCACGTTCCTGGCCTGCCTGCACTGGAGCGTGGTCAGGAAGTGACGCTGGATCTGCTGTCCTTTGACGAACTGGCTTTGACAGTAGAAGCCCGTTTGCGCTCGGTCGCCACGGCTGACTGACGACCATGAGCCAGCTCGACCGCCGCCACGCGTCCAAAGACTATTTGTGGCTGGCGGTCGCCCTTTCGGCACTGATCCATCTTTTGCTGATCTTCTGGCCGACTCGCGCGCCCTCGCCCGCTCCCGCCAACAGTCTGGATGTGGCACTGGTCAATTTCAGCACCGACTCCGCACCGTTAAGTCCTCAGCTCTTGGCGCAGCTGAATCTGGACGGTGGCGGAGAGCATCAGCAAGGACAGGCCAGCAATCCTTTGCCGCTGACTGATCCCAATCTGCCCAATCAGTTAGTGCTGGAGGCCTTGCGTGCGCGCCAGCAAAGCCTGGAAGCCGAACAGCAGCGCCTGCTGGGGGAACTGGACAGTCAGGACAAAGTGCCTCCCTCCACACCCAGTCCTGAATATATCGGTGCCTCCATTGAGCCTGGTCCGGACGACCATGACTTGGCCCCCAAAGTTCAAAATAGCCAACTGGCAATCTTGCGTGAGCAGATTCGGGTGCAGCAACGCCAGCCCCGTTACCACTACGTGGGCCCCAGCGCCAAAGCCAGCGAGCAAGCCCAATACCTGGACCAGTGGCGTCAAAAAGTTGAACAAACTGGTACACGCCACTACCCGCAACAGGACGGCAAGCAGCTATACGGCCAGTTGCAAATGACGGTTTATATCCGGCGTGATGGCAGCCTGCTGCGCGCCCAGATCACTCAGCCCTCAGAACAAGCCGCCTTGAATCTGGCCGCACGCCGCATTGTGGAACTGGCCGCCCCTTTTGCCCCCCTGCCCGAGCAGTTGGCCCCCGGCGCAGATGTACTCGTCATTACCCGCAGCTGGAGCTTTACACATGACAGGCTCAGTATGCACAGCACAGATACGCAGTAAGACGGTATTGTCCACAGCAAGCTCAAGCGAAAGCAGACCCTGAGGTAAAATACCTGCTTTCAGCCTGGGTGCTGACACCTCATAACAAGACAAGCATCGCTTAACCATGCCCGACACGACTCCCGCCAAGCGCTACGGCGTTATTGGTCACCCTATCGAGCACAGCCGCTCCCCACAAATCCATACGCAGTTTGCCAGCCAGTTCAACCTGCCCCTGAGCTACGAGCGCATTCTGGCACCACTGGATGGCTTTAGCGCCACGGTGGAAGAGTTTTTCAAGGACGGCAGTGGCCTGAACGTAACCTTGCCCTTCAAAGAACAGGCTTACGATCTGGTCGGCCCGCGCTTGAGCCGTCGTGCTCGCATGGCTGGCGCCGTCAATACGCTGTGGCTGGACGAGGGGCAGTTGCATGGCTGCAATACCGATGGCGTGGGCCTGTGCTCGGATCTGCTGCGTGTTGGCCACAACCCGGAAGGCAAGCGTATTCTGTTGATTGGTGCGGGTGGTGCCTCGCGCGGAGTGGTGTTTCCCTTGCTGGAAGCCGGTTGCGAAATGCTGCACATCATCAATCGCACCAGCGCCAAAGCCTACGACATCCGCGAACAGGTCGTTGCCCTGGACCCGGATGCCTCGCGCCGCCTGAGTGCGGGCGGTCTGGATGACCATTGTGGCGACTGGGACATTGTGATCAATGCCACTTCGGCCAGTCTGAACCAGAATCTGCCCGAACTGCCGGACGCCCGTTACCGCAGCAACTCCCTGGCCTACGATATGTTCTATGCCAGTGAACCCACTGCCTTCATGCGTGCCGCCGAGCAAGCCGGTGCCACACATAGCAAAGATGGCCTGGGCATGCTGGTCGGCCAAGCGGCCGCCAGCTTTCAGATCTGGCACGGCGTAGAGGCCGATGTCGAACCCGTACTGGCCAAGCTGCGCCAGGACATCGGGCAAGTCTGACGTGCGTCGCCTTCTGGCCCAACCCTGGAAACTGGCTGGCCTGGCCGTTCTGACTGTGGCCGCCGGTGTTCTGCTTTATCAGATTGCCCTGTTCCTGATGGTGCTCTGGTATAGCGTGGTGCCACCTCGCATGACCACCTTCATGGCGGCAGAACAGGGCCAGTTGCGCAGCGCCAATGCGGATGCCGAACTGCGCTACCAATGGGTCCCTTACGACAAGATCAGCGCCAATTTGAAACGCGCGGTGATTGCCTCCGAGGATTCGAACTTCCTGAACCATTCGGGTGTCGAATGGGATGCCATTCGTAAAGCCTGGGAATACAACCGCCGTCAGTCGGAAAAAGGCTCTGCCCGCCGTCGCGGTGGCTCTACCATTTCCCAGCAATTGGCGAAGAATCTGTTTCTGTCGGAATCACGCAGTTATCTGCGTAAAGGTCAGGAATTGATTCTGACCTATATGATTGAAACCGTCATGAGCAAGGAACGCATTCTGGAGCTGTACCTGAACGTCGCCCAATGGGGGGAAGGCGTTTTTGGCGCCCAAGCGGCGGCACGCCACTACTTCAAGGTGGATGCGGCCAAGCTCAGTGCCATGCAGGCCGCCCGTCTGGCAGGCATGCTGCCCAACCCGGCCTACTATGACAAAAACCGTAACAGCCCTTATTTGCAATCGCGCACGCGCACCATCAGTCAACGTATGCGACAAGTCGCTATTCCCTGACTGCAATCCGCATTTTTGTTAAGCTAGCCACGTCTTTCCTGGGCCCTATTTTCATGCGCACCGCACGCCGCTATCTCGCTTCCGAAATCTATCGCTCCAGCGCCGTGGTGCTGATTGCCCTGCTTGGCCTGTTTACCTTTTTCGCCCTGATTGAAGAGCTGGACAAGGTCGGTTCCAAATTCACCCTGATGAATCTGTTTTACATCCAGGCCCTGGAACTGCCCACCCGTTTGTACGACCTGCTGCCCATCGGTTTGCTGATTGGCGCCACCCTGGCCCTGGCCAGTCTGGCACAACGCAATGAGCTGGTCATTTTGCGTGCATCGGGCGTCAGTGGCCTGCACATGATGCTGATGCTCTGGACCATTACCCTGCCCCTGGTGGGGGGGGCCTTTGTGCTGTCCGAGTACGTCACCCCCATGGCCGAAATCAAATCCAGTGAACAAGGCATGGCCTTGCTGGGCCGCTCCGGCGGGGGACGCCTGGACAGCGGGTACTGGTTCAAGGAAAACAATGACAATGGCGGGGTGCGCATCATCAATATTGCCAACCTGCAGGGCGATGGCAAGGTAAGCGATGTCAGCGTGTTCGACTTCTCGGATGGGCAGCGCCTGAGTGCAATGACTCAAGCGCCCAGCGGGCAGTTCCACAAGAACCAGCTAGACTTGCAGGACGTTACCGAGACCCACGTCAATGAGCAGGCCCACACGGCTCTGTCACAGGATAAGGCACCTGATCAAGCGCTGGTCAAAATTGAAAAACGCCCCACCTTGACGCTGACCACCACGCTAACGCCGGATCGACTGATTGCACGCGTCGTGACACCCGAGCGCATGTCCATTCTGGACCTGAAGGACTACATCGGCTACCTGGACGCTAACAAGCTGCAGACCAAACGTCAGGTTGTGGCCCTGTGGCGCAAAGTTGCCTACCCCTTTACCTTGCTGGTCATGATTACTATTGCGGCACCGATCGGCTTCATGCAAACCCGCCACGGCGGTGTGGGCACCAAGGTCTTTACCGGTATCTTGCTGGGCGTGGGCTTTTTCATGATCAACCAGCTGGCCTTGAACGTGGCCATGCTCAGTAATCTGGCACCGTGGGTTACCGCGCTGGTTCCAAACCTGATCGCCATGGCCATGGCCTTGAGTGCTCTTATCATGATGGAAAACCGGCACAACCGGCGGCGGCGCAACTCCAGCACAACAAACTAAATCATGTCCTTAGCTACTTCCCCCGCCATCTGGGCGATTGGTGATATTCAAGGCTGCTGCCGCCCCCTGGACAGCCTGCTCAGCCATCCTGACGTGGCGTCCGACAGCCAGGCTACCTTCTGGTTCGCGGGTGACCTGGTCAACCGTGGCCCCGACTCGCTCGGTGCGCTGCGCCTGATTCGGTCCCTGGGCGATCGCGCCGTCTGCGTGCTGGGCAACCACGACATTCACTGTCTGGCAGTTGCTGCCGGGGTACGTAAATCCGGCAAGCAGGATACCTTGCAGGAACTGCTGGCTGCGCCGGACGCACAAGAGCTGCTGGACTGGCTGCGACACCAGCCCCTGGCTCATTACGAACATGGACATTTGATGGTTCATGCCGGTGTGCATCCCGACTGGAGCCCGGAGCAAACGCTGGGCTACGCCCACGAACTGGAAGCGCTTCTGCGCGCCGATGATTGGCAAGACAAGATTATCGAATTGTTCGGCAATCACCCGGATCGTTGGGATGCCAAGCTAGAAGGTTACGACCGCCTGCGCGCCATTGTCAGTACCCTGACCCGCATGCGCATGTGCGAGGTGAATGGCCGCATGGACTTCAAGCACAAGGGTGCGCCGGATGCCGAATCGGGTTTGCTGGCGTGGTTTGAATTGCCAAATCGTGCCTGTGCCCAGGTACCTATTATTTTTGGTCATTGGTCTACGCTAGGCTTGCTGAATACGCCTACCGTAATCAGTCTGGATACCGGCTGCGTCTGGGGTCGTCAGCTTAGCGCTGTACGCCTGCAAGACCGGCATCTGGTTCAGATCCACTGCCCGGAAAGCAAGAAACCGGGCTAAGCCTGTCAGGCCTCGACGGTGACAGCCTCGGGGCACACGATCGCACGAATCTGTTCACGGGCGTTTTGTGCCGTTTGTGAGCGTCCCCATTGCGTACAGGACTGAGCAGGCATCAGATCCAGAAAATGGCAGTGCACGGAAACATGGCGGGCGCTGAGCAACACCCAGATATTGCCAACCAGAGACTGCTCACCCACAAAGGCAAAACGCTCGCTGCGCTGGCCTTTCTGTTCAAACACCAAAGCAACAGGTTGGATATCTACATTCAAGCTGATGGCGGTCTCAAACAGGCTGGCATGAAAAGGCTGTACATCCAGCCCCGTCGAAGTCGTACCTTCCGGGAACAGGCCCACGGCATCACCACGCTCGAAACACACGGCCATTTGCTGGCTGACGACCTGAATGGCACGTCGCTGCCCACGCTCGATGAAAACCGTACCGGCACCCGCAACCAACCAGCCAATGACCGGCCAGCGGCGAATATCGCTTTTTGCAATGAAAGAAGTGCAGCGCACGCTGTTAAGGACAAAAATGTCCAACCAGGAAATATGGTTGGACACATACAGCACCGAGCGATCCTGGACGGCCTGGCCATGCTGGAGCACGCGCACGCCACAGATCAGCATCAAGAGGCGCGACATGCGCAGCACCATGACGCGGCGTCCGCCTGGACGCAATACCGGAAAAAGCAGACCGACGCTTAACAAGCCGACCACGATCCACACAATCAGAACGACAGCGCGCCAACTAAAACGAAATAAACTAATCAAAAGGCTGCAACCTTATAGAGGGCTCAGGCCGGTGGCAGGCTGTCCAGATATCGCTGCAGGATCACGCAAGCTGCCATGGCATCATCATCGTCATTATTGCCCAGCAATTCTTGAGCCTCCATGCTGGAGCCCCGCTCATCGACCAGGTCTACTGCAACGCCATAGCGACCGTGCAGCTGGTTGGCAAAACGCCGACACCGCAGCGAAGCATACTGCTCGCCGCCATCCAGGGTCAAAGGCAAACCTACCACGACGCGATCGGGCTGCCACTCCTTGAGCAAGGCCTCGATCGTCGCAAAGCGCTGTTCCCGTGTCACGGGCCGCAAAATCGTATAAGGGCGGGCCTGGCGCGTCAAGGTGTTGCCCAGCGCCACGCCAATTTTTTTCAGGCCATAGTCAAAAGCCAGCAAGGTTTGTGCCGAGCTGACCGTTGACGGTGTTTCGTGTTCAGGCATGGCCCGCAGCACCTGTCAGGGTAAAAGGACTGATTCCCAGCAAAGCCAGGGCGCGATCATAGCGCTCCCCAACCGGGGTAGAGAACAGGATTTCATGGGTGGCCTTGATGCTCAGCCAGGCATTGTCGGCCATCTCGCTTTCCAGCTGACCGGCGCCCCACCCGGCATAGCCCAGCGTAACCAGCATATGCACTGGCCCCTGGCCTTGAGCCACATCCTGCAGCACATCGCGGGAGGTTGTCAGGGTCAGATCACCCACCCCCAGGCTGGAGGTATAGGTTTTGTCAGAATCATGGAGAACAAAGCCGCGATCCGTTTGCACGGGCCCACCGAAGTAGACGGAGGTCGCGGCCAGATCAGCCCGGTTTTCCACGTCCACCTCGATGCGAGACAGCAATTCAACCAGGCTCAGATCCGTTGGTCGATTAATGACCAGGCCCAAAGCACCTTGTTCATTATGTTCACAGACATAAATCACCGTATCGGCCAAGCTGCCCGAAACCACACCGGGCATGGCAAGTAACAGGTGGTGCGTTAGATCAGCGCTTTCTTGGATTAGCGGGGACTGGCTAGTGGCACTCATACACACCTCCCGTCAAAACAAACCACCTTGGAACTTGAGATGATCACACTTGGATCATTTCGAAGTCTTCCTTACGAGCGCCGCATTCGGGACAGACCCAGTTCGGAGGGACATCTTCCCAGAGTGTGCCCGGCGCAATGCCTTCCTCAGGCAAACCTGCTTCTTCATCATAAATCCAGCCGCAAATCAGGCACATCCACGTACGCATAGTATTCCTACTGTATTTGTAAACATAGTCCGATCCGCGTGCAAATCGGGGCAATCCATTAAAATGGGGTTCATATTACTAAATTACTCAACCCGTGACATCCAGAGCCGTGCTGGCCCTGCATGTGTATCCAAGACAAGATGGCTGCTGAAATCAAAAATTCAAGTCCTGCCCTGGCGCTCGTGCTGGCTCCTTATGACCCAAGCGGTGGAGCCCACCTGCCTGCCGATTCAATCACTGGCGCTCATCTGGGCTGCCATATCGTCAGTGTGCCAACCGCCCTGCTGGTACGCGATAGCGCCCAGCAGGAAAACATCCAGACCCTGGCAGAAGACATTGCCGACGACCAGGCGCGCTGCTTGCTGGAAGACATGAACATCCAGGCCATCAAGTGCGGACCTGTCTATAGCCCTGAAATCGCCAGCATGGTGGCCGAGCTATGCTCTGACTACCCTGAACTGCCCCTGGTCCTGCACCTGAGCGCCATGCCCACGGGCCTGGACGAACTGGATGCGGACGACGCTCTTGATGCCAGTTTACGCCTGCTCCTGCCGCTGAGCTCCTTATTATTGATCGACCATCCCAGTCTGGAGCGCTGGCAAGCCGACGAGTTGCTGGGCGACACCCCGGATGCCGTGGAAACCTTGTTGAACAACGGTGCCAATGCCGTACTGGTGACGGGCGTGCCAGGGACCGCCGGGCAGTGGCACACACGTTTCCAGGGTCACCATGGCCGACTGGACTACAGCATGCCGCTGGATGGCGGCCTGCGCCAGCAGGACATAGACAGTTTGCTGGCTACCGCCTGCCTGAGCTTTCTGGCTCAAGGTCACGAGCTGGATAACGCGGTAGAATCAGCCTTGTTGCATCTGCAGGCACGCGCCAGCAACACCTTCCAGCCCGGTATGGGCCATCGCCTGTTCAACCCTGTTGCTCCCCAAGATGACTGACCCCACCACCTTGCGCTTTCCCGCCGGTCTTTACGGCGTTACTCCCGAATGGGACGACACCGCCCGCTTGTTGAACGCCGTGCGTGCCGCTCACGAAGGTGGTTTGCAGGTTCTGCAGTTCCGTCGCAAGAACGGCCCGGAACCAATCCGCCAGCAGCAACTCAAAGAGCTGATCAAGCTGTGCCTGTCCCTGGATTTGCCGCTATTGGTAAACGACCACTGGAGCTGGGCGCAAGAGTTTGACGTGCAAGGCGCACACCTGGGCAAAAGCGATGGCGAACTGACCCAGGCCCGTCAGGCACTGGGGCCGCAAGCCCTGCTGGGACGCTCCTGCTACAACAGTCTGGATCTGGCGCGCCAGGCTCTGGCAGACGATGCAGACTACATTGCCTTCGGAGCCATGTATCCCTCCAGCGTCAAACCCGAAGCGCCACCGGCTGAACTGAACACCTTGCGTCAAGCAAGACTGCTTTGCCAAGAACAAGAACACGAGGGACGGCGTGCTGCCATTGTTGCGATTGGCGGCATCACACCCGAGAAAATGCCCGAACTGCTGGAAGCAGGGGTCGATAGCGTTGCCGTTATCAGCAGCCTGTTTGAAACCAGCGATATACGCGCCACGGCGCAACGTTTTACCGACTACTTTCACGCCCAGGCCCCGTCGCGCTTTGTGCGCTGATCCCTTGCCTGGCCTTGACCTTTTCACCTCTGGATTCTTGCCTCATGTCCCGTAACTCCGAACTTTTTGAACGTGCCTGCAAAGTCATCCCCGGCGGCGTCAACTCGCCCGTCCGTGCCTTCGGTTCCGTGGGCGGTACACCCTGCTTTGTCGAACGCGCCCAAGGCCCTTACATCTGGGATGCAGACGGCCAGCAATACACGGACTACGTAGGCTCCTGGGGGCCGGCCATTCTGGGCCACTCCGATCCGGACGTTATCAAGGCCGTACAGGAAGCCGCCGTACACGGCCTGTCCTACGGTGCGCCTACCGAAGGCGAGGTCGTGCTGGCTGAGACCCTGACCAAGATGCTGCCGTCCATCGAGCAAGTGCGTCTGGTCAGCTCCGGCACCGAAGCCACCATGAGCGCCATTCGTCTGGCCCGTGGCTTTACTGGCCGCAACACCATCATCAAATTTGAAGGCTGCTACCACGGCCACGCCGACAGCCTGCTGGTCAAAGCCGGTTCCGGCCTGCTGACCTTTGGCAACCCAACATCCGCAGGCGTACCGGCCGAGTTTGTGGGCCACACCCTGGTTCTGGACTACAACGATCTGGACGCCGTGCGCGATGCTTTCAAACAAAAAGGCAGCGAAATCGCCTGCATTATTGTTGAGCCTTTTGCCGGCAACATGAACCTGGTGCGCCCAGCCCCCGGCTTTCTGGAAGGCTTGCGTGAACTGTGTACCGAATACGGCGCCGTACTGATTTTTGACGAAGTCATGACGGGCTTCCGCGTTGGCCCTCAAGGCGTACAAGGTCTGACCGGCATTCGACCTGACCTGACCACATTGGCCAAGGTGATTGGTGGCGGTATGCCCGTTGGTGCTTTCGGTGGTCGCCGCGACATCATGCAATGCGTCGCTCCCGTCGGTGGCGTTTACCAGGCAGGCACCCTGTCCGGTAACCCTGTCGCTGTGGCGGCTGGTCTGGCCACCTTGAAGAAACTGGCTCAACCCGGCTTCTACGACACCCTGACCGCCAATACGGCCAACTTGATTCAGGGCCTGAAAGCGGCTGCGAAAGACGCCGGTGTGCCCTTCACCGCCGACCACCAGGGCGGCTTGTTCGGCATCTACTTCAGCGAGAACGTCCCTACCTCCCTGGCCGAAGTCTCGGCTGGCGACATCGAACGCTTCAAGCAGTTCTTCCACGCCATGCTGAACAAGGGTGTGTACTTTGCACCATCAGCCTTTGAAGCCGGTTTTGTATCGGTACAGCACACCTCCGACATTACCGACGCAACCGTGCAAGCGGCCCGCGAAGTTTTTGCTACTTTCAAGAACTAAACGCTCCGGACACAAAAAAGCGGGCCTAAGCCCGCTTTTTTATTGCCTGGTGACTCAGTCCTGCGCCATCTGACGCAGCACAAAGCGCTGCAACTTGCCTGTTTCAGTACGAGGCAAGGAAGCCACAAACTCGATGGCACGCGGGTATTTGTAGGGAGCGGCATTCTCCTTCACAAAATCCTGCAGCTTTTTCTTGAGCTCATCGCTGCCGGTAAAGCCGGGCTTGAGCACAATGAAAGCCTGCACAATCTGGCCACGCTCTTCGTCCGCAGCACCCACCACGCCACACTCGGCAACAGCCTCGTGCTTGAGCAAGGTACCTTCCACCTCTGGGCCGGCAATGTTGTAGCCCGAGGAAACAATCATGTCGTCGTTACGGGCCTGGTAATACAGGTAGCCGTCCTCGTCCATCTTGAAGGTGTCACCAGGGAAATTCCAACCGCCCTGAACAAACTGCTTCTGACGTTCATCGTTCAGATACTTGCAGCCTGTTGGGCCTTTCACGGCCAAGCGGCCTACCGTACCGACCGGCACCGGATTCAGATCATCGTCCAGAATCGTGGCGACATAACCAGGCACCACTTGACCAATCGCACCGGCCCGCACTTTTTCTGGTGGACTGGACACGTACACGTGAATCATTTCCGTACCGCCAATGCCGTCCGTCATCTCGATGCCGCTGGCCTGTTTCCAAAGCTGACGCGTCGCATCTGGCAAGGCTTCGCCTGCCGACACGGTGGCACGCAAGCTGGCCAAGGAGTAACGGTCCACCAAACCGGCCATCTGACGATAGAAGGTGGGCGCGGTAAAGCTCATGGTTACTTTGAAGCGGTCAATCATGCCCAGCAGATCGGAAGGTGTCAGACGCTCCAGCAAGACAGTCGATGCCCCCACACGCAGCGGAAAGCACAGCAGACCACCCAGGCCGAAGGTAAAGGCCAAAGGAGGCGTACCGCAGACCACATCATCCGGGGTCAAACGCAGCACGTGACGCGAGAAGGTATCGCACATTGCCAGCACATCACGGTGGAAGTGCATGCAACCTTTGGGCTGGCCGGTCGTACCGCTGGTGAAAGCGATCAGACAAATATCGTCAGCCGCGGTATCGCAAGCGGTGAACGCTTCGGGCTTGTCAGCCAGCAAGGCTTCCAGACCATTAGCGCTTTCATCGTTAAAGCACAGCAGTTGCTTCAGAACGGGCGTGTAGGAGTCGTGCGCGGAGTCCATGCAGTGCTCCAGCTCTTCGCGCAGGCGCTCATCACACAGGGCGGCATGAATCTCGGCCTTGTCCAGAATGGTCTTCAGTTCCACGGCACGCAACAAAGGCATGGTGGGAACCGTCACCAGACCGGCCTTGATGCTGGCCAACCAGCAAGCGGCCATCATGGGGTTATTGGGGCCACGCAGCAAAACCCGGTTGCCGGGCACCAGCTTCAGATCCTCAACCAGAACATGAGCAATACGGTTGGTCAGCACGTCCAGCTGCTTGTAGGTCAGGCTGCGATTCTCATCGCCCTGTGCCCACTGCAAAGCCACGCGATCACCATGCCCCGCTGCTACCTGCTCCCCCAACAACGCGACAGCGCAATTAAGACGAGCGGGATAGTCCACATCCGGATTTCCTTCCAGCAACATCTCCGGCCACCACTCCATGGGTGGCAGATTGTCGCGTGCAAAGGTATCAAGGTGCGCTGAACGTTCCATCCTTATCTCCTGCGTAGATTACGCCCCACTCAGGCGTAGACCCTGATCCATCAAAGGCGCCAGCCAAATTGGCAAGGTCTATATTGTTTAGTTCTAAAGGATATTAGCAAAAAAAACGCTTCAGTATCAGCAATCCCGACTACGGGTTATCCGCAGTAGCGCATCATCCTCAGCTGTTTCAGGGGTATCCTGAACTGGCCCGTAAATCTCTGATGTTCTTGCCTGTGCAACGCAAAATTCAATAATAAATTTCAGGATACGAGAAACAAATCGATCCACAGCATGCCTATTTTTCAATTAAGAAAAATTACTGCAGGCATTATTTTTGAAACAAAAAAAAGTATCAAAAATAGCAGGAAAATGATTAGGCAAATGAACGATACAGAAGCAAATGCCTTATACTTCAACTAAATAATCACTTGCATTTAGCCAGCTTATCGCATCGGGTCAAAGTAAGAGCGCCGACCCAGGAGTATTCAAAGCCACGGTTGAAAAAGTAAATAGCAGACAAGAGTTTGCATTTTTTTACTCAATGCTTTGTCACCTTTGCCAGCGCTTTCTATCAAGTTGATTAATTTAAGCTTAAAAACGAATTTACTTTGATCTGTCGCAATGTCAAACTTCGAACCAGCCCCTAAGATACCTTCCAAGCTAACCCAGCTTGCTCATGGCTGCGGTCTGCGTCCTTCAAAGCTAAATATTTTGGACATGCACCATTAAGGCAAGCTATCTATGATCATGAACGATATCCCCGCTTCCGCCGTCGCCGATGCCGCTCCCGACTTGGAAAGCCGTGCCCACAGCGACGACCACTTCGACACCCGACTGTGGCTACGCTTGATGGCCTGCACCAATTTGGTCGAGGGCGAAATTCGCAGCCGTCTGCGTACTGAACACAGCACCACTCTGCCTCGTTTTGACCTGATGGCGCAATTGCAACGTCAGCCCGCCGGCATGAAAATGAGCGAGCTGTCCCGCCACCTGATGGTCACCAACGGCAATATCACCGGCATTACGGACCAGCTGGAAAAAGAAGGCCTGGTCGAGCGCATCAAGGTGCTCACCGATCGTCGCAGCTCCCTGATCCGCCTGACACCCAAAGGCAAGCGCCAGTTCAAGAAAATGGCCGCCTCCCACGAACAGTGGTTGCAGGAGATGTTTGCCAACCTGTCGGAAAAGGCACGCGCCAACCTGTTTGAAGCCTTGGGCGAACTCAAACTGATCACTCGCAACAACGTGGCCATGGCTGCCCGCGAAAGCTGATCTGGCCTGGCGACCAAAGCTATGCTCAGGCGGCTCAAAGCAAGTATCATTATTGCTTTGAGCCGCCTTTAACATTGTTTTTCGGATCGCGTCATGGCCGTCAATCTGTTCATCCCCTCTGAATCTGATATTCACCCCGTTGCCGGTGTCAAAATCGGTATTGCCGAAGCCGGTATTCGCAAGGCCAACCGACGCGACCTGACCGTGTTTGAATTGGCCCCCGGCACCAGCGTGGCCGGTGTGTTCACCACCAACCGTTTCCGTGCCGCTCCAGTGCAAGTGTGCGAAGCGCACCTGGCTACCCACGATGGCATCCGTGCCCTGGTCATCAATACTGGCAATGCCAATGCAGGTACGGGTCAGCTTGGTCTGGAAAAAGCACAACAAACGTGCAAAGAAGCCGCGCGCCTGCTGAACATCCTGCCCCAGCAAGTGCTGCCCTTCTCTACAGGCGTGATTCTGGAGCCCCTGCCTATGGATCGTCTGCTCGGTGCCCTGCCCGCCGCCGTGAACGATCTGGCCGACAACAACTGGTTCAATGCTGCCCACAGCATCATGACCACCGACACGCAGCCCAAAATCGTGTCCCGTCAAATTCAGCTGTCAGGCAAAACCGTGACCTTGACCGGCATCAGCAAAGGCGCGGGCATGATTCGCCCCAATATGGCCACCATGCTGGGTTACCTGGCCACTGACGCCGGTATTGCTCCCGAACTGCTGCGCGATATGTGCCGTCTGGCGGCGGACCGCTCTTTCAACCGCATTACGGTTGATGGCGACACCTCCACCAATGACTCCTTCATCATCATGGCCACTGGCCAGAGCGGTGTCACGGTAGAGTCCATCGCAGACCCGAACTACAACGCCTTGCTCGACGCCCTGGTGGATGCCTCGCGCGAGCTGGCCCAGAAAATCGTGCGTGACGCCGAAGGCGCCACCAAATTCATGACGGTTCAGGTTGATGACGCCGGTTCCAGCGAAGAAGCCCTGAAAGTGGCTTACGCCATCGCTCACTCGCCACTGGTGAAAACAGCCTTCTTTGCCTCCGACCCGAACCTGGGCCGCATTCTATGCGCCATCGGCTACGCAGGCATTAGCGATCTGGACGTCAACAAGCTGCGCCTGTGGCTGGGTGATGTACTGGTCGCCGTAAACGGCGGTCGCAATCCCGACTACCAGGAAGAGGACGGCCAGCGCGTCATGCAGGAAGCCGAGATCCTGGTCCGCGTGTCCCTGGGTCGCGGACAACACAGCGAAACGGTCTACACCTGCGACTTCTCGCACGAGTACGTCACCATCAACGCCGACTACCGCTCGTAATAAAAAACCGCCCCCACCCAATTGGTGGAGACGGTTTTGCAGTTCAGACAGGCCCGCCTCTTGCGGGCCTGTTCTATTTCTTGCCCATGCCCTTGACCAGCGAGAGCACCGCAAGAATCAGGAACACGACAAACAGGATCTTGGCAATCGAAGCAGCACCAGCGGCAATGCCACCAAAACCCAGCACAGCAGCCACGATAGCTACAATAAAAAAGATTACGGCGTAGTAAAGCATACGATTCTCCTCATCATCAGTACGTACAGGGACAGCACCTTGTCTGACGGGCCATCTCAACGACAGCTCATGAAATACCTACAGACAAAAAAAGGTTCCCACCCGCTAACGGTCGTACTTGTCGTAGAAGTCTTTAACCTCACGCTCCGCCTCTTCGCGGGTACGTCCATAGCGCTCTTGCACCAGACCGGCCAATTGCGTGGCATCCCCTTTCACCTTGGCCCACTCATCATCCGTAATTTCGCCCCAGACGCTGCGGGCTTTACCAGCCAGTTGTTTCCATTTGCCTTCGATCGTGTCCTTATTCATACGTTTCCCCTTAGTAGGTCCGAAAAATAAATGACTTACGCTTCTGTGAACGCAACAGCTCTACCGTAGCGGAAGGCGAGCCCCTCAAAGGCCACAGATTGAGGAGAAATGTAACCAATTAGCGATATGCCCTGTTTTAGCCGAGGCAGGCCCCCTCACACGTCCTTTACGATCCCCGGGCAAGGGGCCACCCCTGGCTCCCCAGAGGAAAACGAAAGGATTGGATGCAAAATACAGACAGGAGAAGGCCCAAGCCATTGACAGCAAAGCCTTTTTGCCCTATTATTTTTTGCTTGGCATTTTGCGTGTCAAGATTTTTTTATGTTAGATGGCATGGTAGCGGGCTCTTATTGGCCTTTTAAGCGATGCCTGTTTGACTCTTTAAGGGATTCCCTATGTACGCGGTTATAAAAACCGGCGGTAAGCAATATCGCATTACTGCTGGCCAAAAACTCAAAATAGAACAGATACCGGCAGACATTGGGCAAGAAATTTCGCTTGACCAGGTTCTGTCCGTCGGCGAAGGTGAAGCACTGCAAATCGGTGCTCCTTTCGTTGCTGGCGCTGTGGTCAAGGCTACTGTTCTTGCGCAAGGCCGTCACGACAAAATCAAGATTTTCAAAATGCGCCGTCGCAAGCACTACCGCAAAACGCAAGGCCATCGTCAAAACTACACCGAAATCCGCATCGAAGCGATCAACGCCTAAGTTGTTGCTAAAAGCGAATTTGGTATTTTCTTCATCTAGGAGCTAAAGAAATGGCACAGAAGAAAGGCGGCGGCTCTACGCGGAACGGCCGTGACTCACAGGCCAAACGTCTGGGCGTTAAAGTCTACGGCGGTCAGGTAATTTCGGCTGGCGGCATCATTGTTCGTCAGCGCGGCACTCAGTTTCACCCCGGCGTGAACGTGGGCATTGGTAAAGACCACACCCTGTTCTCCCTGGTCGATGGCAAAGTTAAATTTTCCATCACTGGTGCTCTGAACAAGCGTACCGTTTCGGTCGTTGCTGGCGAATAAGCCACCCGATCAAAGCGTACTCGCTGCGAAAAAGCCCTGCCGCCCTAGGCAGGGCTTTTTTTATGCATGGCCCCTGCCCCATCCTGAAAACCCGCACACCCGGCTTAGCCAGTCTCCCTACGGCCACAGCAAGAGATTAAAAATCGGCCACTATCACGGCACATACCGGCAGATAAGCCAATCTCCTATACACTAAGCAATTGGGGTTTTTGTTTAAAATGGTCTGCTCCCAGACCAGCAGCCCGTACGGTTCTGCGGCCCCTGGACCTATACAGCACTCATCACCATGAAATTCGTAGACGAAGCGACCATTGAAGTGGTCGCAGGCAAAGGTGGAAACGGCGCTGCCAGTTTCCGCCGAGAAAAATTTATTGAAAAAGGTGGCCCCAATGGCGGCGACGGCGGACGCGGTGGCAGCATCTATGCCGAGGCCGACCGTAACGTCAACACCTTGATCGACTACCGCTACGCCCGCCTGCACCGCGCTCGCAACGGCGAAAACGGCCGTGGGTCCGACCAATACGGCGCGGGTGGCGAGGACATCACCCTGCGCGTGCCCGTAGGCACCATGATTTTTGACGCAGAAACCGGCGAGCAGCTGTTTGACATGAAGCGTCATGGCGAACGAATCACCCTGGCCCAAGGCGGCGCCGGTGGTTTGGGTAACCTACACTTCAAATCCAGTGTGAACCGTGCCCCGCGTCAATTTACCTATGGCAAGGAAGGCGAGCATCGCAAGCTGCGTCTGGAGCTGAAGGTGCTGGCTGATGTCGGTCTGCTGGGTATGCCCAATGCCGGAAAATCCACACTGATCACCCGTATTTCCAACGCCAAGCCTCGCATTGCGGACTACCCTTTCACCACCTTGCACCCCAACCTGGGTGTGGTGCGTTCGTCCGAAGCCCACAGCTTTGTAGTGGCCGATATTCCTGGCCTGATCGAAGGCGCTTCCGAAGGTGCCGGCCTGGGACACTTGTTCCTGCGCCACCTGACCCGCACCCGTATCTTGCTGCATCTGCTGGACGTATCCAGCCTGGACCCGGACGAGGATGTTGTAGCCAAAGTGGCTGCAGAGGCCCGTGCCATTGTTGAAGAACTGCGTCTGTACAGCGAAGAGCTGTACGCCAAGCCACGCTGGCTGGTTCTGAACAAGCTGGACATGGTCTCGGACCCGGAAGACCTGAAAGCCCGCCTGCTCAAAGAACTGAACTGGGAAGGCCCGGTCTTTGGTATCTCCGCCCTGACCGGTGTCGGTACACAGGATCTGGTCTATCAGCTGCAATCCTGGCTGGATGAAGAAAGCCGCAAAGAGCATATCGAGCAAGATATTGCCGACGGCACCCATATTTACGACGAGAGGTTTGCCCCAGACTGATCGTGCTACACAGATCCAGGATCTAGACTCCAGGACTGAACCCCAAAATGCCCGGAAGACGCGGTTAAGCCAACCGCCCTACTCCTGGCATTTTCTCTATTTACACGCCAAGCGATGGATTTCTGAACTCGTCATGCAGCACTCTTCTCATTCTGAATCGGCCGTTGCGCAATCGCGCCGATTGGTTATTAAAGTAGGTTCCTCCCTGGTCACCAACGAGGGCAAAGGGATTGACCTGGATGCCGTAGAGCAATGGGCTACCCAGATTGCTCAACTGCATGCCCAAGGCAAGCAATTGGTGCTGGTTTCCAGCGGTGCCATTGCCGAAGGCATGGCCCGCCTGGGCTGGCCGCGCCGACCGAAGGCCATGAATGAGTTGCAAGCGGCGGCGGCCGTCGGCCAGATGGGCTTGATTCAAGCCTATGAAGTGGCTTTTGCCCGCCACGGCGTGCGCACCGCCCAGATCCTGCTGACCCATGAAGACCTGGCAGACCGCCATCGCTACCTGAACGCGCGCGGCACTATCAACACCTTGCTGGATCTGGGTGTGGTGCCCATCGTGAACGAGAACGATACGGTGGTCACGGATGAAATCCGCGTGGGCGACAACGATACTTTGGGTGCGCTGGTCACCAATCTGATTGAAGCCGAAACCCTGATCATCCTGACCGACCAGGCTGGCCTGTACAGCGCCGATCCGCGCAGCAATCCCGATGCGCAGTTCATCTCGCTGGGACAAGCGGGCGACCCGACCCTGGAAGCCATGGCAGGCGGCTCGGGCAGCAACATCGGCACCGGCGGCATGATCACCAAGATTCTGGCGGCCAAGCGTGCTGCGCAAAGCGGCGGCCACACCATTATTGCGTCGGGCCGTGAACAGCAAGTGCTGTCGCGTCTGTCGCAAGGCGAACGCATAGGCACAGAGCTGCGTGCCACTCTGCCCGTGCGTTCGGCCCGTCAACGCTGGCTGGTTGACCAACTGCGTGTGCGTGGTCGCGTGTCGCTGGACGAAGGCGCCGTACGTGCGCTGGTAGACGGCCACAAGAGCCTGCTGCCCGTGGGTGTCACCCACGTAGAGGGCGAATTTGACCGTGGCGATGTGGTGGCCTGCGTGGACAAGCACGGCGTGGAATACGCCCGTGGTCTGATCAACTACTCCTCGGATGACACCCGCCGCATCATGGGCCAGCCCAGCCACCTGATCAATGAGTTGCTGGGCAGCGAACACGATACGGAACTGATCCACCGCAACAATATGGTGTTCCCGCGCAGTGCTCCGGACCAGGACTAAACCTTGACCCCTGCCCTGCCCGCCTGTTGAAATAGACGGATAAAACGTATCGAATTGCGACAGTACGCGCGGTTTTTCCGCGCCTGATCGCAACACTTCCCCTTTCGGGCGATGCGCCCAAGGAACCGTATGAAGATCCTCGTGCTAGGTGCTGGCGTAGAAGGCGTAACCAGCGCTTATTATCTTGCCCGCCAAGGACACAGCGTAACGGTCATCGACCGCATGGCTGGGCCCGCTCTGGAAACCAGTTTTGCCAATGCAGGTCAGCTTTCCTTTGGCTATGCCTGCCCCTGGGCCGCGCCGGGTATCCCGCGCAAGGCCATCAAGTGGATGTTCGACGAGCACCCGGCCCTGACTATTCGTCCCGATGGCACGCTGACACAAATCAAGTGGCTGCTGGCCATGTGGCGCAACTGCACGGCAGACCGCTACGCCATCAATAAAGAACGCATGGTGCGTCTGGCTGAATACAGCCGCCATTGCATGGCCGAGCTGCGCGCCCAGACCGATATTCAGTTCGAGCACCGCGCCCAAGGCACCTTGCAGTTGTTCCGTACACAAAAGCAGCTGGACGGTATTGCTGCCGACATCGAGGTACTGAAAGAAGCCGGTGTGCCTTACGAGCTGCTGTCTGCCTCCGAATTGCACACAATTGAACCAGCTCTGCGCCACGTAGAGCACAAACTGAGCGGCGGCCTGCGCTTCCCTGAAGACGAAACCGGCGACTGCCAGATGTTTACACGTCGCCTTAGTGAACTGGCTGAACAGGAAGGCGTGGAGTTCCGCTGGAACCAGAACATTCAGCGCATTCACAGCAATGGCACAGAGATCAGCGGCGTGCAAAGCTCCGACGGCCTGCTGACCGCCGATGCCTACGTGGTGGCCTTGGGCTCCTGGTCTACGGGTCTAATGAAAGACCTGCAAGCCATCCCGGTCTACCCTTTGAAAGGCTATTCCATTACCGCCACGATTGCGGACACCTCCCGTGCGCCCCAATCCACCCTGCTGGATGAAAGCTACAAGATCGCCCTGACCCGCTTTGACAATCGCATTCGTGTGGGTGGCATGGCCGAGGTAGTCGGCTTTAACAAGCGTCTGAACCCTCGCCGTGAGCAAACACTGCTGATGGTCTTGAACGACCTGTTCCCCGGCAGCTATCAAAGCCATGCCGACCTGCATTTCTGGACCGGCCTGCGTCCCAAGACGCCGGACAGCACCCCGATTGTGGGCCGCAGCCGCTACCCCAACCTGTTCTTGAATACAGGCCACGGCACGTTGGGATGGACCTTGGCTACCGGCAGTGCACAATTGCTGGCTGATCTGATCAGCAACAAGGAGCCTGCCATCCGTGCAGACGACTTGTCGGTGCAGCGCTACTACTGAACCCCTGCCCTCACACGATGAACAAAGGCTCTGCCGGGTTTGACCGACAGGGCCTTTTTCAACTGCCCTGCCCTAATGACGCATCGGCTCGGTCAGCAACTGGCAATTAGCAGCGAACATATAGCCCCAGTTATGAATCGAGCGGATAGGCAAAGCCGTCCCACCCTGGTTGAATTTGCGCCGCATACGGCTGACCAAAACCCCCAGACGATTGATATGCAAAGCCCCAGGCGGATTGCTGATCACATCCGTTTTACTGGCGACAGCCTGCATCAGCTCGTAATGGCTGGCCCGGCGACCCTCTTCTCGCAGCAAACGGACGATAAAGGCGCGCTCCGTGCTGGTCAGGCTAAACGAAATACCCACAGGGGATATCAAGGCCCAGCCCTCCTGATCCAGCACCCATTCCTGGGGTAGAGACGGTTCAGGAATGAGGGGCATCTGCATCATGCGCCGCTGCAGGCTATGCAAACTGGCCGCCAGCAGCTCCAAAGACGCATCTTTGGGACAAAACTGGTCTCCCCCGCTATGCAAGGCTTGCAGCATGGCCGAATCCGTCGCATCGGACTGCATCAGGATTCCAATTTGCGGACACAGCATACGCAAACGCACGGCTGCCGAGCAGATCTCTGCCAAGGCCCCGCCCAACCAGGCAATACATATAGAACCCGCATATCGGCCTCGTGTTTGGGCCAACTGCAATAAAGCTGTCGCATCCGGACAAAAAATAAGACGATAACCACGTTCTGCCAGAGCCTGAATTTTTTGTTCTAGTAAGTTTCGATCAGGGATAGCCGTGGCCAGGTACAGCACAACAGGACCGCCAGCAATTTCATTTGCAACCGACATAGTTGATACCTTAACTATAATGACATCTGATGACTATGCCGGACAGTATAAATCACGACCGTGATTTTTAATTAAAACCATCGTGCTGGCGCTTGCATCAACAATCTGTTATGTGAAACATTTCTCCGAACGCCTTCGCCATGCACGTCAATATCGCGGTCTGTCTCAGGCTGATTTGGCACGTCTATGCGGATTGACCCAGAGCGCCATCTCCAACTACGAAAATGGTACGCGTCGGGATGCACGTGAAATTCTGGATCTGGCTAGAGCCTTAAATGTCAGCGCTTTGTGGTTGCGCAAGGGTATCGGCACGATGGAATTTAAGGATGACAGCTACACACTGTCCGAACCCCAAGACGGTCCTCCCATTGTTACCTGGCCCTTCCGTCTTTTTTCCGTCGATGAAGTGGTTGCTTTGGCAGATGGCGAACGTGATTTGCTCGATCGCACTTTGCGTCATTTACTGGACGGCATGAAAAAGCGCTAGGCCCAGCTCTTTTCTACTCGCCTATACCTCCTGCCCCGTTAAGCCCCCCTGGCACTCAAGCTCTGAACACAGGCTGGAAGCCGACAAATCTAGTGCTGCACCCATCTTAAGCTTCTCTTTGCTTCATCCAGCTGACTGAGCCAGATATTTTTATCACATACGACATTTTTCCTCAAAACCATCGTGCAGGGCGTTCCATGAACAATCTGTACTGTGAAACACTTCTCTGATCGCCTCCGCCACGCCCGCCTGCAACGCGGCTTTTCCCAAGCCGAACTGGCTCGCCTGTGCAACCTTAGCCAAAGCGCCATCTCCAATTACGAGAGTGGCACGCGGCGTGACGCGCGTGAAATTCTGGACCTGGCCAAAGCTCTGAACATCAGCGCCCAATGGCTCAAGAACGGGCTGGGTAATATGGAGCTGAGTGCAGCCCATGCTGCCACCTTGCAAGACTCTGGCGAAGGGCCACCGATTGTGACCTGGCCCTTCAACCGCTTTTCCGTGGACGAGATTGTGGCTTTGCCACCCAAAGAGCGTGACCACCTGGATCAAACCATCCGTCATCTGCTCAACGGTATGAAAAGAAAATAAGCCTTATACGTCCACAAGCAGCTCCAAGATACCTATACTTGTCAGCACGCAGGGGTACTCGCCATTTGGCGGGTTGAGATAAACCCTCGTACCAGTACGGATAATGCCGATGCTGGGAGCGTGTGCCACAGGTGCAATGCCTGCACGGCACTTCTTCCTATATCGGCTCCACCATTTCTTTGGAGCTGCAATGACAAGCAAAACCCCTTCTTTTACGGCCACAGCGGCCAGCGTAGACCCGGCTGCGATCCAGCCATTACCCAACTCCCGAAAAATCTATCAAACCGGCTCACGGCCTGATCTGCGTGTGCCTTTTCGGGAAATCTCCCTGGCTGATACGCCCAGCCACTTCGGCGCCGAGCCGAATCCTCCCTTAAGCGTTTATGACACCAGTGGTCCTTACACGGACCCCTCGGTACAGATCGATATTCGCAAAGGCCTGCCACCGCTACGCCAAGCCTGGATCAGCGAGCGCAAAGACACCGAGTTGATGGCAGGACTCAATAGCCAGTACGGTCAAGCCCGCCAGGCCGACCCGGAACTGGACACGTTACGCTTCGAGTTGAAGCGTCAGCCTCGACGCAGCATTTCGGGAGCCAATGTCACGCAAATGCATTACGCACGACGCGGCATCATCACTCCCGAAATGGAGTTTGTGGCGATTCGGGAAAATCTGCGACGCGAGCAATACATTGAAAGTTTGCGGGCCAGCGGTCCGCAAGGCGAAGAGATGGCTCGTCGCCTGACCAAGGTACACCCTGGTCAAGGTTTCGGTGCCAGCTTGCCCACCACGGTCACCCCCGAGTTTGTTCGTGATGAGATTGCGCGTGGCCGAGCCATTTTGCCCGCCAATATCAACCACCCGGAAACCGAGCCCATGATTATTGGCCGCAATTTCCTGGTGAAGATCAACGCGAATATTGGTAACTCGGCCCTGGGTTCCACCATTGGCGAAGAGGTCGAGAAAATGACCTGGGCGATTCGCTGGGGTGCGGACACCATCATGGATTTGTCCACGGGCAAGAATATCCATGAGACGCGCGAATGGATTATTCGCAACTCGCCGGTTCCAGTCGGTACGGTGCCTATTTACCAGGCACTGGAGAAGGTCGGCGGCATTGCCGAAGATCTGACCTGGGATATTTTCCGCGACACCTTGATTGAGCAGGCCGAGCAAGGCGTGGACTATTTCACCATTCACGCCGGTGTGCGTTTGCCCTTTATTCCCATGACGGCCAGCCGCATGACGGGCATTGTTTCGCGTGGTGGTTCCATCATGGCGAAGTGGTGTCTGGCGCATCATCGTGAAAGCTTCTTGTACGAGCATTTCGAGGACATCTGCGAGATCATGAAGCAATACGACGTGGCTTTCTCGCTGGGTGATGGCTTGCGCCCTGGGTCGGGCTATGACGCCAATGATCAGGCGCAATTCGCGGAACTGCGTACCTTGGGCGAGTTGACTCAGGTTGCGTGGAAGCATGATGTTCAGGTCATGATTGAAGGTCCCGGTCATGTGCCTTTGCATCTGATTCCAGAGAACATGCAGTTGCAGCTGGAGCACTGTCATGAGGCCCCCTTCTATACCTTGGGGCCTTTGGCTACAGACATTGCGCCGGGCTACGATCACATCACCTCCGGTTTGGGTGCGGCGATGATTGCCTGGCAAGGTACGGCGATGCTGTGCTATGTGACGCCCAAGGAGCATCTGGGTTTGCCGAACAAGAAGGATGTGAAGGACGGCATCATCACTTACAAGATCGCAGCGCATGCAGCGGACTTGGCCAAGGGGCATCCCTCGGCGGCATTCCGGGACAATGCCTTGTCCAAGGCACGCTTTGAATTCCGTTGGGATGATCAGTTCAATTTGGGTCTGGACCCGGATACGGCACGTGAATTCCACGACGAGACCTTGCCCAAGGACTCAATGAAAGTGGCGCATTTCTGCTCCATGTGTGGGCCCAAGTTCTGCAGCATGAAGATCTCGCAGGATGTACGTGACTATGCCAAGGCTAATGGTCTGGATGAGCAGTCCGCTGTGGATCAGGGGATGAAGGAGATGTCAGTACAGTTCGTTCAGCAGGGCAGTAAGCTGTATCAGGAGGCTTGATGCTTTGTTGAACACGGGTCTGGTGTGAACATGATCGTTGTTTGATCGGGCCTTGATGGGTTAAAGCCCTGGGTGGATTTTTTCTGCCTGGGGCTTTTTTGTGCAGGGTTCGTTGCTTCATTTGTAGGAACGCGAGGTTTGTCAGGCAGAAGAGATCGTTGCAGGAGACGCCAGTTAAGCCTAGCCTCAGGGTGTCCGGGATGAGTGTTTGCCGGTGCTGCGCACCGGTGCCCTTGTCAGGAGATAACTACGGGCGCATCCTGAACTCGCCGGGTACTTGGTCCCCCGGACCAAGTACAAGCGTCCGGCTCAAACAGCAGGATGCTTGCACCCCTACGCTATCTCCCGACCGCGGCAAACCCTCTGAACCGCCCGGACACCCTGAAGCTAGGCTCAACTGGCTCACAATCGTTTTTTTCTGAGCAGTTCAAACTACATACTCGGATGGCGTCTGACACTTTCTTGGCCTGCGTCGAATCTCTGACCTCCCTCCTCAAGCCTCCCTCCTCAGGCCTCTCACCTCCGACTACTCACATCAGTCCTTTCACCTCCGACGTCAAACGTCAAACCTCAAGCCCCAAACTTCAGATCCCAAATCTCAGACCCTTAATACATGATTGCTTGAATAGCCACGGTATGGGCCCTTGGGGGCGGTGGGGACCCGGAGGGGCGATTCAGAGTACTTGCCGCGGGCGGGGGCATGATCCGGGGTGCAAGCACTCTGCTGGTTGAGCGGGA
>NZ_JAUZVM010000009.1:0-145342 GCF_031844565.1 Alcaligenes sp. AB3
CAGGGCTTGCATCCTGGATGCTGCAAGAGCCTGCGGCCAGAGCCCTGACTCGCCCGTCGAGCCCAGCTGCCCCCTCAAAAACGCAAAAGAGACCGTATTTCTTGCGGCCAAAATGTCTTTTCCTGCTCCCTATCACGTAACAGTCAACAACTGGAGCCCTGCTAAAAACTACCCCATGAGCAATGCAAGGCTGCTTGTCCCCACCTCACTGTGAGCCTCTCGGTTCGTCTGCCCCGGTATCCGGAGCGGTTCAGACTGCTTGCCGCAGGCGGTGTTCGGATACGGGATGCAAGTGCCCTTCTGTTTGAGCGGGGCGCTTGTGTCTTGTCCACGGGACAAGACACCCCGCGAGTTAAGGGCACGCCCGTATCCGAACACCGACAAGGGTACCGGTGCGCAGCACCGGCAAGTAGTCAGCCCGGATACCGGGGCAGACGAACCGAGAGGCGTCTTGCTGAGAACAAGTTCCCTTCAATGAAGCGCAGCAACGCCTCAAAGCCAAACCAAATCAAATCAAATCAAATCAAATCAAATCAAATCAAATCAAATAACAGACTACACCCCCGCTATTTGCTCATAAATCCCTGAGCACAACAGCCACAAAAAAATGCCAAGCAAGTTAGTACATAGCTAAACAGATAGATAGATGGGTGGAGAGAAAGAAAAAGGCATGTCTGCATGGAAGCTATTTACCAAGCCCCACTGCAAAGAAAAATCCCCGCTGGCAGATAAACCAAGCGGGGATTTCGAACCAGCCAAGGCGGCGAAGATCTAAGTCATCAACCACACAAACAGTACTCCACCCAAGGCAATCCGATACCAGGCAAAAGGACGATAGGTGCGGCTGGACACAAAGCGCAGCACGGCCTTCACCAGGAACAGTGCGCTAAAAAAGGCAGCGACAAAACCCACAATAATCGCGGTACTCTGATCAGAGCTTAAGGACGCACCGTTGCGATACAGGTCATAAACCGTGGCGGCCAGCATGGTGGGCATGGCCAGAAAGAAAGAAAACTCCGTGGCCGTCTTGCGCTGAATACCGGCCAGCATGCCGCCAATAATCGTCGCCCCTGAACGTGAGGTGCCGGGCACCATGGCCACGCACTGGGCAAAACCCACGACCAATGCCTGCTTCCAGGTAATTTCTTCCAACGCGAAGGCCGTAGCCTTTTGCGAAGTGACGGTTTCACCCTGGTCGCTATCTGCCGTGTGCTTCGCATACTGTGGCTTGCGCTCTACCCACAACATCAACAGCCCCCCCAACACCAGCGTGAACACAAACACAATCTGGTGATGAAACAAGGCTTTCACATACTGAATCGTCAAGGCACCAATGACAGCAGCGGGCAAAAAGGCGATCAGCAAATTGCGCGTGAACATCATCTCGGTACGGTCACCGCGCAAGGTTCCCATGATCAGCTGAATCAGGCGGGCACGGAAAATCCAGACCACGGCCAGAATCGAACCGAACTGAATCACGACTTCGAACACCTTGGCATCGCCCGAGGAAAAATCGATCCACGAACCCAGAATCAGCAAATGTGCCGTACTGGAGACAGGAATAAACTCCGTAATACCTTCGACAATCCCCAGGAACAGGGCCTTCAACAAATAAATGGTTTGCTCGGTCATGTTGTGTGAATCAAAGCCAATAAAAATTAAGACGCAAGGAAGGGATCGATTTGTTCATCATCATAGGGCGCACGTTCCAGACTGACCTGGGAAATACGACGCCCTTCCAGTTCTTCCACCTTGAAGCGATATACCGCATCGCTCTGCTCAAGAACACACACATCCCCCACCTTGGGCAACTGTCCGAAACGCGTCAGAAGATAGCCCGCCAACGTTGCATATTCTTCGTCCTCATCGACCAAACCATCCACACCCAGCATCTGTTCAAGATGGTGCAAGTCCGTCGAACCATCCAACAGCCAATGGTCTTGAGATTCCTGAACAATATCGGGTGTCTCGTCCTCGCTGGGAAAGTCGCCCGCAATCGCCTCGAAAATATCCAAAGGCGTCACCAGCCCTTCAATGGTGCCGAACTCGTCCGTCACCATGACCAACTGACCGCGGCTTTGCTTGATGGTTTCCATCAGATCCAAAATCCCGATGGACTCATACACAAAGACCGGCTGACGCAACTGGTCCACACGGATATGACCATGAATCAGCAGGTCTGCCAGTAACTCTTTGCTTCGACCAATGCCAATAACCTCATCGAGCGAACCGCGACAGACCGGCACCATGCTATGAGGTTCCCGCGTCATTTTTTCGCGCAGCACTTCCGCAGAGTCCTGAATATTCACCCAGGTAATGGCATTGCGCGGCGTCATCACCGAATGCACGGTACGCTCGGACAAAGTCAGCACACCGCTGACCATATTGCGCTCTTCCTGACCAAACACCATTTGCGCCGATGCGCCGGGCAGATCCGGCCCGATGGCAGCCTCTCCCGAGGCAGGACGCTTGCCCAACATGCGCAGCACGGCCTCGGCCGTACGCTCACGCATGGGCCGGCCCGCCTGCAACATGCGCAACTTGCGACGCGCCAGCTGGTTGAACATCTCGATCAGGATGGAGAAAGAAATGGCCGCATACAGGTAACCCTTGGGTACATGTACACCAAAGCCTTCGACCAGCAAGGAGAAGCCAATCATCAACAAAAAGCCCAGGCACAGGATCACTACCGTAGGCCGGCTGTTGATATAGGCAGTCAACGGCTTGGAGGCCACCAGCATGATGCCAATGGCAATGACCACCGCCGCCATCATGATGGGCAGATGCTCGACCATGCCCACCGCGGTAATGACCGCATCGATGGAGAACACGGCATCCAGGACCACAATCTGCGCCACGATCACCCAGAAGCTGGCATACATGCGCGAGCCGGAGGCATGAGCACTGCGGTTCTCAATACGTTCGTGCAGCTCCAGTGTGCCCTTGAACAGCAGGAAAAAACCACCCACGATCATGATCAGATCACGGCCTGAAAAATCCAGACTAAATATGGAGATCAAGGGATCGGTCAGCTGCACCAGATGGGACATGACCGTGAGCAAGCCAAGGCGCATCAGCAAGGCCAGTGACAGGCCCAGCACACGAGCCCGGTCGCGCTGCGCCGGAGGCAGCTTGTCGACCAAAATTGCAATGAACACCAGATTATCGATGCCCAGCACAATTTCCAGAACTACCAGTGTGAGTAACCCGACCCAGGCGGTCGGGTCCATCAACCACTCCATCTTTGCTCCTTGGCGCTGTGACTAAAAGAACACCCCGGCAATGCCGGGGTCCAGGTTCTTAATCTTGCAGGTGCGACAACATCTGAATAAAGATCTTCGGGCTGGCCGCAATCACGTTGCCGGTTTCTTTCCAGGTTTGCTCGCCTTCAAAGTCGCCCACCAGACCACCGGCTTCAGTCACCAGCAAAGTGCCGGCAGCCAGATCCCAGGGTTTCAGGTTGACGGCGCAGAAACCATCCAGACGACCGGCGGCCACATAAGCCAGATCCAAAACCGTTGCACCCACGCGACGCACGGCCGCACATTCGGCCAGCATATCGGCAAATGGGGAGGTGGATTTCACACCTGCACCCGAATCCGGTACGTGCGCGCCAATCAAGGCATCGTGGTAACGGGTCTGGCCCGACACACGAATACGGCGGTCGTTCAGGAAGGCACCACCGCCACGGCTGGCCGTGAACATTTCATTGCGGTTGGTGTCGTAAATAACGGCATGGGCAGCCTGGCCTCGATGCATCAGCGCAATCGAAATCGCGTAGCACGGAAAGCCGTGGATAAAGTTGGTGGTGCCATCCAGCGGATCAATGACCCACTGGTATTCAGGAGTGCCTTCGCCTGCGGGTTCCAGCGGTGGACGCTCGCCCGTTTCCTCTCCGATAAAGCCGTGATCGGGGTAGGCTTCGCTCAACACTTCAATGATGGCTTCCTCTGCTGCGCGATCCACTTCCGTGACATAATCTTTAGGGCCTTTACGCGCAACCGACAGGTGCTGGAGGTCTAGACTGGCGCGAGAGATAATGGTGCCGGCACGGCGAGCCGCCTTGATGGCGGTATTGAGCATCGGGTGCATGGAAATTCCGTTTTTTTAACAATAATTGAGCCTGCCTGGCGTGCCCTGTTGCAGGGCAAAATCGCGTGAGCAGACACAGGAAGCGTAGCTTCAAAGTAGCTATTTTAAATGACTCAGACGCAAGCATCGGCATTTGATGATAATTTTCACCGGGTTCGCTTCATTATGGTGCAACCCAGCCACCCTGGAAACGTGGGCGCAGCAGCGCGAGCGATCAAAACCATGGGCTTTGGCGATTTATGTCTGGTCGACCCGCTGGACCCGGACGTTGCACAAAACCCTCAGGCAATCTCGCTGGCCAGCGGTGCCGTGGACGTTTTGGAGCAAGCAACAATTGTTCCCACCCTGGCGCATGCGCTGGAACCCGTCACCCTGGCTTTTGCTCTGACGGCCCGCCCTCGCTACTTGGGACCACCGGCTGCTGATATACGCCAGACAGCCGAACTGAGCCGTGAGCATCTGCGCCAGCACGCCGGAACCGTCGCCATTGTGCTGGGTACTGAGCGCGTCGGACTGACCAACGAGCACATCAGTCAGTGCCAGTACGTCTGCCATATTCCGGCCAATCCTGAATACAGCTCCCTGAATGTCGCCCAGGCTTTGCAACTGGCCGCCTGGGAATTGCGCTACGCCCTGCTGGCTGAAAGTGGTGCCAGCCTGCTGCCCAATACGGAGGGCAAGGCAGACCCCGGCAAGGAGCTGGCGCCTCAAGCCAAGGTGCAAGCCTTGCTGCAACACTGGGAACAGGCCATTGAAAGCGTCAAATTCCTGGACCCCAAGCACCCCAAAAAACTGGTGCCCCGCATGCAGCACCTGTTCGGGCGCGCCCAGCTGAGTCTGGACGAAGTGGATATGTTGCGTGGCCTGTGTACCGCCATGATCAAGACTGCGAAAACAGCGGGCCACCCCATCCCCGAACAGCGCAAGGACGAATCGGCTGGCCCGGAACAGCGCTAAAACCCGCATTCAAACGCTCTGCCCCGCTTGCCCGCTGCAGCCAGCGGGCATTGTCTTTTATGAGCGATCACACAGTGGACACTTTCTTGGCTGGCGTATATTCTTACTGAGTTACTTTTTCGGTAAGCAATAGCTGTTTTCAAGCATGAACACTCCCGAGACCGTAGAACCGCAGGATCAGGCCGGGCCGCGTACCTTGCAACGCGGCCTGCTGGTGCTCAAGACTTTGCAGAATCATCAAGGCAAAGGGCTGAGCGTCACTGACCTGTCGCGCGCCACGCAACTGCAACGCCCCACCATCTACCGGCTGCTGGCCGCCCTGATCGATCACGGTCTGGTCCAGAACAGCAGCCATAGCCGTCGCTACAGCGCCACGCGCCAGGATCAGGGCCTGTTTGGGCTGGACCCGCGCGTCACCATCATGCAGCCCATCATGCAGGAGCTGGCCCAGCTTACCGGCGATGCGGTCTTTCTGGTGGGCCGCGATGGCGACGACTCCGTCAGCCTGTGGCGCGAAATCGGCCCCTACCCAGTACAGATTCTGGCTACTTATGTGGGCAAGCGTCAGCCTTTAGGCGTGGGTTCCGGTGGCATGGCCTATCTGGCGACCTTGGGCGATGAGGCCATCGAACAGATTATCGAGCGCAATGCCAATCAGCTGGACCAGTACGGCGGCATGACCCAACGCGAGATGCGTCAGCTGGTCACCAATACCCGCATTCGTGGCTACTCGGTTGTAGGTAATTACGCTGTGCGCGGTGCCTTGGGTGTGGGCTGCGCTCTGTGTGACCACAAAGGCCGCCCCATTCTGGCCATGAGTGTCACAGCTATTACCGAACGCATGCCTGCGCCGCGTCAAAAAGAGATTGCCGGTCTACTGCGCGAGGCCCTGGATTCAGTGGCGGACAAGTTTTAGGTCCCCGCAAGCGTCCTATCTCTTCGGTCCAGCACCGTTAAAACTCCTTGAAAGCACACAGAGCATTCTGTGTGCTTTTTTTATGTCTCAACCAGTACTCCCACTCTTTCTCCTCTTCCTTTAATCACCCACTTCTGCCGTGCAACTGGAATCAAGCTCTTAGCTCTGACGGTCAGAACCTGAGTAAAAGCCTTGCCTATCCCCCTTCGCTCTTTGCCCTCACAGTCCCCCCGTTGGAAAACGTAGTCCCATTTCAAACAGCGCCCTATCCGCCATTCAAATTGATCCTCTAATCAGTTCGTTTTAGCTAAATATCTCCACACCAGAAAAAACAGCCGGCCTTATAGCCGCAGCAGCCTGTCCACACGCTCCCCCCCTCTTTCCCTAGGGTTAACGCCTCATCGTTTCGCCCCGCGTAAATAAAACGACATTTGCTTTATTGATCCACGCACTAGCCTGTCGCTATCTTGTGGGCACAACGATAAGCCCCCTAAGGGGGAACACCATAAGCCGACCCACTAGCCAGGTCGGGGAGACAAAAACAAGGATAAGTTCATCATGAACACCACTGCTACCATCGCGGCCAAACCCAGGCCAAACTTGCTGACCCGCTTTACCAATATCTGCGTGCGTTACGTAGAAAAGTGGATGCCGGACCCGTATCTGTTCGCCGTCATCCTGAGCTTGCTGGTTGTAGGACTGATTACCCTGTTTGTTGATGGCGCCACCCCCGGAGGAATGGTGGACGCCTGGTATCGCGGGGTATGGGGACCCAAAAGCATTTTCACCTTTGCCCTGCAAATGGTGTTGATTCTGGTGACGGGCTACACCCTGGCCGAAGCACCACCCTTGAAACGCGCCATCATCTGGTTGGCTTCCCGTGCCCGCACCCAGGTTGAAGGAGCCCTGCTGTGCTTTGCCGTGGGCTCGATCTTTTGCCTGTTGAACTGGGGCCTGGGTCTAGTGGCTGGTGCCCTGGTCGCGCGCCAGGTTGCCCGCCGTCTGCCCAATGTGCACTTTGGTTATCTGATTGCCTCGGGCTATATGGGCTACCTGCTCTGGACTCAAGGTCTGTCCAGCTCGATTGCCCTGGCCAATACCGACCCCAACAGCCCCATCAACGTCATCCATCAACTGACCAGCATGACGGTGCCTTTCAGCCTGACCATTTTTCAGCCCTATAGCTGGATTCCGGTTGTGGCTCTGATCATCCTGCTGTTTCTGACGATCTGGCGCATGGAGCCGGACTACGCCTTGCCGCCCGACCCGGCCGTCTTTGCGGACATTGAGAAAGACCTGCCCAAAACCAAGCCCAGCACTCCGGCCGAAAAGCTGGAAAACCTGTGGATTCTGAACGTGCTGTTCTTTGCCGCGGGTATGTACTACTTCGTGCGCAGCGGTTTTGCGCTGAACATCTCATCCATGATCATGCTGTTTACCGTCACCGGTGCCCTGCTGCACTGGACGCCTATCCGCTTTATCAAGTCCTTTGTCGAGTCCGCCAAAACGGCAGGCCCGCTGATTCTGCAGTACCCGCTGTACGGCGGCATCATGGGCTTGCTGGCCTATATCCCCATGGAAGGCGGCCACGCGCTGGAAGAAATTCTGTCCTCCGCGCTGGTGACCGGGGCCAATGAATACACCCTGCCCTTCCTGACCTTTATTGCCTCCATCATCATCTCGCTGTTTGTGCCTTCCGGTGGCGGACACTGGGGTGTGCAAGGCCCCATCGCCGTGCAGTCGGCCCTGGCCATTGGTCAGGACAGCCCCGCCTATCTGGGCCTGATGTCCATGGCCGTGGCTTTTGGTGAAGCGGTGGCCAATATGATCCAGCCCTTCTGGCTCCTGCCTGTTCTGGCCATTGCGCGCCTGAATGTACGACAGGTCATGGGCTTTACCGTCGTGGCCTTTCTGATTGGCACCGTCATTTTGACGATTGCTATTCTTATCGCACCCTTCACGCTCTAAGGACGAGCCATGTCTGTGAATGATTTCGCTACCCGAAACACGACATCCAGCCAGGAGGCGGCTGAAGCGGCGATTGCCCGCTACGAGCAAACCGAGGAGCTGATTCAGGCCTTTGCCCATCTGGACAAGGAGCAGGTACGGCGTGTCGCCCAGGAGCAGGAGAACAACACCGGCCCCTTGAAGGGGCTAGTCATCGGCATCAAGGATTTGATCAATACGGCGGACGCTCCGACCACCTATGGTTCGCCTATTTATCGTGATAACCGCCCCACTCAGGACGCCGCCATTGTGCAGGCCCTGTGTGCGGCCGGTGCCGTGCCATTTGGCAAAACCGTTACCACGGAATTTGCCTTATTCAGCCCGCCCAAGACCTGCAACCCTTGGAATCTGGAGCACACACCAGGCGGGTCCTCGTCCGGCTCGGCCGCCGCGGTGGCCGCCAATGTGGTGCCGGTGGCCTTGGGCACCCAGACAGCGGGGTCCGTGGTACGCCCTGCCACCTTCTGCGGGATTTATGGCTTCAAACCCAGCTTCGGCGCCCTGCCCAGCAGCGGCTTGAAAACCATCAGCCCCTCTTTGGATACCGTGGGAATTCTTGGCCAACGCCTGGACGATGTGCGCAGCGTTTTCAATGCACTGCGCAGCACGCCAGAAGTATCGCAAGTCCTGCTGCAAGCCCCTTTGCGCCTGAGCTTTTTGCACACGCCCTGGTGGGAGGATATTGCCAAGGATCTGCGTGACCGGCTGGAAGCGAGCATCAGCCTCCTGGAAACGGATGACGGCCAGTTTGAAGTTCAGCTTAGTGACAAGGACAGCCTGTTTGGCGAACTGACCCACGCGCAGCAAGCCGTCATGGGGGCTGAAGTGCTAATCCATTTAAGCCATGAACGCCAACAACACCTGGAGCTGCTCTCGCCTGCTTTGCAGACCTATCTGGACAAGTGCGCGCAGACCCAGCCCGCCGAACTGATCCAGGCCCAAGGTCTGATCAATCAGGTCAAGCGCCATCCCGAGCTGATCTTCGGCGACGCGGACCTGATCCTGAGCGCCGCCGCCTTGGGCGAGGCCCCCACACGCGACACCACCGGCGATCCGGTGCTGTGTCGTGCCTGGACGGCGCTGGGCATTCCATGCATCAACCTGCCCATCGGCTTTGGCAATCACGGGCTTCCTTTGGGACTGCAAGTGGCCGCCCGCCCCGGGCAGGACGATCTGCTGCTGGAAGCGGCCGCCCGTATTGCCCATCGCCTGGGCACATTAACTATCGCGTTGCCTGAACTCCGATCCTGAAGGGTCAGGCAGCTTGTTTAACGGATCACATCGACAGAGGTATCACAGGGAAACCCAATGACGGACAGCAACTGGAATCTTAAGAATCAAGCCCGCCAGCAAAGACTGCAACGTGCCAGCCGCGCACTGGGAGACTCTTTGCAAGGCAAAATATGCAGCACGGATAAAGCCAGCACCTTGCTGGAAGCCGTATTACAAGTAGGAGATCGAGTATGTCTGGAAGGCAACAACCAGAAGCAGGCCGACTTTCTGGCCGATGCACTGGTAGGAGTCGACCCAGCGCAGATTCATGACCTGCACATGGTGCAATCCGTGCTGGCTTTGCCCCAGCATCTGGATGTATTTGAAAAAGGCATTGCCAATCGCCTGGACTTCAGCTTTTCCGGCCCGCAAGGTGCGCGCCTGGCCAGGCTGGCCTCGGCAGGACGGCTGAACATCGGTGCCATTCATACCTATCTGGAGTTGTTTGCCCGTTACTTTGTAGACTTGACCCCGAATGTCGCGCTCATCGCGGCCCAGGCCGCCGATGAGCACGGCAATCTGTACACCGGCCCCAATACCGAGGACACCCCGGCCATTGTGGAAGCCACCGCGTTTTCGGGCGGTATTGTCATCGCCCAGGTCAACGAGCTGGTCGACAGCAAGACCACCCGCCTGCCACGCGTGGACATTCCCGCCGACTGGGTGAACTTCGTGGTACCCGCTCCACGCCCGCACTTTATTGAACCGCTGTTTACCCGCGACCCCGCCCAGATCAGCGAAATACAGGTCCTGATGGCCATGATGGCCATCAAGGGTATCTACGCGGAATACGGCGTGCAACGCCTGAACCACGGCATCGGTTTTGACACCGCCGCCATCGAATTGCTGCTGCCCACTTACGGGGAGTCGCTGGGCCTGAAAGGCAAGATTTGCCAACACTGGGCCCTGAATCCTCACCCTGCCCTGATCCCGGCCATTGAAGCCGGTTGGGTGCAGTCGGTGCATTCCTTCGGCTCCGAGCTGGGCATGGAAAACTATCTGCGCGCTCGCTCCGATGTGTTCTTCACCGGGCCAGATGGCAGCATGCGCAGCAACCGCGCTTTCTGCCAGGCCGCGGGCCACTATGCCTGCGATCTGTTCATTGGCTCCACCTTGCAGATCGACCTGCATGGTAATAGCTCCACCGCCACGCTGGGCCGTATTGCCGGTTTTGGGGGCGCACCGAATATGGGCGCGGATGCACGCGGTCGTCGCCATGCCAGCCCCGCTTGGTTGAAAGCCGGGCAAGAGGCTCGTCAAGGACGCCAGGGCGCAGCCGGTACGCCGCGTGGCCAGAAGCTGGTGGTGCAGATTGTGGAAACCTTTCGCGAGCACATGACCCCCGCTTTTGTGGACACCCTGGATGCCTGGACCCTGCAAGAACAGACCGGCATGGATCTGCCTCCCATCATGGTGTATGGCGACGATGTCACCCACATCCTGACTGAAGAAGGCATTGCCAATCTCTTGCTATGCCGTACCGACGAAGAACGCGAGCAGGCCATACGCGGCGTTGCCGGCTACACGCAAGTGGGCCTGGGCCGAGATGCGCGCATGGTGGAGAACCTGCGCGATCGCGGCATCATCCGTCGCCCCCAGGATCTGGGCATAGACCCACGTCAGGCCACACGCAACCTATTGGCCGCACGCAGTATGCGGGATCTGGTTCAAGCCTCCGGCGGGCTGTATCAACCCCCGGCACGCTTCCGTAACTGGTAATGGCCCGCCACGCTATTTGCATTAGGAGATCACGATGACAAACATTCCTCACGGCCTGGAAACCCTGGCCTACAGTTTCAAAGGACAAGAGCCCATTGGCCCCTTCCAGCCTGTGCTGGTGGGCGTCGTGGGTTCGGGCAATCTGGAAGTGCTGGCCGAGCCCAAGGACAGCCCCGAATGTACTATCCACATTCACACCTCGGCACGTGGGTTCTCCACGATCTGGGATGCGGTGGTGCGGGACTTTCACCAACGCCACCCGCTGGCCGGTATCCACTTTGACATCAACGATATGGGGGCCACCCCTGCCGTGGTCAGCCTGCGTCTGGACCAGGCCGCCAGCGAAGCACTGGCGCGTAGCCAAGCACAAGGAACCCAGTCATGAGCAGTTATCTGGAATGTTCTGCCCGCCAGCGCGTCCAGGCTTTGTTTGACGCCAACAGCTTTCACGAATGGCTGCCCCCTGCCCAACGCTTGAGCAGCCCCCATCTGGCCCAATTGGGTGTGCCCTCTTCCTTTGATGATGGTGTAGCTATCGGCCATGCCTTGCTGGAAGGGCAGACGGTTTATGTGGCCGCGCAAGAAGGCGAATTCATGGGCGGTGGTGTGGGCGAAGTTCACGGCGCCAAGCTGGTGGGACTGCTGCGCCGCGCCATGATCGACCGCCCTGCTGGGGTGGTGCTGCTGCTGGAGTCCGGTGGTGTGCGCTTGCACGAAGCCAATGCCGGTTTGATTGCTGTCTCCGAAGTGATGCGCGCCTTGCTGGATACGCGCAATGCCGGTGTGCCGGTGATTGCTTTGGTCGGCGGGCAAAACGGTTGCTTTGGTGGCATGGGTATTGTGGCCCGCTGCACCAACCACCTGATCATGAGTGACGTGGGCCGTCTGGCCATGTCCGGCCCGGAAGTGATTGAAGCCTCCCACGGAGTCGAAGAATACGACTCCAAAGATCGTGCTTTGGTCTGGCAAACCAGCGGTGGGAAACACCGCTGGCTGACCGCCGATTGCGATGACCTCGTACCTGACACCGTGGCCGCTTTCCGCGACGCAGCCGTACAAGGTTTGAAGAATCCGGCGCGTGGCCCGGTGACCCTGGAAGAGCTGGAACAGGAACATCAGTTGCTGGCACAACGCGCGGCCCTGCTGCCTGTAGAGCAATGGGATCACACCGAGAATCAAGCCCAGACCTTGTGGCAAGCGCTGGGGCTGGAACAAAGCGATCAAGTCGGGCAGATGGACGCTGCAGCCGTCAAAGCATTACGCAGCCAGGAGGCGCTGTCATGAAATGGGAAACTCTGGTGCAATCGCTGTTCGATACGCAGCACAGCATTAGCGAACAGGATTTGTTCTTGCAGGGCGATGCCGAGTTTGATGGCCAGACCTTAGCCGTTATCGGAACCACTGAACACGCCCCCATCGGCGTGGCCCTGGCCTTGACCCAGGCACAGGCCGTGCTGGACACCATCAAGAACCATCCTGGCCGCAGTCTGCTGCTTTTGGTCGATACCCAAGGTCAGCAACTGCGCCGCCGCGATGAGCTGTTGGGCATCAACCGCGCCATGGCTCACTTGGGCATGTGCCTGGATCTGGCGCGATGCAAAGGTCACAAGGTTATTGGCCTGGTGTATGACCAGGCCTTGTCCGGTGGTTTCATCACCTCCGGTCTGATTGCCGATGCCTGCTATGCCTTGCCTGAAGCCGAGATCCGCGTCATGCGCATTCCTGCCATGGCCCGCGTCACCAAACTGCCCGAATCCATGCTGGAAGAACTGGCGCAATCCAATCCGGTCTTTGCGCCCGGCGTAGGCAATTACGTGGCCATGGGAGGCATTCAGTCTGTTTGGGACAGCAGTTCGCCAGAGCAACTGCGTGCATCCTTGCGTGCAGCGCTGGCCCAATCCAATGATCAGGACCGCCGTGCCAGCGATGGGGCCGAACGCGGTGGCCGCCGTCTGGCTGCCCAGATCATTGAACAGGTCTTGCAGGCGTCCTGATGACAGCCCCACTGCCCGCTCGCCGTCACCACCTGATCACGCTGGACAGTACAGCCTGGGATCAGGTGCTGGCTGATCTGGAGCCGACCAGCCACGCCCATCAGTGCCTGCGCAGATGGCAGGCCCGTGACTGGCCGCTGGTCGTCAGCCGTCAGCCAGGCGAGCTGCGTAGCGGGCAGCTGCAAGTGGGCATTCCTTTGCCGACCGATTGGGGACGGCAAAGGCTGTCCCTGATCGTTCCCCAGGCGCGGAGCCTGGCCTGGGGCCGTTTCCCTCCCGCCCATGAAGCCCAAACCTTGCTGCCGGTTTCCTTGGCACAAAGCTGGCTGAGCTTATGCCAGCAGATGCAGGCACACAGCTGCACCGCTCAGGTTTATGGCAGTTATGGCTGGGAACTGATCACCGGACAAGGCTATGTGCGTGAAGGCTCGGACCTGGATTTGCTGCTACCCGTGCAGTGCGCCACGCAGGCCGATCGTCTGGTGCAGCTATTACGTGCGGCCAGCGAATTGCCCGATTTGCCCCGTCTGGATGGCGAGCTGCTGTTTCCGGATGACGCCGCCATCGCCTGGCGTGAATGGCAGCAATGGCGCAGCGGTGCCAGCAACAAAGTCATGATCAAACACACGCATGGTTTACGTATTCAGGCGCACTCGGACTGGCCCGAGCACGCCCCTAGCCTGGAGTCTTCTCATGCTGCTTGATGCAATTGAAACAAGGGCATTGGCGCAGCTACCCACTGCCCCCGACTCCATGGACCCATCTCGTTCCTGGAGTTGCACGGCCATAGGCCGGGCAGCCGTTCTGGCGCTGTATGACGAGCTGATTCTGGCCCCCAAACCGGGGCTGGTTTCCCTGATCGACAGCGGCAGCCATGACGATATGGATGCCAGCACTTTTTATCGCAGCCTGTTTGCTCTGCGCCATTATTTTTCTGACATGGCGGCCCTGGGCCAACAGCGTGTTCCATTCAGCCAGCTGCAAACTCGCGGGATTGCAGCGGAGGCTCGCATGCAGGCCGCCACGGGGGGCATCAATACCCACCGTGGTGCCATTTTCATGCTGGGCCTGTTGTGCGCAGCCGCAGGCGCCTGCCTTCCTTTTCGCACCCTGACTCCCGCCACGATTCGGGACCAACTTCAAACATTATGGGGGGCGGCTTTACAGGCCCGCAGCCTGCAAGCATCGTCCGCACTGCCGGGCGGACGGGCGGTACGCCGCTATGGCTTGCAAGGAGCGAACCAGGAAGCCGCCCAGGGCTTTCCCACCTTGTTTGAAACGGCCTGGCCCGCCTGGCAAGTCGCTGTCAACACTTTGTCTCCGCACAGCACACCAGTGGCAGAACAGCAGTTGCAGACCGTGGGTTTGCATACCTTCTTTTCTGTCATGGCGGTCCTTGACGATAGTAATCTGGCCCATCGTGGCGGACTGGAGGGGCTACACTACGCGCGCCGCTGCGCCGCGCAATACTTGCAGGCAGGCAGTGCGTTTACCCCGGATGCAGTGCAGCGCGCCCAGGCCTTGCATCAAGCCTTCATGAAACGCCGCCTGTCCCCCGGAGGCGCTGCCGATACCCTGTCGGCCTGCTGCTGGCTGGACCGCTTGCAAGCCTATGCACCCGGTGGTGCCAGCCAGCGTCGCCCTACTGGAGCCTGACCATGAAAATCGCCCTGCTGTTTTCCGGGCAAGGCATGCAATACGCAGACATGCTGCCCTGGATGAACCCGGCCCATCCCCTGCTGCTGCAAATGCAGGAGCAATTGCATGTTCCCGACTGGCGCGCTGCCATGCGCGATAGCAGTTGGGCCAGCACCAATGCCCATGCCCAAGTCGTGCTGACGGCATGCGCACTGGCCGCCTGGCAGCAATTGCAGGAGCAAGTCCCTGCCCTGCAGTCCTCCAGTCAATCTTTGGCCGCCGTGGCGGGCTACAGCATTGGTGAACTGGCAGCCGCTTGTGTAGCGGGTGTCTTATCCACCAGCGATACCGTCAAACTGGCAGGACAAAGAGCCGCCTTGATGGATCAGGCGGGGGCCGGACAAGACAGCAGCATGCTGGCGGTAAGCGGTGTTTCAATTCGGACGATTGAGCAATGGTGTCAGGTACAGGGCGCTGCCCTGGCCATACGCAATGGCCCCGATAGTGCCGTGTGTGCGGGCCCGCGTGACAAGCTGGCTGCCCTGGAAAAGTTTTCTCAAGAGCAAGGGGCACGTTGCACACCCTTGGCTGTGAATATTGCGTCCCATACTCATTGGATGAGCAGCGCAGCTCAAGCCTTTCAGGAGCAACTGAATCAAAGCGAACTGGCTGTCCCGAACGTGCCGTGGCCGACCAATGCCGGTGTATGGGTGCATAACGCCGCCACCGCAGCGCAGGCTTTATCGGCACAGATCATGCAAACCATGCAATGGGATTCCTGCATGGAACAAATTGAAGAACGACAGCCTAATGTGGTGCTGGAGATTGGACCGGGACGCAGTCTGGCGACCATGTGGAATCAGCGCTATTCCGAAATTCCTGCGCGTAGTGTGGATGAGTTCCAAACCTTGGATGGTTTGCAGCGCTGGTTGTCACGCTGGGCGGGATAGGGAGACATCCGCAAGCCGTCCAACATCAGGCCGATTTCAGCCCTTCTTTTTCCAGCTGAGTGCGCACGATCCGGCAGGCCCGTAACAGGCTCAACACATTCGGGCTACGCTCGCGTGACTTCATGCAGACCAGACCGATACGCTGTGAGTGTCGATACTTGTGCTCCAGGCCAAGCCATTGAATCTTGTCAGAGAAAACCTCTTTGGCACGGGCCGGCAAAAGAGAACACCCCACCCCGCCACTGACCAGGCTCATCAAGGAAAAGATATCCCCGGTGCGCATCACAATATCGGCATCGAATCCGGCTTTGGCCAGCATGCGTTGCATGTCCCGGCCTGTCGCGAAGTCATCGGTCAGCGACACAAAGCGTTCCTTGGAGCAACGCTCCAGATCCACTACGGATGAATCCGAACCTTGCCAATCCATGGGGGCCGCAAACATCAGTTCATCATCAAAAATGGGGAGCATTTCCAGGTCATCCGGCTGCTCTTGCGGCAACTCGATCAAGGCTGCATCGATATGACCGCCCCGCAGCTTTTGCAGCAGCTTCTCGTTGGAGTCCAGCACCAGATCAATCTGCATTAACGGTTTGTGGACTTTCAGCTCCACCAACAGACGCGGCACCAGACGTATCGTCAGCGAATACATGGAGCCAATGCGCAACTGATCCGAGGAATACCCCCCTGCTGCGCGAGCATTATCAATGCCATGCTGCAAGGTACGGATGGTTTCCTGGGCGGCTTCAGCCAGCTCGCGTGCCGACTCTTGCGGCACCAGGTTGCGCCCTTCCTGCAGGAACAAGGGGCAGCGCAAGCCTTCTTCCAGACTTTTCAATGCTCGATGCACACTGACCGCACTGGTACCCAATTGTTCAGCGGCACGGGCAATCGTGCCGGCTTCCAGAAAAGCCAGCAAAACTTCCAGGCGTCGTACCGTGATTTTTTCGTCGATCAGAAACATCGTGGAGGCAGGTAGAAAAACAGCGCGAGAGCAAAGAGTACAGTATGGGAGAAACCGAAACTAAGTCCAATGCAGGCTAACCCGAAAAAAATGCCCCAAGCCGCTAAAAGCAAGGCTTGGGGCATTTCCATGTCAGGTCAGGACAGCACGGGCCTGAACCCGGCAAGATCGTGTTCAGGATCTGGAAACCAGGCCCTGAACCCAAGGCTTAAGCAGCCTTTTTCTCACCACCCGTTTGCACGATTTCACGTACTGGAACGGGCGTCTGCAAACCAGCCTGATTCAGCACTTGGACCGCACGGCGGAACAGATCAAAACGGGCATCCCAGAAGTCAGCAGCATTGATCCACGCACGCAGATTGACGGTGATTACGCTGTCCTTGTACTCCATGACCATAACCACAGGAGCCGGGTCTTTCAGCACCTGAGGATGTTCATTGAGCAGGTCTTGCAGCAGCTTGATGGCCAGGTCCAGATCATCGCCATAGCGTACGCCCACACCAAAGTCCAAACGACGAGTGGTGTTGCGGCTGTAGTTGATGATAGGGTTGCCCCAGATCAGGCTATTGGGCAACGTGAATTGAATGCCATCCACTTGCTCAAAGCGGGTCAGGAACAAACCCACTTCCTGCACGGTCCCGTCGCCTTTACCAACGACCGATACAAACTCGCCCGCACGCAAGGGACGCAGCATCAGCAACATGATGCCAGCCGCGATATTTTGCAGTGTGTTCTGCAAGGCCAGACCAACGGCCAAGCCGGCAGCACCCAATACCGCAATAATGCTGGCGGTCTGTACGCCAAAACGAGCCAGTACAGCGATCAGCACAAAGATGCGAATCGTCCAGACCGTCACGGACTGGGCCATGGGTACAATCGTCGGATCCACTCGGGGGGAACGGGCCGCCATCCGCTTGATGGCACGACCAGCGACGGCCGATAGCCACCAGCCAATAATCAGAATCAACAAAGCGATCACGACGTTGAGCGCAATCGCGACAACGGCTGGAAACTCTGTCATCCAGGCTTGCAATTTTTCCACGTTTCAATCTCCTCAATTAAAAGGCAAAGCACCGAAGGGACTGGCCGCTAAGGGTAAACATTGCTAGTGCGCATCATAGCCTTGAGAGGGGCCTGAACCCAAGTTGAGCAAGCCCTCCATCTTATCCCCGAAAACTGTGGATAGCTCATAGGAAAAACTGGGCAAATCAGAAAAACCTTCCGTAGTATCAGCGACTTGAAAACCGCGAACAGAAAACAGCCAAATCCGGATACAGACGCCAGCTTATCCCCATAAAATGTGGACAAGTCACAGGATAAACCGTGAATCACTGCACTTATCCCCGTGCAATCAAACACTTAGAAATGGCGAGCAGAGAATCGACAATTCTTTACCATTTTTTTCCTCGCGCAAGCCTCTGCTTGTTGAAAACCGGCTTATCCACAAAAGATGTGCATAAAAATAGGGAAAACCCCTGCATTATCAAAAAATAGGCTTATAAAACAATCACCTAAGTAGCCAGGTCAGGGATTCACCATTTTGCTGCTGATCAGGCCGGTACACGCCACAAGGACGCCAGCCAATGTTGCTCCTGCGGTGGCCTGTCTGTGGGGCGATAAAAGTGCTCTATATATTCAAAGCCCGCTTGCTCCAGACGCTCTGACCACTGCTCCCAACTGTAGTAGCAACCATAGCGCTGACCATTCCAGCCTTCTTGCCCCTGACCGCGCGGATTGGAGGAGAACAGCACGCCGCCCGGTCGCAGACTGTGCCGCAAAGCGGTCAAAACTGCAGGCAGCTCCGCGCTGGGTATATGGAATAGAACCGCATTGGCAAACACACCATCAAAAGCCGCAGCGGGCAAATTCAAATCCAGAAAGTCCTGATGCAGCACCGGCAAGCCAGTTTGCTGACGAGCCATCTCCACGAAAGCCGCACAGCCATCCAGGCCCACCGGGCGGTGACCCATGGCCTGAAACGCGACCAGATCCCGCCCCGGTCCACAGCCCAGATCCAGAATATCCACAGGCCCCGGCAAGCCGATGGCCGCCAGCAACGCATCACGATTCTGGCTGACATCATGGTCCCACGTGCCGTCCCGATAAGCCTGCGCATGGTCCTGGTAATGATTGACGGTGCGACGACTGGTTTCTTTCATCTGAACATCCTTGCCTATGCTATGGGTTTACTTGACGCTGCCTAACGATGGATCGACTATATCCTGAGTCCAATTTGAATCTGATGCCATGAAGCCAAGCTATCCGCTCTCCGTCCTAGACCTGTCCCCTATTGTTCAGGGCTCTACCCCGGCCCAGTCCTTTCGCTGTTCGGCGGACATTGCCCGTCATGCCGAGCAGTGGGGCTATCACCGTTACTGGCTGGCCGAACACCACGGCATGCCCGGTATTGCCAGTGCAGCCACCTCGGTCCTGATCGGGCACATTGCCGGTCAAACCAGCCGCATTCGCGTGGGTGCAGGCGGCATCATGTTGCCCAACCACTCCCCGCTGGTAATTGCCGAGCAGTTTGGGACACTGGCCTCCCTGTACCCCGGCCGTATCGACCTGGGTCTGGGGCGTGCTCCTGGTTCCGACCCCGAAACGGCCCGCGCCTTGCGCCGCAATCTGAACAGCGATCCCGACCAGTTTCCACGCGATGTACTGGAGCTGATGGACTATATGTCCGACGAGCCGCGCAACCGCATCATGGCCGTACCCGGTCGTGGTCTGAATGTGCCGGTCTGGATTCTGGGCTCCAGCCTGTTTGGTGCTCAACTGGCCGCCGCGCTGGGCTTGCCCTATGCCTTTGCTTCGCATTTTGCGCCTGCTCAGTTAATGGATGCTATTGAGGTTTATCGCCGTCAGTTCCAGCCTTCCGTGCATCTGGAAAAACCGTACGTCATGCTGGGCTACAACGTCTTTGCCGCCGACACGGAAGACGAAGCCAAACTACTGGCCTCCTCCTGGCAACAGTCTTTTGTGAACCTGCGCAGCGGTCGTCCCGGCCAACTGCCACCGCCCGTACGCGACTACTACGAACAATGTAGCCCACCCGCCCAGCATCTGCTGGACTCCCTGCTCAGCTGTACGGCCATTGGCAATCCGGAGCAAGTGCTTGAACAGATGAAGGGTTTCATTGCACTGACAGGCGCCAACGAGCTGATGCTGAACGCCAATATTTTTGACCACAACAAGCGCTTGCGCTCCTACGAGATTGCCGCCGAGCTGCGCGGCAGTCTGGTATGAACCCACGCCATCTTCAAGAGACGGCACTGCGCTACTTCCAAGAAGTAGCGCGTTGTGGCTCTATCTCGCAGGCGGCCAGCAATCTGCATGTGGCCACATCGGCCATCAGCCGTCAGATCAGCGGTCTGGAAGAAAACCTGGGCATGGCCTTGTTCGAGCGCCATGCCCGTGGCATGAACCTGACCGCCGCGGGCGAACTGCTGCTGGCCCATGCCCGCCGCAGTGCCATGGATGCCGAACGCACCTTGCACGATATTGCCGCCCTGCAAGGGCTGCAAACCGGCCTGATACGCATTGCCTCCTCTGAAGGTTTGGCAGCCCAGTTGCTCCCCCAATGCATTGCGCAGTTTCGAGAAAAACATCAGGGCATACGCTTTCAGCTGGATGTGCTGCCGCCACACCGTATCACCATGCTGCTGTTGAGCGGCCAGATTGATATAGGCATCAAATTCACGCAAACGGCTGAAAAAGATATCAAGACCTTGTTCCGCCGCGATGCGCCCGTCATGGCTCTGGCCGTTCCCGGTCACCCGGTAACCCGTACCGAACGCATCAGCCTGAAAAGCCTTCTGGCGCATCCCCTGGCCTTGCCTGGCCCCGACACCACGGTACGACAAATGATGGATGTAGCTTGCAGTGCGCAAAACCTGAGTCTGGACCCGGTTTTCAGCAGCAACCACATGCAGTCCCTGCATCAATTTGCCTTATCCGGTGCTGGCGTGACCGTGTCAGCCTTGCTCTCGGCTCGTCATCTGATTGAGCAAGGTTTGCTGCAGGCCAGCTTCATCCACGAACGCGGCTTGCTGAACCGCCAGATTGAAGTGCAGGCCCTGGCTGGCCGCCGCTTGCCCTCTATTGTTCGCCGCTTTCTGGACGAGTTGTTACCGCAACTTGAAATCGATCCGCAGGCCTTGCCAAAATAGCAACGCTGATCTGCTTATTTGTTGCTGGTTCGGCATCATCGCCTTTCCTATCATCTCTTGATTGAGGAGAGAGCCATGACCAGACCCAGCAACGCCCCAAGCACCGCGCAGACCCTATCGACCCGTCGCCCCTGGCGACGTCTTGCCCAAACCTTATTAGGTGCTGTTCTGGCCGTCAGCAGCATGGCGGCCCATGCCGGCGATTGGCCTGATCGCCCCATTCGCCTGATCGTGCCTTTCCCCACTGGCGGAGCCACCGACGTCATCAGCCGGCTGATTGCCGAAAGCGCCGCCAAAGCGATGAACGCCAACATCATTGTGGACAACCGCACGGGCGCAGGCGGCACGATTGGTTCGGGCGAAGTCGCTCGCAGCAAGCCCGATGGCTACACCCTCCTGTTCACCACCAGCAGCACCCACGCGATTGCCCCGCACCTGTACAAATCCCTGCCCTACGATGCAGAAAAAGACTTCACCCCTATCGCTCACTTGGGCGATGCCGCCAGCGTCTTGCTGGTGAACCCGTCCGTACCCGCGCAAACTCTGCCGGAACTGATTGAATACGCGCGCGCCCATCCCGATGAGTTGAACTACGCCAGCAGTGGCAATGGCACCATCGTGCACCTGGGCACCGAAGCCTTTTTGAATCAGGCCAATATCGTCATGTCCCACGTTCCATACCGCGGAACCGGTCAGGCCATTAACGATATGCTGGGCGGCTCCATCCATGTTTTACTGGATGCCATCCCCACCGGGATGCCGTATGTGAACAGCGGCCAGTTGCGTGCCCTGGCGGTGACAGGCCAACAGCGCTCGCCACTGGCTCCCGATTTGCCCACCTTTCAGGAGTCCGGCCTGCCGGGCTATGAATCGGTGACCTGGTTTGGCCTGTACGCTCCCGCAGGCTTGCCCGACGAAATTCGTGACAAGGCTTATGAGGCTTTTACCCATGCCGTTCAGGACCCCAAAGTACGCTCACGCCTGCAAACCTTGGGCGTGGACCAACCCCGCAGCACCAGCCGAGAAGAGTTTATCTCCTTGGTCCGCGAGGACAGCGCACGTTGGCAAGGCCTGATCCAACTGACTGGAATACAGATTCAATGAACAAGACTGACACCTGTATGGACTGGAACAACCCCTACCCGTCCGCCCGTTCTGCGGTGCTTGGCCAAAACATGGTCAGCACCTCCCACCCCTTGGCCGCACAAGCGGGCCTGCGCATGTTGCAGGCCGGTGGCAATGCCGTCGATGCGGCGCTGGCTGCCGCCATCGCCTTGACGGTGCTTGAACCCACGGGTTGCGGCATAGGCAGTGATGCCTTTGCCATCGTCTGGGACGGCAAAGAGCTACATGGCTTGAACGCCTCCGGGCGCTCGCCTCGTGGCTGGTCGCCGGACCGATTCAAAGGTCACGACGCCGTCCCCGACAAAGGTTGGGAAAGTGTCTCCGTTCCTGGTGCGGTCTCTGCCTGGGCCGAGCTGTCCAGCAAGCTGGGCCGCCTGAGTCTGGAACAAGTCGCCGCCCCCGCGATTCATTACGCCCGAGAAGGTTTCCCGGTCTCACCCGTGATCGCACGTTTATGGGAACTGGGTCGTCAGCGCCTGGGCGATCAGCCCGGTTTTGCCGAAGCCTTTTTACGTGATGGCAAAGCGCCCGTAGCTGGTCAGTGGTACCAGAACCCGGACCAGGCCAATACGCTGGAACGCATTGCGGCGACCCAGGGTCAGGACTTTTATACCGGCGAGCTGGCCAAACGCATTGCCGACTTCTCCCGCCAGCATGGCGGCGCCATGGACGAGCAGGATCTGGCCGAGCATCGCGCGAACTGGTGCGGCACCATCAGCCATCCTTTTGCGCAATCGGTCATTCATGAAATCCCCCCGAATGGTCAGGGTCTGGCCGCCTTGATGGCACTGGGCATCATGGAGCAGGCGGGTGTAGGCCAACAGCCGCTGGACCATATCGATACAGTGCATTTGAGCATTGAAGCGATGAAGCTGGCCTTTGCCGATCTGTACGAACACCACGCAGATCTGGAGCACATGATTCATCATCCCGAGCATCTGCTGGACCCGGCCTATCTGCGCGAGCGCGCTGCCCTGATTCAAATGAACGAGGCAGGCGACCCCAAACATGGCCTGCCCGGCCCCTCCGGCACGGTCTATGTCACAGCCGCCGATTCCAGCGGCATGATGGTGTCCCTGATCCAGTCCAACTACATGGGTTTTGGTTCCGGCGTGGTCGTTCCCGGCACCGGCATCAGCATGCAGAACCGCGGTCATGGCTTTACCCTGCGGCCTGGTCATGTGAATGAAGTGGCCGGTGGCAAGCGCCCCTCGCACACCATCATTCCCGCCTTTGCCATGAATGCCAATGGCACGCCGCAAATGTCGTTTGGTGTGATGGGTGGCCCCTTCCAGTCCCAAGGCCATATGCAAATGGCGCTGCGTGTTCTGCTGTATGGTCAGAACCCGCAAGCCGCTGCCGATGCCCCACGCTGGCGCGTGACGGGTGGCCGTGGCGTGGCGGTAGAGCCTACTTTCGATCCCGCTCTGGTTCAGGCCCTGCGCGAGCGCGGTCATGAAGTCGTCGTTGAACCTGGCAGTGGTGTGTTCGCCTTTGGCGGTGCACAACTGATTCTGCGCCAGGGCAATCATTACGTGGGTGGCTCTGACCCGCGTAAAGATGGGCAGGTGGTGGCGTACTAAGCCTGTTTACCTTTAAGAGATCACTGCCGCTCTCTGATTGGGGTCTGGATATCCTTATCCAGACCCCAAATACCTTTGGGCCTCCCTATCTCTATGTAGACAAACCGCTCAACGGAACAAAGACACGCGTACCAAGGCCCTATCCCTTCAGCCTCCTTCAATGCTCTGCCAAAGCAGACGCCAACATTAGCTTGGCTCACTAAACGTACACCGTGGTCAATATCTGACACTTTCCATACACAAAGACTGTGTTTTTATCAGGTTTTCTTCAGCCAGACAGAATGACTGCTGTACCATCAAAAATTGCCGCTTCATACCCCGGAAGCGGTTTTCTATTTGTCTAAACGGCCCTGCCATCCTCGGGGCCGTCCGCTGGAGCCCATTCGGTGCTGTCATTCTTTGAACGTCGATTAGATCCCTATCCCGAACAACACGTCGCCACTCCTCCCAAAGGATTTTTCCCCTTCATCTGGGCCTGTACGAAAAATTCACGCGGCTGGATTGGCCTGATGACCGTGACCTCGATTGGCCTGTCGGCCTACGAGGCCATGCTGTTTGCCCTGCTCAGCTATATCGTGGACTGGCTGCCCTCGATTGAACCTGCTTTATTCTGGAGCCAGCAGGGTGGCACGCTCCTGACTATTGCCGCTGTTCTGCTGGGCAGCGTGGTCCTGATCAGCCTGCATACGCTGGTCATGCACCAGGTGCTGGCCATCAACTTCCCCATGCGCCTGCGCTGGCTGTTTCACAAGCTGATGCTGAACCAGAGCATGTCCTTTTACGCGGACGAGTTTGCCGGCCGCATCACCACCAAGATCATGCAAACCGCTCTGGCGGTGCGTGAAACCCTGTTCATGGCCGTGGAAGTGGTCGTGGGCATGAGCGCCTACCTGATCGGTATTCTGATTCTGGCCGGCAGCTTTGACCGCCTGCTGATCCTGCCCTTTCTGCTCTGGCTGGTGGGCTACGCCTTGGCCTGCGTGTACTTTGTGCCTCGTCTGGGCAAAGTCGGCGCTGAACAGGCCGATGCTCGTGCGCTGATGACGGGCCGCATTACCGACGCCTACACCAATATCAATACGGTCAAGCTGTTTGCCCACACACGCCGTGAGGCAGACCATGCCAAGAACGCCATGCGCCGCTTCCAGGAAACGGGCCATGTCCAGATGCGTCTGATCAGCATGTTTGAAGTGGCCAACCATGTGCTGGCCACCCTCTTGCTGATCAGCTCGGCGGGCCTGGCCTTGTACCTGTGGTCGATTGACCAATCCACCGCCGGTGTGGTGGCAGCTGTCATTGCGATGGCACTGCGCCTGTCCGGCCATTCCCATTGGCTGATGTGGGAGTTGACCAATCTGTTCGAGAACGTGGGCACGATTCAGGACGGCATCAACACCTTGACGCAAGAACCCACCGTGGTGGATGCGCCCGATGCCAAGCCCCTGCAAATCGAACAAGGTCGCATCGAATTCCAGGACGTGAGCTTTGCCTACCGCGATAAAAGCCGTCAGGTGATCGACAAGCTCAATCTGGTGATCAAACCGGGCGAGCGTGTTGGTCTGATTGGCCGTTCTGGCGCGGGCAAGTCCACGTTGGTCAACCTGCTGCTGCGTTTCCATGATGTGGATAGCGGCACCATCCGCATTGATGGCCAGGACATTGCCCATGTCACGCAAGACAGTTTGCGTGCCGCCATTGGCATGGTGACGCAGGATACCTCCTTGCTGCACCGTTCCATGCGCGACAACATTCTGTATGGCCGCCCGGATGCCAACGACGAGCTGCTGCATATGGCCGTTGAGCGTGCCGCCGCTGCCGACTTCATCCCGCAGCTGCATGACCGCCAGGGCCGTGAGGGCCTGGAGGCGCATGTAGGCGAGCGCGGTGTGAAACTGTCTGGCGGCCAGCGTCAGCGTGTGGCAATTGCCCGCGTCATGCTGAAAGACGCCCCCATCCTGTTACTGGATGAAGCCACCAGCGCGCTGGACTCTGAAGTGGAAGCCGCCATCCAGGAAAGCCTCAACACCCTGATGCACGGCAAGACGGTAATTGCCATTGCCCACCGCCTGTCCACCATTGCGGCACTGGACCGCTTGATTGTGCTGGATCAGGGCCGCATCATCGAGCAAGGCAGCCACCAGGAATTGCTGGAAAAAGGTGGGTTGTATGCTCGCTTGTGGGCACGTCAAAGTGGCGGATTCCTGGGAGAGACCGGCAAACAAGATGGTTAAAACGTGTCACTTGCTTGCAAAAAAAAACTGACGTTACATCTTTGTCCCATTAGAATTTCGGAAGATCAAACTTCGCCGTGCTTGCGGCGAAGTTTTTTTTCAACTTATTCAGCCCATACATAGAACAAGATTATGTTTTTAGTCTTCCCCGATTCTGCCGCCATTGCGGCACACCTGAGCGCCCGTCTTCAGGACATTATTCGTCAGGATCCACAAGCGACTCTGGGTCTGGCAACCGGGGGGACCATGGAACCCGTTTACGCCCGTTTCGTGCAGGACGTGCGTGCCAATGGGCTGGATGTCTCCCAAATCAACAGCTTCAATCTGGATGAGTATGTGGGCCTGTCGGCAGAGCACGAACAAAGCTACGCCTACTACATGCGCCAGCACCTGTTCGGCCAATTGCCTTTTGATGCTGCACGTTTGCATCTGCCCAATGGCCTGACCAAAGAACTGGAACAGCACTGCCAGGACTACTCCGCTGCGATTGCTGCCAGCGGTGGTGTCGCCTTGCAACTGCTGGGCGTCGGCACCAACGGCCACATTGGCTTTAACGAACCGGGTACCCCTTTTGACAGCCGCACGCATGTGGTTGCCCTGTCCGAGCGCACCCGTATCGACAACAGCCGCTTTTTTGACTCCATGGACGAAGTGCCCGCATCGGCCATCACCATGGGGATTGCCGATATTCTGAGCGCCCGTGAAATTGCCCTAGTGGTCACCGGCGAGCACAAGGCTCGCACCATGCTCAATTATCAGGAAGGCGGTGTCACGCCCGAGTTGCCTTTCACGGCCTTGAAGCAGCACGCCAACACCCACATCCTGCTGGACGAGGCGGCTGCCAGCCTGCTAGACCCCAGCCTCTGCCACCGTCCCCTGATCAGCCAAGCTGCCTGAGCCAGCTTGCCAGCCCCCGCCCAGCGCTCGGAAGAGCGCCGCGCGGGACTGCAAACGCGACTGCATCAAGCTGACGCGCACATCCTGAGCGGCGTACAAGGTACGCTGCGCATCCAGTAAAGACAACAAGGTTTCCGAGCCAGAGCGATAACGTGCTTCGGCCAGTTGAAACGCCAGCCTGGCTTGCTCCCACTCCAGTTCCATGGTCTGCGCCTGAGCATCCAGGCTATGCAGTTGTGCCAGCACGCCTTCCACATCCATATAAGCCTGCACAATGGTCTGACGATACTGCGCCAGCCATTCCTGCAAACGAGCGTCGCTCAAATCCTTGCCTGCCTGCAGACGACCAGCATTGAAGATGGGCGCCACCAGCCCACTGATCAGGCTGTAGACCGGATGGCGCAAGCTTTCTTCCCAACGACTACCCGATGCCCCAGCCCTGGTTCCCAAAGTCAGACTGGGATACATGGCAGCGCGAGCCACATGCACATCTGCATGAGCGGCTGACAATTGAGCCTCGATGCGCGCAATATCAGGACGTTGCGACAGTAGCTGTGAAGGCAAACCTGCCTCCAGCTCCGGCACCTGCAAACTGGCAATATCTTCCTGCGGCTCAGGCATGATTTCAGTACGGCCCAACAAGGTCGCCAACTCTACCCGCGTGCGAATGGCCTGCTCTTCAATCACAAACAATTTGCGCTGTTGCGAAGCCAGCAATTGACGTTGCTGTGCCAGTTCCAAAGGCGAAGCCGCTCCCGCCTGCAAGCGCGCTTCCAGCAAACTCAACAAGCGTTGTGCAACGACCAGGTTTTGACGAGCAATGGCGACACGCTGTTTATCGCCCAAGGCTTGCAGGCTTAAATGCACCACCTGCGCCTGCACGCTGACACGCAGCACATCCAGCTCGTAATTCGCCGCCTGGGCCAGGAACACGGCACTATCGGCCTGAGCACGATGGCGTCCCCACACATCCAGTTCGTAGCTCATGAACACACCGGCCACATATTGCGAGCGGGAATCACCATGCGACGAAGAAAACGGCGCATCTCGTTGAGCAGAGACATTGCCCTGCAATTCCGGCAGCAAACTGGCCCCGGCCATGCGTGCCTGGGCCTGCGCCTGCAAGATCCGGGCCTGTGCCTGACGCAGCACCGCCACATCCTTCAAGGCTTCCTGCATCAGGCTGTTCAAGCCGGGGCTGTTATAGGCACGCCACCACCCCGGCTCTACCTGGGTCAGTACAGGACTGGGTGTCGCCTTGACTTGCTGTTGATACGCCTGGGGCAGCGTCGGCGGGCTCTTGTCCAGATCAGAGGACAAGGAGCCGCACGCTTGCAGCACAAGCGTGCTCATGGCCCCTGCTATCCATCGGTAATGAGCCATGCTTACTCCCCTGCCAAAGCCTGAACGGGGTCCAGCGCAGCCGCCGTTCGTGCTGGCATATAGCCAAAAACCATGCCCGTCACCACGGCGCAGCCAAAGGCGCCCAAGGCTGCCCGCAAGGAAAACACCACATCCACCCCACCAAAAATCAGGCCGATACCCACCACAGCACCAGCCAGCACGCCCAGGCAACCGCCTGTAATCGTCAACAAAACCGCCTCGGTCAGAAACTGGCGCATGATGTCACTTTGCCGTGCACCTGTTGCCATGCGTATGCCAATTTCCCGTGTACGTTCACGCACCGTCATCAACATCACATTCATGACCCCGATGCCGCCTACCACCAAAGACACGGCGGCAATCAGGCCCAGCATCATGCTCATGGCCTGACGCGTGGACGCTTCAGTCTGCAAGCGAGCCGCTGCATTCCCGATTGAAAAGTCTTCTCGCCCACCATGACGCTGTGTCAGCAACTGACGCATGTCTTGTTCCGCTTCCAGAACGGTGGAACTGTCCTGCGCATCAATCACCACATAGTCGGGCTGCGTCTGGGCCTGATACACACGGGCACGCGCCGCGTGATAGGGCACAAACACCATGTCGTCGTAGTCCTGTGCACCCGAATCGGCACCCCGTTCCTGCATCACCCCGATCACCTCAAAAGGCGAATTACCGATCAGGAGCTGCTGCCCCAACGGCACATCCATATCGGGGAAGAAATGCCTGGCGGCACGGTGTCCCAGCACAACCAGAGGAGCCAGGTCCCGGTCCTCGGCATCGGTGTAGTAACGGCCTTGTGCCAGCTTCCAGCGGTGAATATCCGGCATGGTTTCATTGGCGGCAAACACGTACACCTGACGGTCCACGCTGCCACGCCGCACAGTAATCGGGTCCCCAATCACGGGCATCACACGCCGTATAAGAGGCAGCTCTCCAATCGCTTCCAGGTCCTCATCCGTCAGTTGGCCTTTGGGCAAACCATTGGGTGGCGAGGAGCTGCTCAAGTACATGATGGTGGTGCCCATCGTGCCCATCTGATCCATCACGCGCTGGCGTGCGCCCTCGCCCACCGCCAGCATGACAATGACCGAGGCCACCCCAATAATCACGCCCAGCAAGGTCAATGCCGTGCGATGCCGATTAATGAACATGCTGCGCAAGGCACTGCGTGCGGCGTCCTTGATTTCCGAGAGCCAGGGCGAGCGACGATTTTCCGACTCCATCAAAGGCGGCTTGGCCCTTGTTTCCTGGGCCGCATCCGAGCGGCTATCAGACAGGATGCAGCCGTCACGAATCTCGATCACCCGGTCTGCCATCGCGGCCACCTGGTGATCGTGGGTAATCAGAATGATCGTATGCCCCGAGTCCGACAGCTCGCGCAGCAAGGCCATGACCTCCGCACCGCTGCGCGAATCCAGTGCACCCGTAGGCTCGTCAGCCAGAATGACCCGGCCGCCATTCATCAGGGCACGGGCAATGGACACGCGCTGCTGCTGACCGCCAGACAGTTGATTGGGTCGATTGTCCAGCTTGTCCGCCAAGCCCAGACTGCTTAATAAATGCGCGGCACGCTCAGCCCGGCTGGCCTCGTCCATGCCCGCATAAATCGCGGGCATCTGCACGTTTTCACTGGCCGTTTCGGTAGGGATCAAGTGATAGCCCTGAAACACAAAACCAAACGTTTCCCGACGCAAGGCAGCCAGCTCATCCGCGCTTAACTGTGCAACATCCCGACCCTGAAACAGATAGGTGCCGCTGCTGGGCTTGTCCAGACAACCGAGCAAGTTCATCAAGGTAGACTTGCCCGAGCCCGATGCGCCCACAATGGCCACAAACTCGCCCGGCTCAATGCTCAGGCTGACATCGAACAAGACCTGCACAGCCGGTTTCGTGCTGGGCGGGCCACCATAAATACGGCAGATGTCGCGCAGCTCAATCAAGGCAGGAGCGGACCCTACCATTGCAACCACCGCCAGCCACGCTCAGCCGCCACCACGGCCAGCACCACCTGCTCACCCTTGGCCAGCCCATCCAGAACCTGCACCTGGTGTCGATTGCGCACCCCCAGGCTGACCGGCTTTTCCTGCAGCTTGCCTTGCTCCAGCACCGGCACCTTGAAGGCATCGGGACCGCGCTGCGGGTCAGGACGCAAGGCCACCAGAGGCACCAGCAAAGCCCGATCGGCACGATCAATTTCAAACAGCACCTGCGCGGTCATCTGCGGCATCAATTCACCGTCGTCATTGTCCACATCAAACAGCACCGTATACATGATGGCCTGTGTAGCTGTTGGCGCCGTGGCGGTGGTCTCTTCCTGCGTGCTGCCTTCGGGTGCCGGCATGATCTGCCGCACCTTGGCCTGCCATTGACGCGCCTGTGTTTCGCCCTGTTCGCCCAAGGTTGTAAACGTCACCGTCATGCCGGGTTTGATGCGGCGAATATCCGCCTCGGACACACTGGTCCACACCGTCATGGTGCTCAGGTCTGCAATGCGCAAAATATTGGGGGTTTGGTACGTGGCATTCAAGGTCTGGCCTTCACGGGCCTGCACACCAATCACGGTGCCACTCATGGGCGCGTAAATGCGCGTGTAGCCCAATCGCGCCTCATCAGCTTTCAGCGTGGCCTGGGTCTGCTCCATCTGCGCTTGCACATGGGCGACACGCGCCTGAGCCGTCGCCAGATTCGCCTGGGCAATCTGTATATCTTCCTGACGACTGGCCTGCTGGCGCTCCAATTGGCGCTGACGTGTCAACTGCTGGCGCGCCAACAAAAGCTGGGCCTGTTGCTCAGCCAACTGAGCGCGAAATGCCGCCAGCGAAGCGCAGCCTGCATCGACCGTGGCCTGCTGTACGCTGGGGTCAATTTCCACCAGCAACTGGCCCTGCTCGACCTGATCGCCCGGAGCAACCGGCAAAGCCGTAATCTGCCCCGACACCTGTGCCCCCACATCCACATAGCGACTGGGCTTCAAAGTCCCCACCGCAGCAACGGTAGCGCGTATATCGCTTTGCTCCACGGCCACCGTTTCAAACTGCTCTGAAGAACGCCCGGCCTGTGCGGCCAGCGCCCCCAGTACCAGCACCGCCACCAGGGCCAACGCCCAGCGGCGCTTCACTGCTTTGGACTTCATAAATAATTCCGTTAAAACCGTAGATCTGCACCCGCCGCATCATGCCTGGCAGGTGATCAAAAAAGTAATAGTGGTCAAGAAGGCAGAGGCTTGCTTACCCATCCAACGCAATCAAGCGGACAGGGCAAGAGGTTCTTTTTCAGGCCTTCCTTATAAAGACGTTTGAGAGCCCACTTTCCGGACATTTATTTTGTAAAAGTTATAGCGATGGGCTGGAAGTAGGGGTGGAGGGGTCGAATCAGGCAGGGTTTTGATCCCCTGCCTGCTCCCTTCCTTAAAACTCCGCCGAGACACTCAACATGAACGTGCGTGGCTGCGACAAGACCAGATAGCCATTATTGGGATAACCGCCAACTGAAGCCCAGTAAGTCGTATCGGCCACGTTCTCAACGCTGGCCCTGAATGTCATGGGTACACCGGAGACCTTGCGCTGATAGCTGGCTCCCAGATCCCAACGTACCCAACCTGGCACACGGATCGCATTGGCCGAATCCGCATAACGGGCGCCGGTAGCCAGCAACTGGGTATCCAGCGACAAGCCGGTCACCTGCGGCACATCCCAGGTCAAGCCCAGACTGCCCTGCCAGCGCGGCACACCAATCACGCGCTGACCTTCGCTCAACGGATCACCCGTGTTTTTCTGCTTGGTATCCAGGGCAGTCACACCACCCAGAATACGCAGGGAGTCCGTCAGCTGACCATAGAAGCTCAGCTCCAGCCCGTTATGCCTATCCTTGCCCGACTCAACAAAACGCAGATCGTCGTTCACGACACCCCGCGGTTTGGTCGTGGTGAAGAAAGTCAAACCACCGCCCATAGAGCCATTGTCGTACTTGATGCCCAGCTCTTTTTGCTTGGCCACAAAGGCCGACAAGCGCTGCCCCGCGTTCTGAACGGGTTGATTATTAAAACGGGTCGGTGCCAGATCACCTTGCGCCAGGCTTTCCGTGTAGTTGCCGTACAAGGCCCATTCATCAGTCAGCTTGAACACCACGCCCGCCGCAGGGCTGGTGTGTTGCTGACGGTCTTTACGCTGCAGGGCCTGGGTGCCATAGTCATAACTGCGCGTTTCCATAATTTGATGGCGTACACCCAGCATGACTTCCAGCCTGTCATCCCAGAGGTACATCAAGTCGCCCAGGGTGTAGCTGCTCAATTTGGTGCGACCCACCAAGGCTGGCGAGCCCAGATTCCCGCCCGAAAAGGCAATGGGCGGCAAGGCATAGTTCACAGGGTCATAGAGATTGCTGTCCTGCACGCTGCCCATGGCCCAGGCGTTTTTCTCCTTGTGGTCATACAGAGAAGCCGCAGCAACCAGCTCATGCAGCACAGGGCCGGTTTCAAAACTGGCTCGCAAGCCCAGCTCGCCCGTTTTCACATCATCTCGTCGGGAGTTATCGAAACGCGAAAAGGTAGATTTACCCGAAACCGCATCGGTCACTGTCAGGCCCGCCAGCTGGTTTTCTTCCTTGCCATTTTTCATGCCAAAGGCCGCCCACAGCGTGATGGAATCATTCAGATCATATTCCCCACGCACGGTGCCAAAGACAGTTTTCTCATTGGAATAAGTCCAGGGCTGAGCAAAGTTACGCTTGTGAGAGGGCAGCTCCGGCAAGGCCGACAAGCCGGCCTGCAAGGTGACATTGGGCCGGACTTCGCGCAGCTTGTGCTCCTGATAGCCCAGGTCGGCAGACAAGCGTACACGCTCACCACGCCAATCCATCCCAACGGTATACAGGTCCAGACGGGTATGTTCATTGTCGACCGCCGTATCACCGCTGCGCTTGATGGCATTGATGCGAATACCTGCCGCATCATCCGCAAAGCGGCGCGAAATATCCGCCTTGATCTGGCTTTGCCCGCCACTGCCATAACCCACACCAACCTTGGTCAGCGGGTTCTCGCCGGCCCGTTTGGGCAGCACATTAATCGTGCCTCCAATGCCACCGCCAGAAGGTGCCGCACCGTACAGAAAGCCACCAGCTCCATGCAGCACTTCAATACGCTCGGCCAGTTCGGCCGCGGTCGCTTGCCGGGGCAGCAAACCAAACAAACCGTTGTAGGCAATATCATCGGAAGCCGTCAAAAAGCCCCGAATGAAAAAGCTTTCCTGGAAGTTGCCAAAACCACGCGCCACCCGCACGGAAGGATCATGGCGCACCACATCGGCTACCGTGGATGCCTGCAATTGCTCGATATAGCGGCTGGTATAGCTGTTGACGCTAAAGGGCGAGTCCATATTATCCAGAGAACCCAATATCCCCACCCGACCACCACTGGCGACCTGGCCGCCCGCATACTCGGGCAACAAACCCTGACGCGAAGCATCCGCACTGGCATTGACGGTAATGGTGGACAACTCCTGCGCCTGGGCAACATTCGCCTGGTCTTGCGCCTGAGCCTGTACATGGAGAGCAAGCAGGGATAAGACAAGGGAGCGGCCCAGGCAAGGTTTAAATAGACGTGTCATCACGATTACCTATCAACCCTTGATGTTCTTCAGGTCAATACGCACCACGCTTTCGCGCTTGCTGGCTTTGTACTGAGGGGTGGAAGGTGCTTTAACAGTGACGTACAACTGACTATCCGGGCCCAGCTCCAGGCTGTTGGGGTTATCGGGCAAGTTGTATTGCGCCTTGATCGCATAGCTGGCTCCATCCAGTACAGACAACTTGCCTTGCTCGCGGTGAGTCAAATACAGCTCGTCACGATCGGCGTTGTACAACACGTCCAAGGCATCGCCCACCGGCAGTTCCTGCAGCAATTTACCGTCGCGGGCATCCAGCACATACACGGTCTTCTGGTCTTTGGTTTCAGTCACATACAGACGATTGCGGGCCGAGTCCAGCGCGAAATTCAAGAGCAAGGCGGGTTTGACGCCAGCCGGTTTCCAGCGCTGTTCGATCTTGTTGGTTTGGGTGTTCACCACCATCACTTCGCCATCGCCATTGGCGGCATACAAACGATGCGAGGGCGAATCCACCAGCAGGCCGGTCACCCATTTGCCTGCGTTTTCAATGGTATCGATCAGCTCCAGATTACGATCATCCAATACCCAGATCACGGCAGGCGCGCCTACGGCGCCCACATACACACGGCCTTGCTGGGGATCGTGACGAATCGTGCGCGGCCCCATTTTGGTGTCATCAAAGCTCTTGTTGCTGAAACGGACGCGCTCTATGCCCCCGTCCTCCTTCAACTCCACTTTGGAGGCGGCCGCGGCCAGACTATTGGTGACATACAGTGTGTCGCCCGACGCGTTCCTTGCCAGGCCGAAGTTGCTCTCGTCGGTATAAATCGTCCCCTTCACATCCAGGGTGATGGGGTCCAGCTTATAGATCACACCACCACGAACCGAGGGTGCCCGCTCTGCCGAGGCTACATACAAGGAATTGTCAAAGGGGCTGTAAACCGTTTGGTAAATCCCGTAGGCCAGATCCTTGCGCAAGGCTCCTTCTGACGTAATCGAGGTCGTTTGTGCCAGCTCCGGCGTCAGGGGCAGCGGGACCGCTTCGGACGTTTGAGCGTGGGCAAGCGATCCTGCGCTGAGCAAAGCGGCAGACAAGACAGACAAGGCAAGGCGACGTGTGAACATGACGATATCCTATTTTCGAAATGGAAGTAATTATCATTTGTATTATTACATCAAGTACTTCCATGCTCAAAATCGGGATATCCCTTCTTTTTAAGGGGAAATACGCGGGACTAAATCAGCCCGCTCCCTATCCCCCACTTGACTGCGCTCGCTACAATATCGACTCAGCCGCCTTCTGGGCGGCCTTGTTGTTGAATTCCCTGACCTGTACTGCGCTATGACTTCTGCTGCCGATCTGTCCGCCCACACGCCCATGATGCGTCAATACCTTCAGCTCAAAGCGGAGGCTGGCTCGCATCTGTTGTTCTATCGGATGGGGGACTTCTATGAGATGTTCTACGCCGATGCCGAACGTGGCGCACGCCTGCTGAACCTGACGTTGACCAAGCGTGGTTCCTCCAACGGCGAGCCTATCCCAATGGCGGGTGTGCCTTTTCATGCCATGGAAGGTTATCTGGCGCGTCTGGTGGCCTTGGGCGAGTCCGTCGCCATCTGTGAGCAAGTCGGTGACCCTGCTGCCGGCAAAGGCCCGGTCGAACGCAAGATCATGCGTGTGGTCACCCCCGGCACACTGACGGATGACGCCTTGTTGCCTCCCAAGGCAGACCGCCTGATCGCCGCCTGCACTCTGATCAAGGTGCAACGTCAGGAAATGGTGGGGCTGGCCTGGATGAACCTGGCCAGTGGCGAGTTTCTGGTCAGCCAGTGCGAGCCGGACATGCTGGATACGGAACTGAACCGTATCGGCCCTGTAGAACTGGTCTACCCCGAATCGCTGCGCCCTGCCCCGGAACTGCCACAAGCCAGTTGCCACACCTTGCCGGACTGGCACTTTGCGCAGGATGGCTCGCGCGAAACCCTGCTGGACCATTTTGATCTGGTTTCCTTGGCCAGCTTTGGCCTGGACGATCTGCCTGCGGCAACGGCGGCAGCCGGAGCCTTGCTGCGCTATGTAGGCAGCACGCAGTCCCAGTCCCTGGTTCACATTACCGCTATCCGCGTTCAGCACAGCTCGGACTTTCTGGTGCTGGATGCTGTCACACGCAAGAACCTGGAAATTACCGAAACCATTAGCGGTGAAACCAGCCCAACCCTGTTCTCCACGCTGGATCATTGCCAGACCCCCATGGGCAGTCGTTTGCTGCGCCGTTGGCTGCACCACCCCTTGCGTCTGAACCATGCCGTTCAGCAGCGCCAGGATGTGGTATCGCTGTTTTTCCAAACCCAGCAAAGCGCCAGCCTGAATGCAGGCGATCCTTTGGGTGTGCTACGCCATGCCCTGCGCCGCTTCCCGGACCTGGAGCGTATTGCCACGCGTATTTCCCTGCGCAGCGTACGTCCTCGGGAACTGGCCAGCTTGCGCGATGCGCTGGTAACACTACCTGAACTGCGTCAGGAGCTGGAACAAAACTTTGGCCAGTCCGAGCATTTGCATGGGCATTTGTTAAGCCTGGCTCTGGACCCGGAACTGGCCTGCTTGCTGCAGTCTGCCATCGCCTCCGAGCCTGCCTTGCTGATACGCGATGGCGGTGTCATTGCCGACGGCTACGACGCCGATCTGGACGAGCTGCGCAGCCTGGCCAGTGACAGCGGTGATGTGCTGGTCAAGATCGAAGCCCGCGAACGCGAGCGCACCGGCATTGCCACCCTGCGCGTCGAATACAACCGGGTGCACGGTTTCTTTATTGAAGTCAGCCGCGGTCAGGCCGACAAAGTTCCCGACGACTACCGCCGACGCCAGACACTGAAAAATGCCGAGCGCTTCATCACGCCTGAACTGAAAGAGTGGGAAGACAAAGTCCTGTCCGCCAAGGACCGCAGCCTGAGCCGCGAGAAGTTCCTGTTCGATGAACTGCTGGACAAGCTGCAAAGCTATGCAGGGCCCTTGGCCTTGTGCTCCAGTGCCCTGGCTGAACTGGATACCCTGTCCTCCCTGGCGCTGCATGCGCTGGACAATAACTGGGTCGCCCCCGAGCTGACCGAACAGGCCGGCATCTGGATTGAGGCAGGCCGTCACCCGGTGGTGGAACATAGCATCGAGCGCTTCACGCCCAACCACTGCGAAATGCACGCACAGCGTCGCATGTTGCTGATTACCGGCCCGAATATGGGCGGTAAGTCCACCTATATGCGTCAGGTTGCCCTGATTGCCTTGCTGGCCCGCATTGGCAGTTTTGTACCGGCAAGCACAGCCCGTATTGGCCAGATCGACCGCATCTTTACCCGTATCGGTGCGGCTGATGACCTGGCCGGTGGCCGCTCCACCTTCATGATGGAAATGACTGAAGCAGCAGCCATTCTGGCCGGCGCCACCCCTTACAGCCTGGTGCTGATGGACGAAATTGGCCGTGGCACCTCCACCTATGATGGTCTGGCCCTGGCCTGGTCCATCGCGCATCGCCTGCTCAGCCACAATCAGGCACTGACCCTGTTTGCCACGCACTATTTCGAGATCACACGCCTGCCCAACGAGCTGCCTGCCGCAGCCAACGTGCACTTGGCCGCCGCAGAATCGGCTTCAGGCATTGTGTTCCTGCACGAAGTTCAGGAAGGCCCGGCCAGCCGCAGTTACGGGATTCAGGTTGCACAGCGTGCCGGCATTCCCTCTGCGGTTATCCGCCAGGCCAGCCGCGAGCTAAGCCGCCTGGAAGCCCAGAATGATCCTAGCGCACAACTGGACTTGTTCAATGCAGGCAGCGCTCCGGAAACCACGGTCGCCGAGCCTGATCCGACCACAGAAAAAGCACTGGACTTGCTGGATCAGTTCAAGCAACTGGATGTAGATGACCTAAGCGCACGCGATGCTCTGGATCTGCTGTATCGCTGGAAAAAAGAGATGAAGGCGACGGGTTAAACAGTCCAGAAGGGAGCCCAAGAGGCTCCCTTTTTTATGCAGTTTTCCGAGGGCCGTTGGCGAGCAGATCGACAATCAATCATTTTTAGCCCCCCCCATCGTGAATCAATCACTCTATTTCGTGAGTATTTCTCTGGATTCTTTGCGCTGGATACGCCTGATACGCAGGCTAGCCATACACCGGGACAAGCCGGATCAGTTAAGCTACGGGCTAATTTAATTCTTGTTCGGGCAGTCCATGAATATCGACCAGCCATTGACCCTTTTGGGCGGCATCAGCGCGCATGAGTTCATGCAAACCTACTGGCAACGCAAACCTTTATTGATACGCGGCGCCATCCCTAATTTCAAGCACTCGCTGAGCATAGACAATATCCGCGAGCTGGTAACGCGTGAAGAGGTCGAGTCGCGCCTGATCATCCATGACGGCGAAGATTGGGAAATGGAAACTGGGCCTTTTGACGAGCTGCCGCCCGCCTCGCAGCCCAACTGGACCGCCCTGGCACAAAGCGTGGATCTGCACGACGACAACACCGCAGCCCTGATGCGTCAGTTCCGCTTCATTGGCGATGCCCGTCTGGACGACGCCATGATCAGCATTGCTTCTGACGGCGGTGGCGTAGGCCCGCACTTCGACAGCTACGACGTATTCCTGCTGCAAGCCCACGGCAAGCGTCACTGGCGCATCAGCCAGCAAAAAGACCTGAGCCTGGTGCCTGACCTGCCCTTGAAGATTTTGCGCGATTTCCAGGTAGAAGAAGAGTTCATCCTGGAACCCGGCGACATGCTATATCTGCCCCCGCACGTGGCACATGACGGAATTGCGATTGGCGACTGCATGACGATTTCCATCGGCTTTCGCTCGCCCACCCAGGCAACGCTGGCCCGTGGTTTGATGGATGCCGCATCGGATCAACTGGCTGCTGCCAGTGGTGAAGGTTTTGGCTTGTACGCCGACCCACCGATGTCCATGCCCGAGGCCATGCAGCAACGCTACACCGACCCGGACGCACAGGCCAGCACCACGCCTGCCGCCTTGCCGGAAAACCTGATTCAGAAGTCGCTGGATGCCTTGAACGCCATTCGTTTTGACGAAGCGCTGGCCTCACGTTTTCTGGGCGTCTGGCTGACCGAATTGCCCAGCAATAGCTGGTTCGACATTGCCGAAGACCCAGTTGATCTACACGACCCCGAGCTGCCTGAAGGCCGCTTGGCTTTGGACCGCTGCTCACGCATGATGTACCGCGGCGATGAGCTGTATATCAACGGTGAGGTCGCCCCCTGCCCTGCCAGCCCAACGCTGAAATTGTTGGCTGACCAGCGTGAACTCCTGATTCCCGGTGACAGTTTTGAAGCCCTGGATGAAGATGAACGCGAAATGCTGAATGCCTGGCTGGATGACGGCTGGTTGCAGTTCAAGGAAAACTGAGCACGAGCCATTAGCTCTGGCGAGCTCAGAAAAAAAACGGGGCAGCTTGCAGGCTGCCTCGCTTTTTTATTTCTAGCCCCCCAGGAATCGAAAGCCCGATGTATTTGCTGATTGCGGTTGCAGTTGCAGTTGCAGTTGCAGTTGCAGTTGCAGTTGCAGTTGCAGTTGCAGTTGCAGTTGCAGCAGTATTATTCACGCCGTACAGCAAGAAAAAGTACTATCATGCAAAACGCGATTCACAAGACGAGCAACTCGTCATAAAGCCACCATTATTGGCTTTGCAGCCCAGCTTCAATCCAGCTCGGGCCACACTCAAAATCACGTAGCCACCCCACGCAATCTAGTCAGGCACCTACCCAACTCAAAAGTGGTCTGCCCTACATCAAGAAAGCGTCCTATCTGGACAGTCCATTTAATCGCTATAAATAGTGCTCGTTTGTCATCTCTCCTTTTGGAAAGCGCAGAGCACTATGTCTACCTCTCGATCGTCCTCATCCTATTTAGTCAGCGACCTGATCCCGCCTATCGTGGCCGGTTTGATCTCGGTTATCGTCAACTACGGCGGCACCTTTATTCTGGTTTTCCAGGCCGCCAAAGTCGCCGGCCTCAGCCCCGAGCTGACAGCATCCTGGGTCTGGTCGATTTCCATTGGTGTGGGTGTTACGGGTCTGCTCTTGAGCTGGGTCTCGCGCGAACCCATCATCACCGCTTGGTCCACGCCCGCCGCTGCATTTCTGGTTACGGCTCTGGCTACCACGCCATATGAAGAAGCCGTCGGCGCCTACCTGATTTCGGCAGCGGCCTTTGTGGTCCTGGGCCTGTCCTCCTACTTCGAGCGCCTGATCCGCCTGATTCCCAACGGCATCGCCGCAGGTCTGCTGGCCGGGATTCTGCTGCAATTTGGCATTGGAGCCTTTGGCAGCATGACACTGGACCCGAAGCTGGCCGGCTTGCTGATTCTGGCCTACCTGATCATCAAACGCTTTTCCGCACGTTACGCTGTAGTGGGCATTCTGATCCTGGGCCTGAGCTTCCTGCTGCTGGAGCATCGCGTGGACCTGAGTGGCCTGAAACTGGAGCTGGCCGCGCCGGTGTTCACCATGCCGGTCTTCACCCTGAATGCCTTGCTAAGCGTGGCCTTGCCCTTGTTTTTGATCACGCTGACTGGCCAATACATGCCCGGTATGCTGGTCCTGCGTAACGACGGCTTCCGTACCAGCGCCAACCCGATTGTGTGGGTGACCGGCCTGGGTTCACTGGTCATGGCCCCATTCGGCTCCCACGCCATGAACGTGGCCGCCATCACCGCCGCCATCTGCACCGGGCCGGAGGCGCACCAGGATCCGTCCAAACGCTGGGTTGCCGGGATTGCCGCCGGTGTGTTCTACATTCTGGTGGGAGTCTTTGGGGTCACGCTGGCCGCTGTATTCATGGCCTTCCCCGCAACATTTATCACCACACTGGCGGGCTTGGCGCTGCTGGGCACCATTGGCGGCAGCCTGGCGGGGGCCATGGCAGACATCAAGTCGCGGGAAGCAGCCTTGATCACCTTCCTGGCTTCGGCAGCCAATATCACGCTGTTCGGGATTGGCGGGGCTTTCTGGGGACTGGTAATCGGTCTGCTGGTGTACTTCATTTTGAATGGGAAGTTGCCGCAGCGACAAAAAAAGGGAGTGCCTGCAGAAGGTTTATCTATAGGCACAAACGCTCGTTAAGTCTGAATATCTAAAAAAGCTGGGTAGCCTTACCCAGCTTTTAGCTTGTATCCAACTCAATCTAATCCAGGACCAAAGTGCGCTTTTCTATGACAGTTCGGACATAGAGCAATCGCGTTCTCCACGGTATCCTCCCCTCCATGTGCCAACTGAATCCTATGGTGCACCTCTAAGTAAGGCGTTCCATCTGATTTTCGCTTAAATGGGGCTGGCTCTTTACACGCTTCACAGCTCCCCGACGCCCGCTCTAGAACCTCTGCCACCACATCAGGATTACGCCTAAACTCTGCAGATAGTACCCATATTTTCGAAGGTTTCTTACTGGCATTTCTAAGTCGTGCTTTGCGTTGCTCAGGCGTAGAGCGACGCGCAACCTCCACCTGCTTAGCTAACTCCTCCTTTGCATACGTGGAGTTTTCTACAACCTCAGCCCTCTCGTCGTCTTTAGCCAGATCAAACCACTTAGACCCATCAGCTTCCCCAACCAAACCCACGTATTTAAAAACGCCTTGATAACTGAATATATCTTTTTCCCCACGTCTTACAAAGGTAAGAATCGGGATATTGGGATTACTAATGATCGATGCATTAGCTTTGAACTTCTCACTAAATTTCCCGTTGATACTTTTTAAGTAGTACTTAAGTCTCGAAGGTTCCTGTATCCATTGATTGGCATACTGCCCTCCAGACAAGGTCGCTTTGATAATCACTGCAGATGGAATCCCATCTGAGGTCAAAACGAACATTCCTCCTGCACGTGTGTCGTAGTTACGCGCAAAAATGAGGATCTGATGAGAGGTATATTGCGAGCCAACAATAAAATCTGAGGGCCGCACTCGATCATGAGCCCAAAAAGAAAAACGTTTCTCAAACTCGGGAACAATATCCTCAAAAGTCTTTAGGCCCTGTTCGTGCAAAGCCTGATAGACGGGATCATTCGAGCCAATTCGAAAACGGTTTAAATAGCTCAGAAGATCTCCGACCCTCTCAAACCGCTCCACCCAAATATCCACGCTACGCACTTTATTCTTTATTTTTGTATCCAATAAAGGATGCTCTCGTGCGGGGGTCAGGACATGATTTCGAATATAAAGGCGAGCTTCCTGAATAGGCGTCATTAGATCTCCGTTCGAACAGCTTCAAACACATATTGTTTTAAGTGGGATTACAACATAAGAGCACCGGGTATCTCCGACTCTCGTCTGCCGTCTCGAACCACAACAACTGCTGCAATCAAGCACACCTAAAAGGCAACGACAGACTCAAGGCTCTTTTTCAGCCCATACTTTATTGTAAAAAATAGACACAATCCATAGACCAACCCCTCTCTTCTTCGCCTATTTTCTCTCTACCCCATAAAAAACACCCAGAAAGAATTAATAGACACAATCTCCTGACTGCCTCTTTTCGGCTCAAGTGCTAGCCTGCGCTGGCTTTGATCTTCAGGAAACGGTGTCATGTTTGACGATTTCAATCTTGCGTCTCCCTATGCGGCTTATGCCCGCCTTCGGCAGGGGTCGCCTTTGGTGTGGGATGCGGATTTCTGCGGAGGGGCTTGGCTGGTTCATAGACATAGCGATGTACAAGCCGCCCTGCGTAATCCTGATTTAAGTGTGCGGCGTGTAGGCGGGTGGGTGGCTCAGGCGGGCGCTGCTCCCTCCCCACGTCTGCAAGCCTTCAAGGGCTTGATGGCCCGGACGCTGGTTTTTCTGGATCGCCCCCGTCACACACGAGTCAGGCGGGTGGTCAATGCGGCGTTTAGTGCGAAGGCTTTGGAAGCCCTGCACGGCACGATTGAAAAGCGCGTTACGCAAATCCATCTTGGTTTGGAAGACAAGCTGCGGCATGGTCCTGCAGATCTGGTTGATGAGGTCTGTCGCCCGCTCCCCGCCTTGGTCATGATGGATGTACTCGGTTTGCAGCAGCTACCCTTATCTGTTTTTCAGGCCTGGTCAGAGCAACTGGCACGTTTCATTGGCCAAGCCACGCCGGCTCTGCCTTTATTGATGGATACGCAGGACGCCTTGCTGGATATGGCTGGCTTTCTGGGGAACAGCACCAATCTGCAAGAAGGTGGGCTGGCCTGGCGGCTTTTGCATGACGAGCAACTCTCTCTTCAAGGCAGGCGCGAGCGTTTGGCGCAGTCCTGTATGTTGCTCTTTGCGGGCTATGAAACCTCCCGGCACCTGCTCAGCTCCCTGTTTCAGACTCTGCTTGGCGACTCCGTAAAGCTGCAGCACTTGCTATCGAATCCGCAGAAGATTCCTGCTGCGATCAAAGAGGTGCTGCGCCACGACAGCCCGATTCAATACACAGCCAGACGTTTGATGCAGGACCAGCACTGGCACGGTCAGCATTTGCGTAAAGGGCAGTTGCTGCTCTTGCTATTGGGCGCTGCCAACCGGGATCCAGAGGTTTTTGCCAATCCCGATGAACTGGACTTCAGCCGTGACAATCAGGCTGAGCTGTCCATGGGCCACGGGATTCACCATTGTCTGGGTGCCGGTTTGGTTCAGTTGGAGGCAAAACTGGTGCTTGAGCAGTTCCTGCCTTTGCTACCTCGCCTGCAATTGGCTCAAGGTGAGCGTATTCAGCTCCCCGCCTATCGGGGCTGGAACCGCTTGCCGGTTCAATACCGGGCTACGCAGTCATGAGTGCTTTTCTCGCTCATCTGGATCAGCAACTGGGGGCTTTGAAGGCCCGGAAGCTGTGGAGGAAAAGAGCAATCAGCCGCCCCTTGCCGGACGCGCATATCGAACGCAATGGTCAGGTCTTGCTGAACTTCGCCGGCAATGACTATCTGGGCCTTAGTCAGCATCCACAACTCAAACTACTGGCAGCACAAGATGTAGCCGGAGCCACGGCCTCCCCGCTGATTTGCGGGCATCATGCGCTGGCTCATCAACTGGAGCAGGAGCTGGCTGACTGGAGTGGCTTTGAGGCCAGCCGTCTTTTTGTCAGTGGTTACCAAGCCAGCTTGGGTGTCATTCCCGCGCTGGTCGGCACTGGCGACACGATCTTCTGTGACAGGCTGAACCACGCCAGCCTGATTGATGCCAGCCGTCTATCCGGCGCCCGTTTACGTGTGTATCCCCATAGAGACATGGCGCGCCTGGATGATTTGCTCGGCAGGCCAACGACGGGATTCAAGCTGGTAATCTCGGACAGCCTGTTCAGTATGGACGGGACAGTTGCCCCGGTCGATGAGCTGATCACCTTATGCGAACGCCACGATGCCTTGTTGTATCTGGACGATGCACATGGCCTGGGGGTTTTGGGCGAAAACGGGCGAGGAGCGCCAGAGCATTTCCTGCTCAATACCACGCAACGTCAGCGCCTGGTTTATCTGGGGACTTTTGGCAAGGCAGCCGGGCAAGGCGGGGCTTTTATTGCCTGCTCCCACAGTCTGGCAGACTGGTTCACTCAATCCGCCCGCAGCTATGTGTACAGCACTGGGCTGGCTCCAGCGCATTGCGCTTCCTTGCTGGCCTGTCTGCAGCTGATCAAACAAGCCCAACCTCAGCGAGCCTTGCTGAAAAAACACATCCAAGCGCTGCAAACCTTCAGCCAGGATCTGCCCTGGCGTCTGGCGCCGTCCGACACGCCGGTGCAAAGCCTGCTGATGGGCGAGGTGGACCCTGCCTTGCAACTGTCCGACATTCTCCTGCAAAAAGGGATTTGGGCGCCGGCCATACGCCCGCCTACTGTTCCCCGCCACCAAGCCCGATTACGCATTTCCCTGTCTGCCGCCCATCGGCATCAGGATATTGAAAAACTGGTCCAGGCACTACATGAAGCCGCCCACTCTTTACGGTGATTTGCCATGAACTCAAACTCCTTTCCCCCTTTGGCCCAACGCAGCTTGCAAGCGGTCTGGCATCCCTGCACTCAAATGCAGCATCACGATCAAGGCGTGCCGCTGTTAGCGATCAAACGCGCCCAGGGCGCCTGGCTGTATGATGCCGACGGCAACGCCTATCTGGATGCCATCAGCTCCTGGTGGGTGAATCTGTTTGGACATAGCCATCCGCATCTGGTGCAGGCAATTAGCGATCAGGTTCAGCAACTGGATCACATCATGCTCTGCGGCCTGACCCATGAGCCAGTTGTGCAGCTTTCCGAACGATTGGTCGTCTTGAGCAGCCATCGTTTAGGCCATGCTTTTTATGCCAGCGACGGCGCTTCTGCCGTGGAAATTGCGCTGAAACTGAGCGTGCACTACTGGCGCAACCAGGGCCAGGAGCACAAGCATCGTTTTGTAGGCATTGCACAGGGATACCACGGCGAAACGCTGGGTGCTCTGGCCGTAACCGATGTGCCCTTGTTCCGGGAAAGCTACGGCTCGCAACTGGGCCAGCAATACACCGCAGCCAGTCCCGATCTGCGCCAGGCCCATAGCCCAGACGAATACAGCCAGGTCACCACAAACGCACTGCAATCGCTGGAACAGATTCTGGAGAGCCATCAGGACATTGCCGCCGTGATTCTGGAGCCGCTGGTGCAATGTGCGGCAGGCATGCACATGCACTCCCCCGATTATCTGCGCGGTGCGCGCGAGCTGTGCGACCGCCATCAGGTGCATTTGATTCTGGACGAGATTGCCGTGGGTTGCGGGCGTACCGGCACCTTCTTCGCCTGCGAGCAGGCGGGTATCTGGCCTGATCTGCTGTGCCTGTCCAAGGGAATTACCGGCGGCACGCTGCCCTTGTCCGTGGTGCTCTCCGGCCCCACGATTTATCAAGGGTTTTATGATCAGGACTTGCGCCGGGGTTTTCTGCATTCCCATTCTTATACCGGCAATCCCCTGGCCTGCCGCGCAGCGCTGGCTACTCTGGACTTGTTCCAGCAATACCCCGTCTATGAGCTGCAAAAAACGCTGGGACAAGCGCTAGACGAGGGTTTGCACAAACTGAGGCAACACTATCCCAAGATGCAGCATCTGCGCCGCTGCGGGGTGATCTGGGCCTTCGAGCTGGATACAGGCCCGGCTCGCTACGACCACCAGGGCTTTGCTCGACGCTTTTACCGCTCTGCCCTGCAACAGGGGCTGATGCTGCGCCCTATCGGCAATACGGTGTACCTGATGCCCGGCTATCTATGGGGTACGAAAGAGGTGGAGCATTTCCTGCATGGCCTGGGTCGTCTGCTGAAGGAATACGCATGAGGGCCTGCTTTGTGACGGGCACTGATACGGAAATTGGCAAAACGCTGGTCAGCTCAGCCTTGCTTCATTTGCTAAGCCAAAGCGGCGCTCGCACGCTGGGGATCAAGCCTATTGCGTCGGGAGCCGAAGAAATAGAGGGCCGTCTGCATAACGAAGATGTGGACGCGCTGGCCCGGCACTCCAGACTGAAACTTGATCCGGAAACACTGACACCGTACTTGTTTAAGCCCGCTGCGGCACCCCACATTCTGGCTGAGCAAGCAGGAATCGAATTAGACCCGGCCCTGATCCAAAAGTCAGTTCAAGCAGCGGCAGAACAAGCCGACTATGCAATCGTTGAAGGAGTGGGAGGCTTCATGCTGCCTCTGGGTCAAGGACGGACAGGCGCAGATTTGGCGCAGGCTTTGCAGTTGCCCGTGGTACTGGTTATCGGCTTACGTCTGGGTGCATTGAATCATACTTTGCTGACGGTTCAAGCCATACGCGCCAGCGGCTTGCCCTTACTGGGCTGGGTCGCCAACCACATAGCGCCGGAGATGAGTTATGCCCAGGAAAATCTGCAAACGCTGCATGACTATCTGCCGGGCCCTTGCCTGGGTGTCATTCCAAGACTGGAAGCCACAACACTGGATGAGCGTATCCAGCAAGCTGCGCAATATCTACGCACGCCTTGGGAAGATAGAGAATAGGCCTTTGGACAGGACTTATAGAAAGTAGCTACCTACGCTACCCAAAAATGCCACTCCCAACAGCAGACACACTGCGCCACCCAAGGCAAAGCGCAAGGCCGGGTTGGTGGACCAGGCGTCCAAACAGCTATTTAGCAAACGTTGACGCCATGTCCCCGACCCTGCCGCGCCTGCAGCTTGCCGGGAGTTTGCACGCAAACGACTCAGATGCTCCTCGCTGATTCCATCCATGGCTTCCCACTCCAGCTTCCAGCGCAAGAAGGCGGCCTGATGCTCGGGATCAATGGACAACCAGGCCCGGAAAGCAGACTGGCTGCGGGCATCGTTCTGATGTGTGGGGTCGTGCTGTTTGAGCAGCCAGCTCAAGGCCTGCTCATCAATGTGCTGCATGTGCTCGTCCTTAGACATACGAACCAGCCGGACGCGGCACTGCCCCGTCCGCCCGATTGACCGGTGCTGGATTATGACGGCACGCCAGCATGGCCATGCGGATATAGTGCTCAACCACTCGGGGGCTGGTGCCCATGTGTGTCGCAATTTCTTTGTAGTTCAGGCCCTCGAAGCGATGCAGCACAAAGGCTTCACGACGACGACGAGGCAAGGCCTCGATCATGGCCAGCACATGGGCACCCGGTTCTGAAGGAGCGTGAGCAGAGGCTTGTGTGCCACGCAGCATACGCAGGCAAAAACTTAAACCGTTACGGCAAAACGATTTCAGCATGGGCCACTCCCTAAAACATATCAAATGATAATGGTTCCTATTATCTTTACTGTTTTAGAGAAAGTCCAGCCCTGCTCAAGAAAGATTAACTCTCCTCACAAAATAAAAGGTGCTCTCTCTCAAGCCCCTGCCAGAAAAAGGCCTTGCGCCACTTTCAGGGACAACAGCAATACGGACACTACCAACAAAGCCCGGCGTAGCCTGAAAAAAGTACTGCGTCCTTTCAGGAAAAAGCCGTCAAGTGCCTCTTCTTCTGTAAAGGGAAAACAAGCGCTAATCACCTTGCCCTCATAGTATTCCTTGCCCCTGTTAGCTCTTCTTCGATAAGAGAAAAAGCGCAAGGTCACGCAGTACGGGGCAAAGACATAAAAAAAGCCCTGGCATGAAACCAGGGCTTTTTCCAGACGGCCCGCAGGCCGACTCAAAACAATCAGTTGCCGGGGCGCAGATTGGTGGACAGCACATTGATGATGCGCTTGGCTGTCGCCGTGGTCTGTTCCTGACCCTGCTGATCCAGCACCGTGACGCGCGTGCCAGCACCTTGGGCGCTCAGCTTGATGCGGAATGGTGTGGCTTCGGCGGTGTTGCGGCTGCCGAAGATGCGGCCAATGATGTTTTGCTGCTCGATCTTCTCGCCAGTATCCGAATCCAGATAGCGGATGAAGAACTCACCAGCAGAACGGTCACGATCTTCAACCGAGAAACCGGCGGAGTCGATGGCTACGCCAACACGACGCCATGCACGGTCAAAGGACTCGTTCAGCATCAACTCGGCCTGATCGCCCTTGTCCGAAGCCTGGACTTGAACGCCAGCAGGATCTTTGGTGGCATTGGCCACTTGTTCACGTGCGGTTTCAATATCCGAACCCAGGAAGACCATCATGCGAGCCAGCATGGCTGCGTTCAGACCTGGATCCTCTTTGGCGAACACCCATTTAAAGGCGGCTCCGTCTGCCGTCGGTGTTTCTTCCATGTGCTGGTGGGACACATAGATTTCGGTTTTGTTGCCGACGCGCTCAAAGCGGGTACGGAAGCGGTCACGTTCGCCGCTGTCAAAGACCTGGTCAATGATGGAGCCCAGGGCGCTGCGTATCCAGCTTTCCGGAATCTTGGCACGGTTTTCAGCCCAGTCGGTCTGGATCAAACCAGCGCGTGGATCCTGCGACTGGATGGTAAACCCGTGATCACCCCAGAATTCAATAATGCGGGGGAACAGGTCTTCCACGGGGCGGTCTACGACCAACCAGCGCAAATCGCCGTCACGCATCACTTTGATGGCATCGGACTGAGGCAAGATATCGTCCGCCCCGCCTTTGACCTGCTGCGCATTTTGACCTTGCGAGTAGACCGAGTAGGACGTGGCACCTTCTGGCGCACGGTAATGCGCGTCGCGGTTGGCCTGGGTCAGATCCGGCGGAATGCTCAAGGGATCGCCTGCAACCGTACTCTTGTAATTCACCGACTCGCCCTGGCCCATAATCTGGTCCATTGTCGAGCAGCCCGACAGCACCAACAGGCTCAAAGACAGCCCGATCAGGCTTTTATTAACTGGCTTTGCAATCATGGAAGAAGATCCGCAAGTTTCAAAGATTGACGCAGCAACTCGTGATGCTGTGCATTTAACGGCGTCAATGGTAAACGATATCCCAGCTGAGTAAGGCCCATTTCTGCAACTGCCCATTTCACGGGGATGGGGTTAGCCTCAACAAACAGGTTCTTGTTCAGACCTGCCAGATAGGCATTCAAACGACGTACGGTAGGTACGTCCATATCCAGAGCGGCCTGACACAACTGGCTCATCAGGCGTGGGGCCACGTTGGCCGTCACGGAGATATTGCCTTTGGCGCCCAGCAAGATATACGAAGCAGCGGTAGGATCATCACCACTGACCACAATGAAGTCTTCCGGCGCATCACGCAGCAGCAGGCCACCACGAGCCAGGTCGCCCGTTGCATCCTTGATACCGATGATGTTGGGGATTTGAGCCAGACGCAGCACGGTGTCGTTCTGCAGATCGGCTACCGTGCGACCAGGCACGTTGTACAGGAACTGAGGCAGATCCACCGCTTCCGCAATGGCGCGGAAATGCTGATACATACCTTCCTGGGTAGGACGGTTGTAGTAAGGCACCACCGACAAACCGGCGTCTGCACCCACTTCCTGGGCGTGACGCGACAGTTCGATGGCCTCGCGAGTGGAGTTGCCACCCACACCAGCAATCACGGGTACACGGCCAGCCGCGTGTTCAACGGCTACCTTGATCAGTTCAGCGTGTTCATCCACCGACACCGTGGGCGATTCGCCCGAGGTTCCAACGACCACCAGCACACGCGTTCCTTCCTGAATGTGCCAGTCGATCAGCTTTCGGTAAGCGGCAAAATCCAGACCCCCATTGGGATCCATGGGTGTAACAAGGGCAACCATGCTGCCCTGAAAATTGGAAATAGCAGAGTCCGAACTTGCCATGATGAGATGAATCTCCGGGTTTAAGGCCCTATAGCCGAAAAAAAATATGACTCACAAGTTTAACGGATAAGCCGTTAAATCATAAGAACCATTTCAATATGCCTTCGCCCAGCGCAATCAGAGGACTCATCAGGGTCCACAGCACGCCGGTGAACATCAGCAGGATCAGAATGACCATGCCATAAGGCTCGATACGAGAATAATGATAGGCCAAACGATTAGGCAATAGACTAAATACAATGCGTCCGCCGTCCAAAGGCGGCAAAGGCAGCAGATTCAGCGCCATCAGAACCAGGTTGACCTGTACGCCTGCCACTGCCATGCCCATCCAGAAGCGGCTGTCGCCCTGCCCGATCTTGACCATCAAATGGGCATACAGAACCCACAAAATAGCCATCACCATATTGGAGGCCGGTCCTGCCAAGGCCACCCAGAGCATGTCGCGCTTGGGGTTGCGCAAGCGCCCCCAATCCACAGGGACGGGCTTGGCCCAGCCAAACAGGATGCCACCCATGCCCATCATGGCGCTGGACAGCAACAGAACCGCCGGCACCACAATCGTGCCAATAGGGTCGATATGACGCAGTGGATTCAGGCTGATGCGACCGGCCAGCATGGCCGTCGGGTCGCCAAACATGCGGGCGACGTAGCCGTGGGCGGCTTCATGCAGCGTAATACCGAAAATGACTGGCAAAGCATAGACCGTCAAGGTCTGTATAAAAGAGTCCATGGTGATCCTTGGTCCAGGCCGGGGACTTGTCCCCCTACTCTGTCAGGACGATAAGCCGCCTGCAATCAGCCTGTCTGATTGGGACAGCGAGTGCTGCCCCAAGGTTCAGAATTGAAACACGGATAGGCACCTGGACGCGAGTTTTGTGCAAGTCCGGGGGATCAGGACAGGCCCAGCGTGGCAGGATCACCCGAGCCACGACGTTGCACTTCCGGCGTGGGGCCGGTCAGATCAATCACGGTAGTGGCCTGCAAGGGGCAAGGCCCACCATCGACAACCGCCGCCAACTGGTGGGCATAACGGTCCAGAATTTCCTGGGCGTCGTTCAAAGGTTCGTCTTCGCCGTCAGGAATCAGAGTGGTGGAAATCAAGGGGCTGCCGACTTGTTCCATCAGGGCCAGGGCCACTTTCTGGTCGGGCACCCGAATACCAATGGTTTTGCGCGAAGGGTGCGACACGCGGCGCGGCACTTCCTTGGTGGCTTCCAGAATAAAGGTCCAGGGGCCGGGGGTGGCCATTTTCAACAAGCGATACTGCGGATTGTCCACTTTGGCAAAGTGGCTGATCTCGGCCAGATCACGACACAGCAAGGTCAGATGATGACGATCATCCAAGCCACGCAAACGACGCAGATTGTCAGCGGCGGACTTGTCGTCCAGACGAGCGACAACGGCATAACTGGAATCGGTAGGAATGGCGAGCAGCCCTCCTTTAGCCAATAGTTCGGCTGCTTGAGCCAATGCGCGGGGTTGGGGGTTTTCGGGATGAACGACGAATAATTGAGACATTTCGCGCTTCCTTGCTATTACGAGGGGAAATCATTAAACCTGAGTCACGCCGTGACCGGCAAGACCGGAGCAAGACTCAGGGTCGAAGTATTCTTGCACGAGTGTTGCACTATTTGAAAAAAGCATGCTAGAATACATTTTTTACTTCGCAGCCCACCTTGATGTAGGCCAGAAGCAAAAAAAGCAGTACACAGTGGTGACCGTAGCTCAGTTGGTAGAGTCCCGGATTGTGATTCCGGTTGTCGTGGGTTCGAGCCCCATCGGTCACCCCAGAAATTTACCGCTTCCAAGGTTTTGCAGATCTCCTTAAATGGTGACAAGACCAGGAACTGGACAAGAACATACTTGAAAGCCCGCCACGTAGCGGGCTTTTTTGCGTTTGTTCATCGTAGCAAGTTTGGCGCCTTCGCACACCCCCGCACAAGTTCGGACAGGACAATAAACTGTGTTCGATTGTGAAACCCAGGCCAATGCCCACCTCAGCCTTCGCCCCAGCCCGCAAAATTGCCGGGCCTGCCGCTCACAAGCCTCTCCCCCATCGTCCACCCTACTTTTCAGCCCGCGCGTTCTGTAATAGAAACTGGCACAAAACCACGCTTTCTTATACTCTAATCTGTCCCATTTTCTGGAAGTTTGCTGATGACACTCGGTTTCCCCTGCTGGGATCAGGCACCCGCCAATTGGGACTGGCTTGCACAAGACGAAGACGGCCAATGGTTTTGGTACGGCGTCCAGCCCTCCCCCGGCATCGGTGGTGGCGTATGGCGCTCCCCTTCCCGCCTGCAGCAATTTGCCGCCCGCGGTGAGCCGAATCCATCCTGGATGCACAGCCTCTACCAACGTCCGGACCTGCCCGACAAGCAACGTAACACCTGAACCCATGCAAGAGCATCTGATACACCTGCGCTCCCTGCTGCACGATTACTGGCCGCATCTAGCCCTGGCACTCAGCGTGATACTGGGCGCTTCGGCGGCGATTCATGCCGCCATGACCAAAAATGATGTCCGTGCAGCCATCAGCTGGGTGGGCGTCATCATCATGTCGCCCCTGCTAGGACCGTTTCTGTATTTGATTGCGGGGATCAATCGCGTACGCAGGCAAAGCCTTCTGGAACAAAGTGCGGACGTGTTCTATGAACAGGTCACGTATCTGCATCCCCCCGTCTCGGACATTGGCGCCCTGGTAGGCGCTCCCTTTCGCTCTTTGCAAATTCTGGGTGACCGCGTCAGCCGCAGCCAGCTGCGCAATGGCAATAATGTGCGCGTTCTGGTCGGCGGCGATCAAACCTACCCAGCCATGCTGGAAGCCATTGATCAGGCCCACAGCACCATTGCCCTGCAAAGCTATATTTTCGACAGCGACCGCCTGGGACGTGAGTTTGTCAGCGCCCTGTCTCGTGCCCATCAGCGTGGCGTGCAGATTCGTGTCCTGGTCGATGCCATCGGGGCGAAATACTCGCGTACGCCTATTGTGCGATTGCTGCGCCGGGAAGGCATACGCTGCGCTTTGTTCATGACCAATCCGCTGGGTTTTTTGCGCATGCCCTACGCCAATCTTCGCAGCCATCGCAAGCTGCTGATTGTAGACGGCACGATCGGCTTTACCGGCGGCATGAATCTGCGTGAGTCCTTTATGGCGGAGTACAGCGATGGCAAGCCGTCCCAGGACACGCACTTTCGCCTGGAAGGCCCGGCTGTCATGCAATTGCTGGCCTCTTTCCGCCATGACTGGCAATTCACCACCCGCGAGGACTTGTCCCCGATCTATTGGCATGCCAGCCCCTCGCCAGCACCCAGACCCCACGTTCCTGCCCGATGCATCGCCTCCGGCCCGGATCGTTTCATGGCCAGCACGCATCACATGCTGCAAGGTGCGTTTGCCATTGCCCAGCGCCATATCCGTATTCAATCGCCCTACTTTCTACCTGACCAGATCTTGCTGGGAGCCTTGAATACCGCCGCCCGTCGCGGCATTCAGGTCGATATCGTGATTCCTGGACAAAACAATCTGCGCCTGGTCAATTACGCCATGACAGCCCAGCTGGATCAGGTGCTGCGCGCGGGTTGCCGTGTCTGGCGCGCTCGCGGCCCCTTTAACCACTCCAAGCTCATGACGATCGACGGCGTCTGGTCTTATATTGGCTCGTCCAATCTGGACCCGCGCAGCTTGCGTCTGAACTTCGAGCTGGATGTAGAAATCTACAGTCGCGACACGGCCCGCCAAATTCAGAACCTGATTGATCTGGAAATTGAAGAGGCCGAAGCCGTCAGCCTGGAATCCTTAAGTTCCATTGGCTTTGGCAAGCGCTTGCGCAACCGCCTGATCTGGCTGGCCAGCCCCTACCTGTAGTGTGTGCGCCCATAAAACTGCTGCAAGCTTCAAGAAAGCCCTTGGCTTGCACAATCTTTCAATCCGCTTGCGCACCCACCCTTTATAATCAAGCGCTTAAACGGTCTACACAGACAGGCGTGCCGTTCCCATACAGCCTTGAGCGCCTTTAAAAAAACAATGTCCGAGCTTCCTTATTCCGACCTGGCCCAATGGGCCGCCCACCATCTGGAAAACCGCCCTCCCCGTGCCAAGTCCCTGGTCATGACCTTGTTTGGCGACGTGATTCGCCCGCATGGCGGTAAACTCTGGCTGGGTAGTTTGATTCAGTTGCTGGCTCCCTTCGGGATCAGCGACCGGCTGGTGCGCACCAGCGTCTACAGGCTGGCCGAGGAGGGCTGGCTAAGCGCGCAACGCGAGGGGCGACGCAGCCAGTACACCCTGCGCCCCGAAGCCAGCCAGCGCTTCGAGCACGCGTATCAACGCATCTACACACCTACCTATCTGGCCTGGGATGGTCAATGGACGCTGATCTTCAGCATGCCCAGCCTGATGATGAACTCCAAGCAACGGGCCGACCTGCGCAAGGAACTGCTGTGGGAAGGTTTTTGTGCCTTGTCACCCACCGCTTTTCTGCACCCCAATCCGGATCACACGATTCTGGACTACATCCTGCAGGCCACACAGGCGCAGTCGCAGGTGTATGTCGGCAAGCTGGAGCCGTCTCAGCTGCCTCAGACCCGCCCCCTGTCTCAACTGATTCAGGACAGCTGGGATCTGGCCCAGGTGGCCAGCGGCTATGGGCAGTTCATCCAGCGCTTTGCTCCTGCCCTGGCCATGCTGGACGCAGGCCACGACTACAACGACGAGCTGGCCTTTGTGATTCGCACGCTGCTGATTCACGAGTTCCGCCGGATTCAGCTCCATGACCCGCAACTGCCCATTGAACTGCTGCCCGCAGGCTGGGCAGGAAAACAGGCCTATGAGCTGTGCCGGGATGTGTACCGTCAGGTCTGCGGCAAGGCCGAGCGCTATATCCTGTCCACCCTGCGTGCCGAAGATGAACAGGCGCCGGAAGCCGCCGCTTACTTCTACGAGCGTTTTGACGGTCTGCCCGTTCCCTCCGAGAGCCAAGCCTGATGCCTGAACTTGCAGCCTGACGAAGGGACAAATAAAAACCCCGGTGTGATTCGAATCACACCGGGGTTTTTTGTGCGCTGTCAGGGTCAGGCACGGGCGCTCAGACCCGGCCTGTCAGGGCAGATTAGTGCGCAGAGGCAGCTTCTGCACCCACACCCGTTTCAGAACGTACCGACTGAGCCTCGAAACCAGCACGGTCGATCTCGGCACGTGGGCTTTTATCGGTGATCGAGAAGAACCAGATCGCCACGAAAGCCAAAGGCATGGAGAACAGTGCAGCCGACGCATAAGGGAACGGAGCCGAACCAGCAGGATTACCCAGCGTCGCTTCCCACACCGATGGGGAGAGCAAGGTCAGCAGCAAAGCAACGATCAGGCCCAGGAAACCGCCAATCGTTGCACCACGCGTCGTGCAACCTTTCCACAGAATGGACAGGAACAGGACCGGGAAGTTGGCCGAAGCGGCAATCGCAAAAGCCAGGGACACCATGAAAGCGATGTTCTGCTTCTCGAAAATAATGCCCAGCAGCACCGCAACCACACCCAGAATCAAGGTGGTGGTGCGCGATACACGCATCACTTCCTCGTTTGTGGCCTCGCCTTTCTTGATCAGCGTGGAGTACAGGTCATGAGACACGGCCGATGTGCCGGAGAGTGTCAAACCGGCCACCACAGCCAGAATCGTGGCGAAAGCAACTGCCGACATGAAGCCCAGGAACACGTCGCCACCCACAGCATCAGCCAGGTGCACCGCAGCCATATTGGAACCGCCAATCAAGTCGCCGCCAATTTCCAGGAAGCGGGGATTGGTGGACACCAGCACGATAGCGCCAAAACCAATGATGAAGGTCAGGATGTAGAAGTAGCCAATCCAGGTGGTTGCCCAGAACACGGATTTACGTGCTTCTTTTGCATCAGGCACCGTGAAGAAGCGCATCAGGATGTGTGGCAGACCAGCCGTACCGAACATCAGAGCCATACCGAAGGAAATCGCGCTGATCGGGTCCTTGATGAAGTTGCCGGGACCCATGATGGCTTGACCAATCGTGGAGGCCTGAACCGCATCCTTACCGGCAGCAATAGCGGCATCGGTCTTGACCTGCACGGCAGCGGCAAACAGTTTTTCAGGGGAAAAACCGTACTGTGCCAATACCATGATGGCCATGAAGGAAGCACCGAACAGCAGCAAACCAGCCTTGATGATCTGCACCCAGGTCGTGGCTGTCATACCGCCAAACAGCACGTAGACCATCATCAACACGCCCACCAGCACCACGGCAACCCAGTACTCCAGACCAAACAGCAGCTTGATCAACTGGCCGGCACCGACCATCTGTGCGATCAGGTAGAACAGAACCACAACCAGCGTACCCGAAGCCGCAAAGGCGCGAATCGGACCTTGGCGGAAGCGGTAAGCCGCCACGTCGGCAAAGGTGAACTTGCCCAGGTTACGCAGCTTTTCTGCCAGCAGGAACGTAATGATGGGCCAGCCGACCAAAAAGCCGATGGAATAGATCAGGCCATCGTAGCCGTTGATCATCACCGCAGCCGAAATACCCAAAAAGGAAGCCGCAGACATATAGTCACCGGCAATGGCCAGGCCGTTTTGAAAGCCCGTAATACCGCCACCTGCCGTGTAGAAGTCAGAGACCGACTTGGTGCGGGCAGCCGCCCATTTGGTAATCCACAAGGTCGCCAGCACAAAGACCGCGAACATGCCAATCGCAGTCCAGTTGGTCGGCTGCTTTTGCAGCTCGCCCAGGTCGCCGCCAGCCGCCAGCAAGGCGGGGCTGGCCAGCATCAGGCCCAGAGCCAGGCCGGAACGAAGATAGGAATGCTTCATTTACGCACCTCCTCAAGGACTTCCTTGGCCATCTGGTCAAACTTGGTATTGGCGCGCCAGACATAAATGCCTGTAATCACGACGGCCAACACAATGACTCCAAAACCAATAGGAATACCCAAGGTCATGACGCCATCACCCAAGCGCTCTGCAAACAATTCCTTGTCGAAAGCAATAATGCCGATGTAACTGTAGTAAGCCACCAGCATGACGATGGTGAGCATCCAGCCCAGCCGCAACCGGGTCTTGACCAGATTCTGATAGCGAGGATTGGCCGTAATCCGACCTACAAGAGGGTCTTGCATAGTTTGTCTCCGCATTGTTCTGAACGCCTTGTTTTGCTGGCGTATCTTATTGAACCGGCCCAGCCCAAAAAAGGCTGAAAACGGCGCTATGAAGACGCCTGCCGACGTCTATGCGGTGAACATTAGAGCCCGACACTTACACCATACTTACTAAATGCATCGGCTCAGGGTAATGCCTAGGAGTAGGAAAACGTGCAGGAAATGGGAGCAAGATTGGCGCGGGTGGAGGGGTTCGAACCCCCGGCCCCAGGCTTAGAAGGCCTGTGCTCTATCCAACTGAGCTACACCCGCCAGGTGATGGTGGCATCGTCAAAACTGCCAAGCAATGCAAGGTCCGAGATAACGGCCCGTACGGAATAAGGACCGATTTCAAGGCCCATTTTTTGAAAAAAAACAGACCTGAAAAGGACAATCGAATATTCTAGCCTGAAAATCTGTTTTAGATAAGCAGCACTCTGGTCAGAGTGTCAATACTGTAAGAAAAATAATTATAGGTAGTATTTTTAGTCGCAAATGGTACAGTCGTGTACGGATTAACACGCTTTCCTGGACTTTTCTCCATGCCGACCAAAAAGAAACTAAGTAAGCACTCTTTAATACTATCGGCCCCCCTTCTTATCTTGAGCGCAATCCTGAATACCGCACAGGCAGGTATCAGCTACCAGTTGCGCCAAGTACAGGCCAGTTCTGGTGAAACCGTCGATATTGACGCCATCGTCTACAACGACACAGGCAGCTTGATGAGCTGGACCGCCCCGCAAAACCTGGTTTTGCAGTGGCGCGACAATAACGGCAACGTCATCCGCAGCCTGGCCGAACTGGTCAACCCGCGGCCCCGAGCATCCATCCCTACCAACAACTTCACCGCCTACAGCTGGCGAGCCGTGGTCCCCAATGGCTTGACCGGCTTGCAAGCCGTCAATATTGAAGGCGAGCGTGTGATGTTGGCACTGGACACCAATCCGGAAGCCCAAAGCCCGATTACTTCGCAAGCAGCAAACGCCGCCGTGGTGAACGCAGGTGCTGGCCATGACCCACGTGTCATTGACCCCGCCCTGCCCTATGCCCAGGCCGTCGCAGCCGGAGCACAACGCGAAGGGCCAGCCATCAATAATGGACAAGGCCTGAAACCCGCGAACTCCAGCTTCGAGAACTTCAGCAATGCGATTTCGGCTCACGACCCAACCTACTTTATTGTCGGCAATAAAGGCGGCACAAATGCCCGCTTCCAGCTGAGCTTCAAGTACCGTCTGCATTCGCCGGATGATCCTAGCAATCCGAGATTCTACGATCACTTCTACATTGGCTATACGCAAACAGCCCTGTGGGATCTGCATGCCGACTCCAAGCCTTTTGTAGACACCACCTACCGCCCCAGCTTCTTCTGGCGTAAGGACTCCATTTGGGAGTCCGAGCAGAAACGGTTGTTCATGGGCCTGGCCACCGGCTACGAACACGCCTCCAACGGCAAGGCCGGAGACGACTCCCGCTCCATGAACGAGGTTTTCATCCAGCCCGAGTTCAATTACCGCTTTGATCACGGCGCCACACTGACGTTTGCCCCACGCATCAAGCACTATGTATTCATGGGCGAGAACGCAGACTGGGCACACTACCGTGGCCGTTACGACTGGAAGGTCCGTTACGCGCAGGACAACGGACTAGTACTGTCTGGCATGTACAACAAGGGCGCGGGCAGCCGCAATACGCATGAGTTCACGATTGCCTGGCCGCTGAACCGCACGCCTTTGAACATGAATGGCTATCTCTACGGCCAGTACTTCTCGGGCTATGCGGAAACCATGCTGGGATATCGCGATCGCTCTTCTCAGTTCCGTATCGGTCTGGCGCTGGTGCCTTAAGCACTTCTACAACAGTCCCCCACCGCGTCGGCTTCCCATGCCGGCGCGGGCCATATCATGATCACAGGCCTGGATCAGAAAACGCTGGAACAAGGCCACCAATCCTCCTGGCTCACGTCCTTTGGGCCACAACAAGCCTACCTCTACCGACTCGACCGGGTCATGAATCCCGATGGCATGGATACGCTTGCCTTCCAGAGACCAGGGCCGGTAAACCATATCTGACAAGATCGTCACTCCAAAGCCATAAGCCACCAAACCGCGCACCGCCTCCAGGGAGCGCGTCCGCATAGCGATGCGCTCCGGAAAGCCGGGGCTGCCCCAATGACGCATGGCCGCCGTATCGGCATCGTCTACCGTCAGAAAGATGTAGGAATAGTTGTTGATCTGCTCCAGGGACACGCTGGACTCATTGGCCAGAGCGTGTTGATCGGACACCCATAAACGACGGCGGGAACTGCTCAGGCGATGGTGCCCGAACAAAGCCAAATCGGTGATATTCGACAAAATAGCAACACCCAGATCGATGCGCTCGTCCTGCAAGGCCGCCTCCATTTCGGGGCGCTCCATATCCACCAGCTCGATGTCGATATTAGGATAACTGTGCTTGAAACGGCTGATCAGATCAGGCAGAAAATAGCCCAGAACCGTATAGCCCGCGGCCACCCGAATTTGTCCTTCGATATTTTGGCGACGCAAATCTGCGTGATTCAGTGCATCACTGACCGCATCAATCACGTGATGGGCGTGGTGAAAAAACGCCTGCCCCTGTGGCGTCAACTCCACGCCGTGGGGCAAGCGTTCAAATAAAGCCACATTGAGCTGACGCTCCAGACTTTGCACCGCATTGCTGATGGCCGACTGCGAGACATTCTCCGCCTGGGCCGCCGCCGAGAACTGCCCGCTAACCGCCGCAGCAATGAAATATCGGAACTGTCTCAGGGTCACTTCATGTTTCATAGCCATCCGTTTTTCAGATATCAGGTACACGTAAATTTGATTTTACGATAACAAAAAGCTGCCCTAGACTAAAGAACAAACTACAACAACTTGCACGAAAACAATCCTTCTTGCAGGAGACAAACTCATGAATGCCCCACTCAACAAACCTTACAAGGCCATGTTGGAATCGGTGTCCCTGGATGACAAATACACTGTCACCAAGGGCCGCGCCTATATGAGCGGCACCCAGGCCCTGGTGCGCTTGCCCATGCTGCAAAAAGAACGGGACCGGCGCGCCGGTCTGAATACAGCAGGCTTTATCTCTGGCTACCGGGGCTCCCCACTAGGGAGCGTAGACCAAGCGTTATGGCAGGCCAGCAAACACTTGCAAGAACACGACATCGTGTTCAAGCCCGGTCTGAACGAAGATCTGGCCGCTACCGCCGTCTGGGGTAGCCAGCAAACCAATCTGTACCCCAGTGCCCGCTTCGATGGCACCTTTGCCATGTGGTATGGCAAAGGCCCGGGTGTGGACCGTTCCATGGACGTGTTCAAGCATGCCAACTCGGCCGGCAGCGCCCGTCACGGCGGTGTGCTGGTACTGGCAGGCGATGACCACGGCGCCAAATCCTCCACGGTGGCCCACCAGTCCGATCACGTTTTCGCCGCCGCCGGTATCCCCGTGCTGTATCCGGCCAACGTGCAGGAATACCTGGACTTTGGCCAGCACGGCTGGGCCATGAGCCGTTTCTCCGGTCTATGGGTGGCCTTGAAGTGCGTCACCGAAGTGGTGGAATCGAACGCCTCGGTGGACCTGGACCCGGACAGCCTGAACATTGTCCTGCCCGAGATCGAGGACATGCCCGCCGATGGCCTGAACATCCGCTGGCCAGACCCGCCACTGGCGCAAGAAGCCCGCATGATGAACCACAAGTGGTACGCCGCTTTGGCTTATGTGCGCGCCAACAAATTGAACCGCGTCGAGATTGATTCGCCCGAAGCCCGCTTTGGCATCATGACGGCCGGTAAAGCCTATCTGGACACCCGCCAGGCATTGGCCGATCTGGGCCTTTCCGACGAGCTCTGTGCCGAGCTAGGCATCCGACTATTTAAAGTGGGCTGTATCTGGCCCCTGGACGGGCAGGACGCCCGCCAGTTCGCAACTGGCTTGTCCGAAATTCTGGTGGTAGAGGAAAAACGCCAGATTCTGGAATACGCACTTAAAGAAGAACTGTACAACTGGCGCGACGATGTACGCCCCAAGGTTTACGGCAAGTTTGACGAGACCGAGCACGGTGGCGGCGAGTGGTCCCTGTCGCGTTCCCCCTGGTTGCTGCCGCCTCAAGGTGAACTGTCCCCCGCGATTATTGCGCGCGCCATTGCCCGCCGCCTGGGCACCATGGATCTCCCAGAGGAACTGCATGCCCGCATCCAGGCCCGTCTGGCCATTCTGGACGCCAAGGACCGCGAAGCCCGCATGCCGCGCGTCAGCGTGGAGCGCAAACCCTGGTTCTGTTCGGGCTGTCCGCACAATACCTCTACCCGCGTGCCCGAGGGTTCACGTGCCATGGCCGGAATTGGCTGTCACTATATGACAGTCTGGATGGATCGCAGCACCTCTACCTTCAGTCATATGGGTGGCGAAGGCGTCGCCTGGATTGGTCAGCAGCCCTTTACCGATGAAAAACACGTCTTCGCCAACCTGGGCGATGGCACGTATTTCCACTCGGGGATTCTGGCGATTCGAGCCTCGATCGCGGCCAACTCCAATATCACCTACAAGATTCTGTACAACGATGCCGTCGCCATGACAGGCGGCCAGCCCGTAGACGGGATCCTGAAAGTCACGGACGTGATTGCCCAGGTGCATGCCGAGGGTGCACGCAAGATTGTGGTGGTTACCGACGAGCCCGAGAAATTCAAGGGCGTTACCCTGGCTGGCAACCCGCCTGTGTATCACCGCGATGAGCTGGACCGCGTACAGCGCGAGCTGCGCGAAGTGCCCGGCACCACCATCCTGGTCTATGACCAGACCTGCGCTACAGAAAAACGCCGTCGCCGCAAGAAAGGGACTTATCCGGACCCCGCCCTGCGCGCCTTTATCAATGACACAGTCTGTGAAGGCTGCGGGGACTGCTCGGTCAAGTCCAACTGCCTGTCCGTTGAGCCGCTGGACACCCCCATGGGTTCCAAGCGCCGTATCAACCAGTCCTCCTGTAATAAGGATTTCTCCTGCGTTAACGGTTTCTGCCCCAGCTTTGTCACCCTGAAAGGGGCACAAGTACGCAAGCCGGAAGCCCAAGGCCGCTCGCTGGAGTCCTTCAATCTGGCCGATCTGCCTCTGCCCAAACTGCCGGATCTGGACAAGACTTACGGCATTCTGATTGCCGGTATCGGTGGCACGGGTGTCGTGACGGTAGGTGGCCTGCTGGGTATGGCCGCTCATATCGAGCAAAAAGGTGTCAGCGTTCTGGATATGGCCGGTCTGGCCCAGAAAGGGGGTGCGGTGCTGAGCCACGTGCAAATTGCACGCCAGCCCGATTTGCTGCACGCTACCCGCGTTCCGACTGGCGAGGCCTCCTTGCTGATTGGTAGTGATGCCCTGGTCAGCGCCTCCACGGACGTACTGAGCCGTGTCAGCCGCGACCGCACACACACCATTATCAATACCGCTGCCAGCCCGACCTCGGATCTGATCGGCAACGCGCACTGGAAATTCCCGCTGCAAACGGCCTGCACGGATATCGAAAGCGCCGTGGGCAAAGAGATCCGCTATCTGGATGCCAATGCCCTGGCCGTACACGTCATGGGTGACGCCCTGTACGCCAACCCCATCTTGCTGGGCTATGCCTTCCAGCGTGGCTGGATACCTCTGCACATGGACAGCTTGCTGCGCGCCATCGAACTGAACGGGGTTGCCGTCAAAGCCAACCGCGAAGCCTTTCAATGGGGGCGTCTGGCCGCTGAAAAAGGTATCGAAGCCCTGATGGAAGGTGCGACGCCCAAAGCCCGCGAAGTCACGTTCCCTGAAAGCGTGCAGTCCCTGATCAAACGCATGGAAGAGCACCTGACTGCGTATCAGAACCCGGCCTGGGCCAAGCGCTATCGCGACGCCATCAACAAGGTCATGGAACGCGAATCGCGCCTGAATCAGGACAAGGCTCTGCCCCTGACTCGCATCGCCGCCACGCAACTGGCCAAGCTGATGAGCTACAAGGACGAGTACGAAGTGGCCCGCCTGTACACCGACCCGGCCTTCCTGGACAAGCTGCGTGCCCAGTTTGCGGGTGAGCCTGGCAAGGACTACCAGATTGAATACCATCTGGCTCCGCCCTTGCTCGGTCGCAAGAACAGCCAGGGTCAGCCAATCAAGAGCAAGTTTGGCCCTTCGACCCGCAGCCTGTTCAAGATTCTGGCCCGTCTACGCGGCTTGCGCGGTGGTGCGCTGGATATCTTTGGCTACACCCAGGAACGCCGTCAGGAACGTCAGAATATTGAAGACTATCTGGCTGACCTGAATGAAGTCAGCGCCCACCTGGATGCGGACAATATGGAAGTGGCCCAGCGCTGGTTGAACTACCCGGATCTGATCCGTGGCTACGGCCATGTCAAGGATGCGGGCCATGTCAAAGCCTACGCTCAGCGTGAACAGCAACGCAGCCAGTTCCGTTCCCGTACCGAGCCCAGCCAACGCGTTGCCTGAACTTATAGCCAACCCTGGACACAGGGCTGGCTCCCCCTAGCTCCTCCTTAGCAGCAGGCTGTCTTTCAAAGCGGCCTGCTTTTTTTTCGTCTTTACACTCTGAACCGCTAGCCCGCCGACTTTTCCTGGGCAAGCCCACGCGTTTAACAGGATAGTTTGCTCATTAAACTGACATACAATCGTGCAATTCGATGCCAGTGCCACCGCCTGTGGTAATCAGGTCGATCCAGGACCACTTTCTTATGCGCCATCTCGTTTACGTTTTCATTCCTTCAGCCCTGATTTTGCTGACCGCATTCAGGCTGGCTTTTGCCTTATGGCAATGGCCACGCGTGCGTCAGGCCGGAGGTCTGCTGCCCATTCTGATTGGCGGCCTGCGTATCGACGCACTGATGATTGCCGCCTTGAGCGCCCCCGTGATCTTGCTGGCTCCCTGGCTGGGACACTATCCCGCCATGACGACGGTAGCCGCCATCTGGTTTACCTTCGCCTGGTTCTTGCTGACCTTGCTGGAAGTCTCCACGCCCCAGTTCATTATTGAATACGACACACGCCCAAACCGACTGTACGTGGACTACCTGAAGCACCCCCAGGAAGTGATGGGCATGCTCTGGAAAGGCTACAAGCTGATGATAGGCATCGCCCTGATTGGTCTTGGGCTGATTGTGTACTCGGGCTGGTCTATTTTTGGTCATATCGGCCCCGATCCCATCATGAGCTGGTGGCTGCGCCCCATCTGGATGCTGGCAGGCGCGGCTCTGTGCGCGCTGGCGATACGTGGCACCCTGGCACACCGCCCCATCAACCCCTCTTCGGTGGCCTGGAGCAGCGACAGCATGCTCAACACGCTGCCCTTGAACTCGCTGTACAACGTGGCCTACGCCATCTACAGCATGAAAAACGAGCGCTCTGCCGAGGACATTTACGGTGGCATGGATGCCGCCGAAATGAACCAGATCGTGCGCGATGCGGCCGCGATGCCTGCCGGGCCTGACACATTGCCCACCCTGCACCGTCAAACCCCCGCGCAGAAACGCGAGCGCAAACCCAATCTGGTCCTGATCGTGGAAGAGAGCCTGGGTGCGCAATATGTCAGCAATCTGGGGGGCGCCAAGCTGACGCCCGAGCTGGACAAGCTGGCCCAGACAGGCTGGAACTTCCGCCGCGCCTACGCAACCGGCACTCGTTCGGTACGGGGTCTGGAAGCCGTGTCCGCCGGTTTCCCCCCAACCGTGGCCGACGCCGTACTGCGCCTGCCCGGCTCACAAACCCGCTTCTTTACCCTGGCCCAATTGCTCAAGGAACAAGGCTACCGCTCGCGCTTTATCTATGGCGGCGAGGCCCACTTTGACAATATGAAGAGCTTTTTCCTGGGCAACGGTTTTGACGAGCTATATGAACAATCCAGCTTTGAGTCCCCCGAATTTGTCGGCACCTGGGGCGCCAGCGACGAGGATATGTTCAACAAGTTGCACCAGTTGCTTGGCCAGGACAAGGAGCAGCCCACCCTGACGCTGGCCTTTTCCGTCAGCAATCACTCGCCCTGGGAGTACCCGGCTGGCCGTATCCAGGTAGAAGGCGATCCCGCCACCGTAGAGAACACCGTGCGTTACGCGGACTGGGCCATTGGCGACTTCTTCAAGAAAGCGCGCGAATCCGACTACTGGGACAACACGGTATTTTTGATTGTGGCTGACCACGACTCGCGCGTGGGCGGTGCCAACCTGGTGCCTTTGCGCCACTTCCATATTCCCGCCCTGATTCTGGGTGCAGGCGTTCCCAGCCGCCAGGACGAACGCATCATGAGCCAGATCGACCTGGCTCCCACCTTGCTGTCCCTGATGGGCATTGAAAGCGAGCACCCCATGATCGGGCGCGACCTGACCCAGCAAGACAGCGACCGAGCCATGATGCAATACTTCGAGAACTACGGTTATCTGAAAGGCGACATTCTGACCGTGCTGATGCCACACCTGCCGCCTTGCCAGTATCGCTATACCGCACCGGACAAGTACGAGCCGCTGGAACAGATAGACGAAGCACTGGCCAAGGAAGCGCTGGCCCACGTCCTGTGGCCTAGCTGGGCATACCACGAACAGGCTTACACCCTGCCCCACCTGCAAAAACGCTAGAACCGGGGGCGCAGGGCTTGACGAAGCCCTGAATTCGTTCTATTATGCTTGTCTTTAGTCGGGGCGTAGCGCAGCCTGGTAGCGCATCTGGTTTGGGACCAGAGGGTCGCGAGTTCGAATCCCGCCGCCCCGACCATTAAAGAATTAAAGGCTTAGTTCATTGCACAGTGAACTAAGCCTTTTTCTTTGCCTGCGTCCCTGCCTGTTCCCGATCGGTTCCAATCACGGCGATGTCGCCTTCAAAAAGCTGAGTTTGCCATTAGGCTCGATATAAGCTGCCGCCACTTCATCCAGCGACTGAATCCCGGCCAGGCGCATTTCACTCAAGATCTCATCCCGAGTCACAAACTCTCGACGCATATTGCGCCACTGCAACTGCCCATCCCTGACCACACACACCTTGCGTGGCGTTGCCAATGCATTGAGCGCCGGAAATCGGTACATCAGCCAATCGACGATGTACCCCCACGCAACAATGGTTGCGGCCACCAGCAAACCGTCCGTCAAGGAATTGCTGCCCCCTGACATCGCATTGCCACTGGCGTCGGCAATCAGCAAAAGAATCAGCAAATCCGCAACGCCCAGCGAGCCCAGCTCTCGTCGTCCCGCCAGCCGCAGCAGGATGAACAGAACAAAGTACACCACGGTGCCTCGCAGCACGGACTCCAGCACCGGCATTTCCAGTGCGAAGACCGTGCTCCAATCCAGTGTCAGCATAGCGCCAGCAACCTGCGATCAGTTCAGATCGAAGTACTGATGGTCCTTGGGACGCTGGCCTGCCACATCCTTAGCCGTGATCTTGTCACTGAACTCATTGCCCAGATGAGAGCGCACATAGTTGACGACTTCGGCTATTTGCTCGTCATTTAGAACGCCACCAAAACCGGGCATGCCCTTATTGCCCTGGTTCACCATGAACACCACATAGGCAGGTGCCCCCAGTTTCGGATTCTTGGACAGGGACGGATACATGCCCGCCCCTTGAGCGCCCTTGCCATCGATCATGTGACAAGACGCACAGACCTGCTCATAAATTTCCTGACCGGTTTTCTGGGTAAAGACGACCGTATCACCCCCTACCACCGCCGTGTCCGCATGGCTGATGGTCAACAGTCCCGAGGCCAGAAAAACCGCTAGAGATCGCATCATCATGACTAGGCTCCTTTGGAATCGGCTTGTTGATTACCCACAATATGGCTATGCAAACGGGAAATCGCATTCAGGGAGGACAGGATCGCCCCTTCTTGCCAGGCGTTGACATAGGAAGCATGCTCGCCCGCCAGAACCAGCCGGCCATCAATCTGACACAAGTTCTCGTAATGCGCGGCCCGAGTCTGATCGGTCCACATGCCATAGCAGCCCAATGTCCAGGGAACACGATGCCAGGCCACTGCCACCCCGCTCTCGAACTCATCCTTGTACTGCGGGTGGATCTGCGCGCCATATTCCAATGCCTTCTTGACCCGGTCTTCGGGGCTAAGCGAGGACCATTCCACCGCGCTGGGGCCAAACATATAGCCCCCCAGCAAGACGCCTTTGCCACCGGCCATCATGCCGCCGCTGGGGTAAGAGATTTGGGTGATGGGCAGGTCCGTGTAACTGATACCGCCATAAATAGCGTCATCGTCTTCCCAGAAGCGCCGCTTGAACTGCAGCCCGATCTTGACCGAGGGAGCGTAGGGCACTGCGTCAATGGCAGCGTGCATTTCCTTGCTGGCATCCAGATCGATCTGACTGAGAATCGACAAAGGAATGGTACATACGCACCAGTCTGCCGTTTCAGTGTGCTCGCTGCCTTTGCTTTGATCCTTGTAGCTGACCGTCACCTTGCCATCGTTCTGCTTGATGGCAGTAACCTTGGCATTAAACGTAAACAGCCCCTCCAGCTCTTTACCGAACGCAGCGCCAATCTGGTCCATGCCGCCGACCGGCTGAAACATGGTCTGCTGAAACTCGTACAAATCATGAATGCCCATATTGTGCCAAACGCTGGAGCGCACAATATCAGCCAGCTTCAAGGGCTCGGAAAACTCGGGCTGGGCATTGAGGCCACCTCCCGGATCACGCTCGAAACCGCGGACCTCGGAACTGGCATGACCTTTCACATAGGCCATGTTTTTATCCAGCGCTCCCCAACTACGCAAAGCCTCCAGCAGCTTTTCCTGGTCCTCTTTGGACAAGGGAGCATCGAGCGATTGAGTATTGATGGCTTTGGACAAAAGCTCGGAGACCTGTCCTTGGAAATCCGCATGGATATGGCGAAAACGCTGGGGCTTGCCATCAAAATGCTCTTTGCTATGCAAGTACGCGTTGTAGTTGTACTGAATAAAGGGTTCCAGCTTGACCTTGAGCCGCTTGCAATAGTCCAGCAAGGCCCTGTGATGAAAGGGAATACGCCAAGGCCCCGGATTGATGTACTGATCCTTGTCGAACTTCACATCCTGCTTGGCCCCGCCCAGTTCAGTGTAGCTGTCACCGCCGTGCAAGGACCAGTTCCGCCCTCCCACTTTTTCACGATATTCCAGGATTTTGACTTTGTAGCCTGCATTGCGCAGCTCCAAAGCGGCCACCATGCCAGCCAGCCCCGCTCCCAGGATCACCACAGAGGTCCCTGGCTTGGGCTTGCCCTCCAGGCGAATCGGGCCATCGTAGCTGCCCTCCGCCGCATGGCCCAGGCGCATCATGGCCTGATACATGGCCGCGCCACCTGCGGCATACCCGACCATGGTCAGAAAATGCCGCCGTGTCAGTATTCCACCCTGTGAAACTTGGCTCATCGTCCTTTCTCCTTTTGGAAAAATGATGAGCAGCATTCGCCCCCAACTTCTTTGCCTGCCCCCGGTGCATGAATGCTACTCGTGTGGAAAAAAACAAAGAACACAATGCCTTATGATCAGCTTGTCACTTAACTATAAGCACCTAAAATGTTTAAGCCCAAGACAAGAAACACATCTTTACAGCCCTGAAAATTAGCTGACTCCAGATAAATGCGTGCAAGCCCCTTTTTCATGTAGGCATATGCTTGCCAAGTTCCCCACGACGAGATATAATTTTTTTCTTAGTCGGGGCGTAGCGCAGCCTGGTAGCGCATCTGGTTTGGGACCAGAGGGTCGCGAGTTCGAATCCCGCCGCCCCGACCAAAAAATTCAAAGGCCTTGCAGAGCAATCTGCAAGGCCTTTTAGTTTTGCCGGTTCAATTCATTACCTGCATTTACTGCCGGCACCGCTACAGCATTTAACTTTGGCTTGCACTCACCCCTACCGAGTCGGGCAAACCAAAAATAGAATCAAATGCCCAGTTGTAGATAAAGGCAAAGATCGGAAAGAAAGCCAGCAGCACCGCTTCCATCATGAACGCCTTCCACAAGCTGATATTCAGCCACCACGCGATCAGCGGAACCAGCAAAGACACCAGCACGATCTGAAAACCGGCCACATGCAGCACCCGGTGCCAGAAGGTACGCGCCTGAATCTGGCGACGGCGCTCCCAGGCTTCAAACAGCATGTTGTAGAACAGGTTCACCGACACCGCACAAGTACTGATCATGAAGGACAACACGCCGCTTTCCATCGCCCCTGCACCACTCAAATGCCCCAATACGGTTGCCGCTACCATCATGCCCAACAGCTCGAACATCCCCACGTAGACCACTCTTCTTTTCCACCCCTGCACGATAAATATCCTTGATAAAAATGCCGAAAAGCATGATTATCCGCAGTATTTCTTTTAGAAAAAGTCAGATTCCATCAGTTTTACTTATAGGTTAAGCCATGCTTACCAGCGATCATCTTGAGCTGCTACTGGCCGTAGTCGAACACGGTTCGTTTTCCTCGGCCGCTCGGGCCTTGCGACGGACGCAATCGGCCGTCAGCATGGCCGTGGCCAATCTGGAGGCCGAGCTGGATCTGACGCTATTTGATCGCAGCCGCCGGGAGCCCGTGCCCACTGCCGAGTTGCTGGCCATGCTGCCCGACGCCAAACTGATCGCCAGCCGCTTGCAGGGTTTGCGGCTGCATTTGCAGGAATTATCGGGTGGGCTGGAAAGCCATGTGCGACTGGGCATAGTCTGTGATGTAGATCCCAGGCCAGCCTTGATTGCCCTGCAGGCTCTGGAACAACGCTACCCCGGCCTGGATATGGAAATACGGACCGCGCCACAAGACACCTTGGTCGACGCTCTGAAGAAACGCGAGCTGGATCTATGTATTGCCTATGGTGGGCTGGAGCTGGAAAGCGTGGGCATTGTGCAGTCCTTATGGACCGAAACCATTAGCGCCGTGGCCGCGCCTGGCCATCCTTTGCTGCAAGGTGGCCCCCGCCCCCTGGAAGATTTGAAAGCCTACCGGCAGATTGTCATTACCAGCCCCGACAACGATGTCAGCAAAGACCGCTCCATGCTCAGCCTGCGTCAATGGAAAACGGATAGCTTGCCCATGACACTGGAACTGGTGGAGCGGGGTTTGGGTTGGGCGAATCTACCCTTGTCCTGCCTGCGCCCCTCACTGGAGTCTGGCCGTTTGCAGCGCATCCAGTTCTCCACCGGCAGCAACGGGCTGGATCTGCCCATTTATCTGCTGCAATCCAAGGGCCAGGAGGTGGGCAAAGCGCAGGCCCTGTTCAGACAGGCCCTGCAGGACGAACTGAATACGCGCCTTCAGCCTATTCCGGCACGGTGACATTGGCCTGGCCGCTATCGGCCAGGAACTGCGCCACCATCCCTTCTTTCTTCTGCCGGGCGATAAAGGCCTCGACCCAGGCATGGGCCAGCGTACGTTCCGATGGCACCGCCATGGCCTGACGAATCACGGTGAAACTGTCAGGCAATACACGCAAACCGCTGCGGGAACGTGCATAGCGCTCCAGAGGCTGACGCACACCGGCAGCGGCATCCAGTTCCTCCTCCACAAACAGGTCGATAGCGTCAGCGGAGGTTGTTGCCCGAACCAGATCCGCCTGCTTTAAATGACGGCTCAGGAACAGGTCATAGGCCGCGCCCTTGCCAACCGCAATGCACACGCCCTGCCGATCGAGCTGGTCCACGGTCTGAAAGGCAGACTCCTCGCGTACCAGATACGTGCCTTCGATATGCACATAAGCTTCACTGAAGCGGATCTTTTCCGCACGTTTGGGATCAATCGCCAAAAAGGCCAGATCCCACTCGTCCCTGTAGACCGCCTCTACGACGGCCTGGGCCGCATCGTAGCCATGAAATTGCACGCTCAAGCCCAGCTCTTGCGCCACACTGCGCGCCAGATCGGCCGACACCCCTTTGGGCGACTGCTCATTGGCACCACGTTGGGCCAGGACGGGATTGCCATAATTCATGGCAACACGCAAAACCCCGCTGGGGGCCAGTTCTGCTGCGACAGCCTGCTTTTGTGTCATGTAAATGCTCCGTCATACTTTTAAGAACCCGGTCTTCTACAATAACGCACCTTCCTGTCCCACTACGTAATGGAGCGCCTGTATGTCTCGTGATGATCTTGGAAAACTCTTGCTGCGTGTCACGGTCGGTGTGTTGATCCTGCTGCACGGCATCGCCAAGATACGTTATGGCATCGGAGGAATCGAAAGAATGCTGATCGCCAACAATATGCCCGGCTTTCTGGCCTGGGGCGTGTACATAGGCGAAGTGATTGCTCCCGTCCTGATGATTCTGGGCTTTTACGCCCGTGCCGGCGGTTTGATTGTAGCCATGAACATGGTCATTGCCTTGCTGCTGGCCCACAGCAACCAGATCGGCAGTTTCAATGCCCAAGGTATTTGGGCTTTGGAGTTGCAAGGCATGTTCCTGATTGGCGCGCTCACAGTCGGCTTGATTGGCGCCGGGCGTTACAGCCTGGGTGGCGATGGCGGCCCCTGGAATTAAGTCTGGCTCGAGTCTTGTGCTGAAAGAACGCAGAACGCCCCGCTTTGCCGGGCGTTTTTCTTGGGTGATCAAACAACATTAGCACCACCAGACCCGGTTCGCACCAGCACTCAGTCCACTCGCCTCAGACGCCTCTACGTTCCGTTCGCCGACACTGCACTTGCACTTGCACTAGCATTGGCGTTGGCGTTGGCCGCCTAGCTCCCTGCCTTAACTCGCCAAGGTCAAATCCAGCCGCAAACCACCTTTCTCCGACGCACTGGCGTGCACCTTGCCCTGATAGCTGCGCGCCAGCTCACGGACGATATCCAATCCCAAACCAAAACCGGGATGCCGTTCATCTGCACGTTGACCACGGCCAAACACACGCTCCATCTGCTCCGGGTCCAGGCCGGGGCCATCATCTTCCACCACCAGATGCAGCACATTGTCCTGCTGCCACACCTGGCACCACACATTCTGCGTCGCCCATTTGCAGGCGTTATCCAGCAAATTCCCGGCCATCTCCTGCAGGTCCTGCTCCTCGCCTTTAAAGAGCAGCTCCTGATCGGGCAAATCCAGATGGATCTGCTTGTCGCTATGCAAACGTCCCATCACCCGACACAGGGACTGCAGGCAGGCCGACACATCCGTACGCACACCGATGGCGCGTACCGCCATGGCCCTTGCCCGAGACAAATGGTGGTCCACCTGTCGCTGGGCCAAGGCCACTTGCTCGCTGACCAACGCTGCCAGATGCGGATCTTCCGCCTGGGCCGCGTTGCCCATAATCGTCAACGGGGTTTTTACGGCATGGGCCAGGTTTCCAGCCTGAGCCCGCGCGCGGTCCACCATGCCTGCATTGGCACTGAGCACTGCATTGAAATCATCCACCAAGGGCTGAATTTCGCTAGGGAAATTGCCGCTGACTTGCGGCTCGCGTCCTTCCTGCACATCCAGCAAACGGCGTCGCAACAGATGCAAGGGATACAAGGCCAGCACCACCTGCAAGATGGCCGCCAGAATCAGGCCCACGGCCAAACCGCCCAGAGACAGGAACAGAATCCGCTCAAAACGGGCCAAGGGCTCGGCCAGCAACTCCCGGTTACCTGCCACCATGATCTGCAGGCTTTGGCCCTTGTCGTTAACCTCGTCCAGCTCCTGGCGCAGCACCACCAAGCGCTGCTTTTCGGGGCCATTCAACGACAAGACACCGTCGGGCGTATCGGGGGCATTCACGTCCAGCGCCTCGTCCCACAAAGAGGTCGAGCGCAGGGCTACCGTCCATTGATCGCTCCCCGCCTCCTGGCGCGCAATCTGCCAGTACATGCCGGAATAAGGCTGTTCAAACAAGGGGTCGCTCAAGCGCGACTGCAGTGTTACGCCATCCGCGTTGTCCAGATTCACGTCCGCCATGATCTGGTCCAGATGGGTTTGCAAACGCTGCTCGAACTGGCGATAAACGTGATCCTGAAACAGACGATTCAGGCCCAAACCGGCCAGAACGATACTGATCAGAATCCAGGCCAGCGTCCCCAGCAGCAAACGGCCGCGCAACGATCCCAGAATGGTGTGGCCACGCCAGGCGATCATGCTTCAGGGTCCACCAGACGGTAGCCCATGCCTCGCACCGTTTCGATATAACCGGCAGGCAATTTCTTGCGCAGACGGCCAATAAAAACCTCGATGGTATTGGAGTCGCGCTCGAAATCCTGGGAGTAAATATGCTCGGTCAATTGAGTGCGTGACAGCACCTGACCGGGGTGATGCATCATGAACGCCAGCAAACGGTATTCATGGCTGGTCAGCGACAAAACCATGCCCGCACAACTGATCGAGGACGAGCGCGCATCCAGCTCCAGTTTTCCCAACTGCAAACGCGGATTCGCCTGTCCCGCCGCACGGCGCAGCAAGGCCCGCATACGCGCCAGCAACTCTTCCATATGAAAGGGTTTGGCCACATAGTCGTCAGCACCGGCGTCCATGCCTTCAACCTTGTCGTGCCAGTCATTGCGGGCTGTCAGAATCAGCACCGGCATATTGATGTCCGAAGCCCGCCAGCGGCGCAATACCGACACCCCATCCATGCCCGGCAAACCCAGATCCAGCACCACGGCATCAAAGGCTTCAACCTCGCCCTGGTAATGGCCTTGCTCACCATCATGGGCGACTTGAACTGCATAGCCCGCCCGCTCCAGTGCCTGCTGCAATTGCGCTGCCAAGGTAGGCTCGTCTTCAACAACCAGTATCCGCATATCAATGTCCTCGGGAGTGCGGGCGTTTCACGCCACGCACAAGCAGCACTTTGCCGGTCAGGGCATCCACTTTCAGGCGCAGGAGGCGATTGTCGTCAACCAGCATGCGTAACTCATACACCCACAGTTCAACGCGCTCATCATATTCAAACTGCACACGCAGTACCCGACCGGGATACGTTTCTCTCACCCGTTTCAAGACCTCCCGCAGCGGCAAGGCTTCCCCACGGCGCACGGCCTCACGGGCCTGATCGTGGCCACGGTAGGCCGGCCCCGGAGGCCAGTACGGACTGGGGCCGAAACGCTCGTTAGGCGGGGGTGGCTCGGGCGGAGGTGGCGGCGGGGGTAGACGACGAAAACAGTCGTCATCCCCAAAGTAATCATGTCCCGACCAGTCCGAACGCTGATCCCTGTCCCACGACGAATCGCCCCGCTGCTTTTTGCTGCCGCAGTCAGGGGAATCATGGGAATGGGCAAGTGCCAATGGCATCACCGCCATCAGAACGGCGGCCAAACTCATCAGCAATGCGGATTGTTTAAGGGACGTCATAAGAATCGGTAGGTGCAATCAAAAAAAGAGGGATCAAAAGATCACGCCCCCTTATATAGCAAGCTGCGGATGAACATAACATGAACAGCGGCTTCAGTTTAGATTCAGAGCCCCTTGCTCATAATGGGCACCAGGCTGACAGGACAAACAAACCTTCCCCTCTCAAAAGGAAGCTACCCAGGAATCTGACAGCACTACTTTTTGATTACATGAAGGAGCTATACATGAAACGCACTTCCCTTTTTTCTGCCCTGGTATTGAGCGCAAGTCTGTTGGGTGGCACCGCTGCCATTGCACAGGAAGCCACAAGCGCAGCCCAAACACAAACCACCCAAAAACAGACTCGTCAGGCTCGTGATCACAAACCGCTGACCGCTGATCAAGTCACCGATATCGGTCCCGCCTACCAGCGTCTGAAAGATGCCGGCTACACCAAAGTGGGCAGCCTGCACCAGCGAGGCGACCACATCATGGCCATGGTGGTCGATAAGGACGGCAAGGTTGTGCGTGTCCGCTCCGAAGGTGCCAATGGCGAGTTTACGGTTGTAGAGCGTAAAAACGACGGTCAGCATCGCCGTGGCCACCGCTCCGGTCACGCTCAGCAAGGTGACAGCGCCACGAAAGAGGCCGCCAAGTCCTGATCACGGAAACACTTTCCCCCAAGCAGTTGATGTTCGCAAGCAGTAGTTTGAAGTGACAACACACCGTTGTATCAGCAGTCAAAGTCGGTAGTTGGACCTTGCCACCACCCTCACGGCAGTGGCAAGCAAGCAGGACGAAAAACGGCGCATCCCCTGGCGCCGTTTTTCTTTTCTACTGATTAGCCCGGATAGGGTCAACCGGCTCAAAGCGTTAGGATGGGAGTCTGTTTCACCTTTGGGAAAAGTGCCTCTCATGCTGTCTGCTGATTCTGTTTACTCACAAAGCTACTCGGAATTTCACTGGTCCATCCCCGATCACTACAACATCGCTCACGACACCTGCGACAAATGGGCCGATGGCTCCGGACGTCTGGCCCTGATCCAGCAATTGCCCGACGGTCAGGTCAAGCGCTACACCTTCGATCAACTCAAAGCCTGGTCCGACTCGCTGGCCGCCGCCTGGCAAGCCCGGGGCATACAAGCTGGCGATCGTATCGCCATCTTTTTGGCGCAGGGGCTGGAAACAGCGCTGGCGCATTTGGCGACCTACAAGATTGGCGCCATTGCCATGCCCTTGTTCACCCTGTTTGGGACGGACGCACTGCGCTACAGGCTGAATGATTCCGGTGCCAGCACCTTGGTTACCGATCAACAGGGCCTGGAGACACTGCTGCCACTGCGCGAGCATCTGCCACAGCTCAAACACCTTTATCAAAGTGACAGCCAGCAGGATCAGGGCGGGGCACTGTCCCTGTGGCAAGCCATTGCCGCTCACCCTGAACCGGCACCACGTACCCTGAACACCCGCGCAGATGACCCTGCCGTGCTGATCTATACCTCCGGCACCACAGGTTCGGCCAAAGGCGCCTTGCATGCCCACCGCGTATTGCTGGGGCATCTGCCAGGCGTGGAAATGTCACACAACTTCCTGCCTACGGGTGAAGGCCTGATGTGGACGCCCGCCGACTGGGCCTGGATTGGTGGCCTGCTGGATGTGCTGCTCCCCGCCTGGCATCGCGGCATACCCGTACTGGCCTACCGCTTCCCAAAATTTGATGCCGAAGCCACCTGGAAGCTGATGTCCGAACATGGCGTCACGCATACCTTCCTGCCCCCTACTGCGCTGAAAATGCTGCGCCGCAGCCAATGGTCGCGCGAGCAATGGCCTCTGAAGCTGCAATCCATCGCCAGCGGTGGGGAGTCTTTGGGTGCGCAGTTGCTGGATTGGGCAAAACAGGAACTGGGCATCACCATCAACGAGTTCTACGGACAAACCGAGTGCAATATGATCGTGTCCTCCTGCTCGGCCTGGTTTCCCGGTCAGGCAGGCAAGATCGGCAAGGCTGTGCCCGGCCACAAGGTCGCAATTGTGGATGATCAGGGGCAGATTCAGAAAGCCGGTGTCGAAGGCCATATCGCCGTGCAAGCTCCCGATCCGGTGATGTTTCTGGGCTACTGGCAGCGTCCCGAAGCCACGCGCGAGAAATTTGTTGGCGACTGGCTGCTGACCGGCGACAAAGGCATGCAGGACGAGGATGGCTATATCCAGTTTGTAGGCCGCGATGATGATGTCATCACCAGTTCCGGCTACCGCATTGGGCCCGGCCCGATTGAAGATGGCCTGATGGGGCATCCCGCCGTCGCCATGGCGGCAGTGATCGGTGTCCCTGACCCGGAGCGTACCGAAGTCGTGAAGGCCTTTATTGTGCTCAAAGACGATGTCGAGCCATCACAAGCACTGGTCAAGGAAATTCAGGAGCACATCAAACGCCGGGTGGCTGCGCATGAATACCCACGGCTGATTGAATTTGTGGATGCGCTGCCTATGACCACGACAGGCAAGGTCATACGCCACGCTTTACGCAAATTGAGCCAATAAGCGGCGAGGCTGCAGGCGATTGTTGGAACCAACACGGCCTTGCCACGCCCATAAAGAAAAAACACCCCAATCATTGGATTCACGTCCAATAATTGGGGTGTTGTTCACACAGAAGCGACTAGCCCGGTGTGAGGATATGACTTTTCATCAGACTCCAGACAAAAACCCCAAAGGCAGCTCTGTCTGCAACCATCTGATTAGCCGAAACGACCCGTGATGTAGTCTTCGGTTTCCTTGCGAGCCGGTTTCACGAAGATCTGGTCAGTTTCACCAAATTCCATCAGCTCGCCCAGGTACATATAGGCGGTGTAATCCGAGCAACGTGCCGCTTGCTGCATGTTGTGGGTCACGATCACCACGGTGTAGTCCGCTTTCAGTTCGGCAATCAGCTCTTCGATCTTGGCGGTGGAAATTGGGTCCAGCGCCGAGCAGGGTTCGTCCAGCAGCAGAACTTCGGGCTTGATCGCCACACCACGGGCAATACACAGACGCTGCTGCTGACCACCGGACAGGCCGTTACCACTTTGGTGCAGCTTGTCTTTCACTTCATTCCACAGCGCGGCTTTGGACAAGGCCCATTCCACACGCTCGTCCATCTCACCTTTGCTCAGGCGCTCGAACAAGCGCACGCCAAAGGCCACGTTGTCGTAAATGCTCATGGGGAACGGTGTTGGTTTCTGGAACACCATGCCCACCTTGGCGCGGATCAGGGAAATGTCCTGCTTGGACGTCAGCAGGTTTTCATTGTCCAGCAGGATTTCACCTTCAGCGCGCTGGCCGGGGTACAGCTCGTACATGCGGTTCAGCGTGCGCAGCAAGGTGGATTTACCGCAACCGGAGGGTCCGATAAAGGCCGTGACCTTCTTTTCCTTGATAGACATGTTCACATTGCGCAGGGCATGGAATTTGCCATAGAAGAAATTCAGGTTGCGGATTTCAATCTTGGTCGATTCGTCGGAGGTAATAATTTGACTCATAGCGTTGGCCGACTAGGGCGCTCCGTGAAAACGTTATTTTTGGCGGAAAAGGCTGCGAGCCAGGATATTGATACCCAAGACCAGCAAGGTAATCAGCACCGCACCTGCCCAGGCCAGACGGTTCCAGTCCTCAAAGGGGCTGGCAGCATATTGGAAAATCACCACAGGCAAGTTGGCCAGCGGTGCGTTCATGTTCAGGGACATGAACTGGTTGTTCAAGGCGGTGAACAACAAGGGAGCCGTTTCACCCGCAATACGAGCCACAGCCAGCAGAACACCCGTCACAATACCGGGCAAGGCTGCACGGTAAGAGATGGACATCACAATCTTCCACTTGGGGCAGCCTAGAGCGGCCGCAGCCTCACGCAGGCCATTGGGGACCAGCATCAGCATATTGTCGGTAGAACGCACGACCACAGGAATTACCAGAATGGCCAGGGCCAGCGAGCCGGCCCAACCCGAATAGTGCCCCACCTGGGCCACGTACACGGCGTAGATGAACAGACCAATAATGATGGACGGTGCCGATAGCAGCACGTCGTTCAAAAAGCGGGTTGCCGGAGCCAGCCAGCCGCGCTGACCGTATTCGGCCAGATAGGTGCCGGCCAGAATGCCGATAGGCGTACCGATCAGGGTGCCCACGCCAGCCATCATGACGCTACCGACGATGGCGTTCAGCAGACCACCCTCACCACCGGGAGGCGGCGTGCTTTCCAGCAGCAGGGACCAGGCCATGGCGCTGCTGCCCTTTTCGATCAGGGTCCAGATGATCCAGAACAGCCAGAACAGGCCAAAGATCAAAGCAGCAAAAGACACCCCCAGCATCAGGCGATTAAATACCTGCCTGCGCTTGTAAATCGGGTTGCTCAGACTAATTGCAGATTTTTTATCAAACATGGTAGGTGATCCTTAGCGCGACGTGCCTTCGTTCTTGGCCAGACGCAACAAGAGCAACTTGGAGATCGCCAATACAACCGTGGTGATCAGGAACAGGATCAAACCCAGCTCCAGCAAGGCAGACTTCTGCATGCCACCGGCTTCGTTAAACTCGTTGGCCAGGGCCGACGCAATCGAGTTCGATGGCGAGAACAGCGAACTTGGCAGGTTAAAGGAGTTACCAATCACGAAAGTGACGGCCATGGTTTCACCCAAGGCACGCCCCAAACCCAGCATGATCCCGCCAATGACCCCGTTCTTGGTGAAAGGCAGAACCACACGCCACATCACTTCCCAGGTCGTGCTGCCCAGACCGTAAGCGGACTCCTTGAGCATGGGCGGAACCAGCTCGAACACGTCGCGCATCACGGCGGTAATGAAGGGGATCACCATGATGGACAGAATCAGACCGGCGGTGAACACACCAATCCCGAAGGGAGGGCCCGCAAAGATCTGGCCCAGCACAGGCACTCCGTCAAAAAAGGAGATCAGGCTGGGCTGCACATAACGCTGGAACAGGGGCACGAAAACAAACAGGCCCCACATGCCGTAAATGATGGAGGGAATGGCAGCCAGCATTTCGATGGCCGTGCCCAAAGGGCGACGCAGCCAGGCTGGCGAGAGTTCCGTCAGGAACATCGCAATCCCGAAAGAGACCGGCACAGCAATACAGAGCGCGATCAGGGAAGTGAGCAAGGTACCGGCAATGGGCACCAATGCGCCATATTCGTTATTGACCGGATCCCAGTTATTCGTCCAGAGAAAAGAGAAACCGTATTCGGCAATGGATTCCCGGCTTCCATAGATCAGGGAAATAGAGATGGCAGCCAGCAATATGAACACGAGAAACGCAAACGAGCGCGTCATGTTCTTGAAAATGCCGTCCATAAAGGCGTTCTGATTTGATTTCATGTAGACAGATGAAGGGTCAGGCCGGAATGGGACAAACGCACTGCAATCGATTTACGGATTCTGTAACAGGCAGGGCAAGTTCAGGTCCGGCAAAACGATCGGGTCACGCGCGGTGCGTCCAAGACAAAACCGTAATTTTTACATAATAAAGACGGCACCACCTAGAGGTGGGCCGTCTCACAAGATCAATTTACAACTGACCTGTATTTGAACACGAATCTTACTTCCAGACCGCAGCGCCGTCTTTGGACTTGATTTCAGCAGCCCAGGCAGCTTTGATCTTGTCGGTTACGTCTTTAGGCAGAGCCACGTAGTCCAGATCAGCAGCGGCTTGAGCGCCGTTTTCAAAGGCCCAGTTAAAGAAGTTCAGCACTTCTTTACCGTTCTCAGGCTTGTCCTGCACCTTGTGCATCAAGATGAAGGTAGCCGAAGTGATAGGCCAGGATTGTGCACCAGGCTCTTCGGTCAGAATTACACCCATGCCAGGCGTACCGGCCCAGTCTGCGTTCGCAGCGGCGGCAGCAAAGCTTTCCTGACCAGGCTGGACGAACTGGCCGTCCTTGTTCTGCAACTGGGTCCAGGACAGTTTGTTTTGCTTGGCGTAAGCGTATTCAACATAGCCGATCGAGTTCTGCAGCTGACGCACGTAAGCGGCCACGCCTTCGTTACCCTTGCCACCCTGACCGGTAGGCCACTTCACAGCCTTGCCTTCGCCAACCTGGGATTTCCAGTCTGGGGACACTTTGGACAGGTAGTTGGTCCAGCCAAAGGTGGTGCCCGAACCGTCGGAGCGGTGAACCACCACGATGTCCTTGTTAGGCAAGGTCAGATCGGGGTTCAGTTCTTTGATTGCTGCGTCGTCCCACTTGGTGATCTTGGCCAGGTAGATGTCGCCCAGTACTTTACCGGACAGTTTCAGCTTGCCAGGCTCGATGCCTTCCACGTTGATCACAGGCACCACACCACCGATCACGGCAGGGAACTGCAACAGGTTTTCTTTTTCCAGTGTCTCGACCTTCATTGGGTCGTCAGAAGCACCGAAATCCACGGTCTTGGCAATAATCTGCTGCTGACCACCACCCGAACCAATCGACTGGTAGTTGACGCGGTTGTTCGTTTGCTTGGCGTATTCAGCCGCCCATTTGGCATAGATTGGGTAAGGGAACGACGCACCAGCACCGGTTACGTCTGCAGCTGTGGCAGTGGCCGCAAAAGCGCTGAACGCCAGAGCAATACTTACCTTGTTGAATACACGTTTTAACATCGAGAAATCCTCTTGATGATAGTCAGATCACAGGCCCACCCTGTATGTGACGTCATAATAAACAGGCTATATGACACGTTCATGACAGTCTGTATTTCACACACCGCCCAGACGCTGCATCATGTTCTGGTGCAGGTTGAACGGAGCGCCGCGACTGCGAATACGGCTGTACGTGCCATCCGGGCTGGCTTTCCAGGACAATTGGTTGTCACGCAGGGCATAGGTAAAGGCTTCGGCAATGACCCGCTTTTTCAGGCTGCGATCCAGTACCGGCACACCCAGCTCCACGCGGCGGAAGAAATTGCGGTCCATCCAGTCAGCCGAGGAAATAAAGACCTCTTCCTGGCCGCCATTGTAGAAATAGAAAACACGCGAATGCTCCAGAAAGCGTCCGATAATCGAACGCACCTGGATGTTATCCGACAAGCCCTTGACTCCCGGCCGCAAGGCGCAGGCGCCGCGCACGATCAGGTCTACCTTGACCCCGGCCTGGCTGGCGTCATACAGAGCTTGAATGATCTTGGGTTCCAGCAAGGAATTCATCTTGGCCATGATGCGGGCTTTCTTGCCTGCCAAGGCGCGCTCGGTTTCTGCCTGAATTCGTTCCATCATGCTGTCATGCAAGGTGAACGGCGACTGCAACAGTCGCTTCAACGGCCGCCAGGCACCCAGACCAGTCAACATGGAAAATACCTTGTCCATGTCCTCGCACACTTCCTGATTGGCGGTAATCAAACCAAAGTCCGTGTACAGCCGAGCCGTGCGTGGATGATAGTTGCCCGTACCCAGATGCCCGTAACGGCGAATCAGGCCAGCCTCTCGACGCAAGACCAGAGCCATCTTGGCATGCGTCTTGTGGCCCACCACCCCGTAACTGACGTGTGCCCCCACTTCTTCCAGCTTGGCGGCCCAATTGATATTGGTCTGCTCGTCAAAACGGGCCATCAGCTCCACGACCACCGTCACCTCCTTACCTGCACGGGCAGCCGACAGCAGAATGTTCATCAACTCCGAGTCTTCACCCGTACGGTAAATGGTCTGCTTGATACCCACGACAGCGGGGTCGGCTGCAGCGGCACGCAAAAAGCTCAGGACCGGCTGAAAGGACTGATAAGGGTGATGCAGCAACTGATCCTTGCGGGCAATCGCCTCAAAGAACTGGGCGGGAGACTCAAAAGAAGAATCAAAAGGCGCTGGAATCGGTGCGCGGTAATCCGGGAACAGCAGGTCGGGACGATCCGGGACATTGCATAGCTGCATCAGGCGCGTCAGATTGACCGGGCCGCTGACACGATAAGTGTCGGGGACATCCAGCGAGAACTCGCTTTGCAGGAAACGCTCCAGACGCTCGGGCATGGAACGGTCAATTTCCAGTCGCACAGCGGCACCGAAGTTACGTTGCGACAGTTCGCCTTGCAAAGCGGCACGCAAGTTGGTGACTTCTTCTTCGTCCACAAACAGATCACTGTTGCGGGTGACGCGCCATTGATAGCAACCCTTTACGTCCATGCCGGGGAACAACTCGCCCACAAATACGCTGATCAGCGACGTCAGCAGCATATAGCCCTGAGGGATGCCGGCAATATCGTCCGGCACCCGGATCACCCGGGGCAAGGCACGCGGTGCCTGCACAATGGCAATCGTGCCTGTACGGGCAAACGCATCCTCACCGCTCAACTCAACAATGTAGTTCAGGCTCTTGTTGTACACGCGTGGAAAGGGATGCGCCGGGTCCAGACCGATAGGCGTGAGCAAAGGCATGACATCACGCAAAAAGGTTTGATAGGCCCACTCACGCTGGGCAGGTGTCCATAGCGCGGTCAGCAGCAGCCCGATGCCCTCATCCATCAGGGTAGGCAGTACATCGTCCATCAAAAGGTCGTTTTGCTTCTCGACCAGCTGGTGAGCAGCGGCTTGCACTTTATCAAAAGCCTGCTGAGGCAAAAATCCGTCATCTCCCACTTGATGAGGATTTTGCAAAATCTGTTCTTTCAGACTGGAAATACGAATTTCAAAGAATTCATCCAGGTTAGAGCTCACGATACAGATGTAGCGCAAGCGCTCCAGCAAAGGCGTGGTCGAATTTTCGGCCATGGCCAGTACTCGCTCATTGAACTTGAGCAAGGACAACTCACGGTTTAGCAAGGTTGAATCTGGAGAAGGCAGCATGGTGAGGTCGTTAAAAAGCCAAAAAAGATGGGATCGTGAGACTTTTACTACATGAATGTTACAGCTCTATGACCCCAGAGCCATTCCAGTCTAAATCACCACCCGGGAGGCGGCGCACAAATACCCCATCACCCTTCCAACGATGCTTTCGTCTAACTTTTCTCAATTTTCCGGTTCATGTAACAAAACCCATGATTAATGTCCTTATAATCGCACAGTAATCATCCCGAGCGATGCCTCATGGAACAACTTCTTGCCGCTGTGGACCTGGGCTCCAACAGCTTTCGTTTATCCATTGGACGAGTGGTTCAGCACAACGGTCATGCACAGATCTACACCATCGACCGCCTTAATGAATCCGTCCGACTCGCCGCCGGCATGGGCCCCGACAAGTACATTAGTCCCGATGCCATTGAACGTGCGGTAGTCATCCTGAAACGCTTTAACGAACGTCTGGCCGGTTTTCACCCCAATCGCGTTCGTGCCGTGGCCACCAACACCTTTCGTGTGGCACGCAATTTAAGCGAGGTTCTGCCCGCTGCCGAGGCGGCCTTTGGCTTTCCCATCGAGGTCATCTCCGGCCACGAGGAAGCCCGTCTGATTTTTTCGGGAATCAGCAACGAGCTGCCCCCCTCCCCCAATCGCCGTCTGATGATTGATATTGGTGGTGGATCGACTGAAGTGATTATTGGCAAGGGCTTGAAGCCCCTGCTGCTGTCCTCCCTGTACATGGGCTGTGTCAGCTATACCGACAAATTCTTTGCCGATGGCGTGATCACCGAGGAGCGCATGAGCAATGCGATTCTGACCGCCCGTCGTGAACTGGAAGGCATTACACGCCAGTACCGCAAGACAGGCTGGCAGGAAGCCTATGGCTCCTCCGGCACCGCCAAGGGTCTGGTCGCTATCCTGCAAGAGAACGGCATGTCCAAAAAGGGCATCACCCTGGAAGGCATGGAGTTGCTGCGCAAACGCCTGGTGCACGATGGCAAGGTGGACATGCGCAACCTGAGCGGCATCAAGCCTCATCGCGCGCCGGTGCTGGCTGCAGGTCTGGCCATTATGATGGCCGCCTTCCAGGAGTTGAAGATTCGCCAGATGCTGCCCGGTGAAGGCGCTCTGCGAGTGGGGGTGCTCTACGACATGCTGGGTCGCGAATCCGAGCATGATCAGCGCGACCAGACCGTGCAGCAAATGATGAAACGCTATCAGGTCGATACGCGCCAGTCGCATCGTGTGCACGACGCTGCCATGCAGTTCTTTGCACAACTGAAGCTGCCCGATACGCCCGAGGTACAGGAGTTGCAGCGCCAACTGGGCTGGGCCGCTGATCTGCACGAAGTGGGCCTGAGCATTGCGCATGCGGATTACCACAAGCACACCGCTTATGTGCTGGAACACGCCGATATGCCTGGCTTTTCCAACGACGACCAGATGTTGCTCAGCTTTCTGAGCCTGGGGCATCAAGGCAAGCTGGGCAAGCTCAAGCGCTTTGAGACCAATAACGCCTGGTGGCTGACCTTGTTGAGTCTGCGTTTGGCCGTCATGCTGATGCGTCGTCGCGAAGACAGGGAAACCTTGCCGCTGAGCCTGCAGGCTCGGGGCAAAACCGTCCAGATTCATCTGGACCATGAGTGGATGGCCAGCCATCCCCTGTCTCAAGCGTCCTTGCTGGCCGAGGTCCAGGCCTGGCAAAGCGATATCAATGATCTGAGCCTGGAGCTGGTCTGACAGGACCCGCTGGGTGCCTGAAGGCTGGGTGAGCCTGTTGAAAAACAATCCACCCGGCTTGTCAGCACTCCAGCTCAGGCTGACAGACGCTTTGACTCCCGTGTAGCTCGCACTAGCGGGCCAAACTGCTCACTGGCTCAGCCACACACAGCAGAGTCAAGCCACGTAGATCATCAAAACCTAAAAAACCCCCGAAAGTTGGATGGTCATCCAACTTTCGGGGGTTCTTTTTATCTGCAGGCCCTGTTCAGGCCCGACTTGATCAGGCCTGAGCAGTACGCAATCAGACCAGGCCAAAGTGCCGTTTATAGCGCTCGTCCATGGCTTCCAGGTCCAGCAGGACAGGAAAGTCTGCCGTATTGAAATCCGGATCCCAGGCAGGCGCACCACAAATCGTGGCACCCAGCTTCAGATAGCCTTTGATCAGCGGTGGAATACGCGCTGGCAAATCGCTGTTCAGTCGCTCGACCGGATAACGATTCAAGGGCTGCACATGCGGAATGTGCTTGTTGTCCTGCATGGACTTCTGGGCCACACGCCAGACTTCGGCGGCGGTGACACCATCGTCGCGCAAGCTGACGCTGGCGCAACCCAGAAGATAGCGATAACCGCCGACTCGCGTCAGGGCAGCAATACCGCCCCACAACATCATGATGGCCGAGCCATTGCGGTAGTCGGGGTGGATGCAGGAGCGCCCAACCTCGACCAGGCTGGGCCGCAGCGCATCCAGGGCGCTGATATCAAATTCGGACTCAGAGTAATAGCCGCCCGCTTTGGTCGCATTTTCAGGGGTCAGCAAGCGGTAGGTTCCCACAACCCGGTTCTCCTCGGGTTCAGTAACCATGAAATGCTCGCACCAGGGGTCGAAGCGGTCTATATCCAGACCATTATGCTGGTCTGGAAAGACGGCGTTCATTTCCTGGGTGAAAACCTGAAAACGCAAGCGCTGAAGGCATTCAAGCTCTGCCTGGGTACGAGCCAGGCGCAAGGCCAGGCCTCCAACGGTATGACCTGCCCAAGTATTAGCCCAATCCACTTCAGTACGTTCGCGCTCAAGATTTAGCATCGTGATGACTCCAAACACTTTTGTGCATCATGCACAAACAATGTTTCAGGTATTTGATAGCCACATTACTATTTCATTAAATCCACTGCAAGCAAGGTATCGATGCCTGCTTGAGCCAGATCGGCTTGTTCTGCTTCCACCATCAGACGCAGCTTGGGTTCTGTGCCCGATGCGCGAATCAGCACTCGACCACGGTCACCCAGCATTTTCTCCACTTCCTGGGTTGCCTGTTGCAAACCTGCATGGTTTTTCCAATCCTGACCCGGCTGCAACGGCACATTGACCATAATCTGCGGGTACATCTTCAAGCCTTCCATCAAATCGGGCAGGCTTTTGCCGCTATGGCACAAGGCAGTCAGAACTTGCAGGGCGGCAATAATGCCATCGCCCGTGGTGTGCCATTCCAGACACAACAAATGACCCGAGCTTTCGCCACCGAAGACCCAGCCTTTTTGCTGCATCAATTCCAGTACGTAGCGATCACCCACTTTGGCACGTGCAAATTCAACGCCCAATTCCTGCATTTTCTTCTCGAAACCCAGGTTGGTCATCAGGGTGCCAACCACGCCTTTGACGGGCTGAGACTGCAGATGATCGGCAACAATTAGATACAATAGTTCGTCGCCATTGTAGATGCGACCCTGGGAATCGACCATTTGCAGACGGTCAGCATCACCATCCAGAGCGATACCCAAATCGGCACCGTGCTTGCGCACTTCTTCGGCCAGCTTCTCGGGATAAGTTGCGCCCACTTCCTGATTGATGTTGAACCCATCAGGCTGAACGCCTACGGCAATGACCTCTGCACCCAGCTCGCGGAACACGTGCGGGGCGATATTGTAGGCAGCGCCATGAGCCGCATCCACAACGATCTTGAGCCCGTTCAGGTTCAAGTCGTTCGGAAAGGCACTCTTGCAAAATTCAATGTAACGGCCGGCCGAGTCGGCCAGGCGACGCGCACGGCCCAGGGACTCGGACTTCACCCAATGCATGGGCTGGTCAATGGCCTGTTCAATTTTCAGTTCAATCTCGTCAGGCAGCTTGGTGCCCTGGGCGGAAAAGAACTTGATGCCGTTGTCGTAATACGGGTTGTGCGAGGCAGAGATCACGATACCGGCCGTCAGGCGCAAGGTACGTGTCAAATACGCTACAGCGGGCGTCGGTACAGGGCCTGCCAGCAATACATCGATCCCGGCAGCCGACAAACCGGCTTCCAGCGCCGATTCCAGCATGTAGCCGGAAATACGGGTGTCCTTGCCAATCACCACGGTGGGGCGGCCGGTACCTTCATATTGGGCAGCCAGAACCTGGCCAGCAGCATAACCCAAGCGCAAGGCGAACTCGGGGTTAATGGTTGGGCCACCTACTTCACCGCGGACACCATCGGTGCCGAAATACTTACGATCGCTCATTCAGAGACTCCACATTCAACCGCATTCCACACATCCAGCGCTTCGCGCATGGCGGCTACATCATGGACACGGACAATTTTTGCGCCCCGTGCCACGCAGGCAAGGGCTGCCGATAGACTGCCAATCAAACGCTCACTGGCGGGTTTCCCCGTGACATGGCCAATCATGGATTTGCGCGACAAGCCGATCAGCCAGGGGTAACCCGGCACTGCCGCCTGCTGCAAATCCCGTAGCAACTGATAATTATGTGCCGCTGTTTTACCGAAGCCAAAGCCGGGATCCAGCATGATACGCTCGGATTGAATTCCTGCGCTGACTATGGCCCCACATCGTTGTTGCAAAAAATGACGTACATCAACGACCACATCATCATAGTGAACCTGCTCTTGCATGGTCCTGGGCTCACCTTGCATGTGCATGATGCACAGGCCGCAATCAGAGTCCTTGACCGCTTCTATGGCACCGGGCATGCGCAAGGCATAGATGTCATTGATCATGTCCGCGCCAGCTGCCAGGCTGGCTCGCATAACGTCGGGCTTGAAGGTATCCACCGACAAGGCCACACCACTGTCACGCAAACCCTCGATCAGGGGGATGACGCGCTCAAGCTCTTGTTCCAGGGAAACGGGTTCAGCACCGGGGCGAGTCGATTCGCCACCAATATCCAGAATGTCTGCGCCTTCGGCGATTAACTGGCGGGCGTGGTCCAGCGCCCGAGGCAAATCATTGTGTGTATTGCCGTCATAAAAGGAGTCTGGGGTGACATTCACAATCCCCATAACCAAAGGGCGCTCCAGCCCAAACTGGAAGCGCCCACAAGACCACTCAGGGTAATTCATGAAATAGGCTTGGCCTACGTAAGTTAAGCAACTGGCGTTGTCGCCGCGGCACCCTCGTCATCGGCTGGTTTAGGACCAGCGGCTGGCGGCGTAGAACCGTCGGAGGAATTGCTGTCATTGCTGTTGGGCACATGAGGAGCCCGTGGTGGCAAACCTTTCATGATGTCGTCGATCTGGTCGGCATCAATGGTTTCCCACTCCAGCAAAGCCTTGGCCATGGCATGCATCTTGTCGCTGTTGTCCTCGATCAGCTTGCGGGCAACGGCGTACTGCTCGTCGATGATCTTGCGAATCTCGGAGTCCACTTTCTGCATGGTGGCTTCGGACACGTGCGTTGTTTTGGTAACGCTGCGGCCCAGGAAGACCTCGCCTTCGTTCTCGGCGTATACAACAGGACCCAGGGAGTCCGTCATGCCGTAGCGAGTCACGATGTCACGAGCAATTTGCGTTGCACGCTCAAAGTCGTTCGATGCGCCGGTGGTCATTTGATTCATGAACACTTCTTCAGCGATACGACCACCGAACAGCACGGCAATCATATTCAGCAAGCGCTCTTTGTCCATGCTGTAGCGATCGCCTTCCGGCAATTGCATGGTGACACCCAAAGCACGACCACGAGGAATGATGGTGACTTTGTGAACCGGGTCCGTCTTGGGCAGCATGCAAGCCACCAGAGCGTGACCGGCTTCGTGGTAAGCAGTGTTGCGACGCTCTTCCTCGGGCATGATCATGGTGCGGCGTTCTGCACCCATGATGATCTTGTCCTTGGCGCGCTCGAAGTCCTGCATATCCACGGTGCGACCGTTACGGCGTGCAGCGAACAAAGCCGCTTCGTTAACCAGGTTGGCCAGGTCAGCACCGGAGAAACCGGGCGTACCACGAGCCAGCACCACGGCGTCCACGTTGGGGGCCAAAGGCACTTTGCGCATGTGTACTTTCAGAATCTGCTCGCGACCACGGATGTCAGGCAGGCCGACCACCACTTGACGGTCAAAACGGCCAGGACGCAGCAAAGCGGGGTCCAGTACGTCAGGACGGTTGGTAGCAGCAATGACCAGTACGCCTTGGCCGGTTTCAAAACCGTCCATTTCAACCAGCAACTGGTTCAGTGTCTGTTCGCGCTCATCGTTACCACCGCCCAGACCAGCACCACGCTGACGGCCCACGGCGTCAATTTCGTCGATAAAGATGATGCAAGGCGATTGCTTCTTGGCGGTCTCGAACATGTCGCGAACGCGGGAAGCACCCACACCCACAAACATTTCCACGAAATCAGAACCGGAAATGCTGAAGAAAGGCACTTTGGCTTCGCCAGCAATGGCACGAGCCAGCAAGGTTTTACCGGTACCGGGCGAGCCAACCATCAGGATACCGCGGGGGATACGGCCACCCAGACGCTGGAAGCGAGTAGGGTCACGCAGGAAATCCACCAGTTCCTGTACATCTTCCTTGGCTTCGTCGCAACCAGCAACGTCGGCAAAGGTAACTGGGTTAGTGTTCTCGTCCAGCAAACGCGCACGCGACTTGCCAAAGCTGAATGCCCCGCCCTTGCCACCACCTTGCATCTGCCGCATGAAAAACACCCACACGCCAATCAGGAGCAGCATGGGGAACCAGGAGATGAACAGGCTGGTCAGGAAGGAAGGCTCTTCGCGGGCTTTGCCCGATACCTGCACACCGGATTTCACCAGTTCAGGCACCATCCACAGGTCACCGGGGGACGTCAGCGAGTAGCTGCGGCCAGAGTCCGGCGTGACATGCAGGGTATCGCCCTGAATATCTACCTTGCTGATGCGTCCGGAACGGGCATCATTCATGAATTGCGTGTAAGTGACGCCATCAGTGGCTGGTGGCCGGCCGTCAAACTGCTTGAAAACAGTAAACAGCACCAGCGCAATAACCATCCAGATCGCGACTTTGGAAAACGAATTGTTCAAAGCCAATCTCCTGCGATTGCGATAACTTGCCAAATATGCTTACACATACCTGAACAAGCGCCATACATAGTTCATTCTACCCGATTCAAGGACCGGCAAGTCATAAATTACCTGCCCTTCAAGCCTCGGGCAACGAGAAAGGTTTCGGCGGATTTATCGCGCGAAGCCTTGGGTTTACGCTCGACGACTCTGACAAAATTCTGCTTGAAAGATTCCACGATCTGGGAAAACCCGCTGCCATGGAAGGCTTTGACGATCAGCACACCTTCATCGGTCAGATGCTGCAGGGCAAATTCCTGTGCCAGCTCGCATAAATGCTGGATACGGGCGGAATCGGCCGATGCCACACCAGACAAGTTGGGGGCCATATCCGAAATCACAAGGTCTACGGCGGCACCTTTCAGGGATTCTTGCAATTGTTCCAGTACCGAGTCCTCGCGAAAGTCGCCTTGCATGAACTCCACACCGGCAATTGGTTCCATTTCCAATATATCCAGTGCGATAATGCGACCATTGAGCACACCGCCAGGGCCGACCATGCGTTCACGTATCAACTGCGACCAGCTGCCCGGCGTAGACCCCAGGTCCACCACCACCTTGCCCTGAACCTGAATCTTCTCCAGATCCAATATTTCACTGAGCTTGAAGGCCGCACGCGCGCGATACCCCTTTTGTTGCGCCAATTTGACGTAGGGGTCATTTATATGCTGCTGAACCCACTCTTTAGAGAATTTTTTCTTGGCCATTCCCGTACAATCTCTTTATGCCAAAACTCAACCTTACACCTCATGAGCGCAGCGAACTTCGTGCTGCTGCTCACGCTCTGCGCCCAGTTGTCCTGATTGGAGACAATGGCCTGACCGACGCCGTGATCAAGGAGATCACCGTCCACCTGCAGGCCCACCAGCTCATCAAGATCCGTGTGGCCGGTGATGACCGTCAGGCTCGTCTGACCATGTTAGAACAAATCTGCGATGCGCTCGATGCTGCCCCTATTCATCATCTGGGCAAAATCCTGACCATCTACAGACCCAATATCGAACGCCCCCCTGTTTTGGGAGCGCCTGTTGAAAAACCTACCCGTGCGGTGCGCAAGCCCTCGGAGCCTTACACGCCCAAGAAACTGGCCGCTTCCGGTGTTCAGCGTACGCGCAAGACAGAACGTGCTCGCCGTGCAGAAATGCAAGCTGAACGCAGCAGCACCCAGGAGAAAAAAGCCTCGGCCGCACCACGCAGCGTTCAAAAGTTCTCGGCGGTCAAACCGGCTGCCGCACCCCGCAGCAATACCAACCGTCCTGGCAGTGCCATGTCCTTGCGGGCTGGCGCGCGTCGCGGACTGGGTGGTTCGGGCAAACGCTAAACTGCCGTAAATTATAAGGCCCCCGCACAATGTACAGGGGCCTTTCTTTTGCGCGCTTGCCCCAGCAGCAGGACAAGCCTGCTGCTTGAGGGCAACATCACACGTAATTGATGCTCAGGATTTCGTATTCACGAATACCGGCAGGTGCCTTGACCTCAACCACATCACCTTCTGTCTTGCCGATCAGGGCACGAGCCACAGGGCTGGAGATGGAGATCTTGTTGGCACGGATATCGGCCTCCACGTCACCCACAATCTGGTAGGTCACGGTATTGCCGGACTCCAGATCCTCGATCTCGACGGTTGCACCAAACACGATGCGGCCATCGGCCTCCAGCGTGGCCGGTTCGATGATCTGGGCATTGGACAACGTGCCTTCCAGTTCGGCAATCCGGCCTTCAATAAAGCCCTGACGCTCACGTGCGGCATCGTACTCGGCGTTTTCGGACAAATCGCCTTGTGCTCGCGCCTCGGCAATAGCGTTAATCACATCTGGGCGTTCCACCGTCTTGAGGCGGTGTAATTCGACTTGCAAACGTTGTGCGCCCTGCGCAGTCAATGGGATCGCAGACATAGTATTCCTGCTCAACAAGTAAAAGACGCTCCGTAGCAGGAGCGCCTGGAAAATAGGGGGATAACGATGATGGGGCGAATATTCAAGCAGGCCGATTATGCTGGCTGAAAGCCCTGCAGAGCCTACAGCGTACCGATAAACACACTGCTCAAGCCAAAACCTGCCGGCCGCCCCAATATGGCTTTCCTGACACGGAGAAACTCTGCGGCAGAAAAAAACCCCGCGAAGAACCGGGGTGTGAGATCTATTGTCGGCAAACTGCCTGAAAATAGCAAGCCCCTGGAACCCCTGTGTATAAAAACAGAAGTCGGCAGGGGCCGCTGTTTACAACAAGCTATTGCAAGGCGACTGAGCGACCCGCGACCGGGCCTGTCAGGCCCGAGCCAAGATTGATCAGCCCTGCGCCGCCTACACCATATTGTGGCGACGACCTCGCAGCAGAGCATGCAGCAAGATGGCACCGAAGGTGGCACAACCAATCCCGTCCAGACGAATGACGCCAAACTGCAAGGAGAAGTTACCAGCACCCAGAATCAGGGTGACGGCAGCAACCAGCAAGTTGCGGTTATCGCTGAAATCTACCTGGTTCACCACCCAGATACGGGCCCCTGCAATAGCGATCAGACCAAACACCACAATGGACATGCCACCCAGCACAGGGCCGGGAATCGACTGGATGACGGCGCCAAACTTGGGCGAGAACCCCAGGAAGATCGCAATGACCGCTGCAAAGGCAAACACCAGCGTGGAGTAGATACGGGTAGCGGCCATCACGCCGATATTTTCAGCGTAAGTCGTGACACCCGTCCCCCCCACCGAGCCCGACAGCATGGTTGCCACGCCATCGCCCACAAAGGCACGACCCAGATAGCCGTCCAGATCCTGGCCGGTCATGGCGCTAACGGCCTTGATGTGACCCAGATTCTCGGCCACCAGAATAATGGCTACCGGCACAATCACCGTCATGGCATGAGCCTGGAATACAGGCGCAGCAAAAGTGGGCAGACCCAACCAGGCCGCCTCAGCAACTGGCGCAAAATTGATCGGGGTGCCGTAGCCCATCACATTGGTGAATATCCAGTACAACACGCAAGCCAGAGCCAGACCCACCAGAATCAGCAAACGCTGGGCCAGCCCACGGGTATAGACCGCAATACCGCCTACGCACAGCACGGTCATCAAGGCCATCATGGAATCGAAGGTGCCGCTGCCCATGGCGCCCTTGGCGGCGATGGGGGCCAGATTCAGACCGATCACCGCCACGATAGAGCCGGTGACAACCGGGGGCATCCAGTGGTTGATCAAGCGTGCCGCACCACCCTGAGTACGCGCATTGAACACCCAGACCAGAATACCAATCAGTGTATAGACCAGGCCGCAGATTATAATGGCCCCCAAGGCCACGCCAATATTGGGATTGGGGCCACTGCCGGCATAGCCGGTCACGGCAATCACACCACCGATAAATGCAAAGCTGGAACCCAGGTAGCTGGGAACCCGGCCACCGACAAACACAAAGAAAATCAGCGTACCAATACCTGACATCAAGATGGCCAGATTGGGATCAAAGCCCATCAACAAGGGGGCCAGAATGGTGGAACCAAACATGGCCACCACGTGCTGAGCACCCATGGCAATGTTTTGCGGCGTGGCCAGACATTCGTCGGGCTGCACAACCGCACCGGGTTCGCTGCCGGACACACGGCGCCAACGCGGAAAGTAAGACTGAGACATAGAGGGTTCCAGAAAAGGAATAAAGAAATACAGCTGAATTTGTTATACGCAGGCACGGCCCCTCCGAAAGAAGGGCTGGCTGATTCGTTGAGGCATGATTTTAAACGTGAAAGACTCAACAAGGCACCTGAAAATAAGGTGGTACGCGGTAAACCCCAACATGGGCCTGACCAATCAGGGTTTGAAACCGCTATTTGGGCTCGATCCTCGCGCTATATGCGGTATATACCCGCCCTATCTGCTTGCGCTTGACTGGCCCATTACAATAGACAATCAGCCTGCCGTCGGCAGTCCGATTCCCTAGCAGAGTGATTACGTCAGCATGAATACGTCTATTTGTCTGATCCGCCACGGTGAAACCGCCTGGAATGCCGTACGTCGTTTACAAGGCTGGCAGGATATAGAACTGAACGAGACTGGCCGAGAACAGGCCCGTGCCCTGCAAAGCTACCTGTGCTCCCCGGCGTTTCAGATGCCGGTAGACGTCGTCATCAGCAGTGATCTGCAACGCGCCTCGGAAACCGCGAAAATTGCCTGTCAGCATTGGGACATTGAAATCCAGCAAGTCCAGGGACTGCGCGAACGCGGCTTTGGCACCCTGGAAGGCCAGGCATGGGATGCGGCAGGCCGCCACGGCCCGGATCAGCCAGACGATACGGTAGATATTGATTACGCCGTGGAAGGCGGCGAGTCGCTACGCCAATTCCAGATGCGAATACTGAGCTGCTTTGAAGAACTGTCCCAGCGGAATGCAGGCAAGAACCTGCTGGTTTTTGCACACGGTGGCGTTATTGATATGGTCTGGCGCAAGCTGAACCAGCAGCCACTGAATGCCAAGCGCACTCACGCAATTCTGAATACCAGCCTGAACTTCTTCAGCATTGATGCGGACTTGAACTGGACCTGTACGCAGTGGGGGCAGTTGCCGCATTTGAATACGGCGCTGGACGAGCAAGCTTAAGCCATACACAGCCACAATGAGGCCAATAAACAGGGCCTCAAAAATCAGCTACAGGGACCATGATCAGCTTTTTTTGTTAGTCGTGGCTTGCGCGGCGCCTGACGAGCCAAGCGGTCATACAGCCAATTAGGCAAAAGACGCATCAGGCGCGAGACAAGCCCCATCTGCCAAGGAATAACCCGATAGGACACGCCCTGCTCGATGGTCCTGCGAGCTTTGCGGGCAAAGTCCTCGGCAGGCATCAAAAACGGCATGGAGTATGGATTCTGCGCCGTCATGGCCGTGCGGATATAGCCTGGGGTAATGGTGACAACGGATACCCCGTGCACTGACAGTTCCAGACGCAGGCTCTCGCAATAGGCAATCACCGCCGCCTTGGAGCTGCTGTATGCACCTGCACCCGGCAGCCCGCGTATACCCGCCACACTGGCAATCCCCACCAATGCGCCCTTCCCCGCTACCTTCATCGTGCCAACAAAGGGCTCGAAGGTCGCCACCATGGCCAGCAGATTCGTATCAACAATGGCTTTGAAAACGGCGAAATCCTCAGTCTCTTCCGTCAAGGTGCCAGCGCTGATTCCCGCACTGGCAATCACCACGTCAATCTTTTGCCCCGTGAACTGCAAAAAATCCTGTGCCGCCTGATGCAAGGCATCTCTGTCACGGACATCCGCCACATAGATACGGTGCTCGCCGGGCAAGCTGTCGGCCAGCGCCTGGAGTTCCTCCTGACGCCGCCCGAGCAAACCCAGGCAGGCGCCTTGAGCCGCGTACTCCTGGGCCAGCGCTTTGCCCAAACCGCTGCTGGCACCCGTGATAAAGACCGTTTGCATCTTTGCCTGCTTTTTACAGGAAAATCAGAGCGGCAATGCCCAGCACCAGCAACCACTTGAGGATGTAGTACAGGGTTTCGTTCTTTTTCTTGATGGCCTTGCCGAAACGACGCACCGCGTAAACTGTGCCGAAAATACGGTTGATGCCACCCGTACGGTCACCTTCCTGGTTAGGGGCGGCAGCGGCACGCAGCAAGAAACCGCCCACGGCATGGTTGATGGCCTGAGCCCAGCGGTAACGCATGGGACGCTCTACGTCAGCAAACAAAATGATGCGGTTTTGATCAGTCTTGTTTTCGGCGTAATGAATAAAGGTTTCATCAAACACGACGGCCTCGCCGTCACGCCAGTAGTAGGTCTGGCCGTCCACATCGATATAGCAATCGGGGCTGTTGGGCGTCATCAAGCCCATATGAAAGCGCAGCGAACCCGCATAAGGGTCACGGTGACGCGGCAAACGGGCACCGGGCGGCAAGGAGGTGAACATGGCCGCCTTGATCGACGGAATATCCTTGAGCAGGCGGGTTGTCACCGGGCACAGCTCGCGCGCCGAAGGGTGGTCGGCGTCATACCATTTCAGGTAAAAACGCGTCCAACCGGTTTTGAAAAAGGAGTTGAAGCCCGCATCGTTGTACTTGTCCGAAGCCTTGATGTGGCCTTCACCAAACAACTGCTTGGCCTCGGCACGGATTTCGTCGCAGTGCTCCAGCAGTTTGTTCAGCTCGGGAAAATGTTTCAGATCCAGATACGGTTCGTTCGGCACTGCCGAAAAACCATACATGAATACATTCAGAGGTGCCGTGAAGGTGGAGTGATCCAGCAGCTGACGGGAAAAACGGTGCCTGACTCGACCCCTGAAGTGCACCACAATCGTGCACACAATGAACAAGGCAAGAATGAACCATTTCACGACATGATCTCCAATGAAGAAAGCTTTCACGCTAAGCAGGCTGTAGCCTGCGGCTGCCCAATACGACGCCCCGGTCTTGTCTGATGCAAGAACAAAAAAAGGCGCACCACTGAGGTGCGCCTTTCCGGCTGGGTGAGACTTAGTGTTTCGCGAGCAGAGCGTGCAGCTCTTGTACCGCGTAAACCTTCAAGCCTTCACCTTGGCTCAGATACTGCAGGCCTTGAACAGCGGCTACGGCACCGGCAATGGTGGTGTAGTAGGCCAGGTTGGCAGCCAGCGCATGTGTACGGATTGTACGCGAATCAACGATGGCGTTGCGACGCTCTTCAACCGTATTGATGACCAAGGAAACTTCACCGTTCTTGATCATGTCCACAATGTGCGGACGACCTTCAGTTACCTTGTTCACCACTTGAACAGCCAGACCAGCCTGTTCGATGGCGCTGGCGGTACCGCGGGTAGCCACAACCTTGAAGCCCAGCGAGATCAGGCCACGAGCCACTTCAACGGCTTGTGGTTTGTCCTGAGCACGCACGCTGATGAAGGCCAGACCGCCCTTGGGCAGGTTCACGCTGGCAGCCATTTGCGACTTCACGAAGGCTTCGGCAAAGGAGGTGCCCACGCCCATGACTTCGCCGGTGGACTTCATTTCAGGTCCCAGAATGGTATCCACACCAGGGAACTTCACGAAGGGGAACACGGCTTCTTTCACGCTGTAGTAAGACGGCGTGACTTCTTCAGTAATGCCTTGCTCGGACAGAGTCTGACCGGCCATGGCACGAGCGGCGATCTTGGCCAGCTGCAGACCAGTAGCCTTGGATACGAACGGCACGGTACGCGAAGCACGCGGGTTCACTTCCAGCACGTAAACATCCCCGTCCTGAATGGCGAACTGTACGTTCATCAGACCCTTCACGTTCAGGGCCTTGGCCATGAGTGCGGTCTGGCGCTTGATTTCAGCTACGGTTTCGTCGCTGAGCGAGTAAGGAGGCAAGCTGCAAGCGGAGTCACCGGAGTGAACACCAGCCTGCTCGATGTGTTGCATCACACCGCCCACAAAGACGCGCTCGCCATCGGCCAGGCAGTCCACGTCCACTTCCGTGGCGTTGTTCAGGAAGTGATCCAGCAGCACGGGCGAGTCATTGCTGACCTTGACCGCTTCGCGCATGTAGCGCTCCAGGTCTTGCTGTTCGTGCACGATTTCCATGGCACGGCCACCCAGCACGTAGCTTGGGCGTACCACCAATGGGTAACCGATCTCGGCAGCCAGAGCAATCGCTTCGCCTTCGGTACGAGCCGTACGGTTTGGCGGCTGACGCAGACCCAGCTTGGTCAGCAGCTTCTGGAAACGCTCACGGTCTTCGGCCACGTCAATGGATTCAGGGCTGGTACCGATGATAGGTACACCGTTGGCTTCCAGAGCACGGGCCAATTTCAGCGGAGTCTGGCCACCGTACTGAACGATGGTGCCCACTGGTTTTTCGATGTGGACGATTTCCAGCACGTCTTCCAGAGTCAGAGGCTCGAAGTACAGACGGTCGGAGGTGTCGTAGTCGGTAGAAACGGTTTCGGGGTTGCAGTTGACCATGATGGTTTCGTAACCATCTTCGCGCAATGCCAGAGCAGCGTGCACGCAGCAGTAGTCAAACTCGATACCCTGACCAATACGGTTAGGACCACCACCCAGAACAATGATCTTCTTCTTGTCCGTAGGATTGGATTCGCACTCTTCCTCGTAGGTCGAGTACATGTAGGCCGTATCGGTGGAGAATTCCGCCGCGCAGGTGTCCACACGCTTGTAGACAGGACGCACGTTCAGCTGGTGACGCAGTTTGCGCACTTCCGATTCCACGGTATCCAGCAGGAAAGCCAGACGGCGGTCGGAGAAACCACGGCGCTTCAGACCAAACAAGGTGTCGCGGTCCAGATCGGCCAGCGTCTTTTGTTCCAGAGCCAGTTCGATGTCCACGATCTCTTTGATCTGGGCCAGGAACCAGGGATCGATCTTGGTCAGGTTGTGAACTTCGTCCAGGCTCAGGCCTTGAGCGAAGGCATCGCCCACGTACCAGATACGCTCTGGACCAGGTTCGCCCAGCTCGACCTGCAGTTTTTCGCGGTCGGTGGTTTTCTGGTTCAGACCATCCACACCCACTTCCAGGCCACGCAGGGCTTTCTGGAAGGACTCCTGGAAAGTGCGGCCAATGGCCATCACTTCACCCACGGACTTCATCTGGGTGGTCAGGCGCGAGTCGGCCTGAGGGAATTTTTCGAAGGCGAAACGTGGCACCTTGGTAACCACGTAGTCGATGGTGGGCTCGAACGAAGCGGGGGTCGCACCGCCGGTGATTTCGTTCAGCAGCTCGTCCAGGGTGTAACCCACGGCCAGACGCGCAGCAATCTTGGCGATAGGGAAACCCGTGGCTTTGGAAGCCAGTGCCGAGGAACGGGACACGCGCGGGTTCATTTCGATAACGATCATGCGGCCGTTATCGGGGTTCACCGCGAACTGCACGTTCGAACCACCGGTATCCACACCGATTTCGCGCAGTACGGCGATCGATGCATTACGCATGATCTGGTATTCGCGGTCGGTCAGGGTTTGGGCAGGAGCCACGGTGATGGAGTCACCCGTGTGCACGCCCATGGGGTCCAGGTTTTCAATGGAGCACACAATGATGCAGTTGTCGGCGCGGTCGCGCACGACTTCCATTTCAAACTCTTTCCAGCCCAGCAGGGATTCTTCAATCAGCAGTTCGTTGGTGGGCGATGCTTCCAGACCACGACGGCAGATGGTTTCGAATTCTTCAGGGTTGTAGGCAATACCGCCGCCCGTACCGCCCAGCGTGAAGCTGGGGCGAATCACGACGGGGAAACCGGCTGTGCCGATTTCTTCAGCAATACGCTTTTGAACAGCCCAGGCCTCGTCCATGGAGTGAGCCACGCCGGACTTGGCGGACTCCAGACCGATGGAGGTCATGGCGTCCTTGAACTTCAGGCGGTCTTCGGCTTTTTCGATCGCGGCGGCATTGGCACCGATCAGCTCGACACCAAATTTTTCCAGCACGCCATGCTTGGCCAGATCCAGGGCGCAGTTCAGCGCGGTCTGGCCACCCATGGTGGGCAAGAGCGCATCGGGACGCTCTTTTTCAATGATTTTCTCGACAGCTTGCCAGGTGATGGGCTCGATGTAGGTGACGTCGGCCGTGTCCGGGTCCGTCATGATGGTGGCCGGGTTGCTGTTGACCAGCACAGTCCGGTAACCCTCGGCCTTCAGGGCCTTGCACGCCTGGGCTCCCGAGTAGTCGAATTCACAAGCCTGACCAATGATGATCGGGCCTGCGCCAATGATAAGAATGCTTTTTAAGTCTGAACGCTTTGGCATAGTGCGATTTATTTATTGGCCTGGTGAGCAGCCATCAGGCTGATGAATTTGTCGAACAGCGAGGCAATATCGCGCGGGCCGGGAGTGGCTTCGGGGTGACCCTGGAAGCAAAACGCGGGGCGATCTGTCAACTCGAAGCCTTGCAGGCTCTGGTCGAACAAAGAAATGTGCGTGACCTTGGCATTGGCTGGCAAGGTGGTGGCATCCACCGCAAAACCGTGGTTCTGGCTGGTGATGAACACGCGGCCGCTGGCCAGTTCCTGCACAGGGTGGTTGGCACCGTGGTGGCCGTTTTTCATCTTCAAGGTCTGAGCACCGACGGCCAGACCCAGGATCTGATGACCCAGGCAAATACCGAACACGGGCAACTTGCGCTCCAGCAAGCCCTTGCAGGCTTCAATGGCGTAATCGCAAGGCTCCGGATCGCCAGGGCCGTTGGACAGGAACACACCATCAGGTTCGTAAGCCAGCACATCGGCCAATGGAGTTTGCGCAGGCACGACGGTGACTTTACAGCCACGGTCTGCCATCAGGCGCAGGATGTTGGCCTTGACGCCAAAGTCGTAAGCCACCACGTGAAAGCGCTCGCCTTCGGGCTTGGAGAAACCTTGACCCAGTTCCCACGAACCTTCGGTCCAGTTGTAGGTCTTGTCGGTGGTAACCACCTTGGCCAGATCCTGACCTTTCAGGCCAGGGAAAGAGCGGGCCAGTTCCAGAGCACGTTCGGCATCGTCACCGACCAGGATGCAGGCACCCATGGAGCCTTTCTCGCGCAGAATGCGGGTCAGCTTGCGGGTATCGATACCGGAGATGGCCACAACGCCCTGAGCTTTCAGGTAGTCGGGCAAGGACTGGGTGGAGCGGAAATTGGACAAGCGGGCGGGACAATCGCGAATGACAAGCCCGGCAGCGTGGGCTTTGGTGGATTCGGAGTCCTCTGGATTGACACCGGTATTACCGATGTGCGGATAGGTAAGCGTAACAATTTGCCCGCTGTAGCTTGGGTCTGTCAGGATTTCCTGATAGCCCGTCATGGCTGTATTGAAAACGATCTCAGCAACACAGTGCCCCTCGGCACCGATTGATACCCCTTTGAATAGGGTTCCATCCGCCAGGGCTAGGACGGCACTAGTGATAGTGCGGGACTCCTCAGGAAATAAAGACGGCAGCACGTTAAAAACCCCGGATTCTGAAATTAATATTAAACCTTCTAATTATATGCTCAAACGGCGTTTTTCCGGTAGTTTATCGGTAATAACACTGAAACCAGGCACGAAAACTTGGAAAATCGTCTACAGTAATCGATTGGTTTGATGGCTTTGCGATGGACTAGTAACAGACATGACTACTCAGCTTGACTCCCTGCGCCAGTGCACAACCGTAGTGGCCGACACAGGCGATTTTGAAGCGATGCGCGCGTATCGCCCTACCGATGCAACAACCAATCCTTCCCTGATTCTGAAGGCTGTCCAGCAGGCGGCCTATCGGCCTTTGCTCGACCGTGTCATCGCCGACCATCCTCATGCCAGCCTGGCTGAAACCAGCGATCTGCTGCTGGTTGCCTTTGGCCGCCAGATTCTGGATATTGTGCCGGGCCGCGTCTCCACCGAAGTGGATGCCCGCCTGTCCTTTGATACGCTGGCCAGTATCGAGCGTGCCCGCCATATCATCCAGCATTACGAAAAAGCCGGTATCACCCGTGAACGCGTGCTGATCAAGCTGGCCAGTACCTGGGAAGGCATTCAGGCCGCCCGTACGCTGCAGGCTGAAGGCATCAACTGCAACCTGACCCTCTTGTTCTGCCTGCCACAAGCCATCGCCTGCGCCCAGGCCAAAGTCACCCTGATCTCACCTTTTGTGGGCCGCATCTACGACTGGTTCAAGAAAGCCGCTGGCCAGGACTGGGACGAGAGCGCCAACCAGGGCGAAAACGACCCCGGCGTGCGCTCGGTACGCAGCATTTACGAATACTACAAAACCTATGACATCCCCACGGAGATCATGGGTGCCAGCTTCCGCAATGTTGGCCAGATCAAGGCGCTGGCCGGTTGCGATCTGCTGACCATCAGCCCGGATCTGCTGGGCCAGCTGGATGCAGCCCAAGGTGAAGTCCCTGCCATGCTGGATGTGGCCCGCGCCAAGGCCGTCGCCCCCGAATGGCGTGCCAGCAACGAAATCACCTTCCGCACCGACCTGAACCAGGACGCAATGGCCACTGAAAAGCTGGCTGAAGGCATACGCCAGTTCACCGCGGACGGCATCAAGCTGGATACCCTGATTCAACAGGCGCGTCAGCAGGCTTGATCCCTGGCGCAGCAACATACAAGGCCTTGCTCCCTGCAAAGCCCTGAAAGAAGACCCCCTGCTTGATCAACAATTTGATCAGCAAAAAAAATCAGCCCGGCATTACGCCGGGCTGATTTGCTTTGAGCGTTATCTGGACGGCAATCAGATTTTGCTCAGATCAATACGCACCACGCTTTCCCGGGCGCTGACCTTGTGGTCAGGGGTAAATGGCGCTTTCACCGTGACATACAGTTGATCGTCCGGCCCCAGCAGCAGACTGTTGGGATGAGCAGGCAAGCTGTATTCCGCCTTTTTCGCATAGCTGCCCGCATCCAGTACAGACACCTTGCCCTGCTGACGATGCGACACATACAGCTCGTCACGCTTGGGGTTATAGACAATATCCAGCGCGTCCCCTACGTCCAGTTGCTCCAGCAGTTTGCCCGTGCTGGCATCCAGCACATAAACCGTTTTCTGATGCTGATTTTCCGTGGCGTATAAACGATTGCGCTTCGGGTCCAGAGCAAAGTTGAGCAAGATCGCCGGCTTGTCCCCGGCAGGTTTCCAGCGCTGTTGGATCTGGTTCTTGTCCGTATCAATCACCAGCACTTCACCGTCGCCATTGCCTGCGTACATACGGCGATGATCCGTGTCCAACAATAAGCCCGTCACCCATTTGCCCGCATTCTCAATGGTGTTGAGCACTTCCATGCTGCTCTCGTCCAGCACCCAGATCACTGCTGGATTGCCTACACCCCCTACATAAAGACGCTTGTGAGCCTCATCCAGCTTCACCGTACGTGGCCCCACCTTGAAACCATCCGTTCCCATATTGCTGAAGGGCGTACGTTTCAGACCACCCTTTTCTCCCAGCTCCACACGCGCAACTGCCGGGTTCAGGCTGTTCGTCATGAACAGCACATTCCCCTCGGCATTGCTGCTCAAGCCAAAATTGCTTTCATCGGTGTGAATCACACCCAGTACATCCAGAGTCTGTGGGTCCAGCTTGTAGAGCGCCCCACCCCGTACACCATCAAGCATTTCTGCCGAAGCCACATACAGGGCCTTTTCAGACGCGCTGTAAGCCATCTGATAAATCCCGTAGGCCAGCTCCTTGCGCAAGGCGCCATCGGCCGTGATCGAGCTGCGCTGCGCCAACTCTGGGCTCAAGGGCTGCACAGACGGCTGAGCATGCGCGGTCACGCTCAACAGAGCCGCCGACAGAACGGACATCAGAAAACATCGTTTCAACATTTTGTTTTTCCCTTCCAAGTCCAGGCAGGGCTACACGGCACCGAAAGCCGCCGCGAACCCCTGCCTGACGTTAACAATCAGCGAATCAGAAATTCACGGAGGCCGACAACATGAACGTGCGCCCTGCCCCATTCGTGGCAAAGTTGCTGGAAGCCAGCCAGTAGCGCTTGTCGGTCAGGTTTTCGATATTGGCGCGGATCACCACATCCTTGCCCGCAATATCGGTGTAGTAGCGCGCGCCCACATCAAAGCGAGTCATGGCGGGCAGCTTCAAGGTGTTGGTGTTGTTCAGGTACTGGGACGAGGTATGAATCACACGGCCATTCAGGCTCAGGCCTTGTACCCAAGGCGTATCCCAATCCAGACCCAGGTTATAGGTGCTGGCAGGCACACCCGGTGCCCGGTTGCCTTCATTCACGCCGTTCTGGGTTTTGGTAAGCTTGCCTTGGGTAAAGCCAGCACTGGCCATCATGCGCAAACCTGGCATCAATTCACCGTAGGCACTCAGCTCCAGACCACGGTTGCGCTGTTCGCCAAAGTAGCCATACACATTGTTTCCATCCTCTTGCCCTGCAGGTCGGGCAATCTGCCACAGGGAGGCCGAGGTCATGATGCCACCCCAATCCACTTTCACACCCGCCTCATACTGACGGGACTTGAAAGGCTTGAGAATCTCGCCCCGGTTGGCGTAGGTGTCGCCCACAATCGTGCCGCGCGTCAGGCCTTCGGTGAAGTTGGCGAAGACCGAGACATTCTCCATGGGCTTGACCACAATCCCCGCCAAGGGCGAGATGGAGCTGGCCCTGTAATCGGCAGTTTTTACACCTGTAGTCGTATTGAAGCTGGTGACATCCACGGTCTGACGACGCGCCCCCACCGTCAGCAAGACACGGTCATCCGCAAAGGACAAGGTATCTGCCACGGCAAAGCTGAGCAGGCCGGTGCTGGAAGCCTTTTGTGGCGTCAGCCGCTCTGACGGACCTGCCGGAATAGGCACGGGGTTGTAGATATTGGAGTCCGCCACTTCGGTGCCAGGGCTGTAGGCATTGCCCAGCTCCTGATCCATATAGCTCACCCCAAAAGCCAGCTTGTGCGCCACGCTGCCCGTGTCGAAATCCACGCTCAAACCCGCATCGCTGCTTAGCGTTTTGGAATAGGAGTCATAGAACGTGGAGATCACGCTGAAATTGCCGTCAGCATCTACAGACTGGCGCACATTAGGATTACCGGGTTTCACATTCACCGGGAAAATCTGGCGATTCTTGCCGTGGCGATAGCCCACCCCGATATGCCCGGTGACCGAGTCGCTGAAGTCATACTCCAGACGGGACATGATGGTGTTGTCACGTTGGGTCAGGCGGGTACCGGGATAGAAATTGGTACGGCCATCCGGAGGTGCAGGCAGCTCGGTCAGATCGCTTTGAAAGCCAATTTGCGAACGGATATTTTCCAGCGTGTCTTCCTGGTGGATGACATCCGCAGACCAGCGCAAACGGGCGCCTCTATAATCCACACCCAGAGCGGCCATGCCCAGATCCTGTTTGCCATCGCGTGACGTGGCTTCCCCACCACGCTTGACGCCATTAAAGCGCACGCCCCATTCCTTGTTTTCACCAAAACGGCGGCCCACATCCAGCTGTGCCGTCACGTTCGCCTGGCTGACATAACTGGCCGTCACACGGGTCAAGGGCTCGTCCTCAGCCCGCTTGGTCACCAGATTGATCGCCCCGCCTATACTCCCTCCGGGTGGGATACCGCGCATCAAGGTGCCGGGCCCTTTCAGGACTTCCACACGCTCCAGAATCTGCACGGGCACACGGCTGGAAGACACCAGACTGTACAAGCCGTTCACGCTGACATCGCCACTGCCCACCGCAAAGCCGCGAATCACAAAGTCCTCACCAAAACCGCCGGTAGAGGTCGTCGTGCGCACCGCCGCATCATTCACCACCACATCGGCCAGAGTTCTGGCCTGCTGGTCATAGAGCAGCTCGGAGGTGTAGTTGGTGGTGCTAAAGGGGTTATCCATGACATCCACGGAACCCAGCAAACCCAGGCTGCCACCTGTTGCCACTTGCCCGCCCACATAAGCAGGCGACAAGTCGCCCAGAATCCCGCCCTTGACAGTAATGGTGGACAGCTCGGCCACCGAGGAGGCCGGGTCCGGCGTCAGGCTGATGGTATTGCCCTTGCGCTTGTACGTGATGCCTGTGCCCGCCAAGAGCTGCTGCAACGCCTGCTCAGGAGAATAGCTGCCCGACAAGGCCGGCGCCTGATGGCCATCCACCAACTCCTGAGAGAAGAAGATCTGGACCGAGGCCTGCTGCCCCAACTGCAACAAGGACTTGCTAAGGGGCTGCACAGGAAGATTGATGGAGGTGGCTTGAGCCTGCGCACGTACGTCCAGCGGCAAGGCGCTGACGGCGCAGGCCAGGCTGATTGCCAGAATCGTCAAGCGTGTATTGATTGCGGGCTTGTTGCGCCACACAGAAGAGGTCGGTGTATTCACAGTCTGACTAGGTCCAAAGAGTAGCAAGGCACGCCCAAGGCGGCCTCAAGACAAGGTGATGGGCGCTGCCGTCTGCGACATGAAACAGCTCCCCTTACTCTATCGACGAACCAGAATCAAAACACCGGAACAAAAATGAGAATTATTTTTGATAAATAAAAAACAGAACCTGGATTGCCAGGCAAACTCGGGCTCTATTCGCTGATTCGCAGTTGCCCGCTGGGCAAGGTTTGAACTTTCACTGGCACCAGGTCGGGCAAGGTGTGAATCAGGGCCAAAGGCTCATTCACACTGAAAACCCCAGCCACCTTGTAGGAGGCAAAACGGGGCGCATCGAAAACAGCCGCTTGCGGCAAGTAACGATTGATCTGTGCCACCGCCTGCTCCAGCGGCGTGTTTTCGAACACAATCATGCCGTTACGCCATGCCAGGCTGGTATCCAGATCCGCCTTTTCCACCAGTCCCAGAGGAGCATCCTCAGCCGTGTAAACGGATTGCCCACGCTCCAGCAAGCGGGTATCCCGGTCCCACCAGGCACCCTGCTGCACCTTGACCGAACCGGACTCTACCGTCACCTGCAATTGCTGCTGCTCATGCAGAACATTGAAGCGCGTACCTGTGACCACCACCCTGCTTTGCCCGGCATGCACCACAAACGGTCGGGACCGATCAGGCTGCACATCAAAGAACACCTCGCCTGCATACAGGTCAACGACACGCTCATTCTCGTAAAAACGAATCTGCGCCCGTGTGCCGGTATTGGCCATCAAGGTAGAGCCATCAGGCAGACGCAATTCTTCGTGCAGCCCGCGTGGGGTCGTCAATGTGGTTTGATAGGAGGGCTCAGTATCCAGGCTAGCCCGTATTCCTACAGCGGCAAGTACACCCGCCGCACACAGTCCTGCCGTCATGCCCCAGGCAAAACGACGGCGTGGCTTGTTGACCCGGGCCGATGGGCGCGAAGCCCGCAAGGCAGCCCGCAGCTCGGACTCGGGAATCTGCAAGGTCGCTTGCCAGATCGCCTCCAGATGGCGGTAACAGCGATCATGCTCCTGATCAGACTGTCGCCATTGCTCGAAGGCACGCCAATCCTCGGGCGAGGCCTCACCCGAGCGCAGATGAGAAAACCAGGCGGCCGCCTGATCCTGTGCGGTCGCTGCGTTCAGGACATCAGGGGGCATACTTCTGTAACCTTGTACTCAAATGTCGCAACGCTTTGTTCATATGCTTTTCCACCATGGCACGAGAGATCCCCAGTTCACTGGCAATCTCGGCATGGGAGCTTCCCTCCAGGCGCTGGTAAATATACACCTGCCTGCAAATGTCCGGCAGTTCATCCAGCACCGTTCTTAAATCATTGACCATCTGGCTGGAATACACCTGGGACTCCGGGCCAGTTGCCAAGGGATGCTCGGATTCATGCAGTTCGTGCAAGGGCACCATGGGCAGTTTTTCCTCCCGCCTGTGCCGGTCGATCAGACCGTTGGAGGTACTGCGTTGCAGATAGGCCGCCGGATTATCGGCCGAAACCGAGCCGTTTTCCAGTATGCGCAGCACAGCGTCGTGCATGGCATCTTCCACATCGTGATCAACGTGAGATCGACGACGCCACGCCCCCAGCAGCTCGCTGTAGTGAGCAAGCCAGGTTTTACGAAAGGCACGGCGGTCGGACATGAAAGCAAAGAGCCTGTAAGGAAAGGAGAAGGCTGATAATAACAACAATTCTCATTTCCAAAAACAGGAATGCTCGCTGTTTGCTCCGACAGTCTCACATTCTGGGCGTATGCGTTCCATCAATGCTCGCACAATAAGCTGATTTGCGAGCACCTGACTATTGCCTTGCTCCTACGACAAGGAGCAAGCATAAAAAAACCGGCGCCTGAAACAGGAGCCGGTTTTTCAACGTATAGCCAAGCTAGTCGATGGCTTGCTCAGGCATACGTTCAGAGCTTTTCCGTACCGCCACCTTGTGGCCGCCAGGCCAGCAGGCGATCTTCAAACACACTGACCAGTCCATCCAGGATCAGCGCAAAGACGGTCAGCACCACAATACCGGCGAACACCGTATTCACATCCAGCGTGCCCTCTGCCTGCAGGATCAGATACCCCACCCCACTGGCTGAACCCAGGTACTCACCCACCACAGCGCCCACGAAGGCCAGACCGACCGAGGTGTGCAAGCTGGAAAACACCCAGCTGGTAGCCGAAGGGATATAGACGTGGCGCAGCAACTGACGACGGCTGGCACCCAGCATGCGGGCATTGTCCAGCAGTGTGGAGCTGACTTCACGCACACCTTGGTACACGTTAAAGAACACGATGAAGAACACCAGCGTCACCGCCAGAGCCACTTTGGACCAGATACCCAGACCGAACCACATGCCGAAAATAGGCGCCAGAATCACGCGTGGCATGGAGTTGGCCGCCGTCAGATACGGGTCCAGCAAGGCCGCCGCACGGGGCGAGAGCCCCAGCCACAGACCGCAAGCCAGACCAGCAATCGTACCGATGGCAAAGGCCAGCAGGGTTTCGCTCAAGGTCACGCCCAGGTGCACGTAAATATCACCGTTGGTGACGAACCAGGCCCAGATCACCTTGACCACTTCCAATGGCTGCCCAAAGAAGAAAGCCACTTTGGGGTCCAGCGTGAAGAAATGCCAGGCAGCAAGAATGACGACGAGCAGCGAGATTTGCCAGCCGCGCAGGGCCAGCTTGGATTGAGTAATAGATTTAGACATATCAGGCACGCTTTTGCTGGGCATAACCCTTCAGAACCTCATCACGCAGGACGGCCCAGATCGCCGCATGCAATTCGACAAAGCGGGGGTCGTTGCGTACTTCGGCCACGTCACGAGGACGTGGAAGATCGACATGAAATTCGCCGATGGGATGAGTGCCCGGCCCGGCTGACAGAACCACCACTCGATCGCTCATGGCAATGGCTTCGTCCAGGTCGTGCGTGATGAACAGCACGGCTTTACGCTGCGCCATCCAGATCTCCAGCACTTCGTTTTCCATCAATTGACGGGTCTGAATGTCCAGCGCCGAGAACGGCTCATCCATCAGAATGATGTCGGGATCACGAATCAGGGTCTGGGCCAGCATGACGCGTTTGCGCATACCGCCAGACATTTGATGCGGGTAACGATCCCCGAAACCACCCAGGCCGACTCGCTTGAGCCACTCCTGGGCACGGGCGCGGGCCTCGTCCTGCGGGACACCAGCAAACTCCAGACCGGCCATCACGTTGGATTCGGCACTGCGCCAGGGCATCAGTGCTTCGCCCTGGAACATGTAGCCAGCGCGCTCGTTCACCCCTTCCAGGGGTTTGCCGAACACACGCACTTCGCCCGACGAAGGGCTCAGCAAACCCGCCCCTACGTTCAGGAGCGTGGACTTGCCGCAGCCCGTTGGGCCTACAACCGACACAAATTCGCCTGGAGCAATGCTCAGGCTGGCGTCACGAACCGCTGTATACGTACCTTTGCCATCCCGGGAGGCAAAAACACAGCTGATGTTATCTAAAGAAAGTGCTGCCTCAGACATTGGGGTACTTCTTGTTGGCATTGTCAGCAAATTCGTTGGTGTAGATCTTGCTGATATCAATCTTGGATGCGTCCAGATTCGGCACAAAAGCGGCCAGTGCATTCAAGGCGGTCGTCGGGCCATCAGAATCAACCAGGCCATCCGGCGAGAGTGCTTCCTTATTGGCATCCAGACATTGCTTGTACAGCTCCACGTCACCCAGCAGGTAGGTCGCAGGCACGGTCTTGGCAATAGTTTCAGCGTCGTTGGCCTGAATCCATTTGTCGGCGCGCACAATGGCGTTGGCCAAAGCCTGAGCCGTATTGGGATTCTTGGTAATGAACTCTTCAGAGGCGTACAGGCAGGCCGAAGGCATGTTGCCGCCAAAAATGGTCTTGGTATCCGCAACCGTACGGGTGTCAGCAATGACACGGACTTCGTTTTCTTTAAGCAAGGTGCCAATAACCGGATCCAGGTTGGCCATGGCATCAATCTGACCGGTACGCATGGCGGTGACGGCGCCGGCACCAGCGCCTACACCGATAAAGGCCACGTCCGAGGGTTTCAGACCGTTTTGTTCCAGATAGAAGTTGACCATCATATTGGTCGAGGAGCCCGGTGCGGTCACACCGATTTTCTTGCCTTTCAGATCGGCTGGCGACTTATAGTCAGCCATCGTCTTGTTGGACACAGCCAAAACAATGGCGGGTGCACGCCCCTGCTGCACAAAGGCGCGGTACATCTGCCCTTTGGCCTGCAAGTTGATGGTGTGCTCAAACGCACCCGATACCACATCGGCGCTACCGCCCACGACGGCTTGCAGGGCTTTGGAGCCGCCGGCAAAGTCCGCCACCTTGACTTTGAGACCTTCGTCATCAAAGTAGCCATTGATCTCGGCAATGGACAAGGGCAGATAGTAGATCAGCGCCTTGCCGCCCACGGCAATGGTCAGGTTTTTTTTCTCGATTTCTTGCGCACGGCCCAGCGTTGGCAATGACAGCGCTAGACCCGATGCTCCAACCAGCTTGAGTGCATGACGACGAGTCAGTTTCATGGCAATCCCCTTCTTGTTGTTGGTCATTAATTATTTAGGTTTGATACTTATACTAAAAAACAAAGGGGGGTGTCCCCCCCTTGTCCGCCAAGCGGTCAAACCCGATTACGTGGCGCGACGCTCCATCAAGGCCCAGGCAATGGTGCTGGGGTCTACGTACTCCAGCTCGCTCCCGGCTGGCACACCGCGTGCCAGTCGAGTTACTTTCAAACCTTGGCTAGTGAGCATTTCCGCCAAATGATGGGCGGTGGTTTCGCCCTCTGCGGTGAAATTGGTCGCTAGAATCACTTCCTGCACTTGGCCATCACCGGCTCGCTCTAGCAAGCGGTCAAATTGCAAGGCATCCGGGCCTATGCCTTCCAGCGGCGTCAAACGCCCCATCAGCACATAGTAAAGGCCTCGATAGCCATGCGTAGCCTCAATCATGTTTTGATCGGCAGGCGTCTCCACCACACACAACAACGCCGGATCACGGCGGGGATTGGCACAGGTTTCACAGATAGGTTGAACAGTGAAACCATTGCAGCGCTGGCAGTGCTGCAGTGCCGTCGTGGCATGTTCAAGAGCGCGGCTCAATTGGTCGGCGCCTACCAGATCGTGTTGCAACAAATGGTAAGCCATGCGGCGAGCGCTACGCTCGCCCACACCGGGTAGCCGACGCAGAGCCTGGATCAGAGCCCGAAGCGGTTCGGGCTCAGCGATCTGCGGTTCGTTCATTAGAACGGGAACTTCATACCGGGTGGCAGTGGCAGGCCAGCGGTAACACCCGCCATTTTTTCCTGCGAGGTTGCCTCGGCTTTGCGCTGTGCATCGTTAAAGGCAGCAGCAATCAAATCTTCCAGCATCTCTTTTTCGTCTTCCAGCAGGCTGGGGTCGATAGAGACACGGCGCACATCGTGGCGGCAGTTCATGATGACCTTGACCAGACCACCACCGGAAACGCCCTCGACCTCGATATCGGCCAAGGCTTCCTGAGCCTTTTTCATGTTTTCCTGCATTTGCTGCGCCTGGCGCATCAAGCCGGCAATCTGACCTTTCATCATGGTTTGGTTTTCCTGATTGATATAAATTGACAAGGGGCCATTCAGGCGGCCCGAACCAAAGGAGCAGCCTTGATCGACCCGGCTTTGACGCTGCCGTCAAAGTCCTGGATCAGGCTCAAGACAAAGGGATCCTGGGCAACCTGCTCTTCGGCCTGTCGCTGACGCTCGGCCAGCTTGGCCTGCTCCACGGCATGCGCGGTAGCATCGCCTGTATCCCCGTATTCGATCACCAACTGAATGGACTGGGCAAAGTATTCCGACAGAACGGTGCGCAAGCGCGCTTTGCCCTGACTGCCTTCAGTGGCCTTGATTTTGGCACGCAAGTGGATTTCCTGGCCTTTCACACCCAGCCATTCGCTCTGGCGGGCCAGTTCGGCGGCCCAGCCGCTTAAGGGCAAGCTGGTTGCCACATCGGGCCAGGTTTCCGGTTTCATGCCGCCCAGTCGCACGGTGCGCGGGCTGTCCGAACCGCTCTGCGGCACGGGCAGGCCCAGTTCGGTGTCGGGCATGAAGCGATCAGACATGGACACAGACGGTACATCGCCGTCTTCTTCGGCACGAGCTGCGTCCATATCCAAAGGCTGGTAATTCTCGAATTCTTCGTCCATGCCCTCGGACAGCCAGGCGGGTTCTTCCGGGCCGTCCTGGGTGGAGACGGCTGGCGGCGCTTCTTCAGCCACGGGTTCTACTCGGGCGGCGGCCTGAGCCTGAGACGACATCAGGGGCTGAGCACTGCTCTTGCCCTGGGCTTTGGAGGATTCCGCTACAGGGTCGGCAGAGGAATCAGCCTGGGATGCGGAGATGGGCTCTGCGGCTGGCTGGGCTGACGGAGTCGATGCCGCTTGGGCGGCTTCAACAGCGCTGCTGTCAGCAACTGCAGTCGCAGCTTCTTGAGGCTGACTGGTCGCGGAACCGGCTTCAAAGCTTGCATCCGCTGGGGCAGACTCTGAAGATTCATAGCTGACCTGCGCGCCGGCAGGCTCAGGAGCGTCTTCCCAGGCCGGGACAAAATCGTCGTCAGCCGGGATGGATTCTGCGACAGGCGCTGCTTGGGCTGCATGTGCACTGGCAACATCAGCAACCGGGACGACTACAGGGGCAGAAGCCTGTGCCTGCTGAGGCGCGGCCTGTGGGTTAACCGCAGGCTGAGTGGTTTGCGCTGCTTGTGCAGTTTGTGCGCTCGGCTCTGTTTGCGCACCCTGCGCAGCTTGCTGTAGAGGCGCGGCAGAGGCGGCGGCATCAACAGAGGCAGCGAGGGCTGCCGCAGGAGCGGGAGCAGCCTGAGCCGCACCAGCACCAGCAGTATCAGACCCCGAAGGCCCTGCTGGCGGTGGCACATACGCCGAGACAGGCTCGGGCAGCAAAGCCAGCATGCGCAAGCACGCCATCACAAAACCGGCGTACTCATCCGGAGCCAAAGACAGCTCCTGACGGCTATGCACCGCTACCGAATAAAACAACTGCACATGATCGGGCGAGAGCATGGGCGCTAATTGCCGCACCGCCTCTGCCAGAGGATCATCATCAGAAATCGTGCCGGGAATGCGCTGCTCGATGGCGATACGGGACAACAAGGTTGCCAAATCAGCCAGAGCGCCCGAATAAGACAGGCCACGCAAGGCCAGATCATCGGCCACACCCATAATGGCCTGCGCATCATAAGCGACCAGCGCTTGCAGCAACTGCGCCAGGTGGCGTTGATCAATGGTGCCCAACATGGCTTGCACAGCCTGGGCGCTAAGATCGCCCGCGCTATAAGCAATGGCCTGATCGCTAAGCGACAAGGCATCCCGCATGGAGCCATCGGCTGCCTGCGCCAGCAAACGCAAGGCGGGCAGCTCGAACTGCATTTCTTCCTGGGTCAGAATGTCCTGCAGGTGGCCCACAATCGCAGGCACTGTCATCTGCTTCAAATTGAATTGCAAACAGCGCGACAAGACCGTAACCGGAATTTTCTGCGGATCTGTGGTGGCCAGAATGAATTTGACGTGCGCTGGCGGTTCTTCCAGCGTCTTGAGCATGGCGTTGAAGGCGTGCCCGGTCAGCATGTGAACTTCGTCAATCATGTAGACCTTGTAGCGGCCCGAGCTGGGGGCGTAGACCGCCTGCTCCAGCAGCTGGGTCATCTCTTCCACGCCCCGGTTGGAGGCGGCGTCCAGCTCTACATAATCAATAAAGCGACCAGCATCAATCTCGGTACAAGCGCGACAAACGCCACAGGGCTTGGAGGTGATGCCGGTTTCGCAGTTCAGCGACTTGGCCAGAATACGTGACAAGGTAGTCTTGCCCACGCCGCGTGTGCCCGTAAACAGCCAGGCATGGTGCAGGCGCTGGGTATCCAGGGCGTGCGTCAAAGCGCGCACCACGTGGTCCTGACCAACCAGGGTGTCAAAGGAGCGAGGGCGCCACTTGCGGGCCAGAACGAGATAGGTCATGCGAATTCCGGACGGCGTGAACCATCAATACAAATAAGCGAAAGGAAAAGTGTACCGGATTCGGTGCTGAAGGGAAGCAGATAGACCGGGCGCGCATAACCCGATAAGCAAATGAAGTGGCGAGCCTGACTCCGGCACTGATTCTGCACGGCTGTGGCTGCTTCGTTCCCGACCTGACCAGATTCACCGCCGAACCATGCGGAGGGGCCCGCCGACCAATAGTGTAGCATTAATACGGCAGCCAAAGATCGGCTCTCGGGAAATAAAGCGCAGCCTGCGCGGGCCGTCCATCCAGAGCCTGCACCTGCTCACAATAACGCTGCAATTGCGGCGCATAACGATCCAGCATCCGGGCCTTGAAATCGTCCAGGCTTTCATGCTCGGCAGGTCGTCCGGTCTTGTAATCCACCACCAGCCAGTGATCTTCCTGGGAAATGGCCAGATCGATAATCGACACCCGGCCGCTGACGTCCAGCAAGGACCATTCACGGTAGGCGCGGCTGACACCCAGCAACCAGCGGCCCCGTTCGGTCTGCACGGTTGCGGCAATGGCCTCAAACAAGGACTGGGCAGCGTCATCCAGATAGGTGGCGGGCACACCGGCCCGCTGCAACTGGCGACGCATCACGGCGCGGCTTTGCTGCAAGCGTTCTACCGGCCACTGCTCCAGACCTTCACGACCCAGCTTTTCCAGCCAGTCGTGGGCAACCGTACCAATGGCTTTTTCATGAGTCGTGTCCAGGGACCACTGCCAGCTTTGATACTGCGGGCTGGCGCTTGGCAACTGCTCGGGTGGTGCAGCGGGCAGACTCACCACTCGCTGCAACAATGCCGCAGAACTTTGCCCGGACTCCTCTTGCTGTGCGCCCTGCTCGGCTTGCCAAACCGGAGCCTGTGGCTGATCCAGGACGGGCCAGACACGGCTCAACAAGGAACGGCCATCCGGCTCACGCAGGCCCTTGTCCTGGGTGATGCTCAGTTCCGCAAACAAATGCAGCTCCTGACGGGCTCGCGTCAGGGCCACATATAAAAGACGGTGGCTTTCCTGCTCGGCCCGGATACGTTCCCGCGCTGCCAGAAACTGCGACACCGGATCGCGTTGCTCGCTGCCTTTATGGCTGATCGGCCCCAGAATCAGGCGCTCGGCGCTGTGTTCCAGACGAATCAAGGGTTCGGAATCGGCTGCCGATTGCTTGTGCAAGCCAAACAAGATGACGGTTTCGAACTCCAGCCCCTTGGATTTGTGAATCGTCATCACCTCCACGGCCTTGCCCGTACCTTGCGGGGTGGCATACAAGGACTCCACGCGGGCCTGCAATTGCTGCTGATCGGGCGGTCCATAGGGACACAGCTCCTCCAGCAGCCGCAAAACTTGTTCGGCATCGGCCTGATCGGCCAGGCTTGGATAAACCTGCGGCCCACCCAGGCGCGTCCAGCACTCCTGCACCCAGGCTGCAAACGGCATCAAACCGCTGCGATTTCTCCGGTCCAGCAAGATCTGACAGGCAAACAAGAGACGGGCCCGCTCGTCCGAATCCCAATCCTGAAACTCCTGATTCTGCGTCAGCTCGGCCAAGGTCTGGGTGGGATGCAAGGCGCACAAGCGATGCAGGCTCTCCAAACGCAAGCCGATCAATGGCGAGCGCAAGACGGACAGCCAGGCCAGTCGATCTGCCGGGTGAGCCAAGGCACGGACCAATTGCACCAAATCCGCCACCACAGGGCGCTGTTGCAAGGGTTCCAGCTCTACGGCTCGGCACGGTATGCCCTGCTCGCCCAGCTTGCGCACCAAACCATGCAAGTGCGAACGTGCTCGCACCAGAATTGCCACCGGATGCTCACTGTCCTGATAACGTTCCAGAGCTTGAGCTGCGCACTGAACCGCCTCTTGCACCGCACGCTCCTGGGCTGCTTGTTGCGACGGCACGGCATCCTCTCCCCGTGCCACCCGGAAATGCCAGGAGGGGTGAAAGTGCACCGCCCACTCGGGAATATCAGGCTTGAAAGCAGTCGAGTGTTCGTAGGTGACCATGCCCAGATCCGGATCAGGTCGAGCCGGAAACAGTTGCGCCCCCACCTTGTTCACCCACTCCACCAAACGCGGGTGCGAGCGGAAGTTATTGCTGAGACTCAGCGGCTCCAGCTCTACTTCGCCTAGGCGTCGCGCTTGCCAGACCTGCAGAAACAAACCCACTTCCGCCTTGCGAAAACGGTAAATGGACTGCATGGGGTCGCCCACCAGAAACAGGCTGCGCCCATCGCCCGGTTCCCAGCCACTGGTCAGGCGCTCCAGCAATTGCACCTGGGATTGGCTGGTGTCCTGGAACTCGTCCACCAGCAAATGACGTATGGATCTGTCCATGCGCAAAAGCAACTCGCCCGGCTCGTCCGCATCGCCCAGGGCTTGCAAAGCACGCTGTGCAATCTCGGTGAAATCGACCTCGGCTTTCTCGGCAAAGCGCAGTTTCAATTGCGCCGCAGCCAGCCATAAAACCTGAATCAGATTGGACAGGACTTCTTGCTGCTGGGGGGAGTATTGCTCGGGCAAAAGGCGGGCACTGGCCAGACGGGCAATCCAGGGCTCTGTCCCCAGGCAGTTGCTTAACCACTCCGTCAGAGTTTCTTTTTGTGCTGTTTTCGGGGGAAAGCCATTACGCACTGTCAGGCTCTTACGCAGATCACCTTTATCCGTCAGCAACAAGGCGGCCAGGCCACGCCAGCGCGGCAGATCGTCCATGACCGGGGCCAGGTTATCGCCTTGCCAATCCGCCAAGGCCAACACATCGCCGCTTTCCAGATTCGAGGCCGCAAAGCAGGCCAGGGGGGCCAAAGTCCGCGCCCAACCGGGTGGCAGTGAATCGCTTAGCTGCTGCAGCTGCTGCTCCACCACCTCGCGCAAGCTGTCTTGCAAAAGCGCCACATCACCGCCCTGCCCCACGGCTGGCAGCCACTGATCGCGGCTGGCCAACATACCGGCCAACAGAGCTTGCGCCTGCAGCAGGTTCACATCCATATGTTCCAGAAAGCGCGCCACGCTGGGCACGCTTTCCGCCATCTCCAGCGTGGCCCAAGCCGCCGCTTCGTAATGCTCCTGGGCCTTATCGGTAATGGCCGGCACCCCGCCCAGCCCCGTAATCCAGGGCATGGCACGCACCAGGTGGGCACACAAGGAGTCGATGGTACGGATACTCAAACGAGCCGGGTAGGCCAACAAATCCCACTGCTGCTCCTGATTGCGCTGCATGGCCGCGCGCGCCAGCTCCCAGCTGCGTACCCGGTAGGGCTCGGCAGGGCGTTCCTGATTGGCAGCGGCCAGCTTCTCCAGCACACGCGCATGCATTTCAGCCGCAGCTTTACGGGTGAAGGTAATGGCCACAATTTCCTCTGGCCGTTGCACGCGAGCCAGCAGGGCCAGAATCCGGTCAGTCAGCAACTCTGTCTTGCCGGAACCGGCTGGGGCTTGCACCAGAAAGGAGGACTCGGGGTCCAGTGCCCGTGCACGGGCGGGGCTATCGCTAGGGACTGTCAGCATTACACCTCTCCTCCATTGTCTTGGAGGTCTTCCTGGAACAAACGTAAAAAAGGCAAAACATCGCAGTACAGCAAATCATTGCGGTTCCAGATCTGGTTGGCGGCCTGCCCTTGCAGGAACTCATCTGCCAGACCTTCCACCGCCTGTTTCCACTGCGCGATTTGCGCGGTCCACTGCTGGGCGCTTTCCAATTCGGTCAGGCCATCAATATCCATGCCGGGCGCGGCCAAACCGCTTAAGCCCACCTGACGGGCATGCAAGCGTACAAAGGCCAAACCACTGACGCTACGGCCTTGATCCTGCAAGGCGGCAGCATAAAACGGCAATTGCAGATTCACGGGTCTGGGCCGCAGCCAGTCTTTATCGGGCCGCAGCTCGCCTATGCCGGTTTTGTAGTCCAGCAGCAATTGCTCGCCATCAGCCAGATCATCCAGTCGGTCCAAGCGCAGGTTCAGACGCAGCAAGCCTCGACTCCAACTCAATTCATGCTCCGTCGCCCCCAGAGCAAACGGTGGGCGCTGGGCTTCCTGATGGGCGTACTCGTTCAAGACGGCCAGACCCCGCTCCATTTCCAGGCTGCGCAGCACCGGACCATAATCGGCCAGCTCTTCCTGAGCGGCCTGTTCGATACATGCGTGCACCACATCCAGCAGCGAATCCTCGCCAATCAGCTCATGCAGGCTGTCCTGATCCTTCACACGCAGCCAGAACAATTCGACGGCGCGGTGCAGGAACATCCCACGTGTATTCATATCACCGACACGGGCGTAATCGGGCAAGGCCTGACCATGCAAACGGAATTTCACAAACGCCCACAAGGGGTTGCGGGCCTGCGTATCCAGCACGCTGATCCCGCCGCGTATGCGCTCTTCCAGCTTCAGACTGGGGCCTTGCTCGTCCAGCAAGGCTTCCTGTGCGACGGCCTGCTCTGCCTGCACCGCCCAAGGCATTTCAAGCACAGGCCAATGAGCAATCAAGGGACTGGGCCTCAGCTCCTGTTCGCCCTGATGCAAAGGCGCACTTAGCAAAACCTGATTCCCACAGCGTAGCAAGGCACTCAGCATCCAGCGCGCCCACTCCAGCTCCCGCTCTGGCGTACTGCGAGGTGCCGAGACTCGGCGCAGCACCTGGGCAGGAATCAAGGGATTCGGTTTGACGGCGGCAGGCAAAATATCATCGGTCAGGCCCAGCACCCATACGGCATCCCAACGCCCGCCTTCCGCCTCCAAAAAACCCAGCACATCCAGACGGGAGCGCGGATCACGTTGTGGCTGGAACAGATTTTCACGGGCCATGCGTGCCAACGCGCTTTGCGCCTTCAAGGCACTGATGCGACCCAGGACAGGAGCTTGCTGTGCCAGTTGCAGCAGCAAGGCTTCCAACGCTTCCAGGGTTTGAAACTGAGCACTGTCCAGACGGTTGGTTCCCGGAAATCCCAAGGCCTCCAGGCATTGGCGCATGACCGAAGCCCAGGTATCCACCCCTTGAGCGCCGGCCGACACGGACTCGAAGCGCTCCACCGCCTTGCCCCAGGCCAGAGCCAGTTCGGGCGTGTGAAAGCTGAGCATGTCGGCAAATTCTTTACGGCTCATTTGCGTGATGCGATTGTCGCGCCAGGCCTTGTCAATGCGAGCACGGCCGCCTGCTTCGGACTGTTCTGCCTGACACGCGCCCAAACGCAAGGCATCGCCCAGCATGGCGGGCTCGGCCTGCCCCTTGGTCGCCAGCGTAAACAAGGCCTTCAACCAGGCCATGGCCGCTTCAACCACTGGCCACTCAGCCAAGGATCGGGCTGCTGCCACGTTATAGGGCAAAGCACCTTGATCCGTGTGCATGGCCTGCCGCAAGAGGCGATGCACCAAGGGCAATTGTGTTTCCAGCTGCGCGGCCACAATGGCTACTGTGCGATCCGGGTCCTCGTCCAATTGACGACGCGCCCACTGCACAGCCAGGCGCCATTCCGTATCCGCATCCTGTGCCTGCACCCGATGAACTTCTGTTGCCGGAGCCTCTTCGTGCTGCAGTTGCAGAATCTCCACCCCCATATCCTGCAAACCACTCAAGAGGCTTTGCAGACGCGGGGAGTATTCATGAAAACCATGCAGCACCATATGACGATGACGCATATGCAAGGCACCGGCCTGCACCGCTTTCAGCACACGTTCCGCAGCCAAATTCGCGTCGTCCAGATCCGCCTGTTCCAGGCTTTGCCGATAGTGAGCGCGCCACTGCATGAAGCGCTCGAAATCCACGCTGGCCTCACCGGGTTTCAGCTCGATACTCCATTCATCCAGCAAGGTATCGGCTTCACAGGCCAGGCGCGCTGCCTGGCCTACATCCAGGAAATAACCCTCTTCCTCGCACTGCTCGATGCTGTGCTCCCAGCGCTGCAAGGCGGCGAAACGATCCATCTGGTGCGCGGCCGGTTGCCATTGTTCGGAAAAGCAAAGCTGATCGCTGGCCTGCGCCAGCCACGCACCCAAAGGCACAATTTCCGGCACGGCCACCGTCCCGCCAGCACCGGCCAGACGAGCCGACAAATGCCCCAGCAGGCGGCGCGCATAGCGCTTGTTCACGGTTAACACAACCGTCTCGGCACTATTGAGCTCCTGCAATTGAGCCATGGAAACAGCAGGGGTGTCGTACATAGAAAAAACCAGTTAAGGTTGCAAGAAAACAGAACGGCCAGCAGCGCTGATCCGGCCATTGTACCGGCGCTCTATCCCTAGTTTGTTCCCGCCCTTACACTTATCACCATGTCTAGTTCAAACACCCCCAATACCGAATTAACCGGCAGCCTGTCGCTGCGCACTGGCGACCACACCTGGGGTAGCGCCCGCCGTATGGCCTTGCTGGCCGCCATTGCCGAGCAAGGTTCGATCTCTGCCGCTGCCCGTCATATTGGCATCAGCTACAAGGCGGCCTGGGACGCCATCGACATCATGAACAATATGGCGGGCGAACCTCTGGTGCTGCGCAGTACGGGCGGTCATCGTGGTGGCGGTGCCACCCTGACGCCCAAAGCCATCGAACTGCTGGAGCTGTATCAAACCTACGACCGGCTGCATCAACGCTTCATGAGCCGTATTGGTCGTTTAATGCCTTCCGTGGCAACTCAAATGGAGTTACTCCAAACCATGATCATGCAAACTTCGGCTCGCAATCAACTGCCCGGCATCGTTACCACGATCAAGACCGGCGCCGTCAATGACGAAATTCATGTGGATATTGGCCAGGGCCAAACCGTTGTTGCTTCGATTACACGGGAAAGCACGGAAAACCTGGGCCTGCGTGAAGGGCAGAAGGTTCTGGCTTTTCTGAAAGCGTCCTCGATCATGATTGGCACGGGCGACACCCGCAACTCTCTATCCGCTCGCAATCAGCTACCCGGCACCATTACCGACGTCATTACCGGTGCCGTCAATGCAGAAGTACGCCTGGAACTGCCACAGGGCCTGACAGTAACCGCCAGCATCACCCTGGACAGCACACAGCGCTTGCACCTGGAAGCAGGCCAATCCGCCTATGCACTGTTCAAGGCATCCAGCGTGATGATCGCTACGCTGTAAGGACTTCCAGATCCGCGCTGGTACAGCATTCAATGATGCGCCCCTCGCGAATACGATAGACCTCTTGGGCCAGGGCCCTGGCATCCTCAGGATCGTGGGTAATCAAGATAGTGGGAATATCGATCTGGCTTTGCAACTGAGTCAGTTCAGCCCGCAAACGAGCCCGCAAATCCTGATCCAGGGCTGCCAATGGCTCATCCAGCAAGAGCAGCTGAGGTTGAATGGCCAAGGCTCGCGCCAAGGCACAACGCTGCTTTTGCCCGCCCGACAATTGGGCGGGGTAGCTGCTCAATACCGACTCCAGCTGAAACGCCTCGACCCAACGCTGGGCAGCCGCAGGCATGTCTCGCACGGAGCGGTTGAACAAGCCCGTGTTCAGACCAAAGCAAATATTCTGTGCTGCGGTCAGATGCGGGAACAGGCCGTAGTCCTGAAACAGGTACGCCACCCGACGCTCGCGTGGTTTCAGGTTGATGCCTTTTTCAGAATCAAAATAGACCTGATCGCCAATTTGAATGCGGCCATGGTCGGGCCACAACAAGCCCGCCACGCTTTGCACCGTCAAGGACTTGCCCGAACCCGAAGGCCCGTACAGGGCAATATGACGGGCTTCGGTTTGAATCTGAATGTTCAAGTCGAAATGACGGGCCTCGCTGACCACGGTGCGTTGAATCTGTACAGTCAGGCTCATTGCATCCCTCTTTTACGGCGTACGTGACGGGGTGACAAGGCACTGGTACTCCACAGGACCAGCACACAAGTAATCGAAATAATAGCGACCAGCACCAATGCCTGCTGATCCTCCCCTGCCTGGACTGCCTCGTAAATGGCGATGGACATGGTTTGGGTGCGCCCCGGTATGCTGCCCGCGATCATCAACGTAGCGCCGAACTCGCCCAAAGCGCGGGCAAAGGCCAGCAAAACGCCTGCCATGATGCCACGCGCTGCCAAAGGCAGGCTGACACGAAAGAAGATGGCCAGGGGCTTCAGACCCAGCACGCTGGCCGCATTTTCCAGGCGGGGGTCCACATCCTCAAAAGCCGCACGCGCGGCCTTCAAAATCATGGGAAAAGCGACGACAGTAGCGGCAATCACCGCGCCCTGCCAGGTAAAGACCAGTTCAATACCCATGCCGGAGAGCCATTGCCCAAAAGTACTGCGCCGACCCAGCAAGACCAGCAGGTAATAGCCGATGACGGTAGGTGGCAAGACCATGGGCAAGGTCAGGATGGAGTCAAGCAGGTCACACCAGCGCGACTGCCAGCGTGACAAGGCATAGGCCACTCCTATACCCAGCACACAGGCGAACAAGGTCGCCCAACCGGCGACCTTGAGCGACAACCATAGGGGAATCCAAAGTGAAGTCATCCGTCTATCAAAATCCTGTCAAGGCTTGGCAAAACCGTATTTTGCCAGCACCTGCTGCCCGGATTCGGACATGACGAAATCCTGGAAGGCCTGGGCCTTGTCATTACGGCCTTCGCGCTGCACCAGGGCGATGGGGTAAGTGACAGGTTCCGTGGTCTTGAGCACTTCCAGCACCTCCACCTTGTCTTTCATGATGGCCGCGTCGGTAGCGAACACGAAACCGGCTTCCACTTCACCGCGGGCAACGTAATCCAGCACCTGGCGCACGTTCTGCCCCAGAATTTCGCGTTGTTTGACTGCGTCCCACTGACCGGCCTTTTCCAGAGCAGCCTGGGTGTAGCGGCCTACAGGCACAACAGCCGGGTTACCCAAAGCCACGCGTTTGACTTCTGCCTTGCCCAGATCGCCAGCGTTGCTCACTTTGGCGGGGTTATCAGTCGGCACAATCAGCACAACCTGATTCTGTACAAAATTCTTGCGGGTAGCAGGATCCACAGCCTTGGCTTCTTCCGCCTTGTTCATGGCTTTCTGGTCGGCCGAGGCAAACACATCCACCGGAGCGCCATTGACGATCTGCTGCAGCAATACATCCGATGCGGCGAAGCTGGTCAGCACCTTGGTGCCGGGGTGCTCTGCCTCAAACTGGCCTGCCAGTTCCTTGAAAGCATTGGTCAGGCTGGCAGCGGCGGCTACCACCAACTCATCGGCTTGTGCAGTGCCTTGCAGAAACAGGGATAAGGCGGCTACCGATACGACGCGTTTGAACATTGTTTTCTCCTCCGGGACGGGTGTAACGAATTAGTATAATCAGGAAATATATATAGGTATATAGCGTAAATCTACCCCTCTGCTGAATGAAGCTCATCATCCCGGAGTGATAGCATGAGGGCTTTCCTGCCTCATCCCGGCTCCCAAAAGCACGCCAACAGCCACGCTTTCCGAATTTTTCATCCCCATGACGCAAGCCAGTCTGATTTCCGATTTCATCACCATGCTCTGGTTGCAGGACGGCCTGTCCGCCAACACGCAGCAAGCGTATCGGCAGGATCTGGAGCGGCTGGAGGAATGGGCTCAGCAAGAGCGCGAAGGCAAGCCACTGGAGCAACTGGAAGCAGGCGATCTGCGCGAATGGATGGCCAGCCAGGCCGGTCAGAGCAAGGCCAGCACGGCCAACCGCAGGCTGGCCACCTTGCGCCGCTTTTACGATTGGACGGTGCAAGAAGGCATGCGGCAGGACGACCCCTGCCTGGAACTGAGCAGCGCCCGACAAGCCCCGCGTGTCCCGCATACCTTGTCTGAAGAACAGGTAGAGCGCCTGCTGGCCGCACCAGACATACATAATCCCTTGGGCCTGCGTGACCGCTGCATGCTGGAAACTTTGTATGCCAGCGGTTTGCGCGTCACGGAGCTGACTGAACTACCCCTGCAAAACCTGAGCCTGAGCGATGGCGTACTGCGCATCGACCAGGGCAAGGGCGGCAAGGACAGGCTGGTGCCCTTGGGGCAGGAAGCGCTGCACTGGATCGAACGCTATATGCAGGAATCCCGCCCTGCCTTGCTAGGCCAGCGTCGCAGCGATTTTGTCTTTATTACCGGGCGCGGCACCTGCATGAGTCGCCAGTCCTTTTGGCTGATCGTCAAGAAATACGCGGTACAGGCCGGAATTCTGGCCCCCTTGTCCCCGCACGTTCTGCGCCATGCTTTTGCCACCCATCTGCTCAATCACGGGGCCGACCTGCGCGTAGTGCAGATGCTCCTGGGACACGCCGACATTTCTACGACCCAGATTTATACTCATGTGGCACGTGAGCGCTTGAAAGCCTTGCACGCAGCCCATCATCCACGCGCCTGAGCGCACGACCAAGATATGGCTAAAGAAAAACACGTTAGCGAAACACCGGCCACGCAGTGGCTACGTAAAAATGGCATTTCCTTTACCGAGCATAGCTACAACTATGTCGATCATGGCGGAGCCATGGAAGCAGCAGCCCAGCTGGGTCTGGACCTGCACCGGGTAGCCAAGACCCTGATCATGGAAGATGAAAGCGCCAAGCCCCTGATCATCGTGATGCACGGCGACCGTGAAGTCTCCACCAAGAACCTGGCCCGTCAGACCGGCGCGAAAAAGATCGCCCCCTGCAAGCCGGAGGTGGCCCAGCGTCATTCCGGCTATATGGTTGGCGGCACCTCGCCTTTTGCCACTCGCAAGGCCATGCCTGTATGGCTGGAAGAAGAACTGCTGGAGTTCGACACCATTTACATCAATGGTGGCCGACGCGGCTATTTGCTAGGTATCAATCCCCAGGTTCTGATCGACAAACTGGGCGCGCGCCCAGTGCAGGCTGGTCTGGAAAAAGGCTGATCTTACTTAGCGGCAGGTATAAAAAAGACGGCGCTGTCAGCCCGTCTTTTTTTATGTCCCGCACTTGCTTGAACCATCAAACACCGCACTAAACGGCCTAGTTCTGCTCCCTATACTTCCTGCCACGCGCAGCCACCACCACCACCACCACCACCACCACCACCACCACCACCACCTCCTCCTCCTCCTCCTCCTCCTCCTCCCGCAACAAGAGCTAGCACTGGATAGCAGCGCACGACAACACTGTCCGCCCCATCGCTCTTCGCAAAAGCAGGTGATTGCACCGCTTTGGCATTTCGCCAGATAATTCAAACCTGAATAATGAGAGGGGTCCCCATGTTTCAATCCTTGCGCCAGCCCGCCGTCATGACGGTGACTTTGGCGGCTGCTGGCATCCTGATGGTTACCATGGGGATACGCCAATCCTTTGGCCTGTTCGTCGGCCCCATCGATAAAGCAACCGGCATGGGCATCATGTCCATCAGCTTTGCCATGGCCGTGGGCCAACTGGCCTGGGGTGCGATCCAGCCTATTGCCGGTGCCTGTTCTGACCGCTGGGGCCCGGACCGGGTTCTGATCGCGGGTCTTCTGATTCTGGCATTGGGCTGTGCCGTCACACCGTTTATTGGCACGGGGCTGGGCCTGACCTTGACGCTGGGCCTGCTGGCCAATATTGGCTCGGGTGCAGCCAGCTTCTCCACTCTGATTGGCGCGGCCGCCCAACGTATTCCCGATCACGCTCGCGGTCAGGCCTCGGGCCTGATCAATGCTGGCGGCTCCTTCGGCCAGTTCGTCTTTGCTCCCGTAGTGCAAAAGCTGATCGGCTGGGTGGGCTGGATGTCGACCTTTTGGGTCCTGGCCCTGACCGCCCTGCTAACCCTGCCCCTGATCCGCAAACTGAGCCCAGGCAACAAAGCTCAAAAAACAGCAGTAGCCCCCAACCCTGCTCCGATTGCCAGCGGTCCGGGCTTGGCCGAGACACTGAAAAGCGCCATGAAGGATCGCAGCTACTTGCTGCTGAGCCTGGGCTTTTTCACCTGCGGTTTTCACATTGCCTTTCTGGTCACCCACTTGCCGGGGGAAATTGACCTGTGCGGGCTACCACCTTCGGTAGCAAGCTGGTCGCTGGCCCTGATCGGCCTGGCCAATATCTTTGGCAGTATTGCCGCCGGTTCCTGCATTGCCCGCTGGCGCAGCAAGTACGTGCTGGCGCTGATGTATGCCTCGCGCGCCGTGCTGATCCTGTGGTACTTGATGATGCCTAAAACCGATCTGGTGTTCTACATCTTTGCCATCGGCCTGGGCCTGACCTGGCTGGCGACCGTGCCGCCTACTGCCAATATCGTCGCCAAGCTGTTTGGCACGCGCTATCTGGCAACCCTGTTCGGTCTGGCCTTGTTCTCGCACCAGATCGGCGGCTTTCTGGGGGCGTGGCTGGGCGGTATTGCCCTGACTCGTTTTGGCGACTACAGCTGGATGTGGTGGGCCGATATTGTGCTGGCCGTACTGGCTGCCATTGTCAATCTGCCGATACGCGAAGCCAAGATCAAGATGCAAACGGCTTAGACGACTCTAAATCGAAACACCGCAAAGCAAAAACAAAAACTGTTGCCCCGGCAAGAACTCCGTTTAACTGCCCCAGCAACAAAAAGACCCGCCAGTGATGGCGGGTCTTTTATTTCTGGTACACATACATCCTCTTTGCACCGGGGCTCAGCATCCACCCCAAACTAGTGTCCTTAGAACATAGTGTTGCTATTGGCAGCCTGCTCCGGCACGGCCTGAATCACGTCCCAGTGCTCCACAATCTTGCCGTCTTGCACCCGGAAAATATCAATTACCGCCTGTCCGCGATCGGCCTTGCCATTGGTCGAATGCACATGCAAATAGACCAGATCCCCATCTGCCGCACTACGCACAATCCGCGCATGGGACTCCGGATTCTCTTTGAAATAGCCACCAAAATAGCCCACAAAAGGTGCCTTTCCGTCCGGCACTTCCGGATTGTGCTGAATATAGTCCTCGGCTACGACAGCCGCCGCTTCCTGCACCTGATGCTTGTTAAAGAAGCTGTCGTAAAAATCGACCACTAGCTTGCGATTGCTCTCTTCCTGAGCCACATCACGAGTCGGCGAATTGGCAGCCAACGCTGCATTTGTGCTCAACAAGAAAGAGCCCGCTAATAACACTGGAGATACCCATCGGATTAACCCTTTCATCAGTCCCGCTCCTGATTCAATAACCTACGGTGAAGCGCTGGCGCGAGTGGGCAGGACGCTCAATCTCGTCCACCAAAGCGATGGCGTAATCCTCATAAGAAATCTTGCTGCCCTGGTCAGAAACCAAAAGGCTGTCTTTGCCAATACGGAACTTGCCCGTGCGCTGACCGGGACCAAACTCTGCCGAGGGCGACAGGAAAGTCCAATCCAGTTCTTTTTCCTGACGCAGCTGATCCAGAAAGGCAATGCCACCCAAGGCCTCGGTACGGTAGGCATCCGGGAAAGCAGGCTGATCAATCAATCGCTGACCGGGGGCCACTTCCAGACTGGCTGCACCGCCCACCACCAGATAACGCTGCACACCAGCCGCACGAACTGCCGTAATCAGCTTGGAAGGATCCGACGAAGCGAAACGCACCGCGCTGATCGCCACATCGTGCCCTTTCAACAGCGCAATCAAACCGTCCAGATCATTGACATCACCCTGAACCACCGTGACATTGGGCAGGTTGGCAATTTTTTCAGTATGGCGAGCAATCGCTGTCACCGTATGACCACGATCCGAGAGTTCTTTCAAAAGGCGCGAACCGACTTCGCCAGAAGCACCTATCAATGCAATACGAGACATAACAGCTCCTTGTGTGCTCAAATAAAGACCTGGTCTATAAAGTAGACCATTAAGCGTGATGCTAGACAGTTTTTTCACAGTCCACAAGAAGTCACGCAGGCCATACCAGGTCACACGGAAGTGACTATTGAACACAGGAAAGCGACTCGTCATGTCCTCAACAAGCACAGCCACACTGGCTTCCAGCGCCATACAGGAAGAATTTGAGCAACCCTGCCCCATCCGGGATGTACTGGATCGAATTGGCGACCAATGGAGCCTGCTGATCCTGGAATCCCTGGCGCCGGGCACCATGCGCTTTAACGAGCTGGGTCGGGAAATCGGCGATATTTCCCGCCAAATGCTCTCGCGCACCCTCAAGCGGCTGGAAACTGATGGATTTGTACAACGGACCTTGTACGCAGAAGTGCCGCCGCGCGTGGAATACACGCTGACCGAGTTGGGGCAGTCCTTTCTGGTGCCCATGCGGGAACTGGTGAAATGGGCGGACGTACACCATGGGCGCATCTGCCAGGCGCGTCGGGAGGCTCAGGTGGGGTGATAGAGCCAATTCAGCAGAAACAAAAAAGCCGCATGACGCGGCTTTTTTTTGGGGCGATGGGGTTCAGGCCGCGCTGGCCGGCAAGCCAAACACCCGATCAAAGGTCCAGCTAAAGATAAAGGAGTAAATCAGGAAGAACACCAGAATGGCCACTTCCATACGCAGCGCTTCCAGCAAACCGACCTGATACCACCACATATACAAAGGCACGATGGCAATCACCAGGCCAGCCTCAAAGCTGATCGCATGCACACTTCGACGCAACAGGCTACGGCCTTTGACGGCCTGGCGGGACTCCCAGTGCTCGAACACCGTGTTGAACACATAGTTCCAGACAATCGCAATCACCGAGATCGCTACTGCAATAGGCGCAGATTCCGAGGCTTCTCCACCGGCAAAATACGCCAGCAGAAACGAAGAAAAAACAATGGCAAAAAACTCGAACAAACCCACGTAAAAAACGCGGCGTTTCCAACCTTGGAGTGTCATGACTAACCTGCTGCGGTGCATCAGCCTGGCGCTGAACGCGGTTCAGCCCAACAAGACGATGCGTTCAAAAATAGAATGGCAAGCCTGACGAGAAGGCCCCCTGGCCCGCATCGAAGCTGCGATAAAGCGCACAATCCTACCACAGGCACGCAGACGGTTTGGTGGGCCAGCTCCAATAACCCTTTTCAAGCCCTGCCCAGGCATATTGTTACCCTGGCCTTACGCCATTCACAGCCCGTATCACTCCTCATCAAATCGAATAATCTGTGTGTGCTCCAGCATTTATGGTGATAGCTCTACCCCTCAACCCATGAACTGGAGCGAACAATGACATTACATAAAGCGAACACCGAGCAGCTGCATGAACTCTTGTATCAAGCCCTGGAAACCGAATTGGGCGGGGAGCAAGTCTATAAAGCAGCCATTTCCTGTGCCAAGAACGCGGATCTGAAGAAAGAATGGGAAGGCTACCTGGAAGAAACGCTGACACATCAACAGGTGCTGAAAAGTATCTTTGAGGAGCTGGCACTGGACCCCGCCAAACAAACACCCGGCCGACAAGTGCTGAAACAAATCGCCTCGGCACTGGTCAAGGCGATGGATCTGGCCAAGCAGGCTGGGGACCCGAAAGCCGCTGAGCTGGTGGCGTCCGAATGCGTGATTCTGGCCGAAACCAAAGATCATCTGAACTGGCAGTTGATTGGCCTGGTTGGCGAGCAGAGCAAAGACAAAAAGCTGGCGACTCTGCTCAAGCAGGCGCACGATGCCGTCGCTCCCGATGAAGGCCATCATCTCTACCACACTCAGGGCTGGTCTCGCGAACTGTGGATTCAGTCCCTGGGCTTTCCTGCGGTACTGCCACCTCCAGAAGAGCAAAAGCAAGTCGAAACGCCGATCGGCGCCTCGCGAGCCGAGCAGCAACGCAGCAAATTGCTATAAAGAAAAGGGCCGCAAGGCCCTTTTCTTTATTCCCCGCCGTCCAGACGTCGGCGGGCTTTCAAAGCAATGGAGGAATAATAGGCCTCCAGTTTTTTAAGCTGCTTTTCATCCAGCTCTTCAACATCAATCAAACGCTCATTGGCATCTGTCAGTGAAATAATTAACTCATCAAGCTTTATATGCAATGCCTTGCTATCTTTATTTTGATTTTGCTGAATTAAAAAAACCATCAAGAAAGTAATAATCGTCGTGCCGGTATTAATAATTAATTGCCAAGTTTCCGAATAATTAAAATACGGCCCAGACAAGGCCCACACCAGCACCGCTAAAACAGCAACGGAAAACATGATGGGGGAGCCGGCAAAGCGTGTCACCGCCTTGGCAAAGCGATCAAAAAAACTGTCTACCGAATCTGGCTTGCACGGCTTGACCAACGGGGGGTCCTCCTGCCTGCATGCAGAAGAAGAAGAAGAAGAAGAAGAAGAAGAAGAGAGCGGATCTTTTTCCAAGGAATGCTTGTCGTTTTTCATGGCAAATCCCTTATAAATAAAAGCAGTGTAGTCGTGGGACCCGCGCATATATTTCAAATAAAAACGAAACTGGGCAAAATTCAAACGCAGCTTAAACAGCGACACAACTGCTTTGCCATCCCTGCCCTGTAAAAACCACCGGCCGCGGCCCAGCCCAGACATTCAGACCGGCTTTCCCCTAGGCAGAACGAGCGATGTCCACGTTTTTCAGCGCTGCTTCTTACGGGTTTTTGCGAACGAAATGATTTTTTACAGCTGCCACTACCCAAGTCACAACAAGCTTTGTAAGATGCGTCTGACTATCTTGCTTTCAGTTTGATAGTTTTTGTAGAAAGCACATTGCTGTCTTTTTTTAAAACACGCTATTTCCCATAGCCTTTATTTAAAAAGGAGCAAGAAGTGGGCAAGATCGACCATAAAACAATGTGTATTTTGTGCCAAACTCTGCCGCTTTCCAAAGCGCATACACCCAAGCATGCCTACATGGAACGCATCACCAAAACAGAGGACTATGGCGACCAGGGAGCACAGAGCCTGTTTCGCTGCTCCGTTTGCCAGACCCACTGGCTTTATCAACAAGACAAATGGAAAAGTTGTCTGGGATTCAAGCTCTGGACCGGTAGTGTGGATGACTATCTGGCCTCAACAAAAGGGCTTATGAATACTTGGGGCACTACACCAGCCCCCAAAACCTCACCCACAAGTCTTGGCACTCGGCCGCTCCATTAGCGCTACTGACTCTCCAGAACGCGCATGCCCAGCTAGTTTCAGTCGTGAAACAATCGTCTTTCGCTTCCTGCCAGCCTTGTTTTCTCACAACAAGGCTGGCTCGATTAAAAGCAAAGCGAGCAGACACACGGGCCGCTCCGCATAAATCGCGGAAGATCAGTCATCAAGTGGGATTTCAACGCTCGGCCTATCAGGTGCGGAGCTAAAAGCCATGAAGGCAGACGGGCCTCATGCAGCAAAATGGCGGGCCCAGCAGGAATCGAACCTGCAATCTTCCCTTAGGAGGGGAAAGTTATATCCATTTAACTATGGGCCCGGTGGCTGGTCTGCGCAGTGGGCCCAGGCGGGCCAGACACTACATGCACCGCAGGAATCCTGGCTTTACAACACACAAGGGCAGATCCGACGCCCTCTCCAGTCCGTAAAAAACCAGCTATTTTCCTGCCCGCTGCTACAGAAAGTGCTACAGCAAAAGAACGGTCCAAAGACCCTGTCCTGCCGCCGCGTGCTTATCAAAAAGCAGTCGCAAAGTGTACCAGCTAGACCGCAGGGACGAAAGGATTGAAACAGCTAAACAAGGCTGCCCCGTGATGCTTCACACAAGCATAAAAAAGATCCGCATCACCCATCACTTCAACCCTGAAATCCGCATCAAAACCAGGCCGGGAACGTTCGCCCCCTACTGTTTCAACACTAGAATCGAACACTGAAAGCCAATCAGCAAGCCACCTCCGGCCCTTTCTAGGACAAACCCCAATCTAAATATGTTGTTAATATATTTAGAAAATATTAAGATCCATCCCATGCTCTGAAGCTGGCCGTCGGCCTCTGACAGAGCTGAACTATAAAAAAACCACCGGAGACAAACATGAAATCCAAACTTGTTGCATCCACCTTGGCTGGCCTGTTTTTGCTGAGCAGCACGGCCTCGGCACAAGCAGCCGAAATCAACTGGCGCGTACCCACTTCTGTACCCGAAGGCTCCCCGTTCTATCAAAACTTTCTGGAGCGTTTTGCAAAGAACGTGAAACTCATGACGGGGGATCGTGTCGAGATTCAGCCCTTTGGAGCCGGGGTTATCGTTCCCGCCCTTAAAGTCTTTGAAGCAGTAGAGACAGGCGTTGTGGAAGCGGGCCACTCCACCTCCAGCTATCTGGTCAATCAGGATCCGGCCAATGCGATTTTTGCGGGTTATCCCGGCGGCATGGGGCCTGATGCCTATCGTGTCTGGCTATATGAAGGCGGTGGTAAGGAAAAGCTGCAGGAGCTGCGTTCCAAAAATGGCCTGAAAACCATGATTGTGGGGCTGGGCTCCACCGAAGTCCTGGCGCACTCCAATACCCCGATTCGGACAGCTGAAGATCTGAAAGGGCTGAAGTACCGTACCTCCGGCGCCTGGGCCGATGTGATGAAAGACTATTTCGGTGCCGTTCCCACGGTGGTTCCTCCCGGCGATACCTACACCCTGCTGCAACGCAAAGGGGTGGATGCAGTGGAATGGGCAACCCCCTCCTCCAATACGCCAGAAGGCTTTCATCAGGCCGCCAAATACATCGTCGTACCGGGTGTGCATCAACCTACTTTCATGTGGGAAGTCGTGCTGAAGCAGGAAACCTGGGACAAGGTGCCCGCCGATCTGCAGCAGTTAATTGAGGCTGCCGCCGAGCTGACCACCCATCAATCGCTGGACTACTTCTATAACGCCGACATCAAGGCCATGGAGAAGTATCGCCAGGGACGCAACGAAGTCATCACCCTGGATCCAGCCTTCATCAAGCAGCTGGCCGAGGCTGGCAATGACTGGGTACACAAGAAAGCCGACGCCCAGGCACAGTCCGGCAACGACTACATGAAAAACCTGCTGACTGACTACGATGGTTTCCTGGCTCGTTGGCGCAGCGAAAGCAATTACTTGATCCGCGACTAAGTCCTACTTTCTGAAGGAGAGCTGCCATGCTGCAGCCTATTTCAAAACTGATCGACTTTGTTGCCCTTGTCAGTGCCAGGTTGGCGGAACTGGCTGCGGCCATCCTGGTCACGGCCATGGTGTGGGAGGTTTTTGCCCGCTACGTCCTGCATGCTCCTACGGTCTGGGCCTTCGATGTCGCCTACATGATGAACGGGGCTATTTTTCTGCTGGGCATGGCCTGGGTAATGCGCCAGAACGAACACATCAGCATTGATGTGGTTCGCAAGCACTTGCCCAAGTCCCTTGCCCGCATTTCAGACGTGGTCCTGTACCTGCTGGTGCTGTTTCCCCTGTTTGCGGTGTTGAGCAAAGTCGGAGTCAACAAAGCTTGGATGGCCTGGAAGCTGAACGAAGTGGAAATGGTCAGCCCCTGGGCCCCGGTCATGTGGCCGTTCTACGCCTGCATTGCCATTGGCCTGATCGCCTTTACCTTGCAACTGCTGGCCCATGGCTTGCGCTGCGCGGTCAAAGAACAAAGCCCTGCAGACATCGAGGTGAGCCCATGAATTTATGGATTGCCGGACTGATGTTTCCCGCCCTGTTCCTGCTGATTTTTCAGGGCATGCCCGTGGCTTTTGCGCTGATCCTGCCCGCCTTTCTGGCCGGTTGGTACGCCTTTGGCCCCATGGTTTTTGACCAGATGTATGGGGCCTTGTACGGCGCGGCCACCAACCATATCCTGTCAGCGATTCCCATGTTTGTCCTGATGGGAGCCCTGCTGGAGCGCTCGGGCATTGCCGCCCGTCTGTTTCGCACCATGCAGTTATGGCTGGGTGGTCTGCCAGGCGGGCTGGCTATTGCCACCATCGCCATGGCTGCCACCTTTGCTGCCGCAGCCGGTGTGGTGGGGGCGGTAGAAATCATGGTGGGGCTGATGGCCATCCCAGCCATGAAGCGCTTTCGCTACAACCACTCCCTGATCGCGGGCACGATCTGCGCCGGGGGCTCCCTGGGCACCATGATCCCGCCCTCAGTGGTCGCGGTCGTCTATGCCTCCCTGGCACAGGTTCCGGTGGGCGAGCTGTTCGCTGCCATGCTCTTTCCGGGCCTGTTGATGACCACGCTCTTTGTGGCTTACATCCTGATTGCCACCACGCTCAAGCCCGAATTGGGGCCTCGGGCGGATGACGAGGATATGCGTCGGCCCTTGGGCGAGAAAATCAGCATCACGATGCGTGGTCTGGTTCCCATGATGCTGCTGATCATCGCCGTTCTGGGTTCCTTGATGAAAGGGATTGCATCGCCCACCGAGGCCGCTGCCCTGGGTGCCGCTGCCGCCGCTGTCCTGTGCATTTTCTACCGTCAGTTCAACTGGGAAGTGTTCAGCGGAGCCTTGCGGATTACGGTACGCATTACAGCAATGATCATGCTGATTGTGGCTGGGGGCACCATGTTTACCGGAGCCTTTGCAGCCAATGGTGGTGCCAAGCTGGTACAAATGCTGACCAGCGATCTGGGCCTGGGCAGTACGGGTACGATCATTCTGTTTCTGGGCATCGTCTTTCTGCTGGGCTTTGTGCTGGACTGGACGGCAAACGTATTGATTTGCGTGCCGCTTTTCCTGCCCTTTATTGTGGCAACAGGACTGGATCCCTTGTGGTTTGGCGTCATGGTGATTGTTGTTATTCAAACCAGCTACCTGACACCGCCCCTGGCCTCTTCGATTTTTTACCTCCTGTCCATTGCCCCCAAAGACATGACATACGGACAAGTTTGTCGAGGTGTGGTGCCGTTTATTCTTGCTCAGTTGCTGACCTTGCTGATCGTCGCTCTGTTTCCGGCGATTGCAACCTGGCTGCCCCAGCAAGTGTCCGGCTTTTAACACCCTTTTTATATTGGAGTCTCTGTGAGTAGCGCCCCCATCCCTTCTTCTCGTGCCGCTGAAATCGCCTATCAAGCGATTGAGCAGTTAATTGCCACACTCAAACTGGAGCCTGGTCAGGCCATTGTGGAAAGTGATCTGGTGGAAATGACAGGTTTGGGACGCACCCCCTTGCGCGAAGCCCTGATGCGCATGGTGGCCCTGGGATTGATCGAGCAGCAACCACGCCGTGGTCTGCGTGTCAGCGAGATCCGTGTGGCTGAACATTTGACCCTGATTGAAACACGCCGGGTTCTGGAACGCCTGATTGTGCAGGGAGCTGCCCGCTGGGCGACCCCGGCCCAGCGCAGCACCTTGCTCGGCCACGCCCAGGCCATGGTGGATGCCGCCAACGCCAAGGATATCGACGCCTACATGCTGGCCGATCAGCATCTGGACGAAGTGATCCACCAGGCCTGTCGCAACACCTTTGCGGTGCAAGCGGTCACACCCATGATCGTTCAGTGCAGACGATTCTGGTACGCCTACCAATATGAAGGCGATCTGGAAGCCGGAGCCCAGGCTCATTTGACCCTGGCCGAAGGTATCCAGGATGGAAATCCCGACCTGGCCTTGCAGGGCTCTGAAACGCTGATGGCTTACCTCAGCGCCTTCACCCGCAAGGTCATTGAATAACGTATCAATAATCTATTAATAATCTGGAGACATCATGAATCTGAACGGCATTCTCGTTCCCATCGTTACCCCGTTTGACGCCAACAACCAGCTAAATGAAGCCGCTCTGGAGCGTCTGGTTGAATGTTTTATTGAAGCCGGCGTGGGTGGCATCGTGGCTTGTGGCACCACGGGCGAGTACTACGCACTGAGCGCACAAGAGCGCCGCCGCGTGCTGGAGATTGTTGCCAAAACCGGCCGTGGCCGTACAACACTGATTGCCGGCGTGAACTCCATGTCACCTGCCGAAGCCATCAGCCGGATCCGTGAAGCCGAGGAGTTGGGTTACGAAGCGCTGATGCTCTCCCCCACCCCTTACAGCCTGCCCGGCCAGAATGAAGTGGTGGCGTATTTCAAGGAGGTCGCCGCGGCCACCGAATTGCCGATTGTCATGTACAACTTCCCGGCACGCATTGGCATCCAGATCGAGCTTGAATCCGTTTACGAACTGGCCAAGGTCAAAAACATTGTGGGCATCAAGGAGAGCAGCGGTAACTTCAGCCGGGTAGTGGCTATGGTCAATGCCAATCTGCCCGACTTCCAGGTTGTTTGCGGCTGTGATGATCAGGCGGCCGACTTCCTGTTCTGGGGCGTGCGCAGCTGGATCAGCGGCGGGGCCAATGTATTTCCTGCCGAGCAGGTCCAAATGCTCAAGGCAGCCGAACAAGGAGACTGGGACAGCGTGCGTCGCATGATGGCAGCCATGCTGCCCGCCATTGCCGCCATGGAGTCCGGCAACTACAACCAGAAGGCCAAACTGGGCTGCGTGCGCCACGGCATTGATGTCGGTTCGGTGCGCTTGCCCCTGTTGCCAGTCGACGCGCAGGAACGGGATGATTTCCTGGCCCAGATCAACGCTTACCAAGTAGAACAGGAGGCTTGAATGCCCACGCAGAAAGAGACTGTCTTTGAGTTGGCCCGCGCCGGAAAGCTGCACGCTTCCCATTTGATTCCTGGCTATCAAACCACGGCTTCGGCCCTGCTCGATAACGTCAGCCCTATCGATCTGGCCGTGATTGGCAAGATCTCCGCTGGCCAAGACTCGGATGTAGAAGCGGCGGTCGCTGCCGCACGCGCAAGCTTTGAGTCGGGCGAGTGGTCTGAACTGTCTCCGGCAGACCGTAAAAAGATCATGCTCAAGTGGGTCGCCTTGCTGGAGCAACACGCCGAGGAACTGGCCGCACTCGATTGCGTGGATGCAGGCAAGCCCATCACCGAATGTCTGAATACCGACATGCCCGCCACCATCGATACCTTCAGCTGGTATGCGGAAACGGCTGATAAATGCTTTGGCCGAATTTCCCCAACCGGCTCCGACGCGCTGGGCTTGATCACCAAGGAACCCATTGGGGTCGTGGCGGCCGTCCTGCCCTGGAACTTCCCGGCCCAGATGTACGCCTGGAAAGTAGCCCCTGCTCTGGTGTGCGGCAACTCGGTCATTGTGAAGCCGTCCGAGCTGACCAGTCTGAGCGCCTACCGCATGACACAGCTGGCACATCAGGCAGGCGTCCCCGCAGGGGCCCTGATCCTGGTCACAGGGACAGGCGAGGAAGTCGGAGAGCCTTTGGGACGGCACAAGGACGTGGATATTGTGTCGTTTACCGGCTCCACCGAAGTGGGTCGCCTGTTCCTGAAATACTCCGCAGAAAGCAATCTGAAGGAGGTGGTACTGGAATGCGGCGGGAAAAGCCCCCAGGTCGTTTTTGAGGATGCCCTGCTGGACGAGGCGGTCCCCTCCATCCTGGCGGCCGCATTCTGGAACATGAGCGAAAACTGCAGCTGCGGCTCCCGCCTGATCGTACACAGCAGCCTGAAAGACACGCTGCTGCAAAAACTCAAACAGGGGCTGAGTTCCTGGAAAGTAGGTCTGCCTACGGACCCGGATGTGTCTATCGGACCGATGGTAGAAAAAGCGCACTTTGAAAAAGTGGCCAGCTTTCTGCAGAACCCCGGAAAAAACGCCAAACTGGTTCATGGGGGGCGCATTCACAGTGACCTGGGCAGTGGCTGGTATATCGAGCCCACTATCTTCGATCACATCACCCCGGAAGACCGTCTGTTCCAGGAAGAAGTGTTCGGCCCCGTTCTGGCCATCACGACCTTCGAGACAGAAGAGCAAGCGATCGCCTTGGCAAACGACACCCAATACGGCCTGGCCGCCTCCATCTACACACTGGATGTGCGGCGCGCACAACGTGTCTCGCGCAAAATCAAGGCAGGCACCGTTTCGGTGAATGGCTTTTCCGAAGGTGATATCACCGCGCCCTTTGGTGGCTTCAAACTGTCCGGTTTTGGCGGCAAGGACAAGGGAATGGAAGCCCTGGATCAGTACCAGCAAACCAAGGCGATCTGGTATGTCAATCAGTAAGCCGCTGCTTGCCTAACCCAGACAGCAACAAGCAGGCCGCTGTACCCCCCCCCTCTCAGACTCCTGGACATGAAAGCGGGGGGCGGTTCTTGTCAGTGAGCGGCTCCGGTTTCCTGGGCAGGTATGACATCCTGCCCTCAGGTCCCGCCCAGCCCGCTCGGCATAGGGCGCTCCCAATGTGACCCTAACAATCAACCCGCAGCAGACAAAACGACACTAGTAGAAAAAAGCCCCCCGTTCCAAGGGCACAGTCTTATCAGTACACACCCGTTTCAGTTCCTGCGCGAACAGCTTGTCCACGGGACGCTGCTGACCGGCCACCCGCGTGAAGAGCGCAATGGGCGACAAACCCCACTCAAAGGAATACGGCACGATGGCCACGCCGGACACGCGCACCAGCTCTTCGGCAATTTCAGTGGGGACCACGGAGACGGCCCGGGAGTGGTTCACAATCAACTCACCGATCAGCTTGGGTGAGGAAGTCTCCACGCTGGGCACCGGCTCCAGCAAGCCTGCTCGCAAAAACAGGTTCGCCACCTGCCGCCGCATGGGCGTATTGCGCGGCCCCAGAATCCAGTCCAGATCCTGCAGTTGCGCCCAGTCCAGCTTGCGTCGTCCCAATCGGCCTGCCAGTTCCCGGCTGGCAATCAGGCGCGGTTGCTGCGCGTACAAGGCCTCATGTCGCAGCCCTTTCATATTCAAATCCGGAGAACTGCGCGCCACCACGGCATCCAGGGCATGATCACGCAGTTGTTCCAGCAGGGTTTCCGTCAGCCCCTCGGTAATACTGACCGAGACCACCTGTCCTTGGGGACGGGTCGCCCGCAGCGCCGTGGAAACCAGCTTGCCGGACACCAGGGGAATCACCCCCAGACGCAAATGCGCTTGCCGCCCCAGGCTGTGCGCCTGCAAGTCCAGGCTCAGCAACTCCATGTCCTGCACCATGGCCCGGGCACGTGAAATCACGATTTGCCCTTGTGGTGTTGCCTCCATGCCACGGGAAGAACGCAGAAACAGGGCAGTACCAAACACCTGCTCAACCTCGGCCAGGGCCTGTGTCACTGCAGGCTGGCTCATCGCCATCAAATCCGCCACTTTGGTCAGCGAACCCAGGCGTTCGATCTCGATCAGCAAGGCCAAGTGACGCAGCTTGAGTCGTTGCACCAAGCGATGCGCGATATCGTTTGTTTCCAAGCCTTTACCCCATACCATAAGCATTTACTAATGGGGTAATAATAAGCCCTAATACCCTGGCCTGTTTAATTATCTACACTTGTTGAAAAGCGGCGCTGGTGCCTACTTCCCACGCCATCCCCCGATTCCACCAAACACCTGTTTGACGCCTGAGCAAGAGGAAACCATGAGTTCACCCGTAGATCGACAAGCTGCACTGGATTATCACGAGTTCCCCATTCCCGGCAAAGTAACGATTGCCGCCACCAAGCCGCTGGTCAGCCAACGCGATCTGGGTCTGGCGTATTCCCCCGGTGTGGCCGCCGCTTGTGAAGAAATCGTTGTCGACCCAAAGAATGCCTTCCGCTACACCGGCCGTGGCAATCTGGTGGGTGTGATCTCCAACGGGACTGCTGTGCTGGGTCTGGGCAATATTGGCGCCCTGGCCTCCAAGCCCGTGATGGAAGGCAAGGCCGTTCTGTTCAAGAAGTTTGCTGGCCTGGACGTGTTCGACATCGAGATCAACGAAACCGATCCCGACAAGCTGGTGGATATCATTGCCGGTCTGGAGCCTACCTTTGGTGGCATCAACCTGGAAGACATCAAGGCCCCCGAGTGTTTTGAAGTTGAGCGCAAGCTGCGTGAACGCATGAACATCCCCGTCTTTCACGACGACCAGCACGGTACCGCCATTTGTGTGACAGCCGCGTTCCTGAACGGCCTGAAAGTGGTCGGTAAAGACATCAAGAAGATCAAGGTGGTGACCTCCGGTGCTGGTGCAGCCGCTTTGGCGTGCCTGGACTTGATGGTAGACATGGGTCTGCCCGAAGAAAACGTCTGGGTCACCGACATTGATGGCGTGGTCTACAAAGGCCGCCCCGGCCATCAAGTGCCTGAACTGGCCCGCTTCGCCAAAGAAACCGAGGCCCGCAAGCTGGCTGATGTGATCGACAACGCTGACGTTTTCGTGGGCCTGTCCGCAGGCGGTGTGCTGAAAGCTGAAATGCTGCAAAAAATGGCAGACCGTCCTTTTGTGATGGCATTGGCCAACCCCACCCCCGAAATTCTGCCTGAAGTGGCCAAAGCCGCTCGCGATGACGTGATCATGGCAACCGGCCGTTCGGACTTCCCGAACCAGGTCAACAACGTGCTGTGCTTCCCCTACATCTTCCGCGGTGCGCTGGATGTGGGTGCCACCACGATTACCCGTGGCATGGAAAAAGCCGCTGCCCGCGCGATTGCCGCCCTGGCTGAAGAAGAGCAAGACGAAGCCGTGGCCGCTGCCTACGGTGGTTACGGCCTGAGCTTTGGCCCCGACTACCTGATTCCCAAGCCATTCGACCCACGTCTGATCGTGCGTATCGCCCCCGCTGTGGCCCAAGCCGCCATGGAAGAAGGCGTGGCAACCCGCCCTATCGCTGACCTGGAAGGCTACATCGCCAAGCTGCAACAGTTCGTCTACCACTCCGGCGCATTCATGAAGCCCGTATTTGCTGTGGCCAAGCAACTGGTGCGCGAAGGCGGCAAGGCCCGCATCGTCTTTACCGAAGGTGAAGAAGAACGCGTGCTGCGCGCCGTGCAAGTGATTGTGGACGAGAAGCTGGCCCACCCAATTCTGGTCGGCCGCCCTGCCGTGTTGCTGTCCCGCATCAAGAAATTTGGTCTGCGCCTGCGTTTGGGCGTGGATGTGGAAGTAACCAACCCCGAGTCCGACGACCGTTTCCACCAGTACTGGACCACCTACTGGGAAAAAATGTGCCGTCGCGGCATCAGCAAGGAAATGGCTCGCGTGGAAATGCGTCGCCGCCTGACGCTGATTGGCTCGACCATGGTGCACCTGGGCGATGCTGACGGCATGATTTGCGGCACCATTGGTTCCTACCACAACCACCTGCGTTACATCGACGAGATGATTGGCCGCAAGCCCGGCTCCAGCGTCTACGCCGCCATGAACATCCTGCTGCTGGGCGAGCGTACGGTTGCCCTGACCGACACGCACGTCAACGACGACCCGAACGCACAGGAAATTGCGGAATACACGATTGAAGCTGCTCGTATGTTGAGCACGCTGAGTCTGGAACCCAAGGTGGCCCTGCTGTCGCGCTCCAACTTTGGTACAGACTCGGCCACTTCCGGCCCCAAAATGCGTGAAGCCCTGCGGTTGATTCAGGAACAAGCCCCTGACCTGGAAGTAGACGGTGAAATGCATGCCGACTGCGCTCTGGACGAAAGCTTGCGCAATCGCACCTTGCCCAACTCCTCGCTGAAAGGCTCGGCCAACCTGCTGGTCTGCCCGAACGTGGACGCTGGCAACATCAGCTACAACCTGCTGAAAACCGCCGCTGGCAGCAACGTGGCCATCGGTCCTTTCCTGATGGGTGCCAACGCTCCGGTGCACATCCTGACTTACAGCTCGACCGTACGCCGCATCATCAATATGACGGCCTTGACCGTGCTGCAAGCCAACCGTAGCTAAGCCCTCTGGGGGCTGAAATAAAAAACCGGCCTTCGCAGGCCGGTTTTTTTATGATTGCAATCAGGCAGCAAAGGCTTATTCCAACTTGATATTGCCTTTCTTGACCACGTCGTGGGCCCAGTCGTATTGCTCCTTGATTTCCTTGGCGAACTCTTCAGGCGAATTACCCGAAGGCGTGGCACCCTGCTTTTCCAGAGCCGAAATAATTTCCGGCTTCTTCAAAGCCTCAGCAGCAGCGGCATGCAATTTGGCAACGATTTCAGGAGGCGTTCCTTTGGGAGCCAGCAAACCGTACCAGGCCGGGCTGTTCAGCTGCGGGTAGCCTTCCTCGGCCAAGGTAGGCACATCTTTCAGAGCAGGCAGGCGCTCAGGCCAGGCAATCGCCAGTGCCCGCAAATTGCCAGCCTGGATCTGGGCCATGGACGAAGGCAAGTTATCGAACATGGCATTGATCTGGCCACCCACCGCGTCCGTCACAGCCGGACCGGCGCCACGGTACGGAACGTGCACGATATCAGTGCCGGTTTCCAGCTTGAAGGCTTCACCAAACAAGTGCAGAACCGAGCAGGTGCCCGAGCTGCCGTAGGAATATTTGCCGGGATTGTCTTTCAACTGTTGCACAAACTCCTTGAAGTTTTGTGCCGGGAATTTGGGATTGACCTCGATCACGTTGGGCAGGTTGGCAAAGTTGCTGACCGGCACAAAGTCTTTCAAGGGATCATAGGGCAGATCATTGGGGCGGCAAGCGGGATTCACTGCCAGAGTCGAGATGGTGGCAATCGACAAGGTATAGCCGTCAGGTTTGGCGCGAGCCGCTTCTGCCGCTCCGATAGCGCCACCGGCACCCCCCTTGTTTTCCACAACCATGGATTGGCCCAGCACTTCGCTCATGCCCTTGGTCACAATACGCGCCACAATATCGGTGGAGCCACCAGGCGCAAAAGGAACAATGACGCGAATCGCCTGATTAGGGTAATCAGCTTGAGCGTGAGCGACATTGGCCGTGCCGATCATGGACAAACTTGCACAAAGGGATAGCAGCGCAAATTTCTTGGGAAACTTCTCTATCATGGGAACATCTCCTCTTTAGTCTTTTTGTAGATCCATCCCCTGGGTAAGGGGAACTCATCAATAATAGCGCAGCTAATCCCCAACAATTGTTAATTCTGAAAGCAGATACCTACAGGGGATATACCTATATCTGCCTTTAATTACCGTCATCATGGCCACAATATTCCCGCTGATCCTGCCCGATTTTCTGTTGATAGCGCTGGGGGCTTTGCTGCTGCATCGCTTCCACTTCAGCCGGGATTTTTTCCAGGGTGCCGAAAAGCTGGTCTATTACGTCCTGTTTCCAGCCCTGCTGTTTGATTCCATTACTCGCATCCCTCTCAATCTGGGTGATACCTGGCCCTTGCTGGTGGCGGCGGCTGTTTTAATTGCTGTGGGTACTGTATTGGCCTGGCTGGCCCTGCCCATTCTGAAACCCGAACATTTTCAGCACGCCGCCCTGACCCAGTGCGCCTTCCGTTTCAATACCTATTTAGGGATGTCCTTGGCCAGTGCCATTGCCGGGCCATCAGGCGTTGCCGTCATGGCCTTGCTGGTGGGTTTTTCTGTTCCCATGGCCAATATGGTGGCTGTGACCGTGCTGGCACGTGGGCAACAAGGCCGCATCGCCATCGAGCTGCTCAAAAATCCTCTGATCCTGTCTACTGTTGCCGCGCTGGCCTGGAATCTGGCCGGTTTGTCTGTGCCCGGCCCGGTTCAATTGGCCTTTAGCCGCCTGGGGGCTTGCGCCCTGGGGATTGGTCTGTTGTGTGTAGGCGCCACCTTGTCCCTGCAAGGCTCACGGCGCGCGGGGGCCTTGATCGGCTGGATTACCGCCATCAAGCTGCTGGCTTTACCCTTGGCGGCCCTGGCAATTGCCTGGGTGTTGGATATGAGCACACTGGAGCGCCAGATGTTACTGGTATTTGCCGCTCTGCCCACCGCCTCTTCTGCCCATGTACTGGCTGCCCGCATGGGAGCCGATAGCCGTCTGGTCGCGCTGACCATGTCGATCGGCACTATACTAGCGGGCTTGACCATTCCATTGTGGTTATCCCTCGCGACCTGATCCAAGCCTATGAATCTGCAAGCTTTAACCCTGTCTTTGCCTGACGAGGACGCCACCACGGCCCTGGCCGAACGCCTTGCCCCGCTGCTAAGCGGTCAGGTTCCCGGTGTGCCCACGGGTGGTCGAATTCATCTTCATGGTGACCTGGGTGCCGGTAAAACCCACTTCGTTCGAGCCCTGTTGCGGGCTTGCGGCGTTACCGGTCGTATCAAAAGTCCTAGCTACGCTTTACTTGAAAGTTATAAAGTTTCTAGCTTATACTTCTATCACCTTGATTTTTATAGATTTAGCGATCCACGAGAATGGGTCGATGCAGGTTTTCGCGATATTTTGCAAGACAATGCTGTTGTGCTGATCGAATGGCCCGAAAAAGCAGGGGATTTATTGCCCGAGCCCGATCTGGATTTACACCTGGATTATTGCGGTGACGGTCGTTTGGCCACCCTGGATGCACGCAGCGCCAAAGGAACGCTATGGATTACGACACTCGCCCCCAGCCTGCAGAAGTAGCCCCAGCCGGCAAGGCCCGTCGCCGATTCGTCGCCACGGCCACTACCCTGTTCCTGCTCCCTGTCATCCCGCGACTGGCGAATGCCAGCACTATCGTGGCCGTCCGTACTTGGCCGGCAGATGAATACACCCGCGTCACCCTGGAAATGGATAGCGAGCTCAAGGCCGAGCACTTCACACTGGAAAACCCCCATCGCATGGTGGTGGACATCCAGGGCCTGACCATGAACCGCACCATCGAGGAGCTGGTTTCCAAGGTCCGCCCCAATGACCCCTACATTCGCTCCGTGCGCGTGGGCCAGAACCGCCCCGACGTCGTGCGTCTGGTGCTGGATCTGAAACAGGCCGTCGCTCCCCAGATCTTTACCCTCAAGCCCGTTGGCGAATACAAGTACCGTCTGGTGCTGGACTTGTACCCGCGCGTGGCTCAAGACCCGCTGCTGGCTTTGCAAATTCAGGACGATAACGACCCCCTGGCTTCCGTCCTGGAAAGCCTGGCTCAAAACTCGCCTGATGCTCCTGTGCCCACGGTACAAGGGCAGACCTTGCCGCCCGTCGCTCGTACGCCGCCTCCTGTTACAACTCCACCGCGCTCCCCTTCGCCCGGAGCCACTCCGGGCACTCCAAATCGTCCTTTACTGATTGCGCTGGACCCTGGCCATGGTGGTGAAGACCCCGGTGCCATTGGTCCCGGTGGTACGCGTGAAAAAGATGTGGTGCTGAACATTGCCCGCCGCCTGAAGCGTTTGATCGATGCGCAGCCCAATATGCGCACTTACTTGACGCGCGACTCGGACTTCTTCGTGCCACTGCAAGTGCGTGTGCAAAAAGCCCGTCGGGTAAAAGCTGACCTGTTCATCAGTATTCACGCTGACGCCTGGATCAAGCCTAGTGCGCGTGGCTCGTCTATCTACGCCCTGTCTCAAAACGGTGCCACCAGCTCGGCTGCTCGGTGGCTGGCCAAGAAAGAGAACGATGCTGACTTGATCGGCGGTTTGAACCTGGGTTCCCACAACCGTCAGGTTGCGCAAATTCTGCTGGACCTGTCTACGGCCGCACAGATTAACGATTCGGTGAAAGTAGGCTCGCGCCTGCTGGGCGAGATCGGCAAGATCAACCGCCTGCATAAGCGCAATGTTGAACGCGCTGGTTTTGCTGTACTGAAAGCACCGGATATCCCGTCGATTCTGATCGAAACAGCGTTTATCAGTAATCCGGAGGAAGAGCGTCTGCTGCGTAGTTCTTCGCATCAGGACAAGATTGCCCAAGCCATTCTGACCGGCATCCGGGGATATTTTGCCGAGTTTCCGGCACTGGCCAGCCGCAGCTAACTATCTGCTTGGTTCGATGAAAAAAACGCAGCAAAAAATGCTGCGCTTTTTTTATTTCTGTAGAGTCTGAAGCTGTTCAGAAAAGAGAACATCTTTGGGCAAGGACCTGTTTGAACCTGAATCGGTGTGGCCTTTTCTTGAGGGGGAGCAGCTAGTCGGAGGGCAAGTCAGGGTTCTGGCCGCAGGCTCTTGAGCTATCCAGGATACAAGCCCCGTGCTGTTTGAGCGCGACGCTTATAGCTC